>VGVG01000005.1 GCA_016874055.1 Gammaproteobacteria bacterium | reverse complement strand
TTCCAAATGAAAAAGGGCACGAGGCCCCTTTTCATTTGGAACTGGCGGAGAGGGTGAGATTCGAACTCACGGTCCCCGTAAAGGGACGCCGGTTTTCAAGACCGGTGCATTAAACCGCTCTGCCACCTCTCCGGCTCGTCAATCGAGATAGTGGGCGAATTATGCCTTGTCCGTCGGTAGAAGTTTTTCGAGCCCGCCCATATAGGGTCGCAGCACCTCGGGAACGGTGACGGATCCGTCGCCGTTCTGGTAATTCTCGAGTACGGCCACCATGGCGCGGCCGACCGCAACGCCCGATCCGTTCAGTGTGTGCAAAGGCTCAGGTTTGCCGGTCTCGGGGTTCCGCCAACGGGCTTGCATGCGCCGCGCTTGGAACGCCTCGCAATTACTGCACGACGAAATCTCGCGATACCGTCCCTGCCCCGGTAACCAGACCTCTAGGTCATAGGTCTTGGCGCTACCGAAACCGATGTCGCCTGCACATAGCGCGAGCACACGATACGGCAGCTTGAGACGCTTAAGTACCTCTTCCGCATGGGCGGTAAGTTGCTCGAGCGCCGCATACGATTCGGAGGGTTTCACGATGTGTACGAGTTCGACCTTGTCGAACTGGTGCTGACGGATCATGCCGCGGGTATCTTTACCGGCCGCTCCAGCCTCGGAGCGGAAACACGGCGTATGCGCCACGTAGCGCAGCGGCAGCCGCTCGGGTGTGGTGATCTGATCGCGGACGAGGTTAGTAACTGGAACCTCTGCGGTCGGGATGAGATAAAGCGTACGATCTCCTTTGAGTGCGAACAGATCCTGTTCAAATTTTGGTAACTGTCCCGTGCCGGTGAGAGCATCGCCCGATACGATGTACGGCGCGTAGATCTCCTGATAACCATGTTCGCTGACATGAAGGTCGAGCATGAATTGGGCAAGGGCACGATGCAGCCGCGCCATGCCATCCCGCAGCACGACGAAGCGCGCACCGGAAATCCGTCCGGCCGTTTCGAAGTCAAGACCGAGACGCGTGCCAAGATCAGCGTGCTCTTGCGGCGTGAAATCGAAGCTACGCGGTGTGCCGTGGCGACGAATTTCTAGGTTGTCCGTTTCGTCTCGACCGTCGGGCACAGAGTCGTGCAGCAAGTTGGGCAGGCCCATGAGCCACGCATCGGATTCGCCTTGAACCGCATTGAGCGCCGCCTCCGCGTCCGCCAGTTGCACGGTAAGTTCCTCGCCACGCTTGAGCAGCGCCGTTGTATTCTCACCCTTGCCCTTAGCCATGCCGACCGCTTTGGCGTTTGCGTTACGCTCAGCGCGGACTCGATCCGCGCCGATCTGCACCTGCTTACGGCGGTCATCGAGAGTACGGAACGCGGCGAGATCGAGTACAAAACCGCGTCGCGCGAGATTACGCATCACGTTTTCGGTATCGGTGCGCAGTTGTTTTGAGTCAAGCATTACTTAACCAAGAAGTCTAAAAGAGTAATTGGCGAATTGATTAAGGCGCAAAGAGCCAGCACTCCACCCGTTGCAGCCAAGACTCGCTAATGAGCAACGATACCGCAAGCCCGAACGCGATACCCAGGGCATTGGCGTACACGTCAGCGATTTCAGCGGTACGCCCGAGTGCCATCTGGTCCTGAAGCCACTCGATAGCAACACCGAGCGTCAACATCAGCACTGCGATGAGCTTGTAGTTACGACGCTCGACTAGGGCGGCAAACCAGCCGGTCAGCCCAAAGAAAGCCAAAACGTGGGAGAGCTTGTCGGGAATGAGAGATGCTCCATCCTCTTCAGACGACTTAAGAGAGAAATAAAGCACCACGAGAACGAGTGCGACTCCGAATGCAATCCACCACCGACTAAAACGCAGCGCACGCATCACTCGCTCGGCTTGCCGATGACATCGACCCCGGGCGGCGGCACGAAACGAAACTCCGACGGATCGATACGACCATTACGACTACTGATCTCGAAAATCATGACTGCGCGCTGGCCCAGCTTATCGTCGATCTCGAGTCGACGCAGGTCGAGGCCTACAAAGCCAAAACGCATTTCTTTAAACTCGCCTGGTGCCGTCTTGGGCGATACGCGAACCCACGCGAATCCATCTTTTCGCCCCGCGGCTTCGACCCTGAATTTTGAGCGTAGCGGAGTCGAACCTGACAGCAGCATTGCCGGCGTCGCCGCCTCACCACTGCCGGCAGGTCGAACCGTGACTTGATCGAGATCGCTGTCGAGAAACCAGACGTTACGACCATCGGCCACCATCAATTGCGCAGCGTTACCTATTGCAGGACCAATTTCCCAACGGAACTTACCAGGACGATGGATGAGCAACCTGCCACGCTGAACGCCACGAGTCCGTCCGCGAGAGTCGGTGAGCGACTGGGAAAACTCCGCCCGCCACGACTCGAGACCTGCCAGATAACGATCGAGTGCGGTGGTCAAATCGGCGTGCGCGAACCCCGAGAACATGAGGGCTCCGGCGATTAGCGCCCACCACACCAACCGAGCAAGCACGAGACGGATCACTCGCGCGATGGGACGGGCACGAGAATCTCGCGTCCGCCATTGGCTTGCAGTGGACCGACGAGTCCAGCTGCCTCCATGGCTTCGATGAGACGCGCGGCGCGGTTGTACCCAATCTTGAGTCGACGCTGAACGTAGGAGATTGAAGGTTTGCGCTCGGTGACAACGATTTTGACGGCTTCGTCATAAAGCGCGTCTTTCTCAAAGTCGCCGCCCTCACCCACGCCATCACCCTCACCGCCTTCACTCGGTAACCCAGCAATTGGTCCTTTGGAACCGGAGAGCACTTCTTCAATGTAATCGGGCGCACCGGCTTTACGCAGGGCCTCGACGACACGATGCACTTCGGCATCTGCCACATACGCACCGTGAACGCGGTTCGGTATGGAGGTTCCAGGCGGTAGATAGAGCATGTCACCGTGACCAAGCAAAGACTCGGCGCCACCCTGATCGAGAATGGTGCGCGAGTCGACTCTCGCCGACACCTGAAATGCAATCCGCGTCGGAATGTTGGCCTTGATGAGACCTGTGATCACATCGACCGACGGACGCTGCGTGGCGAGAATGAGATGTATACCCGATGCTCGCGCTTTCTGCGCAAGACGAGCGATCAAATCTTCGACTTGCTTACCGACAATCATCATGAGATCGGCGAGCTCGTCAATGATCACGACGACGAACGGTAGCGGCTCGAGATCTGGAATCTTTGTCTGGTCGATGGTCGGGTCGTTGGCGGCTCGCGTCATCATCACGGGATCCTTAATGGGCTTCTTAGCCTCGTTAGCATCGCGCACCTTACGATTGAAGCCCGCGATATTGCGCACGCCCATAGCGGCCATCAACTGATAGCGGCGCTCCATCTCAGCTACGCACCAGCGCAGCGCGTTAGCAGCTTCCTTCATGTCCGTCACGACCGGCGCGAGCAGATGCGGGATACCCTCGTAAACTGAGAGCTCTAACATCTTGGGGTCGATCATGATGAGGCGCACATCCTCAGCAGTGCTCTTGTAAAGCATCGAGAGAACCATGGCATTGATCGCAACCGACTTACCGGAGCCGGTCGTGCCCGCCACGAGCAGATGCGGCATACGCTGCAGATCGGCAACCACTGGCGCTCCGCCAATGTCCTTGCCGAGCGCCAGAGCGAGCGGTGAACCGATTTCGTCGTAGGTCCTCGATTTAACGATTTCGCCGAGCGTGACAACTTCGCGCCTCTCATTCGGAATTTCAAGACCCATCACCGACTTGCCCGGGATCACCTCGACCACGCGAACACTGATGGCTGAAAGCGCTCGTGCCAAATCTTTCGAGAGCGAGCTGATCTGGCTTGCCTTGACGCCAGGAGCTGGGCGCATCTCAAAACGCGTGACGACCGGTCCTGGCTGCACCGCCACGACCTCGACCTCGACACCGAAATCTTTGAGCTTAAGCTCAACAAGCCGCGACATGGCCTCGAGCGCCTCCGCCGAATAGTTTGCCTCGCGCGCCGGAGCGTCATCGAGTAACTGTAGTGGTGGCAGTTCGCCGGCTTTCGCGGTAAAAAGCGGGACCTGCCGTTCCTTGTTGACCCGCTCACTCTTTTCAGGCTGCGGCGCTGGCGCCTCGATACGCGGTTTAGGTCGATTCGCAATCTTCTTGGTTTCGACCTCGAGCGTGCCCTTCCGCGCGGCCTTGCGCTCCTCACCCTCAGCAATATCGCGCTGCTGGAGACGACGTGCACGGAACCAGTCGACCGCAACCCAAAATCCGCTGCCGAGACGATCGATGACGGCGAGCCAAGAGAGGCCAAAAGCGAGCGAGACACCCGCCATCGCCACTGCGAGCGCGAGCAGCGTACCGCCAACAACGTTGAAGTTACCCTGCATCCACTGGCCGACCAGGCTGCCTACCACGCCGCCGGCGCTCTGGCGCAGCAGGCCCGGCGAGAAATGTAGCGTCGCAAGCGCACAGCTTGCCGCGAGTAGGAGCACGAAGCCACCGAGACGAACGAACGTATTAAGACGCGACGATGCTTCGACTGAGCCCCGATGGCTGAGCATCAACCAGCACGATGCGCCAAGCATGACGGGGAAGAGATAGGCGGGTCCGCCGAACAGAAAAAACAACAGATCGGCAAGCCACGCGCCCCGACGTCCGATGAGATTACCGATCTCGCCTTCGATGCTCTCGCCCGTGAACGAGAAGCCGGGATCTGAGGGTTGGTAGGTGATGAGCGCCGCAGAAAGCATGAACGCCAGCACACCCGTCACGATGACCGCCCCCTCGCGCAAAGCGCGCTTTACGGTTCCGGTGAATCGGTCAGACACGCTGGTCTCAGCGGCATTTTCGGGCAAGGGTGACCTTCGGGATGTGTTTACCGTTTTTAGTCTACGGGAATCTGCATCTGGGCGACAGTTGGCCACAGCGCCTCTCAACGTGCATCCCGTAACGCTTACCCCTAACATCTCGCCATGGCTTCCCAACACCGCCAACTGATCATTCTCGGCTCGGGTTCCGCGGGCTACTCAGCTGCCGTTTACGCGGCTCGCGCCAATCGTTCACCCATGTTGATTTCCGGCCTGCAGGAGGGCGGTCAGCTCATGACCACGACCGAGGTCGACAACTGGCCAGGTGACGCGCACGGTCTGCTGGGCCCCGCCCTCATGGAGCGAATGAAGACGCATGCTTTACGTTTCGGCACCGAAATACTGAACGATCACATCCACTCCGCCGTGCTGAACGACCGACGCTTTCGTCTGATTGGCGATCTTGGCGAGTACACCTGTGACGCGTTGATCATCGCGACTGGCGCATCGGCTAAGTACCTCGGGCTACCGTCCGAAGAGGCATTTAAGGGAAGAGGTGTTTCGGCTTGTGCCACCTGCGATGGCTTCTTTTTTCGTAACCAAGCGGTCGCCGTCGTAGGCGGCGGTAATACGGCAGTGGAAGAGGCTCTCTATCTCTCGAATATCGCCTCGCACGTCACGCTCGTGCATCGACGCGATCGTCTGCGTGCCGAAAAGATCATGCAAGATCGTCTGTTCGAGCGCGAAAAAGTCGGTAAGGTTCGTATTCTCTGGAATCACGGCGTCGATAAAGTGCTCGGCGACGACTCGGGCGTAACTGGTCTGCGGGTACGCCCCACCGACCGCGACGGTAAGCTACGCGCTGACGTCGATGCGGTCGATGTTGGCGTGACCGGCGTTTTCATTGCCATCGGTCATTCGCCAAATACCGAGGTGTTCGTGGGTCAACTCGCTATGCAAGATGGCTACATCAAAGTTCACGGCGGCACCGCCGGCATGGCTACTGCGACCAGCACCCCGGGTGTATTCGCCGCAGGTGACGTCGCCGATCATGTCTATCGTCAAGCCATCACTTCCGCGGGTTCGGGCTGTATGGCTGCACTCGATGCCGATCGCTGGCTCGAGCGTTTCGATCACACCGGATGACGGGATCGGCGTGCGTCGTCGAGCGCGTCGCGGATCTTTCCGCTACCGAGTGGAATGCGCTCGACCACGAAGGCTATCCGTTCACGCGGTACGAATTTCTCTCGGCCCTCGAATCGACCGGATGCATCGGCGATCACACGAGTTGGCGTCCGCGGATCATCGCCCTGCGCGATGAGCACGGTCTCGCAGCCGCGGCACCCGTCTGGCTGAGGGACAACTCTTACGGCGAATTCGTTTTCGATTTCGCTTGGGCGCAGGCTTACGCACGGCACAGGCTGCGCTACTACCCCAAGCTCGTGGTCGCCGCCCCGTTTACGCCGGCAACCGGTCCTCGCCTGCTCGTGCGCGCCGAACTTGCCATCGATCCGCTGCAACGAGAGTACTGGCGTTGTAAGCTGCAGCAAGCTTTACTTACGATCGTTGAACGCGACTCGTTCTCGTCCGTCCATTTACTGTTCCCGACAACAGCCGAGCTTGAGACTCTCGGACCAGAATGGCTCGCTCGAATCGATTGCCAGTTTCATTGGCATAATCGTGGCTATCGCGACTTCAACGATTTTCTTACGACCTTCACTGCCGAGAAACGTAAAAAAGCTAAACGCGAGCGACGTCGAGTGGCCGAGGCTGGCATCCGCTTCGAATCTAGACTCGGTAGCGAAGCCTCACTCAATGAAATTCTTATTGCCTGGCAGTTGCATCGGATGACCTTCCTGCGTCGCGGTAATGAACCTTATCTTGCAGCCGAAACCTTCGCGCAGATCGCGAGAACTATGGGTGATACCCTACTTTTCAAATTTGCGATGCTGGCCGGGGAAATCGTCGCCGTGGCTGTCTTTTTTGTCGGCCTCGACACGCTCTATGGTCGCTATTGGGGATCGGTCGAGGACTATCACAGTCTGCACTTCGAGACCTGCTACCACCAAGGTATCGAGTTTTGCATCGAACGCGGCCTCGCGCGCTTCGAACCCGGCACACAGGGCGAGCATAAGGTGAGCCGCGGCTTTGTACCGACGCGTACGCACTCGGCACACTTTATCGCCGAGCCGCGTTTCCGAGTCGCAATCGCCGATTATCTAAAGCAGGAGCGCGAGGCGGTCGACCGTTACGCCGCCGGTATGTCCGAGCGCGTGCCCTACCGTGAGTCGCTCGTGCTGCCGTGACGCGTCGATCCCTACGCAGACTCGTCTGGCTCGACCCCGACGGCGATCCAGAGACTTTCCCTCCCGCAGAGTACGCACTCGATGAACCTGCGGGTTTACTCGCTGCAGGTGGTGATCTGCGGCCCGAGCGACTGCTCGCTGCCTATCCGCGAGGTATTTTCCCTTGGTACTCGCCGGGGCAGCCCATTCTCTGGTGGTGCCCCGATCCTCGAGAGGTACTATTCCCCACCGAGTTTCGCCGTACCCGCAGCCTTGCCAAACGCGAGCGCAATGCGGGATTTGAGGTCCGATTCGACTCGGCTTTTGACGAGATCATCGACGCGTGCGCTTTGCCACGAGACCTCGTTGGGGATGGCACGTGGATCACCACCGAAATGCGCGAGGCATACGTGGCCCTACACTCTCTTGGATTCGCGCATAGCGTTGAGACCTGGCTAAAAGGTCGACTGGTGGGCGGGCTCTACGGACTCTGGCTAGGCAACGTATTTTTCGGCGAGTCAATGTTCAGTTGGGAACAAGACGCATCGAAAGTTGCGCTCTCGGCCTTGGTGCACCGAAGCTTCGAGCTCGGTGTGCAAGTGATTGACTGCCAGTTAGCCTCGCGGCACCTCTCGTCGCTTGGTAGCCGACCGATCCCCCGTGTCGAATTTCTACGTTTAATTGATTCGGCGGGGGCATTTCGGCAGAATCCTCGCTCCTTTTAGCCACCGTACGCAGGACCGGATGTCGAAAGAAGATGCGATTCAGATGGACGGAGAGGTGATCGACACCCTTCCCAACACCACGTTTCGCGTTAAGTTGAGCAACGGTCACATCGTGACGGCTCACATTTCTGGGAAGATGCGCAAGAATTACATCCGCATCCTCACGGGCGACATAGTCACTTTAGAGCTAACGCCCTATGACCTCACGAAAGGTCGAATCGTCTACCGCGGTCGTTAATCAACAAGTGCCGCCGGCGCCTCGCTCAGAACGCACTCAAGGTCAAGAGCCGATTCGTCTTTGTTGACGGTCGCACGCACCGTACCACCACCGACGAGCTTGCCGAACAACAGTTCTTCGGCGAGAGGACGCTTGATGTACTCCTGAATAACTCGCGACATCGGTCGTGCGCCCATCTTTGGGTCATAGCCTTTCTTGGCAATCCAGCGACGCGCCTCATCATCGAGCTGAAACGAAACGCGCTTGCCCTCAAGCTGAGTTTCAATTTCAACGAGTAACTTCTCGACTACACGCTCGATGGTCGCCTCGTCCAATCCGTTGAACTGGATGACGGCGTCGAGTCGGTTACGAAACTCCGGCGAGAACATTTTTTTGATAGCCTCAATGCCATCGCTCGTATTATCCGAGGGCATAAAGCCGATGGATGAGCGAGCCATGTCTGCTGCACCCGCATTGGTCGTCATGACGATGATGACGTGGCGAAAGTCGGCCTTGCGACCGTTGTTGTCGGTAAGCGTTCCATGGTCCATGACCTGCAGTAGCAGATTGAAGACATCCGGATGAGCTTTCTCGATCTCATCGAGCAACAACACCGCGTGAGGATGCTTCGAGACCGCCTCGGTCAACAACCCGCCTTGATCGAAACCAACGTAGCCCGGCGGCGCACCAATAAGGCGCGAGACAGTGTGGCGCTCTATGTACTCGGACATGTCAAAGCGGATGAATTCAATGCCGAGAGCGAGGGCGAGTTGACGTGTGACTTCGGTTTTGCCGACGCCCGTCGGGCCAGCGAATAGAAAACTACCGACGGGTTTTCGTGAATCGCCCAGACCCGAGCGCGCCATCTTAATAGCTGACGACAAAGTCTCGACGGCTTTGTCCTGACCGAAGATGACAAGCTTGAGGTTGCGTTCGAGATTACGCAGCATCTCTTTATCGTTACTCGAGACCGTTTTCGGCGGTATTCGCGCGATGCGCGCTACAACCTCCTCGATGTGATGAACGTCGACTTCCGTCTCTCGTTCAGCCTCGGGCTTGAGGCGAAGACGCGCGCCTGACTCGTCAATGACGTCGATAGCCTTATCAGGCAGGTGACGCTCATTAACGTGTCGCGCTGAGAGTTCTGCTGCAGCCTTGAGGGCGGCATCGGTGTATTTGACCTTGTGATGTTCCTCAAAGCGACTGCGAAGCCCTTTAAGGATCTCAATCGTCTCAGGCACCGTGGGCTCGACCACATCAATTTTCTGAAAGCGACGCGCAAGCGCATGGTCCTTCTCAAAAATGCCGCGATACTCGGCGTAGGTCGTCGAACCGATGCAGCGCAGTTCGCCATTAGTGAGTACCGGCTTGATGAGATTTGAGGCATCCATCACGCCGCCTGAGGCCGCCCCTGCACCGATGACGGTGTGGATTTCATCTATGAAGAGCACAGCACCTGGTTGCTTACGCAGCTCCGCCAGCACGCCCTTAAGCCGTTTTTCGAAGTCGCCACGGTACTTGGTACCGGCGATCAGCGATCCCATATCGAGCGAATAGATGACGCAATGTGCAAGCACAGTAGGTACTTGTCCCTCGAAAATACGTCGAGCCAAACCTTCGGCAATGGCCGTCTTGCCGACCCCCGCCTCGCCCACGTAGAGCGGGTTGTTTTTGCGCCGACGACATAGGATTTCGATGGTGCGCTCAACTTCAATCTCTCGTCCGATTAGCGGATCTATGCGACCCTCCTCGGCGAGCTTGTTGAGGTTTGAGGCGTACTTGTCGATTGCCCCACCGCCTTCGGTATCGGCACTCAAGGGTACCGCAGCTGCCTCGTCCTTAGTTTCGGCGCGCTCATCGGCAATCTTGGACATCCCATGGGAGATGTAATTGACAACATCGAGTCGCGCAACATCCTGGCGGTTGAGGAGGAAGACAGCGTGGCTCTGCTTCTCGCTGAAGATGGCGACGAGCACGTTGCCGACACCTACTTCTTTTCGGCCGCTTGACTGCACGTGGAACACGGCTCGCTGCAGCACGCGCTGAAAGCCAAGAGTTGGTTGTACTTCACGCTCGTCGCCGTCGGGTAAACGCGGCGCGTTCTGCTCGATATGCTCCCGAAGTTCAGCGGCGAGTCGAGGAACGTCCCCGCCGCAGGCCTTCAATACTTCTTTGACCTTGGGCGTGTCGAGGACGGCGAGTAGCAGATGCTCGACGGTCAAAAATTCGTGCTTGCCTTCGCGCGCGACTTGGAAGGCGCTGTTGAGGCAGGTTTCAAGTTCGTTGGACAGCATGATTAAGCACTCCGTTGCGACTCTTTCGCGGCTCTTACGCCGCTCTCACGTCTCTTCGAGCGTACACATGAGAGGGTGTTGGTGATCCCGAGAATAACGGGTCACGAGCGCCACCTTGGTTTCGGCAATTTCGTGGTTGAAGACCCCACAAACGCCCTTACCGTGCATGTGCACTTCAAGCATCACCTGCGTCGCCTTCGTTCGACCCATGCCGAAAAATCGCTCGAGTACGTCAACGACGAACTCCATAGGAGTGTAATCGTCGTTGAGCAGCACCACCTGAAATAGTGGCGGTTGCTTGACCTCGGGTATAGCCTCGGCAACCGAGGTATTAGAAATCGGGCGACTCTCTTCGGCACTCATGATACGGTTATAGGGGTGGACCGCGTCGAACTCAAGTATGGCCCGGCAGACGGTGGAACGGGCGGCCTTGTATGATCCTAGCCATGCGTCGACTTCCTTTTGATACCGTCCGTATCGTTACCGGCCTGTTGGCGGTGGCCATCGGTGTGCAGGTCGCCTGGTTGGTGACGGGCGCCTTTGGTGCCCATAGCTCCGCAAGGGTGATGTCCAAGCTCCGACCCAACTCTTCTACGCTGAACCCCTTCGAAGCGATTAAGGCCGCGCAACTGTTCGGCACGCTGGAACCCGGTACAGCCAACGCCTCAACCCTAGTGCCTGTCAGCACAGACGGGCTAGTCCTCGTCGGCGTGCTTGCCTCGACCGACCGGCAAGCGAGTCGAGCCATCATCAGCGAGTCTGCAGGAGCCGCACGAGTTTACGCGATCGGCGCCACGGTACCCGGCGGATCGCAGCTTGCTGCAGTCTATCCCGACCGCGTGCTGCTCAACCGCGGGGCGAGCGTGGCGACACTACCTCTGCCGCGACAGGGAGGCATTCCGGGTGTAGGCAGCGCTGGGGCAATGCCGGTGATCGACGCCTTGGCGCCCCCAGCTAGTGGATCGGCTGTCGATAATCTCGCAAATGCCATCCGTTGGCAGGCCGTGTTCCGATCCGACAAACCCACCGGGGTACGGATCTACCCAGGTGCTGATGCGCGTCAATTCTCGAATCTTGGACTCCAATCGGGCGATCTAATTCTCACGATTAACGACGCACCTCTTTCTGACCAAGCGAACGTAGAGCAGTTCATTCAATTATTAGCGAGCGCCCCGCAAGCTCGTCTCTCCATTGAGCGTAGTGGTCGACTCGAGACTGTGATCGTGGATCTACCCGCTTTCGCTTCATCATCAGCCCAGCGTACACCCCCATGAAAGATCGATCCGATATTTTCGGAGCGACGATGTCTTCCATGCTTCGTTCATCTGTCCTCGGGACCCTGCTCGTTATCTTGCTCGGCCTGGGCTCTGTTCGGGTCGACGCCCAAGGGTCAACCTCCGCACGCATCACGCCGAATTTCAAGGAAGCGGATATTACGCAGGTGATTGAGGCGGTAGCCGTCTCGACCGGGCGCAGTATTATTGTCGACCCGCGCGTGCGAGCCCAAGTCACGATGCTCTCATCGACGCCGATGACGCCGGATGCATTCTACGAAGCCTTCCTAGCCTTGCTGCAGGTGCACGGTTTTGTGGCCGTGCCGTCGGGTAAGGTGATCAAGATCATCCCGGATGCTAATTCGCGCACCATGCCGGGCAACGACCTACCCGATAGAGTGAGCGACACCTCGGACGAACTCGTCACGCAGGTGGTGGCAGTCAATAACGTGAGCGCGGCGCAGCTCGTGGCGATTCTTAGACCGCTGATGCCGCAGAATGCACACCTTGCTGCGTATTCTGCCTCTAATACTTTAATCATCGCGGACCGCGCAAATAACGTGAACCGAATGGCACGCATCATTAAGCGTATCGATCAGGCAAGTGACGCTGACGTCGAAGTGGTCACGATGCAGAACGCCACGGCTGTAGAGGTCGTTCGTACCATGACCGCACTCAACCCAGCGCAGGCGCAGACCGACGGTGGTATGGCGCCGCTGCGTACCGTAGCGGACGAACGCTCAAACAGCATCCTGCTCGCTGGCGACAAGACTCAGCGCCTGCGTGCCCGCACGCTCATCGCCTACCTAGATACGCCGCTAGTATCGGGTGGCGACACCCGAGTGCGCTATTTACGTTACGCCGATGCAGAAAAAATCGCCGCCAAGCTCAAGGAGCAGTTGTCAGGCACCGCCGGGGCGACGGTCGCCGCCTCTGGAGCTGCAACCTCAGTAGGCGGCGGCACGACTATCTGGGCCGAGCCTGAAACCAACGCGCTCGTGATCACCGCGCCCGCTAAAACCATGAATTCTTTGATGTCGGTAATTGATCGGCTCGACATCCGTCGCGCTCAGGTCATCGTCGAGGCGATTATCGCTGAAGTCTCTGCCGATAAGTCCGCCGAACTCGGTGTCAATTGGCTCGTCGACGGCTCGAACACCGATCGTGCTGTAGGCGGATTCATCGAACCCATCGGCGGAACAAGCATCTTCGATCTCGTCCGCGCAGCTCGCGACCCCGCCATTGTTACGGCAGCGCCTCGCGGTACCACAGTGGGTGTCGGTCGATTTGCGGACACAGGTATTAATTTCGCGGCAGTGCTGCGTGCGCTGCGCGGCGACTCGACGACAAACATCATTGCAACGCCCTACATCGTGACCATGGATAACCAGGCTGCCGAAATCAAGGTAGCCCAAGAAGTCCCCTTCGTCACCGGTCAGTTCACGAACCAAGGCGGCAACACGGGCAATACTTTGAACCCCTTCCAGACGATCCAGCGCCAGGAGGTCGGCACCATCCTGAAGATCACGCCACAAATCAACGAAGGGGATGCGGTGATGCTCAAGATCGAGCAAGAGAGCTCGAGCATAGCCGCAAGCAGTAGCGGCGCCGTCGATCTCATCACCAACAAACGCACGATTAGCACCAACGTGCTTATCGAGGACGGGGGTACCGTCGTCCTTGGCGGACTCATCCAGGACTCGCAGACGGGCGGCGAACAACGCGTGCCCTTCCTCGGACGTATCCCCGTAATTGGTGAAGCCTTCCGTGCGCGTAGCGCAAAGAAGACTAAAACCAATCTGATGGTGTTTATCCAGCCGCGCATCCTTCGCGATGGCACGGACGCAACCGTTGAGACTAATCAGAAGTACAACTACATGCGCGATCAGCAGCGCTCGCTCGGTCCACAACGCGACGTGCTGCCTTTGCTGCCGGGCGAGCCTCGCGCGATCCTGCCGAAGATCCCCACCGCTCCGGACAAGGAGCAGCCGCCCGCCGCACCGGTGAAGGAGATTCCTAAATGAATACGCAGTCGGGCTTGACGTCGGCCCCGACTCCCCTGTTGCCACTCACTTTCTGTCGTCGACACGGTGTGTTGCTTCGCATCCTCAATGGCGGACCTCTACAGCTCGCCCTGCATCCCGAGGCCACGCCGCTCGCCATTGCCGAAGCCCGACGACATATCGGTCGTCCACTCGCCCTTGAGCGAGTGACGGTCGATCGCTTTGAGGCCCTTCTGCGCGAGGCCTATGAGGCGGGGAGCGACGCACAGGCTGCCGCAGGCGGACTCGAGGAAACGACCGACCTCAGTTTCCTAGCGCAGGACCTACCCGAACAGACCGACTTACTGGAAAGCGAGGATGACGCACCCATAATCCGCTTAATCAATGCGCTGCTGACGCAGGCGGTAAAAGATAACGCTTCAGATATTCACATCGAGCCCTACGAGAATCGTCTCGTCGTGCGCCTGCGCGTCGATGGAGTGTTACGTGAAGTGCTACAAACACGGCGTGCTGTTGCCGGCGCTGTAGTCTCGCGCGTCAAGGTTATGTCCAAACTCGATATCGCCGAAAAGAGGCTGCCGCAGGATGGACGCATCAGTCTGCGAGTCGGTGGACGCCCCGTCGACGTGCGCGTGTCGACGATCCCGTCAGGTCATGGTGAGCGCGTTGTTCTCCGTCTGCTCGATAAACAAGCCGGGCGTCTCGATCTCAGCGAGCTCGGCATGGAACCGCCGATCGAAGCTTCACTCGATCGACTGATCCATAAACCACACGGCATTCTGCTCGTCACCGGTCCGACCGGCTCGGGTAAAACGACCACTCTCTATGCCGCGCTCTCGCAACTGAACGACGCGACTCGCAACATCATGACGGTCGAGGATCCCATCGAGTACTACCTAGACGGAATTGGTCAGACACAGGTGAACACGAAGGTCGACATGAGCTTCGCCCGAGGCCTTCGCGCCATTCTTCGTCAGGATCCCGACATCGTCATGGTCGGCGAAATACGCGATCTCGAAACTGCGCAGATTGCCGTGCAGGCCTCGCTGACCGGACATCTCGTGCTCTCTACTCTGCACACGAACACCGCCGTTGGTGCAGTCACGCGACTGCGTGATATGGGTATCGAACCTTTCCTGCTCTCTTCGAGTCTGATCGGTATCGTTGCACAGCGCCTCGTACGTACGCTAGATCCCGCTTCGCGCGAGCCCTTCGTCGCAAGCGAACTCGAACGTCGACAACTTGATACGCCGATCGGAGCACCCTCACCGACGCTCTATCGCGTTCGGCCGTCGGGTCCCGGTTATCGAGGTCGTACAGGCATCTACGAATTGGTACAAGTCGACGAGGACCTGCGTACGCTCATTCACGACGGCGCATCTGAAGCCGAGCTTGAAAGACACGCGAGGCGGTTCTCCCCGTCCATTCGCGACGACGGTATCGCTAAAGTATTGCGTGGCGTGACCTCGCTCGAAGAAGTGCTACGCGTTACGCGCGAGGACTGAGTGCGTGGCGGCGTGGGACTACCTCGCGCTCGATACCGCCGGTCGCGAACAGCGCGGCGTGCTCGAGGGCGATAGCGCGCGACAGGTCCGACAACTCCTTCGCGAACGTGACCTCCTGCCCGTCAGCGTCGAACCGGTTCGCGAATCAGGTCAGCCCGCTAAAAAGAGATTCAGCGGACAGTTTGGCGGACGCATCGGTTCAGCCGATATCGCGCTACTCACGCGTCAGCTCGCCACGCTCGTCCGCGCGGCCTTGCCTCTCGAAGAAGCGCTGCTTGTTGTCGCAGAGCAAAGTGAGAAGCCGGCCACGCAGCGCGTCGTGGCGGCAGTGCGGGCGCGCATTGTCGAGGGCGAGCCCCTCGCCGAGGCCTTGCGGGGATTTCCGCGTGTCTTCCCTGAGATCTTTCGGGCGACCATCGCCGCTGGCGAGCAGTCCGGCAAACTCGATACCGTGCTCGAGCGACTCGCCGACTACACCGAAAGTCGCGATCACCTGCGCCAACGTATGCTTGGCGCCTTGCTTTATCCCGTCGTACTCACGATTATGTGCATTGCCGTCGTCTCTGGCCTGCTCAGTTTCGTCGTCCCCAAGGTCGTTGCGGTATTCGAATCGGGTGATGCGGAGCTGCCAATGCTGACCCGCCTGCTGATCATGACAAGCGATTCATTACGCATCGTGGGTCCTTGGATTCTGGTATTGCTTGCAGTGGGTATCGTGGTGTTTCTGCGTTGGGTGCGTGATCCGTCGGCACGACACCGAGTTGACAAACTTCTGCTGCGTCTGCCGCTCGTCGGACGACTCATCCGCGGATTTAACGCTGCGCGCTTCACCCGAACGCTCAGCATTCTAACGGGAAGCGCCGTGCCCGTACTCGAGGCGCTACGGATCGCTGCAGGAGTGATCTCCAATCTGCCAATGCGCGAAGCCGTTGCCGCTGCTGCCGAGCGCGTGCGCGAGGGTGCGCCGATCGGTCGCTCGCTCGCCGCAAGTCGGCTCTTCCCGCCCATGACGGTGCATCTCATTTCCAGTGGTGAGGCCAGCGGGCGGCTCGATGACCTACTGTCACGCGCAGCAGATAGTCAGGAGCGCGAACTCGACGGCATGCTGACGGGGCTCGTCGGTCTTCTCGGCCCATTATTGATCGTCGGTATGGGGCTTATCGTTCTCGTTATCGTGTTCGCGATGCTGATGCCGATTTTTGAGATGAATACGCTTGTACGCTGACGCCCGGCGTAATCATTATCCTCCCGTTGCAAGATTGATCGCCGTTGTAAGATTGATCGGCTCGAAATAAAGTCCAGCTAGCTAGGGGGTTGATATCCATGGGCGAAAGACCAGAGCGAGTCGAGTACGACGAAGAAGTCGATCTCGATTCTGCCGAGGACTTGGATCAGGTCATTCGTGACTTTGATCAGTCACACCGTCGCAGTCCGCCGAAAGGCAGCGGTGATCCGACTTGGCGACGTCTCGAGAAGATGCGCGAAGAAAAGCGCACGGCCGATCTGATCAGCGATTTCGACAATTACAACATCGGCGGCGGCAAAACTAAGCGGGCGCGCGGCAAGGGTTCCGGACGCCGCTGATCACCAGTGTCATCGTGACGCTTAGCGGAAATCTCGCGAACGCGTCACCAACCGCCCGAGCAATCGGGTGCGATCATACAATCGATCCACGATCACGTAGGTGACGAGCCCTTCGCGTTGCAACTTACCCTCGACTTCCATCAGTCTCGACTCGAACAACTCGCGCCGGTGCGCTACACCGATCTTCCGCCAGACAATCAGATTGACGTCACCTGTATCGTCTTCGAGTGTGACAAATGTGACGCCACTCGCTGTCGAAGGTTTTTGCCGCGTGGTGACGAGGCCCGCCACGCTGACGCGGGTACCATCGCAGAGCTGCGAGAGCGCCGCAGCCGTCACGACACCTCGCCGCTCGAATGGCTCGCGCAGCAAGGCGAGCGGATGCCTGCCCAAGGTGAGTCCGAGATACCGATAGTCGGCAACGAGGCTCTCGCCTTCGGTGGGTTTCGTGAGCATGGGCAAAGCGTCCTCGCGAGCAGGCGGCGCGAGAGGCAACTGTACTTCGATGCCTGCTACCGCCCAAAACGCACGATGCCGGTTGCCAGTGAGTGCTGCACAAGCACCGGCTGCGGCAAGTGCTTCGAGGTCACTGCGATCGAGTGCCGCCGCAACAGCGAGATCCTGCAGGTCGAGAAATATGGGCGTACCGTCTTCGGGCGCAAGTCGTGCGTTAATACGCAAGCGTCGTGCCTCGACAATGCGCGTCGCCACGACCTGCGCTAATCCGCGAACTAACCTGAGTCCAAGACGAATCGCAGGTCGCTCAACCATCGATCGATCGTCAGCTACCTCGAGCGTACAGTCCCAGTCACTCATGCAGACATCGACCGGTCTTACCCCGACGCCATGTTCACGCGCATCGCGTACGAGCTGCGAGACTGAGTAGAACCCCATCGGTTGGCTGTTGATGAGTGCCGCCGTGAAGGCTGCAGGCTCGTGACGCTTGAGCCAAGCTGAAACGTAAACGAGTAACGCAAAACTCGCCGCATGCGACTCGGGGAATCCGTATTCACCAAAACCCTGGATCTGCTCAAAGATCTGCACTGCAAACTCCTGGCTGTAACCTCGCTCGCGCATACCGGAGATGAGCCGCTCACCGAAGTGACCGAAACCTCTGTGACGCTTCCATGCCGCCATCGCACGACGCAACTGATCGGCTTCGCCGGGCGTGAAACCTGCTGCAACGATCGCTACCTGCATCACCTGCTCTTGGAAGATCGGTATACCAAGCGTACGCTGCAAAACGCCTTTGACGGCATCGCTCGGATAACTCACCTGCTCTTCGCCGCGACGACGGCGCAGATAGGGATGGACCATATCGCCTTGAATCGGTCCCGGTCGTACGATGGCCACCTCGATGACGAGGTCATAGAAATTGCGCGGTTGTAAACGCGGCAACATCGTCATCTGCGCGCGCGACTCAACCTGAAACACACCGACCGAATCGGCCCGGCACAGCATGTCGTAAACCTGCGGATCTTCGGGCGGTACTGAGGCCAAAGTCATCAACGAACCACCCCGCACCAGACGCCACTGTGATGCCAGATCGAGTGCGCGTCGGATCGCCGCTAGCATGCCGAGCGCGAGCAAGTCCATCTTGAGCAGACCGAGCGCATCGAGATCGTCCTTGTCCCATTGGATGACCGTGCGGTCGGCCATGCTTGCATTCTCGACCGGCACCAGCTCCTCGAGCAGATCGCGCGCAATCACGAAACCGCCGACATGCTGCGACAGATGTCGTGGAAATCCGAGCAACTGCGGTGCGAGCTCCAGCAACAAAGAAAGCCGGCGCCGAAGCGTTGCGTTGTGGATATCGAAACCTGCTTCATCGAGCCGTTCGAGAAACGGCATAAGCATCCGCTCGCCGGATGCCTCATGACCGAAACTGCGATCCCAACGACTCACCGCCGAGACGATTTTTTCGACGGCGGGCAATGGAAACCCGAGCGCCTTGGCGAGGTCTCGCAATACACTGCGTGGTCGGTAGCAAATGACCGTCGCTGCGAGCGCCGCGCGATGTCGACCATATTTTTGGTAGACGTACTGGATGACCTCCTCACGACGCTCGTGTTCGAAATCGACGTCGATGTCGGGTGGTTCGTTACGCTCTCGCGAAATGAAACGCTCGAATAACATCGACATGCGCGATGGATCGACTTCCGTAATGCCGAGGCAATAGCAAACTGCAGAGTTCGCTGCCGATCCGCGACCCTGACAAAGAATTCCGCGACTGCGCGCGAACTCGACGATGTCGTACACGGTTAGAAAATACGGCTCGTAGGCAAGCTCACTGATCAGTGCGAGCTCGTGCTCGATGAGCGTACGCACGTAAGCCGGCATGACATCACGCGTTGTACTGCCGCCCCAGCGACGCTCTGCCCCGCGCTCTACGAGCGCACGCAACCAGCCCGCCGGTGTTTGACCCTCGGGCACGATCTCTCGCGGATACTCGTAACGTAGTTCATCGAGTGAGAAACGACAACGTGCCGCGATGATGCGCGTCTCGGCGAGCAGCGCAGGCGGATAGAGCCGTGCGAGACGATGACGTTCGCGCAAGTGTCGCTCACCGCAGGGCAGCAACTCGAGTCCCGCTGCATCCACCGTGGTGTTGAGACGAATCGCCGTGAGCGCATCGTGCAGCCTTCGACGTTCACGCAAGTGCATGCAGACGCCGCCCGCTGCTACGAGCGGTAACCCTGCCTCGATCGAAAGCCGCGTGAGCGTGGCGAGATGAGCGCGCTCCGTGCCATCACGCAAGAGCTCAACGGCGATCCAGACGGCCCCGTGAAAATGCTCGCGCAGCCAGCCCGTTGAATCTTGGACTGTTAAATCGGCGGGGCGCGGAACCCACAGCACGAGGCAGTGTAGAGGCGAGATGAACTCGGCGACATCGCTACGAGTCAGGCGATAACTACCCTTCGTCGCCGCGCGACGACCGCGTGTGATCAGACGACACAGCTGCCCGTAGCCGCGGCGGTCTGCTGCCAGTACGACGAGCGGTAAACCACACTCAAGTCGAAACTCGGCGCCGACGATGAGTCGCGTGGATCGACCCTTGAGCGCGGTATGTGCGCGCACGACGCCAGCGACCGAGCACTCGTCGGTAATGGCGAGCGCGTCATAACCCAACGCGTCGACCCGCGCCGCAAGCTCTTCGGGCTGCGACGCCCCGCGTAAGAAACTGAAACTGCTCCGGCAATGCAGCTCCGCATAACCGGGTAGATTTAGGAAATTACGGGCTTGCCCTGACATACTGTTTATTTATACAGTATCTATAGGTTGACGTAACCGGAAAACTAATGCCCCATGAGCTTCATCGACCACGCCGGAACACCCCACCCTCGGGCTAAGGACGTACGCCGCATCGTCTCCTTGGTGCCGAGCCTCACCGAGCTCGTCTGCGCGCTAGGCCTTGCCGACGAGCTCGTCGGCCGAACGGGTTTCTGCATCCACCCGCGCGAGTGCGTGCATCGCATACCCAAAGTCGGTGGCACCAAAACCGTCGACCTCGACGCCATCCGCGCCCTCGCGCCCACGCATCTCATCGTCAACGTCGATGAAAATCGTCTCGAAACCGTCGAAGCCCTGCGCGCCTTCGTACCATCTGTCATCGTAACGCACCCACTCGGGCCACTAGACAACCTGCCGCTCTATCGCCTGCTCGGCGGCATCTTCGATCGTGACGCGCGTGCCGAAGCGCTCTGTCGCGAGTTTATGGCCGCTTATTCAGGCTGCACGTCCGACCTCGTGCGCGCGCGCGTGCTCTACCTCATTTGGCGAGAGCCCTGGATGACTCTTTCGCGCGACACCTACATCTCGCGCACCCTCGCGGCGTTCGGCTGGCAAACCTGGGCCTCAACGCGTCCGCAGCGTTACCCAGAGCTCGCCCTTGAAGAATGTCGTGGTGCCATCGACCGTGTGCTGCTAAGCAGCGAGCCTTACGCCTTCCGCGAACGCCATGTCGCCGAAGTCGAGCATGCCCTTCCCAGCGTGCCCGTCGACCTAATCGATGGCGAAATGGTGTCGTGGTATGGCTCGCGCGCCATCGACGGGCTGCACTACCTCACGCGGTTTACGCGCGAGCATCGCCACTAAACGTTGCGCCTAAACGTTGCGCCTAAACTGCCCGCCCACCGCGTAAAGCGCACACGAAATCTGGCCGAGTGAGGCCACGCGTACGGCATCCATCAACGACTCGAACACGTTACTGCCCCGTGCCGCTGCCGATTGCAGCGTCGACAGCGCGACCACCGATTTCTCGGCATTGCGCTGCTGGAAGTTACGGACCGCATCTACCTGACCCTGCTTCTCTTCTTCGGTCGAGCGTATGAGTTCGACTGCGGCATGCTCGGCCGACGCGTCGTGCTCGGAGAGGAAGGTATTCACACCGATGATCGGCAACCGGCCGTCATGCTTGAGCGTCTCATAGTGCAGACTCTCTTCCTGTATTTTGCCGCGCTGGTACATCGTCTCCATCGCGCCAAGCACTCCACCACGCTCACTGATCGACTCGAATTCTTTATACACCGTCTCTTCGACCATGTCGGTGAGGTAGTCGACGAGTAGCGATCCCGCCCAGGGGTTGTGATTCTTGTTTAGACCCAACTCACGATTGATGATGAGCTGGATGGCGACGGCTCGACGCACGCTTTCCTCGGTCGGCGTGGTGAGCGCCTCGTCGTACGCGTTGGTGTGCAGCGAATTGCAGTTGTCGAACAGCGCATAGAGCGCCTGCAGCGTCGTGCGCGTGTCGTTGAACTGGATTTCGCGCGCGTGCAGCGACCGACCAGAAGTTTGGATATGGTACTTCATCATCTGGCTACGCGCATCCGCGCCGTATCGCTCGCGCATCGCACGGGCCCAAATGCGGCGCGCCACACGACCAATGACGGCGTACTCAGCGTCCATACCGTTTGAGAAAAAGAACGACAGGTTCGGCGCGAAGTCGCCGATCTTCATGCCGCGGGCGAGGTAGTACTCGACGATAGTGAAGCCGTTCGAGAGCGTGAAGGCGAGCTGACTGATCGGGTTCGCCCCCGCTTCGGCGATGTGATAACCGGAGATCGATACCGAATAGAAATTGCGCACGGCATGATCAATGAAATACGCCTGCACGTCGCCCATCATGCGCATGGCGAACTCGGTCGAGAAAATGCAGGTGTTCTGCGCCTGATCTTCCTTGAGCATGTCCGCCTGCACCGTGCCGCGTACCTGCGCAAGCGTCGAAGCACGAATCCTCGCGTACTCCTCGGTCGTGAGCCCATGACCGACGAGATCTTCTCCGCAGAGGCCGAGCAGCTCGAGACCTGATCCGTCATGCCCCTCAGGCAAATCGCCGCGATAGTCGGGCGGTGCTACGCCTTGGCTGCGGAGCTGGGCCCGACGCGCGATGATGTGTTTGGACGCTTCATCCCAACGACTATTCGTCTTCAAGAAGCGTTCGACCTGCTGATCGATGGCCGTGTTCATGAACATGGCGAGCAGCATCGGTGCCGGCCCATTGATGGTCATCGACACCGAAGTACTCGGCGCACACAAATCGAAACCCGAGTAGAGCTTCTTCATGTCATCGAGCGTGGCAATCGACACGCCCGAGTTACCCGTGCGTCCGTAGATATCGGGACGGGTATCCGGATCTTCGCCATAGAGCGTCGTCGAGTCGAAGGCCGTCGACAAACGCGTTGAGACCTGTCCACGCGCTAGATAATGGAAGCGACGGTTTGTGCGTTCGGGGCTGCCCTCACCGGCGAACATGCGGATCGGGTCTTCCTGTTCGCGACGGTAAGGATAGACCCCCGCCGTATACGGGTAAGCACCCGGCAGATTCTCACGCATGACGAAGCGCAGGATATCGCCCCAATCGCGCGTCCTCGGCGCTAGCAGCTTCGGAATCAGGCTGTGGCTCAAAGTTTCGGTGTAATTCTCACCGCGCACTTCGCGCCCGCGGACTTTGTAGACGTACTCGGGCTCGGTGATGGACTTCACTCGCACCGGCCACGTACGCAGCTCACCGAGACCTTCAGCGCCAACGGCGGCAAGCGCAGCGTCGTATTCTTCGTGCAGACGCGACAACGCTGCATCACCGCCTGTCGGCGCAGAACCGTAGGGCTGAGCCGGTGCGGGCAGCGCCGGGTCACGCAGCGTCTTTAAGGATTCGTAGAGAACATAGGCGCGGCTTGCTGCAGCGGCTATACGCTCGATATCCGCGTCGACCTTGCGACCGGTTGCGGCAATTTCGGCAAGATAACGCGACCGCGATCCGGGGATGAGCGGATCACGCGAGGTGAATTCGGTCGGGCCCGGATCTTGAACCGTCCATGAATAAGCATTGACCGCCTTCGACTGCAGGCGCGAACAGATAGCAGCGAACAGTCGGTTGACGCCCGAGTCGTTGAAGCGCGAGGCGATGGTCGGATAGACGGGAATGTCGGCGTCGGGCGCCGCGAGCTGATCAGGATGGTTTCGGCGCCACTGTTTCTTGACGTCGCGCAGCGCATCTTCGGCTCCTTGGCGCTCAAATTTATTGAGCACTACCATCTCGGCGAAGTCGAGCATGTCGATTTTCTCGAGCTGACTCGCCGCACCGTACTCGCTCGTCATGACGTAGATCGGAAGATCGACGAGGTCGATAACTTCAGTATCGCTCTGGCCGATGCCGGCCGTCTCGACGATTACGAGGTCGAAGCCAGTAAGTTGGTATAGAGCGATCACATTCTTCAGCACCGCCGAGGTCGCGAGATCTCGTCGACGCGTCGCGAGCGAACGCATGTAGACATTGGGCGCCGACAAGCTATTCATGCGAATGCGATCACCAAGCAACGCCCCGCCCGATCGACGGCGCGTTGGATCGACCGCGACGACCGCGATCTGCGCGTCGGGGAAATGCCGAAGGAAACGCTGGATGAGCTCGTCGTTGAGCGAGCTCTTGCCTGCACCACCCGTACCCGTGAGCCCAACGACCGGTACCCGACGCTTGTTACGGGCGATGGCGCGAAGGATTTGCTCGCGTGTGGCAGCTACGGCACTAGCATCTTCTTCGCGAACTGAGCCTTCGAGTACAGAGATCGTACGACCAAGATGGTGATGATCGCGGGCGTTCAGAGGGCCGAATTTATACGCAGCTCGACGACTCGCACCAACGCGACGAATCACGTCGCCGATCATGCCGGTAAGACCTAACGTACGACCGTCTTCGGGGGTATAGATTTTTTCAATGCCGTGACGCTCGAGCGCCTCGATCTCGTGCGGCGCAATGGTACCGCCGCCGCCCACCACCACTCGAATGTGCTCACAGCCGCGCTCGCGCAACATGTCGACCATATAGGCAAAGTATTCGTTGTGACCGCCCTGATAAGAACTCACAGCGATGCCGTCAGCGTCTTCTTCGATGGCTGCACGAACGATATCCGCGACCGATCGATTGTGGCCAAGGTGCACAACCTCGGCGCCTTGCGACTGCAGCAGGCGTCGGATCATGTTGATAGCGGCGTCGTGCCCATCGAAAAGCGAGGCCGCTGTGACGAACCGCAACGGTGGCGCACTCACGCCCTCACCGACCTCGGCCCCTGCATCCTTGATAGAATTTTGGCTCGACTGGCTCACGGTACGCTCCTAATGGCGGACGGTCTTGCCCAACTTTTACCTAAGAGTATACTACGCTTTACCCATCATTAAAATTTCTTCACTTCGAAAAGGAACTGCCCTCCGCCATGAAACCCTCCTCTCGAGCGACCGCTCTGCCCTGGAGCGGAGCCGACGTTTCGTCGCGGGAACGGGCGTGGAAGCGCAATGCGGTCATCCTCGCCGCCGCGCGGGCATTCGCCGCGCGCGGTTACCACAACACGAGCCTCGATGACCTCGCGGCCGCCCTCAACGTCACCAAACCAACGATCTACAGCTACGTTGACAGTAAAGAGGAGCTGCTGTTCGAGTGCTTCAGGCAAGGAATCGACCAAATTCTTGCCGGCTTCAACGAGGCCGAAACTACGGGCGGTACGGCCCGCGAACGCTTGATGACCGTCGCGCGTCACTACGCCATCGCCGTCACCGGTGATTTCGGCTGGTGCATGGTTCGTCTCGAGGAAGAGAACCTCGAGAAAACCATGAGCGCCAAGATTAAGACGCTGAAGTCCGAAGTCGATCAGGGCTTGCGTAAGCTCATCCGCCAGGGTGTCGCGGACCGCTCGATCCGCGCCGGCGACCCAAAGATGGCTGCGTTCGCCCTCGCAGGAGCACTAAACTGGATTGCTCACTGGCACCGCGCCAACGACGCCCTCTCGCCTGAGGAAATTGCTAACCGAGTGCTCGAAATCTTTGAACTTGGTCTCGCACCCCGCTAACGCTAACCCGCGCGCCCAACGTTATTCCATCTGATCGGAGTCCACAATGAGCTTCTCCACCTTAGAATTTTCAGTCGACAACTGTATCGCCCTTATCACGCTCAACCGCCCCGAGTCGGCCAACACCATCGGCGTCGAACTCGCCGCAGAGCTGCTGCAGGCTGCCATCCGTTGCGAGAGTAATGCCGATATTCGTGCCGTCATCCTGACGGGTAAGGGCCGGTTTTTCAGTGGCGGCGGCGACGTGCAGTCATTCGCTACGGCGGGTCATGGCGCCGGCGAATTGCTGCGGCGCATCACAACACCGCTGCATGCGGCGGTATCACGCTTTTCGCGTATGAATGCCCCACTCGTTACGGCCGTCAACGGTACGGCCGCTGGCGCAGGGTTCAGCCTCGCGATCGCCGGCGATGTCATCGTGGCGGCCGAATCGGCCAAATTCACCGTGGCGTACACCAAGATCGCCATGTCCGCCGACGGCGGCGGCTCGTTCAACCTGCCGCGAATCGTCGGCATGGCATGCGCCAAAGAATTGATGCTTCTCAACCCGGTGCTCACCGCCGCTGAAGCCCAGCGGCGCGGGCTCGTCACGATGGTTACCCCAGATACCGAAGTGCTTGCCAAAGCCAAAGAAATCGCAGTCTTGTTAGCGAGCGGGCCCACTCAGGCCTACGGTGAGGTCAAGCGCCTGCTCGCCGACAGCCACTCACATTCGCTCGAGCAACAGCTCGCCCTCGAGTCGCGATCGATGGCCGTGCTCGCTGACGGCACCGCGGACGCGCGTGAGGGCTACACCGCCTTCGTGCAGAAGCGCGCTCCGAAATTCACTGGTCGGTGAACGCGATGAACGAACTCTCCTGGCACGTTGTCGGTAATCTTTCGCAGCTTGCCGTGGGTAGGATGATGGGCATTGAGCGCGGTGGACGCGCGATCGTGCTCTGCCAGACCAAAGACGGTATCAACGCACTGGATAACGTCTGCTCACACGCTCACGCCCTTATGCACGAAGGTCGATTACGCGGCAATCGACTGATCTGCCCCCTGCATGGAGCGTCCTTCGACTGCCGCACTGGCGCAGTGCTTGGTGCTCCTGCGACCTCACCGCTCGCCACGTTTGCAGTTCGCGTCGGCGACGATGGCACCATCGAGGTCGGCCTACCAAACTGATCGGCCCGCTCGGCGCTCAGCACCGTCGTTCGATCAGATTGACGCTACGACAACTGAAGACCGTCTCGCCGTTCTGGTTGATTAGCGCGTAATCCATCTCGATTACGCCGCGTCGCGGATCGCTCGAGGACTCGCGCTTCGAAACGCATTCCCACCTCGCGCGCAGTCGATCGCCGGCTCGCACGGCCTTCGGCCATCGGGCGTCCTTCCAGGCGACACCGCAGATCCAGGCAAGGTCGCCACTGATCTGGTGATCGAGACGACGCCACACCACCGTGGTGAATAGCCCGGACGCCACGACTTCACCGAAGACCGACGCTTTCGCCGCCTCCGGATCGATGTGAAAATACTGCGGGTCGTATCGACAGGAGAATTCGAGCATCTCTTCCCGATCGACGACCTGCTCGCCGGATTCGGCATGATGGCCGACGGCAATATCTTCGAAGTACTTTTTACCGGAAACACCCATCATTACACCTTACGCCATATGAATCTCGAACAAAGAATTCACCGCCTGGAAGACCGCGAATCCATTCGCACATTGATCGCGCGTTATGGTCTGATCGTCGACCAACGCGACATCGGCAGCGTCGGCATGCTCTTCATGCGCGACGGCTCGTTTAGATCGCTCGATGGCAAAATTGCCTCCGAAGAGCGTGACGCCGTGCTCGGTCCGAGCAATCACTTTACCCACGATGTCGTGATCGATCTCGATGAATCCGACCCCGGCCTCGCCTCAGGCTGGGTCAACTCCCATGCCGAGGTGGTCCGCAATGGTGTCGCGCTTTGGACCGCCCTACGCTATCACGATCGCTATCGACGCGAGGACGGCATTTGGCGATTCTAGGTACGCGAACTGCATTTCTTCTACTACATATCGCCCAAAGATTATCCGGAGTTACTCGGTCAACTGCTGCGCAACCGCGCCTATCCCGAGTCTCTGCCGGCGGATTACCCCGAGAGCTCGGATACTGGAAGGCTTACTACTCGAAGTATCCTCAGCCGAACTGACGCCCGTCGCGCAGCTCGCGCAACTTCCGCTCGAGATAATCGACAACGCGTCGATCGCGCTCGGTCTCTTTGTGCACGAGGAAGCTTATCGCCATACCCTCGAGTACGTAGCGAGTTAAATCGAGTGCTACGTCAAAGGTCTCATCGTCGGTGTGCCACTCGGTAAATACTTCTCTTGCCGTACGATGCCATTCGTTTTCGAAGGCTTCCTGAGCAGGACGGAGAATCTGCGCAAGCTCCGGATCGGTGCGTGCTGCAACTACGAGCTCAAAGAATGCAACGAACATTGGATGTCGAACGTGCTGCCAGTACGCCTCGAGGTTGGCGCGCAAACGATCACCGCCGCCATCGCTCGGCCCGCGCTGCGCCGCGCGCCGAAACGCCTTGAGGCGCCTGGCGTGCAGGTGCTCGACGGCTGCACGCACGATGTCCACCTTGGACGGAAAGTGATGGAGCATGGCGCCACGCGACAACCCCGCTCGGACGGCGATAACCGTGGTGGTGGTTTGGGAGTAGCCGAGATCCACGAAACATTTGATGGTCGCCTCGATGATGAGCGTCCGCGTGGCGGCGCTTTTCTGGGCTTGCCATCCCGTGATTTCGGGTTCGACGGGTTCGGATTGTTTGGCCATGACTGAGACCTTGCCGATCGGCGAAAAAAAAGTCAAAGGTGATTGAAACCGACAGCCTTGCTTGATACCGTTTTCAGGCGTCGGACGCGACGGGCTATGCCCCGAACACCTATCCTGGCACAACGATCGTTCATTACCCGGAGGACAGGGACATGGGACGTGTTGAAGGCAAAGTGGCAATTATCACCGGGGGAGCCCAAGGGCTCGGTAAGGCCGATTGTGAGGTGCTCGTTCGCGAAGGCGCCAAAGTCATGATCACCGACATCAAGGATGCCGAGGGTAAGGCCTTAGCCGCCGTGCTCAATGGGCAGCGGGTTGGCAGCGCCGCCTTTATGGAGCAGGATGTCCGCGATGAAGCGCGCTGGCAGGAAGTCATCGCCTCCACCGTCAAACAATTCGGCAAGCTCAACGTGCTCGTGAACAACGCCGGTCTCGTCGTTCCGGCGACACCCGAGTCTACGACGCTTGAGCAGTTCAAGCTGCACAACGCCGTGATGAGCGAAGGCACCTTCCTCGGTTGCAAGCACGCCATCCCCGCAATGCACGCGAGCGGCGGCGGTTCCATCATCAACATGGCCTCGGTCGCCACTCACCTCGGTTATCCAATTTTCTTTGCCTACTCGGCGGCCAAGGGCGCCGTACGCGGCATGACGAAGTCGATCGCCATCTGGTGTCAGATGCAGAAGTACAACATTCGCTGCAACTCGTTGCACCCGGGCGCGACCGACACACCGATGATCGAAGAAGCCAATCGCCTGCTCGGTCTCACGCGCGAGTTCTACACTCAGAGCGGCCCTGGCTTGGGGCAGCCGGAGGACGTCGCGAACGTCGTGGTATTCCTCGCTTCGGAAGAATCGCGATACATCAATGGTGCCGAGCTGCTGCTCGATAACGGCCTCACCATTCAGTAACTGACAGGAGACAAGCGGAATGGATCTCGGATTGCGCGGTAAGCGGGCACTCGTTACGGGTGCCACCAAGGGTATTGGCAGAGCGATCGTCGACCTCCTCGCTGCTGAGGGTTGCGATATCGCACTCTGCTCGCGCAGCGAGGACGAGGTCGAATCTGCAGTTCGTGAAATCAAAACTAAAGGCGTGAATGTCTCGGGAAGCGCCGTCAACGTGCGCGATGCGGAGGCCTACAGAGGGTGGCTCGAGCGCAGCGTCGCTGAACTCGGCGGTTGCGACATTTTCATCCCGAACGTTAGCGCCGGCGGCGGCATGGACTCCGAAAAGAACTGGTGGAAGTGCTTCGAGGTCGACGTGCTGCACACCGTGCGGGGCTGCGAGTTCCTAGTACCTCACCTGGAAAAATCGGGTCATGGCAGCATCGTCATTATCAGCTCGACCAACGCACTCGAAACGTTCTATGCACCAATGGCGTACAACGCCATGAAAGCTGCGCTCATCACCTACTCCAAGCAGCTGTCGCAATTCATTGGCCGTAAGAACATCCGCGTCAATACGGTTTCGCCAGGGCCCATTTACTTCGAAGGCGGCACTTGGGAAATGATTAAGAGCACCAATCAGAAGATGTACGATGTAACGTTGCGCGCGATGCCGAATGGTCGATTCGGCGGGCCGGATGAGATCGCCAAGGTCGTGGCCTTCCTCGCCAGCCCTTCTGCCTCGGTCATCACCGGCAGCAACGTGGTCGCCGACAACGGATATACGAAGCGCGTTCAGTACTGATCATGTCGAGCCTGCCGCGACGTATCGATGCGTGCCTCGTTGCCGGAGGCAAGTATCACGATATCGATCACACACGACTGCAGTTGCTGAGTCTGATCAGCGAGCATCCGAACATCCGGTGTCGGGTGTTCGAGGACTATCGCGACATCGATGCGATCGTCGCGGCCGATGTGCTCATTACCTATACGGTCGACGTCGTGCCAGACGAAGCCGGTGCAGCGCGGCTTCGCGACTGGGTCTCGGCGGGACACCGCTGGCTCGCCCTGCACGGCACGAACTCGATCCTACGATGGTCCAAGTCGAGCAAAGCTTGGGAAGCGCCTCGCACCGCACCGGCCCTGATGCAAACGCTGGGCAGTCAATTTTTGGCGCACCCGCCGATTGCGTCGTATCGCGTCGAAGTATCCGAACCCGATCATCCGCTCGTCGAGGGAATCGAACCTTTCGATGCGGATGATGAGCTTTATCTGAGTGAGTTGCATGGCCCCCTCAAGGTGCTGTTGCATACGCGCTGGTCCGGGTGCACCTCGCTCTTTGTTGATAGTGATTGGACCCAAGACGAGCCGCGACCCGTGCTGTATCTCAAGCGCACCGGCGCGGGCGAAGTGCTTTACTTCACGCTCGGTCACTCACGCGGGCACTACGATATGCGTCCCATCATGGACGAATACCCCACGATCGAACGCGGCAGCTGGAATACGCCGGCGTTCGTCGAAATTTTGAGGCGCGGCATACGCTGGGCCGCTTCAGCCGAACGGATCTCATCATGAGCAAGAAGCCGACCGACACTCGTACCGAAGCCGAGGAAGCCGCGCTGCGCGAACGCTCACGCGCCCCAACCTATCGCAAGGTTCGGCGTGTCGAACCGACGGAAGGTCCGGGTACGCCAAGCGCCAAAGCGCCCGACCCCGATCTCGGCGATGCCATGATTCCGAAAGAGCGCTACACCTCGCGAGGCTTCCTGCAACTTGAGTGGGATCGGATGTGGAGCAAGGTGTGGTTGCTCGGCGGACTGGAGTCCGACGTGCCGGAACCCGGTGACTACATCTGCACCGAGATCGGTCGCGAATCGATTTTGCTGGTGCGACAAGCCGACGGACGCATGCGCGCGTTCTACAACGTGTGTTTGCATCGCGGGAACCGTCTGCGCCCGACGGGTATTTCGAGCGCAGACACGTTCAAGTGCCAGTACCACCACTGGGAGTACGGTATTGACGGGCGTTTCGTGCGCATTCCCGACCTCGATACCTTTCCGCAAGGCGCACCGCCCTGTCGTGGTCTCAAAGAATTGCCCTGCGACACCTGGGGCGGATTCGTATGGTTCAGCCTCAACCGTGAAGTCGGTCCACTCGCCGACTATCTCGCGCCGATCCCGCAGCATCTCGACCCCTATCATTTTCCGCGGATGGCCCTCACCCGCGCCATCACGGTCGAGTGGAACTGCAACTGGAAGACCTCGGTCGACGCCTTCAACGAGAGCTATCACGTGCAGGGCATTCACCCGCAGCTGCTCTACTACCTGCACGATCTCGACATCCAGATCGATTGCTACGACCGCCACAACCGCTATCTCATCCCCTTCGGCACCGTAAGCCCGCGCGTGCGCAAGCCGCCGTCCATTCCTGATCCGATCAAGAGCATCATGAAAACCGCGGGCATGGACCCCGCGGACTACGACGAACCGCTCGAGAATCTTCGTCGCGACGTGCAGCGGCACAAGCGTCGGACCGGCGCCTCGATGGGCCGCGATTATTCGGGGCTCAATGACGACCAGCTGACCGACGACTATCACTACCTGATCTTCCCGAACGTCACGCTCAACGTTCACGCCGACGACCTGATGCTGTTTCGGCAGCGCCCGCATCCGACCGATCCGAACCGGATGCTTTATGACGTGTGGACCTTCGAACTCGTCCCCGAGGGTGCCGAGCGCCCAGCCCGCCCGAAGCATCAGTATTTCCGCCACGGCGATAAATCGATCGGGCTCGTCCTCGACCAAGACGCCCAGAACCTCCCCGGCGTTCAGGATGGGATACACTCGGCCGGACTCGAAGGCCTGTGGATCGGCTCCCAGGAACTGCGAATCCGGCACTTCCATAAGGTGCTCATGGACTACCTCGGCAGCGATGCCGACGAGGCGGCGGCCAAACTGGACGGCCGCTGAAGACCCGGCCCGAAAAAGAGCAGCGCTGATTGTTTCCGTCAGCGTTGCCCGTTTTCTGTCGTTGACTTACCATCAAGATCGCGTGCCGGGCGCGCCCCTCAGGAGATTCCGTGAGCCTTCCTAGAGACCTGTTGCTGCGCGTCTATCGGCAGATGAAGACGATCCGCGAATTCGAGGAACGTCTGCACGTCGAAATCCAAACCGGCGAGATACCGGGATTTACTCACCTCTACTCCGGCCAGGAAGCCGTCGCCGTCGGCGTCTGCGAGCACCTCTCGGACCAAGATTGGATCGCCAGCACCCACCGCGGTCACGGGCACTGCATCGCCAAGGGCTGTGATGTTGAAGGAATGATGCTCGAAATCTACGGGCGTCGCGATGGCCTCTGCAAAGGCAAAGGCGGCTCCATGCATATCGCCGACATGACCAAAGGCATGCTCGGCGCAAACGCAATCGTCGGCGGCGGACCGCCGATCGCGGTTGGCGCGGGCATCGCCTGCAAGATTGCCAAGCGCGGCAACGTCTCGGTGGCCTTGGGTGGCGACGGTAGCGCCAACCAAGGTACCGTCTTCGAAGCGATGAACTTGGCTGTGGTGCTGCGCGCCCCAGTGATTTTCGTGTTCGAGAATAATGGCTACTCCGAGCACACCGGCGCTTCGTACGCCGTGGGCTCCGGCGATATCGCCGGACGTGCGCACGGATTCGGTATGCCTGCCGAAACCTGCGACGGTTCTGATTTCTTTGCCGTCTACGACGCGATGGCGAAATTATTGAAGACCGCCAGAGCCGGTGGTGGCCCGGCCACGCTCGAGGCCAAAACCACGCGCTTTTTCGGCCATTTCGAGGGCGATCCGATGCTCTATCGAGCCAAGGACGAAGTCGCCCGTCACCGTGAGCAAATGGACTGCCTGCGAATTTTCCGCGACCGCGTCGGCAAGGAAGGCTGGCTGCAAAGCGCAGAGCTCGACGCCATCGATACCGAAGTGATGGCGCTAATCGATTCGTCGGTCGCCAAGTCCCGCGCAGCGGTTCCGCCGTCTGCCGCCGACTTGCTCACCGACGTGTACGTCTCCTACTGACCCGCCCCCCAGAGATCAGAGTCATGCGACAAATTTCGATGAGAGACGCCATCAACGAGGCCTTGCACCTTGAGATGGCGCGCGACCCGCGGGTCATCGTGCTCGGCGAAGACGTCTCCGGTGGCGCGGGCGGGACTTCCGGTCAACGCGATGCCGCAGGCGGTGTGTTCGGCGTCACCAAAGGTCTGCTGCCGAAGTTCGGTGAGGATCGAGTGATCGACACGCCGATTTCCGAGTCGGCCATTATTGGCGCCGCGAACGGCGCTGCACTTGCCGGTCTACGCCCGGTCGCCGAACTCATGTTCGCCGACTTCCTCGGCGTGTGTTTTGACCAGGTGTTCAACCAGGCCGCGAAGTTCCGCTACATGTTCGGCGGCAAAACCTCCTGCCCCATCGTCATCCGCGCCGCGACGGGCGCTGGCATGAACATGGGCGCCCAGCACAGTCAGTCGATGTACGCGATGGTCACCGGCGTTCCCGGTCTCAAAGTAGTCGTACCGTCGAATGCCTACGATGCCAAGGGCCTCATGCTCACGGCCATCCGTGACGACGATCCGGTGATTTTCTTTGAGCACAAGGCGCTCTATCCAAGAAAATCGGCGGTGCCGGAGGGAGACTACACTCTGCCGTTCGGCGAAGCGAATCTCGTTCGCGAGGGCGAACATGTCACAGTGGTCGCCATCGGACGCATGGTGTCGTTCGCCGAGAAGGCGCTCGATGCGCTCGCTGCAGACGGCATCACCGCAGATCTGCTCGATCCGCGCACCTTGTCCCCACTCGATGACGAAACCATCTACGAAAGCCTCGACAACACGGGTCACCTCGTCATCATCGACGAGTCGCCGCCGCGTTGCTCCGTGGCTGCCGATATCGCCGGGCTCGTGTCCAGCAACGCCTTCCACTCTTTGAAGGCGCCCATCGTCCAACTGACGCCGCCGCATACGCCCGTGCCTTTCGCGCGCGAACTCGAGCGCGCCTACGTACCGGGTCCGCAGTCCATCGAGGCGGCGATTCGGAAAATGCTCAAAGAATCACGGGCGGCCAGCTGACCATGTCGAAAATCCACGCCATTACGATGCCCAAGTGGGGCATCGAGATGCAGGAAGGCGCCATCACCTCCTGGCATGTCGAGGTCGGCGGCGCCGTGACGCGGGGAGCCGTGCTGCTCGATGTCGAGATGGAAAAAATCGTCAGCACCGTCGAAGCGAGCGTCGAAGGCACCTTGCGTCGCGTGATCGGCGCCGTCGGCGATACGCTCCCCGTGGGCGCACTCGTCGGCATCGTCTCTGAAGGCGATGTCGCCGAAGCAGATATCGATCGTTTCGTTCGAGAATTCAAAGCCGCGGATGCGTCATTCGAGCCAGAGACGAGCGCCTCGTCGACTGCTGCATCCACGACTGAACCTGCACCCTCATCGTTACCCTCGGCGCCCGTAGCGCCCGATCGCGAGGAAGACACCCGCGTCAGCCCGATCGCTCGACGCCTCGCCGAAAAGCTCGGTGTCGATCTTTCGAAGGTGACGGGCACCGGTCGCAACGGACGCATCTCCAAAGAAGACGTCGAGTCTTATCACGCGAAGCAATCGACGGCGGTCGAGTCCGTGCCGATGAACGCCATGCGATTGGCGATTGCGCGACGACTCACCGAATCGAAGCAGACCATTCCGCACTATCGCCTGCACGCTGACGTCGACTGCGCCGCACTTGAGGCGGCTCGAGCCGAACACGCGGCCGCCCAACGAAAGATCTCGGTCAATGATTTGTTGATGGTCGCGCTCTCGCGCACGCTGGCTGAATTTCCGGACGTCAATGCCTGCCTCGAGAACGACACGATCTTGCGTCGGCGCAGTGCCGACATCGCCCTCGCCGTATCCACCCCGGGCGGTCTCATTACGCCGGTCGTTCGAAACGCCGAAACCAAAGATGCGGTGCAGCTCGCCCAAGAAGCGCGTGAGCTCGCAGGCAAGGCGCGTGACAATAAACTTATCCGAGAAGACATCACCGGCGGCAGTTTCACGCTGTCGAACCTCGGCATGTTCGGTATCGACGCGTTCGATGCCGTCATCAATCCGCCGCAGGTTGCCATTTTGGCGGTCGGCCGTATTCGTGATGCGGTGGTGCTGCGCAGCGGCCGGCCTGCGGTCGGAAGGCTTATGATGCTGACACTCTCTTGTGACCATCGCGTCGTCGATGGCGCGCTGGGAGCTCGTTTTCTTTTTGCACTCAAGCAACGGATTGAGGAGGGTATCTTTGTATGACGAGGCCAATGATCGTAATTCTGTTGCTGTCGATTCTCACGCTGCCAGGCTGGGCAGCTACGACCGCTGGCGAGGAGATCTTCCAGCGAGCTTGTGCAGGCTGTCATGAAGGCGGTGTGAAAAAAGCCCCCCACAAGATGTTCCTGCAGATGATGCCGGCCGACGGTATTCTCAATTCGATGGAGCGCGGCATCATGCAGATGCAGTCCTCGGGGCTCTCAGCGGCCGATCGCCGTATGGTCGCCGAATATCTGGCAGGGCATACCGTAGACGAGGCACTTAAGCGGGCTCAGCCGCAGCTATGCTCGGGACCGGCCAAAGAATTCGATCTTGATAAAGTCACGAAGAAGGTCGGATGGGGCGTCAATCGCGAAAACCATCGTCTGATTCCAGCCGATGCCGCAGGGCTACAAGCCTCGGATCTGCCCAAATTACAATTAAAATGGGCGTTTGCGTTCCCGAACGCCCAGCGTGTCCGCTCACAACCAACCGTCGCGCTCGGTGCGGTGTTCATCGGCAGTCAGAACGGTACGGTGTATGCGCTTGACAAGAAAACCGGCTGCGTGCGCTGGAGCTTCCGCGCGAGCGCCGAAGTGCGTACGCCCGTCATCATCGAAACGAGCCACGCCAGCTCAAAGGCGACCCCGATCGCCTACTTCGCTGATCTCATCGCACGCGTCTATGCCGTCGAAGCGACGACGGGCAAGCTGCTGTGGGTAAACAAGGTGGACGAGCACCCTAATGCGACGGTCACGGGCGCGCCAGTGCTTTACCAGAGTCGCTTGTACGTTCCGGTCTCTTCGCTCGAAGTGACCTCTGCAGCGGATCCAACCTATCCCTGCTGCACTTTCCGCGGCTCAGTCGTTGCACTCAACCCGAAGAATGGCGCAGAAATCTGGCGCACCCACTCCATCGACGAGAAGCCGACCGAAGTCGGCAAGACCAAAATCGGTACGCCGGTACTCGCGCCCTCCGGTGCTCCAATTTGGAACAGCCCATCGATCGATACGACAACCGGCACGCTCTACGTCGGAACAGGAGAGAACTATTCCTCTCCCGCCAACGACCGTAGCGATGCGCTGTTCGCCATCGAACTGGAGACAGGCAAACTGTTATGGCATAGACAGAAAACGGCCAACGACGCCTGGAACGTCGCCTGCATGATTCAGGACAACCCGAACTGCCCTGAAGAAAATGGCCCGGACTTCGACTTCGGCGCGGGGACCATCGTCGCGCGAACGAGCGCAGGCAAGCCGATCCTGCTCGTTGGTCAAAAGTCAGGCGATGTGTACGCACTCGATCTCGCCGATCAGGGTCAACCGATCTGGCGTAATAAAATCGGTCGTGGCGGTATTCAGGGCGGCGTCCACTTCGGCATGGCGCTTGAAGGTCGTACGCTGTTCGTACCGATTTCCGACATGTCAAACCCGGAAGCTGAGACGAATCTGCACGCTGTTCCCTCTAAAGCAGGTCTCTACGCCGTCAACATAGACACTGGCCGGATGCTGTGGGCTCAACCAGCCAATAACGTCTGCAATGGTCGCCAGTACTGCGAACCGGGCATCTCGGCTGCCATCACGGCGATGCCAGGAGCCGTGCTCGCCGGCCACATGGATGGCCGCCTGCGCGCCTACGACAGCGCGAGCGGACGCGTGATCTGGGAGTACGACGCGACGCGTGAGGTCACCACGGTCGACGGGTCGAAGGCTAGTGGTGGATCATTCGGTGGCGGTGCGGGTCCGGTCATCCAAGATGGGATGCTGTTCGCCGCATCAGGCTACGGCGTCTACTTCCACATGCCGGGTAACGTGCTACTCGTATTCGGTTTGCCGGAAGAGAAGTGATGAGTGAAAAAACACCCATCATGGAATGGGAGGGTGGTGAGGATCTCGCCGCGTTACGCATCGCCGTTACGACGATGGGCGATCTGTTGCTGACGGCGGTCGATCGAGACCCTGACAAGACGGCGCTCGTTTTCCCGGAGAGGAGCTACACCTACGCGGAACTCGCCGCCCGTGCGATCCGTCGTGCGCGCAGCTTACAGGCGCTCGGCGTCAAGCCGCGAGAGCATGTGGGCATCCTCATGCATACCTGCTCCGAGTTCGTTGAACTTTATTTTGCGATCGCGTTGTGCGGCGCCGTCATCGTTCCGATCAACGCCCGATATCGATCGGGCGAGATTGGTTATGTGGTCGAGAATGCCGATCTCGTGACGTTGATCACGACGGACACAGTGGCCGATCAGGTCAACTTCGTCGAACGACTCGAGGGCGTGCTGACAGACCTGCCATCGCAAAAAGATCCAATGTCCTTGCGTGTGGCAGCTGCGCCGAAGTTGCGTAACGTCGTGCTCTATGGTCCTGGCGCGCGCGCCGGCTTCGTCTCGGAGGCCGATTTCGATGCAGCCGCCGATCGGTTTCCCGAAATCGAGGTGCACAAGACCCGCCTACGGACGCGTGTTCGTGACACGGCGCTCATGCTCTACACCTCGGGCACGACGGCGAACCCGAAGGGCTGCCTCATCACTCACGAGGCGCAGGTTCGTAATTCGATCGCTCTCGGTCGTCATCGTTATCGCCTGACGCGCGAAGACTCGCTGTGGTCACCGCTGCCGATGTTCCACATCGCAGCCGTGTTGCCCATGCTCGCCATCTTCGACGTCGGCGGTACGTATCTCACGATGGGATACTTCGACGCGGGTGTCGCGCTCAAGATGCTCGAGGAGCACAAGGTCACGGCGACCTACCCGAGCTTCGTCACCATCATGCAGGGGCTCATCTACCACCCCGACTTCGTATCGCGCGACCTCTCAAGCATTCGACTGATGAACTCGAACTTCGCCGTACAGCCTCCGGGCGTGGCGGAGCCGATCATGAAAGCCATGCCTGCTGCCATTCAGGTGGGCAGCTTCGGCATGACCGAGGCCTCGGGTACGGTCTCGACGGGCTCACCGGGCGAGCCGGAGTCTCAAAGAATCACTCGCCTTGGTCGTCCGCTGCCGGGGCTCGAAGTCCGTGTCATCGATCCGAACTCGGGTCGCGACGTCGTCACGGGAGAGCGCGGCGAAGTACTCGTTCGCGGATATAGTCTTTTTGAGGGCTACTACCGCGATCCCTTGAAGAGCGCCGAAGCACTCGACACGGACGGCTGGTTCCACACAGGTGACATTGGCTCGGTCGATGCGCAAGGCACGATCATGTTCCACGGTCGCTTCAAGGACATGCTCAAGGTCGGTGGCGAAAACGTCGCTGCCGCCGAGATCGAAGCGCAGCTGCAAAAGTACAAGGCGGTGAAACTCGCGCAGGTCGTCGGCATTCCAGACGCCAAGTACGCGGAAGTCCCAGCGGCTTTCGTCGAACTTCAACCCGGTGTCACGGCGACTGAGGCTGAGCTCATTGAGTTCTGTAAAAAGAACGTCGCCGGCTTCAAGGTACCGAGGTACATTCGCTTCGTCACCGAGTGGCCGATGTCATCCAGCAAAATCCAGAAATTTAAGTTACGTACCGCTCTGGTCAAAGAACTCAAACTCGGCTGAAGCCCTGCACATCACTCTCTCACTTTAAGGAGCACTCACCATGACCGTCTTCTTCGCCCTGCTTAAAGTCAAAGCTGGCAAGGAACAGGACTTCGAGCGCTTACAGCGCGAGCTTTCGAAGCTCACTCACGACAACGAGCTGGACACCATCGTCTATGACGTAGTCCGTCATCGTGAAAAGAAAGGCGTCTACGCCGTGTACGCGCGTTTTAAGGACGAAGCGGCGTTCGAGTATCACCAGAAAACACCGTTCCATGATCGATTGGTGCCGCCGATATTCGAGTGTCTCGATGGCGGCGCCGATGGCATGACCATCGATTTCTTTGATCACGTCGGCTGAGGGTAATCCGACTATGACGACGCCGCTATTCGGCCCGGTCATCCAACTGGGTTTCGTTGTGCCGAACATCGAGGCAGCGGTGGCGCACTGGGCCTCGATCGGTGTGGGTCCGTTTTTCTTGCTCGAGCACATCCAGTTCGGGCGCTGCCATTTCCGTGGTCGACCGCTCTCGATCGACATGTCGGTGGCTGTCGGTCAGTGGGGCACGGTGCAAGTGGAACTCATCCGCCAGCATTGCGATACGCCGAGCATCTACACCACGTTCGACGGCTCCACCCGTGGCGGACTGCAACACTTGGGTGTTATGACCACATCCGTATCGGACTCGCTCGCGCGTCTTGCCGAGCGTGGCGTCGAGCCGGTCCAGGCGGGCGAAACCGCAACGGGCATTCGCTTCGCCTACGTGAACACGGACGAGCTTACGGGTGCTCATCCGGGTGGCATGATCGAACTCATCGAGAGCGGACCGGCCATCGACGAATTTTTCTCGCTCGTGCGCAAAGCTGCCGTCGACTGGGGCGGCCGTGACGCTCTGCGCAAACTCGGATGACCGTAGCAGACGCACGGCTCCATCCGCCGCTGCAGCCCGTGCAGCTGGCCTATCACGTACCCGACTCGCGGGAGACCGCCATCTATTTTGCCGCCACTTGTGGCTGGGGACCGTTCTATCTAATGGAACGCATTCCGCTCGAGTTTGCAAGGTATCGCGGTCAAGACGTGTCTTGGATACATACCTCAGCCTACGGACAGGCGGGCGATCTCATGATTGAACTCATTTCGCAGCCTGACGACTCACCGTCCGTCTTGCGTGAGCGTTTCTCGCGTCAACAGAAAGGACTGCATCATGTTGCCTCGTTCGTGGATAACCTTCCGGCAGCGATCGAGTCCGAGCGCCGGCGCGGACATCCGATTGCACTCGAAGCCCGCACGACCACCGGCGTCGATTTCGTGATGATCGACACCGTAGCAACACTCGGTCACATGCTGGAACTCTACGAACCCAATCAGGCACTCAAAGATTTTTACGCATTCGTGCGACGTAAGGCCGAGGCTTGGGATGGCAGCCATCCCATTCGCGTCCTACGCTGAAGACTCGACCTCGGAGAACGACATGAACCTATTCAAAGACAAAGTGATCGTCATCTTGGGCGCAGCCGGCAAGGACAATATGGGCCAGGTCATTGCCCGGCGTTTCGCGGCCGAGGGCGCAAAGGTCGTGGTGGCCGGACGCCATCAAAGGCCTCTCGCCGAACTCGCGGCCGAGATCGGCGGCGACTCTCAGGTCTGCGACATCACACGCAAAGCCGAGGTCGAGGCGCTCTCGGACTCCGTATGGCAGCGATACGGACGGGCTCACGTGGCCATTAACTGTACGGGATGGGGATTGCTCGCGAAACTGCTTGACACCACCGAGAAGCAGCTCGACCAACTGTCTGCCCTACACTTTAAGGGCACGTTTTTCTTCATGCAGGCCTTCGTCGGTCGAATGTCGCGCAGCGGCGGCGGCTCGGTTATCACCGTATCCTCAGCGTCGGTCAGGGCCGTGCTCTACCATCACGCCGCCTACATCGCAACGAAGGCAGCCTCCGAAGCACTCGTCCGATGCTTCGCCAATGAATTCGGAGCGAAGGGTGTCAAGGTGAACGCACTCGCACCCGGCTTCACTGAAACGCCGATGACGGCAACCGAGTCGAAACTCCCGGGTCTCCTCGACCTCTTTCGCAAGGAATATCCGCTCGGACGGATCGGTACCACTCAGGACGTGGCGGAAGCTGCGCTGTGGTTCGCCTCGGAGGCGAGCTTCATTACGGGCGAAACGCTACAGATCAATGGTGGTCTCACCTTGCGCCGCAATCCGTCGCCCGCAGAGATCAACGCGGCGCTCAAAGCAAACGTGCCGCCACGCAGCTAAGCCACGGGCGGAGTGCAGGTCGAGGCAAGCCTCAGCCCCTCGGCGCCTCGAACGGATCGAGATACTCGCGCACGTAGGGTTCGGCCAAACAATCGACGATGCCGGGCGCGTGCTCGGCGAGCGCCGGTGAGGTCATGTGGGCCCCTTCGGCGGCCGCACTCGCGAACGACTCGATCACCGCGTAACGACGCGGATCGCGCAGCTTGAAGAACTCGTAGTAGAGCGTGCCAGGTTCGGTCTTGTGAACGACCTCGGTGAGCGCCTTGCAACGCTGCACGAACTCCGCCTCCCGACCTTCCTTGATGAGCATCCTCGAAACGAATGTTACTTTGGACATGGTGGTTCTCCCCAAAAATACTGACACGAGACGCCATCTCAACGTCGTTGATCGAACCGACGTCCGACCATCGCCGCCGCAATATTGACCTTCTGGATATCGACTGCGCCACCGGCAATGCCCCAACCCCAGGCATCGCGCAAGCGTCGCTCCATGGGATATTCGCGCGAGTAACCGTAGCCGCCCATCAACTGCACCGCATGTCCGCACACTTCACGGGCGATTTCGTTGGCAAAGCACTTGGCCATGGACGACTCGAGTACCGAGGGCATGCCGTGTTGCGCATTGACCGCCGCGCGCCAGATGAGCAGTCGTGCCGCATCCACTCGCATGCGCATCTCGGCCAAACGCAGCTGCACGGCTTGGAACTCGATGATGGGCTTACCGAATTGCTTGCGCTCCTGCACGTAGGCGATCACGTCTTCAAGCGCACCGGTAGCCTGCGCCAGCGCCATCGTGGCGTTACCACAGCGCTCGAGGTCGAAGGCCTCCATGAGTTTTTTGAAGCCACCCGCTGGAACAACAATGTTTTCGAGCGGAATCGCGCAGTCTTCGAACACGAGATCGGAAGATGGCACGCCACGAAAACCCATGAGATTTTCGTGAGCACCGAAAGATAAACCAGGCGTGCCGCTTTCGACATACACCGCACCGATCCCCTTAGGGCCCGGATCATCAGAGAGACGGCAGTACACGACATATCCGTCGGCATGACCGCCACCCGAGCACCAGCGCTTTGTACCATTAATGACAACACGATCTTTCTCGACGCGTGCGCGTGTGGTGAGATCGGTAAGCGCTGAACCCGCGTTGGGCTCAGACATGGAGACCGCAACGATCTTCTGGCCGCGGCACACCGCCGGCACCACCTTGCGACGCAGAGACTCGCCTGCGAAATGTTCGATGGCGCGAACGGGACCAACGCAGGACTCGAAAACCGGGAACGCCACGGCGCCAGAAATCTTGGCCAACTCCTCGATCACGATGAGCGCCTCAAGATTACCGAGCCCCAACCCGCCGTACTCTGCCGAGACGTTGATCCCGAGAAAGCCCATCTCCGCGAACTCGCGCACGAGCTCGTGAGAGGGCGGCTCGTTATGCTCTTCGCAATGCTTAGCATGTGCCGGAAGTCGCTCTTGGGCATACTTGCGAGCGGTCTCCTGCAGTGCCTGTTGCTCCTCTGTCAAAGAGAAATTCATTACAAGGTCCCCCGATGTCTAAATCCGAATCCATTCTGAGTGGTATCCGTGTACTCGACTTTGGTCGATACGTCGCCGGACCCTACTGCGCCACCCTCCTCGGCTATCTCGGCGCGGAAGTTATCCGCATCGAAAAGCCCGACGGCGGCGAAGACCGCTACATCGTGCCCCTCACTCCTCAAGGCGAAGGCGGCGTATTTCTGCAGACGGCCTGCAACAAAAAATCGCTCACGCTCGACTTCGGCAAACCCGAGTCGCGCGACATCGTACGACGACTGGTGCACAGCGCAGACGTCGTCGTAGTGAATCTACCGCCAGCCACGCGCGAGTCGCTTGGCCTCGACTACGCGACCCTGTCGACGATCAACCCGAGGGTGATTCTCGCCTCTCAGACGGCGTTCGGCGAGCAAGGACCTTATGCAAGGCGGAGAGGCTTCGACGGCGTTGGTCAAGCGATGTCCGGCGCCATGTTCATCACGGGCACGCCCGGCGCTCCCGCCAAGGCTGCTGCGCCCTACGTCGATTTCTCGACGGCCGTGCTGTCGGCCTTCGGCGTGCTCGCCGCACTTATCGAGCGCGATCGCTCGGGATGCGGTCAACACGTGCAGGCGGCGCTGCAGGCCACCGCACTCGCCGTCTTCGGCTCGCACCTTACCGAGCAAGGCGTGACCGGCATCAGCCGCGTCGGCACCGGCAATCGTGTGCAAACCTCGGCGCCCTCCGACGTCTTCGCAACGCGCGATGGTCACGTCCTCACCCACGTGGTCGGTAACGGACTCTTTCGTCGTTGGGTCAAACTCATGTGCGGTCAGGACGCCGCCGCACAGAAACGCTGGCTCGACGATCCTCGACTTCAGGACGACGCCGATCGTGGCAAGCATTCCACCGAGATTCTCGCCACCATGCGCAGCTGGTGCGCCTCCCGAACGACCGAGCAGGTAATCGCCCAACTCGAGACGGCGGGTCTGCCCGCGGGCCCGGTCTACACACCCCAACAGGCGCTCGACGACCCCCAGGCCAAGGCCATGCGATGGTTCGCTCAGGTGGTCAATTATTCCGGCCTGCCTCGCCCCGCTTCGGTGCCCGATCTGCCTTTGCGCTTCTCGAGATCGCCGGGCGGCATCGAACGTGCGCCCCCGACACTCGGCGAGCACACCGACGCCCTGCTCGCTGAGCTCGGTTACGACTCGGCTGCACGCGCCGAATTGCGCAGCCACGGCGTCGTGTGAGTGGAGATAAGGCGCGTTACGCAACGGGCTTCACCCGATACCCGAGTCGCGGAAAATGAGTGACGATCTCACCCGCCTCAGCAGTACGTCGTCGAACGGCCACCTCGTTAATCGTCAGCGTGACAAGATCACCTTCGACCGGAATCTTGCCGTAGTCGTCCGGCGTGACGCAGACCCGATCACCAGCTGCGAAACCGAGCGGATCGCTCGAATCGACACCGAGTGGTGCGAGAGGCGTTGCCGCCGTGGCAATGGCGAGGGTTTTGTCGGCACTAATCTCGCTGCGAGCACCGCGCGAGCAGGCGACCATTCGGGTTTCCCACTCGCGAAGTTTTTCAAAGGGCTCAAGTAAATCTGCCGCATTACCGATGTTTCCGCGCGCCATCCACACCGGGAAATAGGCATTGATGTCAGCGTACGACACCTGCGAACCGAGCACGTAGGGTCGCCCATCAGCGAGCATCAATTCGACGAGCTCGAGCCCGGCACGAAACTGCGTGTAGAGTGTAGAGATGAGGGATATTATCCTCGAGCGCGTCAAAGTCCATGAAGTTAAAAACGACTTGCGATCGTCGATCACGGCTTTCGGAATGAACGCTTTGTTGAGCCCCATCGAGAGTCCCGCACCCGGATCAAAAAACTGCGATCGCTCCAGGGGCTGAGCGCAAGCGAGAGCCCGAGGGACCCTTCCGGAAAAGCGTGGGCTGCGGATGACGTCGCTCCAGTTCTCGAACGATCAGACGAGTGTCGCAGTACACGTCGGCGCCAAATTGCAGGACCGGGATCTTGCGGTAACCACCGGTCAGCACACAGAGTTCGGGTCGAGGCATCACCATCGACACCTGAACCGACCGCCACGCCAGGTCTTTAAGGCCGAGCGCAAGGCGGATTTTCTCGCCAAAAGGGGAAGGATCGTGGTGATTTAGGATGGGATCGTCCATGGACAGAAACTTTACAACAGAGACCTATAAAAAAACAGTCAAGCCTGTTTATTTATGACCGACTCGATCGTATACTCCTCCCCCGACAAACTGCCATTTGTCAACGATTTATAAGGGTGGATCCATGGACGCCGCAACAGTCGACTACCTGAAATCGGGGATGAAGGCCGAGGCAGAGCGGACCGCCCCGCCCCCGGGCTTCCCCCAGTTACCCCTCGTCCCGGGCGCAAGGTATACCGATCCCGACTTTCTCGAGCTCGAACAGCGCTACATGTGGCAGCGCTCGTGGCTGTTCACCTGCCATGCCGATGAGATCCCCGAGCCGGGCAGCTTCTATCTCTTCAAGCGCACCGGCTCACCGATCATCGTCGTACGCGGCAAGGACGGTACCGTCCGAGCGTTCTACAACTCCTGCCGTCACCGCGGTGCGCCGCTGGTACGTGAATGCAAAGGCAAGGTCGACGGCCTAGTCTGTGGTTATCACGGCTGGACCTACGGGCTTGACGGTCGGCTGATGAACCTGCGCGACAAACGCGATTTCGTCGATCTCGATCTCAGCCGCTACCCGCTGCACTCGGTGCGCTGCGAGTCGCTCGGTAATTGGATTTTCGTGAATGAGGATCCAGAAGCCGAGCCCCTGCTCAAACATCTCGGCCCGATCCCAGAGCAGCTCGAAGAAATTCAGCCTGCACAGGTACGATTTGTGCACCGCAAGTCGTATCCGGTGAAGTGCAACGTCAAAGTTCTGCTCGATGCCTTCCTCGAGGTGTATCACCTGAAGTCGATCCACCAGAACACGGTCGATCGCTTCCTCGATCACCGAGGGACGTTCATTACGCTATACAAACACGGGCATTCACTGATGTGCACACCGAATCGTCGGCCGGACTGGCAAGACCCCGGTTCGCGCGACATGCGTCGCATCGAAACTGCTTCGGAAATCACTTCGAGGAATAATCCGTCGTTCAATTTCTATCCTAACCTCGTGACGCCGGTGGATGCGACGGGTAATCCGTTCATCCTGTTCTGGCCCACGGGTCCGCGCTCCATGGAAATCGAGATCGTCTGGTTCGCTCCCGATTGGGGCGGCGGTGAAATCGACCCCCTATGGCAAACGCGGCTTTCGAACTTCGAGCGCATCCTCGAAGAGGACACGCAGTTTGCCGAACAGATCCAAGAATCCGTGGAATCGGGCGCGTTCAAGGGAATCACGCTCAATTACCAAGAGCGTCGCATCTACCACTGGCATGAAGAGCTCGATCGCCGAATCGGCGTCGAGCGCATTCCGGAAGTTCTGCGCGTCAAGTCAGTGCTCAAAGATTGGGTGACGGACTCGCCATGAGCGGCATCCAGTCCTTCGGCGTCTGCATCCCTCGTTTGCGCATGTTGCGTAAAACGATCGCTGCGGCCGTGGGCTGGGTAAACTCATCGCTAGAGTCTGCGCACGGTGAGCGCTCGATCTGCAACTGGGACGAAGATTCGCTGACGATGGCCGTCGAGGCCGCTCGCAGCGCATTGCCCTCGTACTCGTCGCGCGAGTCGGTGCGCACGGTCATGCTCGCCTCCACCACCCTGCCCTTCGCCGATCGCAGCAACGCGACCGTACTCGCGAGTGCACTCAGTTTGCGCGAGTCAATCTTGGCCATGGACGTGACGGGCGCCCAGCGATCTGCTACATCGGCGCTCTCTCAAGCGCTCGCGTCCACCGGTGACGGTCACACGCTGATCGCAGCCGCCGATCGACGCCTCGCGCGTCCAGGCAGCGACCAAGAATCGTCATACGGTCATGGTGGCGCAGCCGTGGTCGTCAGCGCAGAGCCGGGAGTGGCCGAGCTGATTGCACGCCACCACCGAGCCGCCGATTTCGTTGACCACCATCGACTGACGGATTCGCCCTTCGACTATACGCTCGAGGAGCGCTGGGTTCGTGAAGCAGGCTGGCAAAGTCTCGTACCCGAGACGCTTCACGCGCTACTTGCTGAGGCGAAGGTCGAGGCCAAAGATATCACCCATCTCGTCATCGACGCCGCGCCGACGCTCGGCCGCAAGATTGCCTCGCTCGTGGGTATAGGCGAAGCGGCAATTATCGATAATCTTGCTGCGCAATGCGGTCAAACAGGTGCAGGCCATCCTCTCATCCTGCTTGCGAGTGCGCTCGAGCGCGCCAAAGCGGGTGAACTCGTGCTTCTCGTCGGCTTCGGACAAGGTGTGGATGCCCTACTCTTTCGTACGACCTCCAAGATTGGCTCACACCACGCTGCGCGCAGCGTCGCAGCGACGCTTGCCGATCGTCGCGAAGAAACCGAGTACACGCGTTTTCTTTCGCACTGCGGAGTACTGCTGGTCGAGTTCGGCATGCGCGCGGAGCGCGACAGCCGCACGGCCCAAACCGTCGCGTGGAGGCGTCACGAAGACGTCTACACCTTCACGGGTGGACGCTGCACGCATTGTGGCACCGTTCAATTTCCGCGTGCGCGCGTGTGCGTTGCGCCCTCGTGCAGACAGATGGGCGAACAAGAACCCATCGCGCTTGCCGAAGAGACGGCACGCATCAAAACCTTTACCGAGGACTGGCTCGCATTCAGCCCGCGTCCGCCGCTCGTCTACGGCAACGTCACATTCGGCTCGGGCGGTAATGCCTTCATAGAATTTGCCGATTTCGCGCCAGGCGAAGCCAAGGTAAACGATGAGGTTCGATTCGTATTCCGTCTTAAGGACGTTGATCGCACCCGCGGATTCCGTCGCTATTTCTGGAAAGCTGCGCCGGTACGGTCGGCGGCGGTCAGGAGCTGATCGATGGCAAGCGGCATCCGCGATAAAGTGGTCATCCTCGGCATGGGTTGCGCTCGCTTCGGTGAGCGCTGGGACTGCGGCGCCGACGATTTGATGCTTGAGGCCTTCCGGGAAGCGACCCTCGATGCCGGTATCAAGCGCGATCAGCTCGAAGCCGCTTGGCTCGGCGTGTTTTACGACGAGCAAAGCGTATCGAAGTCGGCGCTCTCGCTGGCGATGACCCTCCGCCTGCCGCAGATACCCGTCTCGCGCGTCGAAAATCTTTGTGCGACCGGCACCGAAGCACTTCGTAGCGCCGCGTACGCAGTCGCCTCCGGCGCCTGTGACATCGCGCTCGCTATGGGCGTCGAAAAGCTAAAAGATACGGGCTTTAGCGGTCTGCCCGAGCGTACTAAGGGAACTTTCGAAGATCTTTGGCAACCTGGATTCACGCCGCCAGGTGCCTTTGCACAACTCGGCGCCGCTTACGCGGCGCGTCATGGCATCGCTATCGACGAGCTTCGACGCGCGATGGCGCATGTCTCGGTAAAAAGCCATGCGAACGCACTGCACGCACCGAAAGCCCATCTGCGCAAGGCGATTACTCCAGAACAGGTGCTCTCGGCGCCGATGATTGCCTGGCCGCTCGGCATGCTCGATTGCTGCGGCGTCTCAGACGGTGCCGCCTGCGCCATTGTTACAACACCAGAAATGGCTAAATCTCTCGGACGTCGGGATGCAGTGACGATCAAAGCTATGCAGCTGGTGGCTTCGAACGGCTACGAGCTTTCCCACGCGGATTGGGACGGCGCTTATACGCCCACCACTCGGCAAGCTGCAGCACGTGCCTATGCCGAGGCGGGCGTGAAAGATCCAGTTCGTGAGGTCTCGATAATGGAAGTACATGACTGCTTCTCCGTTACCGAACTCGTGTTGATGGAGGACCTTGGTTTCTCGGCCGAGGGCCGCGCACCCTTCGACATTCTCGACGGTCGCTTCGACCGCGACGGTCGTAATCCCTGTCAGACCGATGGCGGTCTGAAATGCTTCGGACATCCCGTCGGCGCCTCGGGCCTGCGCATGGTCTACGAGGTTTACAACCAATTGCTCGGTCGCGCCGGCGATCGACAGCTTCCCTCACCCGGTCTCGGTCTCACCCACAACCTAGGTGGCATCCCCAACCGCAACATTTCCAGCGTCTCGTTATTCGGTCTGAAGGCGCTCTGAAGCCACCCGCGAGGATTCCATGTCAGCTACCACTCCTCTCATTGATTCGAAAGATGCGTCCCCCGACCGCTGGGGTTTCACTGACACTGAGCTCGCCCAGCGCCCTCACGCTTACCGTGACGATCTGCTCGCCGGGAAGGTGTGCCTTGTCTCGGGAGGGGGCAGCGGCCTTGGTCGTGCCATGGCTTTCCTGTTCGCGAGACTCGGGGGCGAAGTCATGATTTGCGGTCGTCGCGAAGATCGACTCCTCGATGCCGCCGATAGTATTCGCCGATTTATCGGTCGCAAGATCGGAACCCGGGCCATGACGATTCGCGATCCCAATCAGGTTCAATCCTTGATCGACGAGACCTGGTCTCGGTACGGCGGTCTCGATCTCGTGGTCAACAACGGCGGCGGGCAGTTCCCGCAAGCCGCTCTTGATTACTCCGTGAAGGGCTGGAACGCTGTCATCGACACCAACCTCAGTGGTACGTGGTGGATGATGCAGGCCGCTGCGCGCTCGTGGGGCGACCGCAATCGACCGGGTTCGATCGTGAATATCGTTGCGAATGTTTGGCGCGGTATGCCGCAGGTCGCACACACCTGCGCGGCCCGCGCTGGAGTCATCTATCTCAGCAAGTCGGTCGCAGTCGAATGGGCGCCGCTCGGCATCCGCGTCAATTGCGTATCGCCCGGTTCCATCGCTACCGAAGGCCTGAACGTCTACAAGCCCGAGGCCGCTAATGGGTTTGGCAACGCCAATCCCCTACGTCAATTTGGTGACGCATTCGACATCGCCCAAGCGGTGGTCCATGTCGGCTCACCTGTGACCGGAAAATTCATCACCGGCGAAACCTTGGTTGTCGACGGCGGCAATCAAATGTGGGGCGATGTATGGCCGGGTACTATCCCGGAGTGGTTCAAGGTTCCCGACCGATAATGACCCAGTCGCTAATCGCCTTTTCGCCAACCGGAGAATCCGTAATGACGCAGACCCTTTTCACTTGCACGCCTCGTTCCGAGCTACCTGCGAGCATCGCCCCGGCCTGGGACATACTCAAGAAATTGACGGATGAACCCACCTTCATTGAGGTCTTCGCACAGGCCCCTCATCTGCTCAATCTCGTGATGAACGAGTTTTATGTGAAGGTGTTCTTCGGCGGCGAGGTTCCGCAGCGCTACAAGCAGCTGGCTCGCCTGCGCCTGTCGCTGGTGCATGGCTGTCGTACCTGTAATAAGCAGAACGTTCCGGGGGCGCTGGAGGCGGGCTTCGCGCAAACCCAAATTGATGTACTCGCAGCCAACACGCCGAGCCCACCACTCTTCTCCGAGGCCGATCTTGCGGTGATCGAGTACACAGATCAAATGGTACTAACGAACATGCACGGCGAGATTTCGACCGAGCTTTTTCAGCGCCTACGTCGTCACTTCTCCGAGGCCCAGATCTTGGAGCTTGGCGTGGTGATGGCCATCATCGGCGGCATGGCCAAACTGTCTTTCCTGCTCGAGGTCGTCGAAAAAGAGACCTGGTGTCCGTTCACTCCTAGATCAGCAGCCTAGCGCAGCTGAGTGCGTACGGCGAGCACCGCATAAATCGGCAAACGCCACAGATCAAAAAAACCCGGCTTCCGCCGGGCTTTTTTGCCTACGAGGGGCAGTCTAAGATCAATCGGATTACTTACCGCTCACGCCGAGGTTGAAGCCCACCTCAACACCATAGCTGCGCGGAGCGCCCCACTGGGTGTGCGTCCACAAAGTTGCCACCGACTGCGAGGCGATGCGATAACGCTCATCTGAGAGGTTCTTTCCGTACACGCGGACAAAGTAGCGGTTGTCCGAGGGCGTGAAGGTAGCCGACAAATTAAGCAGTGTCTTCTCATTAAGGTACGCGTCGTACTGACGACCCGCCGCAGAGATATAAAAAAGGTTCTCCGCCTCGAAATACACCTCGCCAGTCACCTCAAGGCTACCTTCCGCGATATCAGTCGAATAGGTGCCCGATATCGCGCCGCTCTCCTTGGGTGAGCGCGGCACCGGCAAACCCGAGAAATTGCCGTTGAATGCAACAATCGATCCTCCGCTGACGGGATCGTTCAGCGCGGGCTGGTTGATCACAAACTTGTCGTACTTCGCATCGAGGAAGGCTGCCTGGGCACGGATTCGGAACGAATCCGTAACTAGCGCCTGCAGCTCAAGCTCTATACCTTGAGACTTCACTTCGGCTGCGTTGTAAAACACGGTCTCCTGGAAATCCGCACCGGCTTTGCGCGTGATGATATTTACCGCGCGCTGAGCATCCTCATACTTGGTGGAGAACACGGTCGGGTTGAAGCGCAGTCGCCCATCGAACGACTCAAACTTTAAGCCGACTTCGAAATTCGTCGCATATTCCGGATCGACCGGACGCGCCAGCGAAGGAACCATCAAACCACTCGTGCCTGTCTGATCGTTGTACCCACCGGCCTTGTACCCGCGCGATAGCGTCGCGTAGCTGAACAACGAGTCGCTCCACTGGTACGAACCGGTCAAACGCCAGCTCGGCTCCGACCACTTACGGGCCAAGTTACCAAAGCCCGGAGTCCTCGAGTTGACGATCTGACCGCCCGGGTATTTCTTGAAGTCACCCGCATTAAGCGGCTCGCCGAGCTGCGCCGGGGTAAGACCCGGGTTCCGGGGATCAAGCGCCGATAGACCGACCTGCGTACGGCCCGCCCAATCACGCTCGTCCTGAGTGTAGCGGAAACCCGCACCCACAGTAAGCTTGTCTGAAGCCTTGTAAGTCAGGTCAGCATAGCCTGCAAGGGAATCGGAATTCTGCTGATTACAGAGTACCTGCGGCGCATTGTTATTGAACTGCGCCGGGAGACCAAGCGCGGCAAATGGCAGCGCGAGGTCGATGAACCCGAGAAGCTGCACGACGCAGAAGCGAGCATCGTTCGTCTGCTGGAAGCCACCAACGACGTAGTTGAATGGACCTTCAGCGTTTGAGGCAATACGCAGCTCGAACTGGGTTGTCTCACGGTCTGTATCTCGTGTCGCGTCAAACAACGAGAGGGGCTGGCGCGTGATGGAGTTTACCGGTGCAGCGCCCGTGTAAGTGTTTGGCAGGTGCTCCTTCTGATCGCGCGAACCAGCAGATGCGAACAGAGTGTGCGAACCGAGGTCCCATTCCGCGTTTAAGTAAACACCGTCGACATCGATGCGCTGACCCTTATCCATCTCTAGCAGAGAGTCGTTACGCTCCGTCGAGGCCATGTTGTCGAGAGGATCACCGGTCGGACGCGTGAACCCGAGGAAGTTCCAGACGTAGGGACCGCCCGGGGGTGTGTCATTGAACGACGGCACCGCATCGGATCTGTCACGCATCTTTTCTATCTGCAGCAGCAGCGTGAGATTATCTAAAGCATTCCACTGAGCCTTGATACGGCCGTTGACGATATCGTCACCACCGGTGGTCGCCCCTGTTCCCGAACCACGCTGACCTGTGACGCCCGGGATGGTAAACGGCGCAAGCGTACCTCCGAACAGGTTCAGTGTGTTGATCGGGCCGTAGGTGGCGCCGAGCTTGTAGTAGCCGTCGGACTTGGAAACCGAGCCGACAAGACGCAGGGCGAACACGTCCTGCCGCAGCGGTAGGTCGACCGCCGCCTGCAGACGCTTCGAGCCGAAGCTGCCGTAGCCGAGGCGGATATCCGCTCCGAACTCCGACATGTTCGGACGCTTCGTGCGAATATTGACGGCACCGCCCGTGGTGTTCTTGCCGAAAAGCGTTCCCTGCGGACCGCGCAGCACCTCCGCGCCCGCGATGTCGAAGGTATCGAGCAACTGGGTTTGTACGCTCGGCATTACGAAATCATCAACCTGCACGCCGACCGGCGAGTCTTGGTAAACGATGATGTCCGTAAGACCAACACCGCGCATGGCGAACGACGCGGCATTGAAAGCCGTGATGCGCGCGGCCGAGAAGCCGGGCACCGATGAAGCGAGACCGGAAATGTCCTTGGCAACCAACCGATCAATATCGGTGGCGGTGACGGCAGATACGGAGATCGGGGTAGTCTGCAGGTTCGTTTCCGTCGCACCTCGCTGCGCGGTGACCGTGATTTCTTCAAGACGGGTGTCGTCACTCGTTTGCTGTGCCTGAACAGATGCCGCCATAGTCAACGCCATAGCGCCCGAGGCCAAAAACGACATGACTGCCACTGTCACAGCTTTCCCGCGTTGATTAGCCATCCTAATTCCCTCAGCGTTGATTAGCCATCCTAATTCCCTCAGTTGTAAAGTTTGACTCGTAGTCCCCAACCTTCTGATAGAGAAGCAAAGATCCCTCGCACAGGGGCGGGAGGCGCAAGCTGCTATGGGCAAAGTCTGGTCCCTAGCGGAAAAAAAATCAACCCATACTGTTTTTTTGTGTGATTTCTCTATCGCGCAGGGATAGTAAACTCTTCGATAAGTCATCATTTTAGACTCTTCCCCCTAGAATTGGGATAGTGAGGTCTGCCGCCATGAGTTACGACTATCAGGTCAATCCCGCCGCCCCACCCGATTCGCTCGAGGCGAGGCAGGCTTCTATCGACAACGGACTAGAAATCCCAGATCCGTCCCGGTACTTCTCCGAAGAATTCATGCGCAAGGAATGGGCACAACTGTGGCCCCGCGTCTGGCTACTCGCCGGCGTCACCGCAGATGTTAAGGAGGCGGGCGACTACTTCACCTTTGATATTGGACACGAGTCGATCATCGTGGTGAGACAAGACGATGGGGGCCTAAAGGCCTTCTATAACGTTTGCCCTCACCGAGCAAACCGGATCGCACTTAATGATTTCGGCAGCGTCAGCGAATTCACTTGCGCCTTCCACGGTTGGAAGTTTCGATGCGACGGTGAGCTCAAAGCGATTACGGACGAACATACCTTCTCGCCGAAACTTGTCGCGCATCGACCAGGTATGAGCGAGGTGCGCTGCGAGGCTCACGCCGGTCTCGTGTTCATCAACCTCGATGGTAAAGCGCCGCCGCTGGCGGACTGGATCGGTCTGCCGAAGGGCTATCTTGGGATCTACCGGATCGATGAAATGAACCCGGTGCGTCACGTGCGCACGCTGTGGAACGCGAACTGGAAAGTGGGCGTCGACTCGTTCTACGAGACTTATCACCTGCCCCACATTCATCCGCAAACGCAGACCGTGATGGGGGACTACAGCCAGTACGATCTCTATCCGAATGGGTTCAGCCGTATGATCGTGCCGCTTTGTCAAAAGTCGCATCGTGTCTCCGACCAAGACACTGTCGACGCCGGGCTGCGCTTCATGATGCAAGACGCGGGGATGAACCCGGACTCGTACAAGGGGGATGCACGGGGCGTACGTGCGGCCGTTCAGCGCTCCAAGCGTGAGCGAGCCAAACGACTCGGACTTACGCATTACGAGAAGTTCACGGACGGTCAGCTCACTGATAGTTGGGCAACCGGTTTGTTCCCGAACGTGCAGATCGGCTGCCATCCGGAGGGCGTATTCATTATGCGCTTCCTGCCTCATCCGGATGATCCGAAGAGGTTCTACTACGACAACATCACGATGTTCCGATATGTCGACGACCCAGATTACTTCGTGCCGGCCTGGATGGGCCTTCCCAAAGGAACCGACATCACTGGCTCAATCCGTCCCCCGATCGAACGCTTCGGGGAAAGCGAACGCGCCAATCTTGGTGAAGTACTCGATCAAGACGTCGAACTTGTGTCGGCCGTCGGCTCAGGCAGCCGCTCCCGCGGTTTCCGCGGTCCGCTCTGGAGCGAGCAGGAATCGCGTATTCGGCACTTCCATCGCGAACTCGATCGCTACATTAGGGGCGAGAAGTAGGCGATTTCTTTGATGAGCGGGGTGCCCCGATCGTAGGGCGCTCCGCTCAGCCAAACACGCCATGCAAATACCAAGTGTGCGGCGGTAATCTCTCGCGATACACCCAAATTTCAGCGCCCGAATGATCTCGAGCGACGTAGTAGTCGCGGGCGACATCACGCCCGTCCCACCAGCCAGTCTCGATTCGTTCTGGACCTTCAAATAATTGTAGTTCCCGCGGTGCATCGACAAGCACCTCGGGTTCGCGTAGCAGCCATAACGGTCGGCGTGTCGTACACCACGCCTGCGATGTGCGGCGTGAAGGGGTGGCGTTAAGTTCGACGATGCCAAATGCCCGCTCGGGTCGATGCTCGGGGACTAGACAAAGCCCATACATAGCATCGCTGCCGAGTCGTGCACGTAGGCGCTCGATGAGCGCGGGGGATTCGCGACCCGCACCACCACCATACTCACCCGGACGCCAGACCGACTCGCTCCGCACCACGAGCGTCTGCAGCACACCTGATCGTAGTTCGCAGCGCAGTACAGGGGCTGGTAATGCTACGCGTGACAGCTGCAGAGATAACAGTTCGGCGAAATGCGTTGCCTGAGCTTCAGCCGTCGCGAGACGAAGATCGAGGCGCGTGGCAGGGTGTTTGCGATGCTGCAGACGCAGCTTCAGTAAATCGACGCCAGACTGTCGCGTGCGCAAAAAGTGCTCGAGATCTTTGAGCAGCGGCTCGAGATGCTGCAGCACAAGCGCGACGGTCTGCAGCTCGAAGGCCGGTTCTACCTGCGCCCGGAATCGCTCGCGACATGCGACGGGTCGACGTAACTCGGGCGCCGCACCAGTGAGTTGATCGAGTGCAAGCAGCAGCTTGGGTCCGAACCGCCGGACGAAACCCGCACGCGGCAGTCGCAGTGCTACGCCCAGCGTACGCACGCCCACCGAGTCGAGTCGCTCGAGTTCTGCATCTGGCCAACGCAGCAACGCGAGCGGTAGCGGTGCAAGCAGACCGACGAGACGATCGCGCGCCAGCACGATTATACCCTGCCCTGCACGCGCTAGTACGAGTGCCGCAAGCGGCGTGGGCGCCAGCGACCAATGCGGCGCGTAGCCCGCTGCGCGACAGCGTTCGAGCAGTTGCCGGGATAAACCCTGTGCCCCGCCAAAGAGCCGAAAACTACCGCGTACCTCGAGCAGTACGGCATCGGGCGGCTCGAGACTCACGCGCGAAGTGAAGTCACCGGCGATCTCGGCGAGGCGCGCCAACGCGTTCATCGAGTCCGATGATGCAGCCTGAGCGCTGTGAAGATGCAGCGCCACCCAGGCCTCGGGTGCTGCATCGAACAGAGACTCGAGCGGCAGTGGTGGATCGGGTGGTCTACTGCTCATCAGCGCGCGTGGTGCCGGCGCTGTGCGCGAAGACACCTGTACGGTGGCTCCGTGGCGCGGTGCGCGAAAGGCTCGCGTCACCGAAGAAGCACGCTCACGTCGCGACATCGTTAAGTTCTTGCCAACGTAATTCGAGAGGTCTGCGCTCACCGCCACGACTTTTGAGCAGACGCACACATCCGCCCATCAGTTGTGGCTCAAATATGAGACGAAGTTCTGCAGGCGAAGTGCGCATCGATTCGGTGAGCGGACGAAACAAGAATGCCGGCGTACTGCTGCGCTGCGTGGCGAGCTGCAGGCGCCTTAATACCGTCACACTCGTCGCCACACCCGGTGCAAGCCAAGCGAGTACGAGCGCCGCACCGCCTGAGTCGAGTGATTGCTCAATGACCCAGGTAGGCTCTGCACTACGCACGACGAGCTGACGTTCAAGAGGTACGCCAGCTGCGATGAGTGCCGGTGCATAAGGCTCGAAGGGTGGGCAAACCCAGACAGCCCATCGTGGTGGTGGCTGCGCTCCGAGACGCGCAAGCAGCGGCACGAGGAGCCGCAATTCGCCGAGACCGCTGCGGACCGTGAGGATTTCGGTGAGGCCGGCAGCGGGCCATCCGCCGCCCGGCAAGGCCACATCGAGGCGGGTAAACCCCGTGCTGAGCGTAGCGGCGCGTGCAACGCTTCGACCGCGCCAAATGGCGGGGTGTTCGAGCAACCGCTCAAGCGACGGCTCGGCTGTGGTGTCGCAATTGGCTTGGCCCATGGTGACAGCGCGTAGCGCCCGTCAACGGACGCAGCCTTGTAAAACACATGTGGACTGCTCGCAGAAGCGACGGACGACGTTACATCAGACCGGCAGGCGTAGCCTTGCCGCTCGTAGCACCCCGGCGTAGCACGCCGACCACCACGCCCTCGATGATGAGCGGCTCTTCGCGCAGGTTGACGCGGATCGGCTCGAAGTCGGAGTTTTCGGGAAGTAGCCAGACCGTGGGGCCTTCTTGCTTGTAACGTTTGACCGTGACCTCGTTTTCGAGGCGAGCGACGATGATTTGGCGATTGCGTACCTCGGGCGTACGGTGTACAGCGACGAGATCCCCGTCGAGGATGCCGGCGTCTTTCATGGACATACCGGTGACCTTGAGGAGGTAATGCGGTCGAGGCGAAAAGATGTCCGGATCGATGTTAAAGCGCGCTTCGATGTTCTCTTCTGCGAGAATGGGCTTACCGGCAGCCACGCGGCCGATGAGCGGCAGACCGAGCTGCTCGCGCAGGATGTCCTTGAGTTGGATGCCTCGTGAGGTGCCCGGCACGAGCGCGATGACGCCCTTACGGGCGAGTGCGCGCAGATGCTCCTCGGCGGCGTTGGCGGACTTGAACCCGAGCTCTTGCGCAATTTCTGCCCGCGTGGGCGGCATGCCGGTTTCGACAATAGCTCGCTGAATAAGACGGAGGATTTCGGTTTGACGTGGGGTGAGATCTGACACAAGACACCTCTGTTTACATATACAGTACCTGTGAATTCATCCAGTCGCAAGCCCCCCACCGATTTCGACGCTCTGATCATCGGTGCTGGCCATAACGGCCTCGTTTGTGCCGCCTACCTCGCCCGGGCGGGCCTGCGTGTGGGCGTGTTCGAACGGCGCAGCCTAGTCGGCGGCGCTGCTGTTACCGAAGAGTTTGTCCCCGGTTTTCGAAACTCGACGGCCAGTTACACCGTGAGCCTACTCAACCCACAGGTCATCCGCGATCTGCGCCTCACCGAGCACGGACTGTGCATCCTCGAGCGACCGATGCAGAACTTCCTGCCCCTGCCGAACGGCGACTCGTTCAGCGCAGGACCCGACTCCGCTTCAACACTCGCCGAAACGCGTCGCTACAGCGCGAAGGATGCCGCGTGTCTGCCCGAGTTCTATGCTCTGCTCAACCGCGCGGTCGCGATGCTACGCAGTTTGCTCACGCGCACACCCCCTACCGATCTACGTCGTGGACGTGATCTTTGGGAAGTGCTGCGTGTCGGACGCGATTTCCGCGCTATGCCGATCTCTGCCCAACGCGAACTGTATGAGTTCTTCACGCGCAGCGCCGGCGAAATTTTAGATCACTGGTTCGAATGCGAGCCGCTAAAGGCGCTATTCGGTTTCGACTCGGTGGTCGGCAGCTATGCGAGCCCCTACACACCTGGCAGCGCGTACGTGCTACTGCACCACGCCTTCGGCGAAGTAAACGGTAAGAGCGGCATTTGGGGTCATGCGGTCGGCGGTATGGGGGCGATTACCCAAGCGCTCGCTACTGAGGCGCGTCAGCTCGGCGTGCACATCGAATGTGATGCGCCCGTGGCGAATATCATCACGACCCGCGGCCGTGGCAGCGAACCGGTTCGCGCGACAGGCATCAAACTCGCTGATGGTCGCGTCTTCGGCGCGCCGCGCATCATCGGTAACCTCGGACCGAAGCCTCTGTTTCTCTCGCTTCTCTCTGCTGAGGACTTACCCCAAAATTTCCGTGGTCACATCGAGCGCTGGCGCGTCGGCTCGGCTACCTTCCGCATGAATGTTGCACTCTCCGCACTACCGAACTTCAACGCGCAACGTTCGCGCACCGGTGACTCGCACCTCGGCGCCGGCATCATCATCGCACCATCGCTCGGCTACATGGACCGCGCGTACGCTACCGCACGGCTGCACGGCATTTCTCGTCAACCGATCGTCGAAATGCTCATTCCGTCGACCCTTGATGACACACTCGCACCAAAAGACGCGCATGTCGCGAGTCTGTTCTGCCAACACTTCGACTACGATCTCGGCAGACCGGATGCACCCGATCGCAGCTGGCGCACACAGGGGCTACGTGATGCCGTAGCTGAATTTATCATCGACACGGTCAACGATTACGCCCCGAATTTTCGTGCGAGTGTAATCGGTCACTCGGCGCTCTCGCCGCTCGATCTCGAAGATCGATTCGCGCTCGCCAGAGGCGATATCTTCCACGGCGCACTCGGGCTCGATCAGCTGTGGGCTGCACGCCCCGCACTCGGCTACGGTGATTATCGGACCCCCGTACGCGGGCTTTATCTTTGCGGCTCGGGCGCGCACCCAGGCGGTGGCGTAACCGGTGTGCCCGGCATGAACGCTGCGCGCGAGATCCTGCGCGATAATCGTCGCTGAACAGCCACGCAAAGGAAGTTTCATGCGTATTCTTCACACGCTCTTCTCTCGCGGCTTCGCCGGTACCGAGCGCGCCACAGCCGAGATGTGTAATGCCTGCGTCGGCGAACATGGGGTTGCCCTCGCCTTGCGCAGCGACCATCGGGGAGCAGGCGGCGCATCGATTCGCGATCATCTCGATCCGCGCGTCCGAGTATTCGAGCTCAACCGCTGGTTTCCGGGCATCGGTCTGCGCCGCGTGCTGCGCGAATTTTCACCGGAGGTTATCCATACCCATCTGCGTCGCAGCACGCGCCTCGTAGCGAGGCTAAAACCGTGTTGCCCGACCGTTGCAACGCTCCACATGTGGGTGAACGGACCGCAATTCCTGCAGATGGATGGCCTCATCGTGATCGCCGAATGGCAGAAGCGCGATCTTGATAACTATCGCGGACGCGTATTCGACATCAACGAATCTTTAATACCCGTTCCGCGCATCTCCGCCGAGCGTCGCGTCGCTCTGCGCGCGATCTGCGGCGCAGGCCCGGATGATTTCTTGATTGGCGGCGTCGGTCGTCTCGCCCAATCCAAAGGCTTCGATATCCTGATTCGCGCCTTCCGCGCTGCCGTACTGCCTAAAGCAAAACTTGCCATCGTCGGCGCCGGTAATGAGCGCAAGCGGCTTGAGGCGCTCGCTCGTGGCACTGACATCAGACTCCTCGGCTTTCGCGAAGACGCCAAGGAATTCTTCCAGGCCTTCGATCTGTTCGTTAGCCCGTCGCGCAGCGAACCGCTAGGGCGTGTCATTTTCGAAGCGCTAGATGCCGGCACGCCCGTCGTCGCCACTCGCACTCAGGGTGCCTCAGAAATTTTGGCGCGCTATCCCGGCAAGCTCCTACCCGTCGAAGACGTGGCAGCCTTGACGAGCGCACTGCGCGAACTAGATGCGACGAGACCGACGCGCATCAGACCCGACCTTTCGAGCTACCACCTTGCTCACGTGGTACGAGAAACCTCGGCGGCTTATCGCGAGTTGATCGACGCCAACCCTAGGTGACTCCCGAGGCGCTCGATCAGTGCCGTCAAACCATCTTCGAAGCCTACTGCTTTGACACGCGCCTCAAGCTCAATCCGCAGCCCCTCATCATGTAATAACTCAAGACAAGTTACGGCAGGCTCGACTCCTGAAGATGCCGCAGCGGCTGGCGCAGCGACGGTGCCGAGCGATGCGCATCGTGCAATACGAGCGGCCTGATCACCCGCGATGGGCACCGCCACGCAGGCTTTGCTCAACGTTAGCCCTTGCAGTAGCGTATCGCCACCGTTGACGAGACAGAGTTTCGTCCGCTCTAGCAAGGCTCGTAGCGTGCCACCCGAGATGCCTCGAAGCAGCCGTACTTCCGACAGGCTCTCGTGCGTATCATAAAACGCAGGGCCTGCGATAAACACCACGCGAAATCCTTGAACAGCAACGATCTTAGCCCACCGTGCGAAATCGTCGGGCGTGATCGAGGCGTCACGGAACTGACTACCTCCGCCCGGTACCACCAAAAGATCTGGTGTACCGAAACCCGCGAGCAACTCGTCCGCCGCTCTCGCATCGGCGGGTGCGAGCACGGCATCGAGAAAGCGGACTTGCGGTCTACCAAGCAGGCGTAATTTTAAACGCTCGAGGACGCTGAGCTCTCCAGCAACGAGTGCCGGGTAAGAAATCCAGTGGTCATCGAGCAGCCGCATCCAATGCATTCGAAAGGCCTTGTAACGTTGGCGACCTCGCGAACTCACGTAGACCACTTTCGCTCCGATGCGACGAGCGGCTCGCAGTGCGTCGGTACGCCCTGCGTTATCGAACACCACCACCTGAGGTCGAAACTGCTCAATGGTTCGTACAACCTCATCGGTGCAAAGCGTCGGCGACGCTGGCAAGGCCGTCATGGCGTGATGAAACCCGTTTGCGTACGGCGCATCACGGTGGAGTAAAAAATGGATCTCGACGCCAGGCCAACGTGCCTGAAGCGCATCGGCGAGACTGCGAGCGCGGGCGAATTCCCCCATACCACTCGGGCCACTCACCGGAACAAAAAGTATGCGCGGGAAATTCATTCTTTCTTTGTGCTTGGTTTCGCTCAGAGTATTATGCGAGCTAAATCGTGTCGTAGGCGGACGCGAGAGTATTCTCCACCAAGAATTACCGGGCCTATCACCCCGAGAGGATTTCCACCGTGTACCGACCCGCCCCCGGTCTTCCCGGCCGCCGCTGGATCGAGCGCCTTCTGTCCAAGCGGGCGCGTCGCGCAGCAAAACGCGATTTTCTCTTCGACACGCTCCCGAGAGGCGGCATAGTGATAGAGGTTGGCGTGTTCGACGGCGATTTTTCAGAACGTATTCTCGCGATAAACGAACCGAAGGTGCTGCATCTGGTCGACCCGTGGTTCACTCGCGACGACGGATCGCTTTATGATGGCCCAACCCAAGATTTCGTATCGAAAGACGCCGCGAACGCCGCGCTGGAGGAGCAGTACCAACAGGTCACGCGCCGTTTCGAGCGTGAAATAGCCTCCAATCGAGTCGTCATGCACCGTATGCTCTCGCACGATGCTGCATCGCTTTTCCCAGACGAGCATTTCGACTGGGCATATGTCGATGCCAGCCATTTTTACGACGATGTCAAACGCGATCTCGAAGCCCTGATTCCAAAAATAAAAAAGGACGGTTACATTGTCGGTGACGATTACGATCGACGCGGGATCTGGGATCACGGTGTGACGCGCGCCGTGGATGAGATCCGAGTCACTCCCGCAATGGAAACCATCTGCCTCAAAAATCACCAATTTCTGATTAGGAAACGCTGATCAAACTGGTTTTTCCCCCGTCGGACGAGTACAGTTATGTTCAGCCTCTGGAGCAGGTAAGCTAGCGTACGGGGTTTACCGCAAGGCGACCCCGGTTCCGCAAAGGTTCTGTTTTCAGTCACTGTTTCGTCCTAAGTCACTGTTTCGTCCTAAGAGGATTTTTAAATATGAAAACCCCAATCGTCGTCAAGATGGCCGCCATCATTGCCGTTGCCGGTCTCGCGGGCTGCGCCGATCTCAAGCCGATGCAGGCTCAGATCGACAACCTAAAGACTCAAGTTGCCAGCCTCCAATCGCAGGTCTCTGCGGCGAAGAGTTCAGCTGACGCTGCTAGTGGCGCTGCCGCCAACGCCGCTAATGCTGCCAACGGCGCGCAGTCGACCGCTAACCAGGCGCTCACGGCTGCCCAGGCCAGTCAGTCCTGCTGCGATGCGACAAACGAGAAGCTCGATCGCATGTTCAAGCGCGCAATTTCCAAGTAATCAAACCTGGCAATAGACAAAAAAAGCCGCGCATTACGCGGCTTTTTTGTCTCGAACTGGGTCTCAGAACCGGATCAGGGCGGAACCCCAGGTCAGTCCCCCACCAAATGCCTCGAGCAGGATTAAATCGCCTCGCTTGATGCGCCCGTCACGCACTCCGGTGTCGAGTGCAAGCGGCACTGAGGCCGCCGAGGTATTGCCGTGCTCGCCTACGGTGACGATCACTCGCGCCATGGGCATGTCGAGTTTCTTGGCGGTCGCCTGAATGATGCGGATGTTGGCCTGATGCGGTACTAGCCAATCGATGGCGGACTTATCGAGGCCATTGGCCGCGAGCGTCTCGTCGACAATGGAACCCAATGAATTCACCGCCACCCTGAATACCTCGTTGCCGGTCATTCGAATGAACGCATTGACCCGTCCCGAGGCGTCCTGCGGGAAGCCCTTCGAAGGACCGCCCGAGCAGAACAGCAAATCTTTGTAGTTACCGTCCGTGTGCAAATGCGTTGAGATGACGCCGGGCTCGTCGGCAGGCTTGAGCACTACAGCCCCCGCACCATCGCCGAACAAAATAGCAGTGCCTCGATCGCTCCAATCGAGGATGCGACTCAAGGTCTCCGCGCCAATGACGAGCGCACATTTGGTATCACCCAAGCGCATGAATTTATCGGCCACAGAGAGCGAGTAAATGAACCCGCTGCATGCAGCCTCGAGGCCGATTGCAGGACAAGCGCTGCGGATACCGAGCCTCTGCTGTAACAGCGCACCACAGTTCGGGAATACGAGATCAGGGGTCGTGGTACCGAAGACGATGAGATCGATTTCCTCGGCCGCCGTGCCCGCTGACTCAAGAGCACGCAGCGCTGCCTGTAAAGCGAGATCGACCGTCGTCTGACCCTCGGCAGCGATATGCCGCTTACGAATTCCGGTGCGCTCTTGAATCCACTGGTCAGAAGTCTCAACCATGTTCTCGAGGTCAGCATTCGTAAGCTCCCTCTCCGGCAGATAACTGCCGGTGCCAGCGATCCACGAGTATTTGAGCATTCTCTGACCCTTAGTTAAAAGTTCCGTTGTTGTTCGGTCTCGAGCGCTCCCCGCACGTGGTCTACGAGGTTACGGCGCACGGCTGTTGTGGCGGTCGCAATCGCCCGAGCGAGCGCGATGCAATCAGCACTGCCATGACTTTTTACCACGACGTGCTTTAGACCCACCATAACCGCACCGTTGTAGCGCCTCGGATCGAGCGAAGCGGCGACACGCTTGAGCACGGGACGCGCAAACAGCCCCGCAATTTTGCTCGACGAGTTGGCTGCGAATTCGGCGCGCAACCGCCCTCCGATGAGCCCCGCCACACCTTCCATAGTTTTGAGCGCAACGTTACCCGTAAACCCGTCGGTGACCACGACATCGACATCACCTAAAAAAATGTCGCCACCCTCGATGAAGCCCACGTACTCAAAATCGCGGCGGCAGTGAGATCGCGTCCACGCCGACAGTAGCGCGTGGGCCTCCTGCACGAGGTCATGCCCTTTGCTCTCTTCGATACCGATGTTCAGAAGGCCAACCCGCGGCCGAGTCGTTCCGAACACATCACGTGCGACGATGGCACCCATGATGGCGAACTGCTCGAGTTGCAGCGGCGTGGCGCGGACGTTGGCGCCGAGATCGAGGATGTGCGTGAATCCGCACTTGTTAGGCACGGCGGACATGATCGGCGCACGCTCGACCTCAGCGAGACACTTGAGTACGAAATGTGCGATCGCCGTTAGGGCTCCGGTATTGCCCGCGCTCACCGCGGCCTCGGCCCGCCGCTCCGCGACGAGATCGATCGCAATTCGCATGGAGGATTGTTTCTTGCGACGGATAGCCTCGCGGGGCGAGTCGGTCATCACGATGACTTCACTCGCCGCAACAATCTCGAAGCGCGTAGCGATCGCGGCTCGCGGCGAGGCTTTAGCGATCAAAGATTCGATTTCGGACGGATTGCCGACCAGCAGTAATCGCAACTCGGAATCTGCGTCGAGCGCACGCAGCGCAGCTGGCACGCACTCCTGCGCACCACGGTCACCGCTCATGACGTCGAGCGCGATGACGGTCATGGAAAATCAGCCCCCGAAAGAGCCGGCGGCAGAGTTTGTACCGCCGCTCGCAGGGTTCAGCCCGCCGCTTCGTCGTCGGAGCGCTTTTCGATCACGCGCTGGCCGCGATAAAAACCATCCGGCGTGATGCGGTGGCGGAAGTGCGTCTCGCCCGACCGCGGATCGACCGAGAGCGCAGGCTTGGAGAGACGGTCGTGCGAACGATGCATACCGCGCTTAGACGGCGTCTTCCGGCTTTTCTGGACTGGCATATCGGACTCCTAAGAAATCGAAATCGGGCGACTCGTCTTCAACTCCTCCGTTTCAGGAGCTCGCCCAGCCCCGCAAACGGTCTCTGCATTCCTTCATCTTCGGTCGTTTGGTCGTCGAACACCCCGCACTCGCGCAGATCGCCGTGACGCGGCACGAGCGGCACCGAGAGCAGCAACCCCTCTTCGACCAAATCACGCAATGAGATCTTGCCTCCAGACGCTAACGTTGGCTCAATGCCTGAATCGTTCTCATCGGCCCACGCGGGATCGGAAACGAATCGAACTTGCGATTGATCATCGACCTCAATCCACACCGGGTTCAAACAACGCTGGCACCGTAAACTGAGTCGCGCCGAGACCGACAACTCAGCCACCGGCCGACCCCGCTTTCGCGCGAAAGAAACGTGTCCTCGAGCGTAGCCCTCAGTGCTCGCGAGCGCCGGTAAGAGCCTCAGCATCTCGGCGAGCGGCAGATCGAATCCCCGAGACTCGCCGCCGTCAGCCAGACGCTCGACTTCCACAGGTCGATCCCAGTCTGCCAGCATATCTAATTATAATTTAGTGCACCCCCCGCAAGTCAAAACGATCCTTGAGGTAAACCATTGTTTTCCGCGACTGAAACCGCAAAGACCGCCCTCTGTCGCCCACTTCTGCTCGCCTCCGGCTCGCTTTACCGCCGAGACTTACTCGCCCGCCTTGGCCTGCCCTTCGAGATAGCGAACCCCGAAATCGACGAGAGCCCCTTTGCAGGCGAAAGCGCAGCGGCCCTGTCTGAGCGTCTGGCACTCAACAAGGCTCGGGTGATTGCGGAGCGTTATCCGCGGACACTCGTCATCGGCTCGGACCAGGTCTGCGCCTTGGGCGAGAATTGTCTCAGCAAACCTGGCAGCGCCGACGGCCAAAAAGCCATGCTCGAGCGTCTCTCCGGTCAAACCGTCACGTACCACACGGCTGTCGCCGTGGTCAGTTTCGAGGCAGGCCTCTGGAAGCAACATCGGGATGAAACCCGCTGCCGCTTTCGCAAGCTCACCCGGCCCGAAATCGACGACTACGTCCGACGTGAGCCAGCGGCTGATTGCGCTGGTGGATTGAAGAGCGAAGGACTCGGAATTTCTTTGCTCGAAAGCGTGGAAAGCCTAGACCCCACGGCGATCATCGGTCTGCCGCTGATCTTTGTCGCCGAAACTTTACGTCCCTTCGTCGTCGTGACGTGCCGCTAGCGAGCGCTTCAATCACCTGCGCGAGTTCGGGCGGCAACGGCGCACTCACAGTGAATTCCGTTCCTCGATCGGGCCAGACGAACGACAGACTCGAAGCATGTAAGAACATGCGTTCGAGGCCGTATTTACGCATTTCTTCGTTGAACTCTGCGTCGCCATACTTCGGATCGCCTGAAACTGGATGGCTCGCGTAGGCCGCATGCACGCGGATTTGGTGCGTTCGCCCAGTGAGAATCAAGACCTCGAGCAATGTGGCAATCCGCTCGAACCCCTGCACCGGACGAAAGACGCTGATCGCACTTTTGCCCGAGGCGTGAACCTTCACCGTACGCTCACCACCGACGCGCAAATCGGTACGCAGCGGCGCGTCAATGAGTTTCTTGCCAAGCTGCCAGCTGCCTTTGACGAGAGCAAGATAGCGCTTCTCAAAGCCCTCGCTTTCACGTAGACCCGCATGCAGCATGCGTAGCACGGCAGGCTTGCGCGCGACCAACAATACGCCGCTCGTATCGCGATCGAGACGATGTACGAGCTCGAGCTTGTCGCTCTCATCGGGCCGTGCTGCGCGTAACGCCTCGATGATGCCGAAGCTGAGACCGCTGCCCCCGTGTACGGCGAGCCCAGCCGGTTTGTTAATAACGAGCAGCCGCTCGTCCTCGTGAATAATGGCTGCCGTAACCGTGGCGACAAGCGACGCGGGTACTCGGGAGCGGACGGCGGGCCGCAAATTACCCGGATCAGGGACTGTGCTGACCGCTTGAGTACCCCCAACCACCGCCGGCAGGGGAGCCCCCACCCGGGGCTCGAGCCGCACGGGGGGCAAACGAATCTCATCCCCTACTCTCAGGCGGGTATCAATCTCGGCCCGCCTACCATTGATCCGAACCTCCCCTTTACGAACAATTCGGAAAAATCGCCTCCGCGGCACCTCGGGGTAGCAGCGGGTCAGGAACCGGTCTAAGCGGCACCCTGCATCGTGCTCGTCGATCGTCACGCGGCGAACGGCGGTTTGTTCGGATTTATTCGTAAGACCTTGTTTTTCCATGAGCTTCATCTTAGAATTGATGTTGTCGCAGAAGCAGCTGCCCATGGATGGCCCGCTTCCGCAGGCATTAGCGCGGCACCCGTCCCACGGTCCAGCTCTATCGGCCAGACCGAAAGTGAGTGTCGCATGTTAGTTGGTCCTCGGCGACGAGGCCATCGAATCCGGCCGACAGTCGCTGCGTCACCTGACGCGCCCTCGGTTGCTAGAGACCAAAAAGACAGCTGTAACGTGTTTTTTCTTCTCGTCACGCTGCTTGCGCAATCCGCTGCATTGGTTCTGCCCGCTCACACTAGGCCTCTCGCCCGTCGTGTGACGGTGTCCCTTCGGACGACCCCTAGAACACTGTTGGCCCCAATCCGGAGAATTGGGTCTCATGAAAAGAATGTTGGTCAATGCGACGCAGCAGGAGGAGCTGCGCGTCGCCCTCGTTGATGGTCAGAGGCTTTACGACCTCTCGATCGATCTTACTGCCCGCGAACAGAGAAAAGCAAACGTTTACAAAGGGCGAATCGCCCGAATAGAGCCCTCACTTGAAGCCTGCTTCGTCGACTATGGCGCTGAGCGCCACGGTTTCCTGCCCCTCAAGGAAATTTCCCGTGAGTACTTTCTCAAGAACCCCTCGGGTGGTGGGCGCGTCAGCATGCGTGAGGTTCTGCAGGAAGGTCAGGACATCGTCGTACAGGTCGAAAAGGAAGAGCGCGGTAACAAGGGCGCTGCCCTCACCACGTACATCTCCCTCGCGGGTCGTTTCCTCGTCTTGATGCCGAACAATCCCCGTGCCGGTGGCGTAAGCCGACGCATCGAGGGAGAAGATCGCGATCAGATGAAGAGCATCATGGATGCCCTCAATATCCCGGCCAGGATGGGTGCCATCGTGCGTACCGCGGGTGTTGGTCGGGCTACCGAGGAACTGCAGTGGGACCTCGATAACCTCAAGATCCAGTGGGATGAAATTGTGAAGGCGGTGCTCGCGCGCCCCTCCCCGTTTCTCGTATATCGCGAAAGTGACCCGGTCACGCGGGCCCTTCGCGATTACCTCTCCGACGACATCAGCGAAGTACTCGTCGACGAGCCGAAAGCGTACGCGGTCGCCTCGGAGTACATGCAGCGCTTCATGCCAGCTGAGGGCGGTCGTCGTTTAAGAATGTACTCGGATGACATCCCCCTCTTCACGCGCTATCAGATCGAGAGCCAAATCGAGTCGGCGTACGCCCATAAAGTTCAATTACCCTCAGGTGGCTCGATCGTCATCGACTACACCGAAGCGCTCGTCTCCATCGACATCAACTCTGCACGTGCCACGCGCGGCGGCGATATCGAAACGACAGCGACGATTACCAACCTCGAAGCGGCCGATGAAATCGCCAGACAGCTGCGCATCCGCGATATCGGCGGCCTGATCGTCATCGACTTTATCGATATGGACGAGCTGCGCAATCAGCGCGCCGTCGAGGATCGTCTGCGCGAGGTGATGAAAATGGATCGCGCGCGTATCCAGATCGGTCGACTGTCGCGCTTTGGTCTGCTCGAGATGTCGCGGCAGCGACTGCGCCCTTCGCTTAGCGACTCGAGTCACGAAGTGTGCCCACGCTGTCAAGGGATCGGCAGCATCCGTACCGTCGAGTCGATGGCCCTCGCCATCCTCCGACTCGTCGGCGAAGAAGCACGTAAAGACCGCACCTCTAAAGTCATCGTCGAGGTTCCGGTGGAAGTCGCCACCTACCTCATCAATGAAAAGCGTGAGTGGCTGCGGACGCTCGAAGACAAGAGCGATATCGAGCTAATCGTCATCCCGAATCTCAACATTCACACGCCGGAGTATTCGATCCGACGCGTGCGCAACGATGAGACCGAGAGCACCGAGCTCAAGCGCCTGTCGTACCAGATGCCAACGCCAGCAAAGGTTCCGGACGCTACGAGCACGCGTGAAAAGCAGTTGTCGCGGGAGCCGGCTGCGGTGTCGACCTTCCTACCGACTACCCCGGCGCCGATCGTCGCGCACGCAGCGACTCTGGTCGTTGCCGCACCGGCGGCATCTGCAACGGCGGGTTCACAACTCGGAATTTTCGTCCGCCTGTGGCGCTGGCTCTTCGGCGCACCAAAGCCCGTCGAACCCGTGCGTGAAGGACGTACCAATCGAAGGCGCGACCGTGATCGCGACCGGGACCGAGATCGAGTCGGACGTGGGCGCGACCGCGATCGTAACGGACGTGAAGCCCAAGGCGGTGATCGTGGAAATCACGGCCGCGATCGAAATCGAGACCGCAGAGAACAAGGCAAGCCCCAAGACGCCAAGCCAGCGGTGCAAAACGAGCGCCGCGACGAGCGGCAGGACGAAAGCCAAGGTCGCGGACGCGATGAGGGGCGCCGCGAGAAGTTACGTCGTGATGACGGGCGACGTCGAGTCCGTAACGATCGTAGCCCACGCGATCCGGAACGAGCTGCTGCGCCCGCGCCCGCTCAGGACGCCGCGGTAGCGCCGCTTGCACATCAAGCCCAAGGCAGCGGCGAGAATGCCAATCCAACGGCGGCTGAAGGCGCCTCGAGCGCGGACGGCACGCCGTCGCTTCGTGAGGACGGCGCGCGTCGTGGACGTCGCCGAGGTCGCCGTGGTCGTCGCGGCGGCATGCGTGATCTGCCCGCTGGCAGCGCCGATCAGGCCGTGACGGATTTCTCTGACACTGGCGACGACGTTGGCAAAACGCCGTCTTTCGCCAGCCCGGCAACTTCAGATACGTCACTGCAGGGCGCATCGACCAAGACGGCGTCAAGCAGCGCACCGGCGCCCATCGATTTACCGCTATTGCCGCAAAGCTCTGGCAACATCAGCTGGACGGGACTCAGCACCCCGCAAACAGGAGCTAAGCCGACCGAGACCTCGCCAGCCGAAGCCGCGCCGACGGAGGTCAGCACCTTTTCTGAGTCGTCGCGCCAAGACGCGGCGCCCGCGGCTCCGAGGACGCCCGACGAGTTAGAATCCTCTGTTGAGAAGAAGGTCGTGTGGTCCTCTGGTCCGCTCGATCGCCACTCGAGTTTTGGTGGTACCAACCGCCGTGACGATTATTGAGTTAGCGATCGTTTAGCGCGTGCCGACTGACCGCTCAATAGCGGCGGCAGCACGCGCGAGATCTTCCACCGTATTGACATCCGGTCCCGGGCGACACGTCGCCTCACCCACCTGAATACGGAGTCCATGAGCAAGCATCCTGAGCTGCTCTAATTTTTCGACTTGCTCAAGTGGCGTGGGCACCATCGATGCGAGCCGGCGCAGCGCACCGACTCGGTAAGCGTAAATGCCGAGATGCCGCCTCGCCACCGTGGGCAGTAGGTCGAGCCCATCGGGCCCTAACTGATCGCGAAACCACGGAATTGGTGCACGACTGAAGTAAAGCCCTCGACCCTGCAGATCGGTCACCACCTTCACGGCGTTCTGATCAAAATATTCATCGCGATGCTCGATGGGCGTCGCAAGCGTCGCTATGTCTGCCTCCGAATGATCGATGAGCAGCATGGCCACCTGCTCGATAAGCTCGGCCGGCATCGAGGGCTCATCCCCCTGCAAATTGACCACAATGTCCTGATCGAGCCAGCTGCGACGGGTGGCTACCTCGGCGATGCGATCGGTGCCGCTCGCGTGTTCGACGGCCGTCATCTCGACTGACGCGCCGAAGGCCTCGGCAACGACGCAAATGCGCTCATCATCGGTGGCAATGATCACTTCGTCGGCTGAGCAGGCGAGCGCGCGATCGTGCACCCACGCAATCATCGGCCTTCCCGCAAGCGGGAGCAGCGGCTTACCGGGTAATCGAGTCGAGGCGTAGCGAGCGGGGATAACGATGCGGTACATACGTTCTTTAAGGCTTAGCGCTCAAGTAACGGATCATCGGCTGCGAGTAACTTAGCCTCCTCCTCTAGCATGACCGGAATACCATCTTGGATCGGGAAAGCGAGCCGATCTGCACGACAGACGAGCACCCGCTGTTCGCGATTTTGAACGAGCGGCCCCTTACAGATCGGGCAGGCTAGGATGTCGAGCAGTCGAGGTTCCATATCAAGCAGACTCCGATTTTTTTTCAGCAAGACACAACGTCTCGATAGCTTCGACGAGACTGCGCGCACCATCCGGCAGCAGCCGCGTCGCCACAGGAATCTCCCAGCAACGCGCGTCGGCGAAGTTCCGGCATTTTACGGCATCTTTAGATGTCATCAGAATCGGCCGATCGTCCTCGAAGGTAAGGTCGGCGGCGGTGAAGGCATGATGGTCGCCAAACGCGTGTTCGATAGGCTCAACTCCCGCAGCGCGCAGCAGGTCAAAGAATCTCGCCGGGTGGCCGATCCCCGCAACAGCATGAACAGCCTCACCACGCCAGCGCCCGACACTCTGCCAAGTGAGCGGATTGGCAACCCCCCGAGCAGCCTCGGGAACGAGTTGCATCACAACCGTGCCGGCGCGTCCTTGCCAAAAGGTTTTTCCGCCCGCTTCCCCGCCATTGATAACGACCCAATCGACCGACTCCAATCTTTGGGCGGATTCTCGTAAGGGACCTGCAGGCAGAAGTCGCCCGTTGCCAAGCCCGCGCCGGGCATCGACGACAACCACTTCAAGATCGCGGTCGAGCGCGTAATGCTGAAGTCCATCGTCACAAAGGATCACGTCGACGCCGAGCGACTCGAGCGAGCGAGCGCCTGCTGCACGATCCGACGCGACCATCACCTCGACGCCCGTCGAAGTGGCAAGCATAAGCGGCTCATCGCCTACCTCCGCCGCTTGGGAGTCGCGCGTGACGCGAATGGGCGATCTGACAGCCGCTCCATACCCGCGCGTCAGGATGCCGGGCTTAATCCCCCGACTGCGAAGGAGAGTCGAGAGCGCCGCCACGAGCGGGCTCTTACCGGTACCTCCCACAGACAAATTGCCGATAATCACGACAGGCACCCGGGCCCTGTAGGAGCGCCACCATCCGCGGCGGAACAAAAATCGTCGAGCTGCCGTACCGAGGGCGAATAAGCCGGCAAGCGGTGTGAGAAACAGGGCACCTGTTCGACCCTCGTACCACACCCCTTCCAGCCATCGCGAAGCAGTACTCGACATCAGACCGCGAACTGTAACTGGTGGAGTTGTGCGTACATCCCGTTGCCGGCGATCAGCTCCGTATGAGTGCCGGTCTCTACCACTCGCCCCTCATGCAATACGACGATGAGATCGGCCTGCTCAATAGTGGAGAGTCGATGAGCGATGACGAGCGTTGTACGTCCACGCCGCAGCGTCGCGAGTGCGGCCTGGATATGACGTTCGGATTCGTTATCAAGAGCACTCGTCGCCTCATCGAGCACGAGCACCGGCGCGTTCTTCAGCAATGCGCGTGCGATAGAGACGCGCTGTCTTTGTCCACCGGAAAGCTGTGATCCGCGCTCACCGACAGGTGTATCGAGGCCTCGTGGTAACTCGGCAGAAAAGTCCAAAACATACGCAGCAGTCGCCGCTTCTTCGACTGCAGGCGATGTGACAGCGGCAATATTGAAGGCAATATTGCGACGGATGCTGTCGTCGAACAGCACGATCTCCTGACTGACAAGACTCACCTGCCTGCGCACATCGGCCCGTGGGTACTCGCGTAAATCGATACCGTCGAGGAAAACGCCCCCAGACTCCGGATCGATGAACCGCGACAAAAGATTGGCGAGCGTGCTCTTACCGCTGCCCGACTTGCCGACGATCGCGACGGTCTGGCCCAGCTGAACTTTGAAGCTTACATTTGAGAGGGCTTCGCCCTGTGCGCTGGGGTAGCTGAAACTCACATTCCGAAACTCGATTTCGCCACATGCACGTTCGAGAACGCGGGTACCGCCAACATCCTCGACGGGGGTGTCGAGTACCTCGAACACACTCGCTCCTGCTGCAATGCCTTGCTGTAGCGGCCCGAATACCTGTACGAGTCGACGCAGCGGCGCAGTCAGCAGTAAAAGCGCTGTGAGAAACGCCACGAACTCATCGACCCGCATCTCAGCATTGAAAACTTGGCGTATCGACACGAACAGCACGCCGGCGAGACCAAGCGATGCGATGATCTGCACGATCGGGTTGGCGAGAGCCCGCGCTCCGACGAGGCGCATATTACTGTGACGATTGCGCTCGTTAGCGTCAGCGAAGATCGTCTCTTCATATTGCTCCGCGTTAAAGCTCTTGATGACCTTTTGCCCATCGAGCGCTTCTTTCGCGACACGTGTGATATCACCCATCGACGTCTGAATGCGAGCGCTATAGCGTCGGAACGAACGATTGATGTGCTGGATCAAAAAGGAGATCGGCAGCACAAGAATTAGTACAAGCGCCGCGAGCTGCCAGTTGTACCACAGTAGTATCCCCACAAGACCGATGATGGTGAGCGTGTCACGAATCAGTACGGTCACTGCGTTCGTCGTGGCCTCGGCGACAAGCTCTATATTGAACGTAAGTCTCGACAGCAGACCACCTGTCGTGGCGGCATCGAAATGATGCGTGGGTAGTCTCAGGTAATGCGCGAAGAGCTCAGCACGAAGCGACTTGATGACCTGTCGCCCTACCCAGCCCGGAAAAAAATTCGAGACGTAGTCACCGATTCCGCGTCCGATGAAGAGTGCCACGGCCCCGAGCGGGATGACCCAAAGGATGCGCGGGTCAGGCTCGACGAAAGCACCGCCCAAGAAACGCTGCACGAGATACGCGAGTGCCGCATCGGTGGCAGCAAAGAGCGCCATTCCGAGCACGCCGATCAGGAACATACCGATGTGGGGACGCGCGTACCCCAGCAACCTGCGGTATACCTTGGAAGCGTCGGCGATTTCGACCGTCCGTTGGCTCAAGGGCTGGGCGTTTCCTGCGTGACGTGGGCAAGGCCCGAACGAGACTGACCCGGGATAATACAGCTATAGGGGGTCCTCCTGCAGGAGGACCTGAGGCCGCCGCGGCGGCGGTATTCCTTTGCTTAGGTGCAGCGTCACGTCGCCTTAAGGCCGCCATAGATACTTCGCGTATCAGATCGACGCGCCAATGCAGTGCCATCCTAGCGAGACGCTCTGGCGCTGCGATACCAACGGGGATCATGATTCACTACGCATCGATCCCCTCGACGAATTCAATCGTAGAGGCGACCACCGACCTTGAACGAGGCGTAACGACGACGCTCGAACGCAGCACCATCTACCTTGCGAGAGCCTGGGTAGCGAAGGCGGAGGATTCGTCGCCGTCGAGCCTATGGTGTTCGGTCTGGCGGAATAGTTTTCACTGTAACGGAACTGGCGCTTACACGTACTCAGAAGGAACTGCTAGCGAGGTCCGCGCTCAGACGTCTGAACTAATTAATTTGCCTGGATGCGGGCAATAGACTACTCGACGACCCGACCTTCGGTCAGTGTGAGTACGCGATCCGTGCGCGCCGCGAGCCGATTATCGTGCGTCACGATCACAAGCGTCGTGCGTCGATCCCGATTCAGTCGAAGCATCAGCTCGAACACCTGCTCGGCATTGCACCCATCGAGATTTCCTGTGGGTTCGTCAGCCAAGACGAGCACCGGCTCGGTAACGAGTGCGCGAGCGACTGCCGCACGCTGACGCTCGCCGCCCGAGAGCTGGTACGGACGATGAGTAAGCCGCCCACCAAGCCCCACCTCTTCGAGGATCGCTCTGGCGCGAGATTTCGCCTCGATCGTCGGCAGCCGACGTACGAGCAAAGGCATCGCCACATTCTCGAGGGCGCTAAATTCTGCCAACAAATGATGGAACTGATAAACGAAGCCGATGGTGCGGTTCCGGAGCTTACTGCGCTCAATTTCATGGAGGCCATTCAGATTTCGACCTTCGACACGCACACTACCGTGCGTCGGCCGGTCGAGTCCCCCGAGAATTTGCAGCAGCGTTGTCTTGCCCGAGCCCGAGGCACCGACAATTGCGACGCACTCTCCGCGTAGCAAGCGCAGATCGACCCCATCGAGGACGCGCAGTGTTGAGGTTCCTTCACGAAACTCCCGCACAACACCTTCTGCCTCGAGCACGACCTCACTCATGGCGCAACACCTCCGCCGGTTGAGTTCGCGAAGCCCGCCAGGCCGGATACAGCGTCGCGAGGGCGCAGAGCGCGAAGGCCACGCCACAGACTCGGGCGACGTCCGTCCATTCCACGTAGGCAGGTAAATCGGTCATGAAATACACCTTCGCATCCATGAACTGTATGCCGAACACGCTTTCGATACCGCGTACGATAACCTCGACATTATCAGCGAGTACGATCCCGAGAGCGGCTCCTACGAGTGTGCCAACAAGGCCGATCAGGACTCCCTGTACTACAAAGATCTGCAGAATGTCCGCAGGTATTGCACCTAGCGTGCGAAGCAGTGCGATATCGTCTTGCTTGTCTTTGACGGTCATGACGAGCGTCGAGATAATGTTGAAGGCCGCAACGCCCACGATGATGAGCAAGATGATGAACATCATGCCTTTGGTAAGTTCAATCGATTGGAAAAAGTTGGCGTGGTTGCGTGTCCAGTCGCTCACGTAATACCCGCCGCCTAGCGCGAGGGCAAGATCGCGCACCACCTCGGGTGCACGCACGGGATCTTCAAGTGCGAGGCGTACTCCCGTGACGTCGCTGCCGAGACGGTAAAGTCGCGCAGCATCGTTGATATTTATGAGCGCAAGACTGCGATCGAACTCGTACGTGCCCGACTCGAACGTACCGACGACCTCGACTCGACGCATCCGCGGCACCACCCCTGCTGGTGTGGCACTGCCCTCCGGTACGATGACGACGATTAGGTCGCCCCGTGCAACGCCGAGCTCGCGCGCGAGCGACGTACCGAGAATGATCTTCCACGATCCCGGGGTCAGATCTTCGATGCGGGCGTCGCGTACCTGCTGAGCAATACCGGTCGCTTTACGCTCGAGAGCCGGGTCGATGCCGCGTATCGCGCTGCCGAGAACGCGCGATCCGTTAGCGATCATTGCCCGGGCCTCGATGTAAGGTACGGCGTATCGAACACCCGGCGCCTGCAGCGCAAGACGACGTATGCCCTGCCAATCCTGCAGTGCCCCCTCGAGCCCCATCAGGGTGGCGTGAGAGGTCACCGACAAGATGCGAGAACGCAATTCGCGTTCGAAGCCATTCATCACCGACAGCACCACGATCAGCACGGCGACGCCCAGCGTGAGGCCAGCCATCGACATGAAGGCCACGAACGATACGAAGCCTCGATGATGCGTCGAGCGTAGATAACGCGTACCGACCATCCAACTCCAGGAATTGGACGATATCACTCGTACCTCAAGGCCTCAGCTGGCGCGACGCGTGAGGCACGAAGGGCTGGATAGACGGTTGCCGCCGCCGTAATGAGCAGTGCGATAATGCCGATCGTGATCACGTTTTCGGTGCGTAACTCAGCAGGGATGCGTGTGACGTAGTACACACTCGGGTCCATCACCTGGAAACCAAGCATCGACTCCATCGCTGGCACGATCTCGGCCACATTCATCGAGAGCACCACACCGAATACAATACCGAGTGCAACACCCGTCCAACCGATGACAAGCCCCTGTGTGAGAAAGACGCAGAGTACGCTTCGCGGTGAGGCGCCGAGCGTACGCAGGATGGCGATGTCGGCGCGCTTATCTGTAACAACCATGACGAGCATCGCCACGATGTTGAAAGCCGCCACACCCACGATTAACAAAAGGATCACGGACATCATCCGTTTCTCAATACGGATCGCGCGAAAGTAACTCGAGTGATCCTGCGTCCAATCGCGCAGCGTGAGTCCTGAGCCGATGCGACCGCCAAATTGATCATTGAGCGCGGGAGCCGACATCGGATCATCTAGCTTCACGTGAAGACCGAAGGCACGCGCATCATCGGACGTGAGCGCACGGACGTCATCGAGATTCGCAAACGCCAGCGCTCCGTCGTGATCGTGCAGACCGATCTCGAAAATTCCGCTGACCTCGAAGTCCCGCAAGCGCGGCTCAGGCGTCCCATCCTCGGACTCGCCCGGGACGAGTAAAGTGACCTGATCTCCCACCACCACACCGAGCAGGCGCGCGACGACACTACCGAGTACGAGCCGCTCCGACCCAGCGACAAGGTCGCCGAGCTTTCCCTCGACCATCGTCGCCGCAGCCGCCGAAACCGAAGGCTCGAGAGCGGGGTCAACTCCGCGCAGTTGTACAGGCAGCATCTCAGGAGAGCGAAGCGCGAGCGCCTGGATTTCGGCATACGGCGCGACGCCGCGCACGCGCGGGTCAGTACGCAAGACTGCGAGCGCGGCCCGCCAGTCGTAATCGGCCGCCCGAGCCGGCACCTGCGACCTCCCTTCCGACTCACCGGCGACGATAACCCGCGCATGACTAGAAAGGGCCAATAAACGGTCGCGAAGTTCGCCCTCGAAACCGTTCATGACCGACAGCACCACGATGAGCGCGGCGACTCCTACCGCGACCCCGACCAGCGAGACCCAGGTAATGAACGAGACGAAGAATTTCCGCGTTCGCGAGCGCACATAGCGCAGACCGACGAACAGGGGTACGGGCTGGAACATTCGGGCCTGATTTAAACACAATGAGACCGTCCCATCTCGGGGCTTGCCTCCTTAAGGCCCCACTGTAAGAAGGCCCCACTGTAAGCTTGCGCGCCCATGTCTCGGCTCCTTCGGCCTCTCATCCCCGATTCCGGGCGCCCGCAGGTGCACTGGAGCGGCCTGCTTGGCAGCGCCACCGCGCTCGCCCTAGCGGAAGCTGCCGCGAGCGATGACAAGCCGTGGCTCGTCATTGAACCTGACAGCCGCAGCCTCGAGCGACGTCGCGCTGAGTTGCAATTCTTCGCCCCGCCGGGTCTGAGGCTGCTGACGCTGCCGGACTGGGAGGTCCTCCCCTATGACTTGTTCTCACCTCACTTGGATATTTCGAGCGATCGCCTACTTGCGCTCGCCGAACTACCCACACTGACTCGCGGTCTGGTGCTCGTTACCATCGATACCCTGCTCCAGCGTCTCGCACCGCGACAATACGTATCGAGCCGCAGCTTCTCGCTTGCCGTGGGCGAGCGCTTCTCGTTAGAGGCCTTTCGGCTGCGCTTGACCGAGGTCGGCTATTCCTCGGTGAGTCAAGTGACCGGGCCAGGCGAGTACGCACTGCGTGGCTCACTCCTCGATGTCTTTCCGATGGGTTCCGAAGGTCCGCTACGCATCGATTTATTTGATGACGAGATTGAAGCCATCCGCAGCTTCGATCCCGAGACCCAGCGCTCTCGCGAATCCATTCCCGCCGTACGCCTGCTGCCTGCGCGAGAGGTACCACTCGATGCTGATGCCACTCGAGCGTTCCGCCGTCGCTATCGCACCCGCTTCGAGGGGGATCCGACCCGCAGTGTTATCTATCGCGGGGTGAGCGACGGCATCGCTCCCGCCGGCATCGAGTTCTATTTGCCGCTTTTCTTTGACTCAACCGATACGCTCTTCGATTATCTGCCCACAGCTACGCGAATCGCTAATCTCGCCGGCAGCTTAGACAGCGCCATTGAGCAGGCCTGGCGATCGCTGCAGCAACGTTACGACGATTGCTGTGGTGACATCGAACGACCGCTACTGCGCCTCGAGGAACTATTCATTGACCTAAAGCATGTTCGCGGCAGTCTCGAGCGGTACCCGCAAATCGTACTCGATACCTCCCGCAGTGAAGATCCGTCGCCCGCTCGTTACGATTTCGGCGCTAAGCTACCCCCCGAGCTTCGACTCGACCCACGCGCCGAAAAACCGCTGGCGCCACTGCAGAGCTTTCTCGCTCACCACGAAGGACGGGTGCTTCTCGCCGCGGACTCCCCGGGTCGCCGTGAAGTGCTCAGCGAGCTGCTGCGCGGTGCGGGGCTCAAGGCGACGGCCTGTGAGGGCTGGCAAGCCTTCGTGGCTAGTGAGAGTCGTTTAGCACTGACTGTCGCACCGGAGCTTACGGGTCTGACACTCACCGACCCGGCACTTACCGTACTATCCGAATCGCAGCTAGTCGGAACGCGAACGCGTCAGGAGCGACGCCGTCGAAAAATCACCGCCGATCCGAACGCGATCCTGCGAGACCTACAGACACTGACAGCGGGCGCGCCCGTGGTGCACGAGGAATACGGTGTTGGGCGGTACGTGGGACTGCAGAGCATGGAGGTCGGTGGCCAGAGTGGCGAGTTCCTGGTGCTCGAGTACCGCGACAGCGATCGGCTCTACGTGCCTGTACATTCATTGCACTTGGTCAGTCGTTATTCGGGTGCCGCGCCCGAGTCGGCACCCTTACACAAGCTCGGTACCGATCAATGGTTGCGAGCACGCAAACGTGCCGCCGAAAAAGTACGCGATGTCGCCGCCGAGTTGCTAGATCTCCATGCGCAGCGCAAGGCGCGTCGGGCGAGCCCCTTACCTTCGCGCGAGTTCGAGTACCAAAGTTTTGCCAATGCCTTTCCGTTCGAGGAAACCGCAGATCAGGCCGAAGCCATCGACAGTGTCGTCAAGGGCCTCGCGTCCGAACAGCCGATGGATCGCATCGTCTGTGGCGACGTGGGTTTCGGCAAAACTGAGGTCGCGATGCGTGCGGCGTTCGTCGCTGTCCTGGCCGGCAAGCAAGTGGCCGTGCTCGTACCCACCACACTGCTTGCCCAGCAACATACCGCAAACTTTGCCGATCGCTTCGTCGACTGGCCGGTCCGCATCGAGTCATTATCTCGCTTCCGCTCCAATCGGGAATCTTCGGTCATACTCGAAGGCATCGAGAAAGGCTCCGTGGACATCGTCATCGCCACGCACCGGCTGCTGCATGCGGATGTACGCTTCAAAGATCTCGGGCTCATCATCGTCGATGAAGAGCACCGCTTCGGCGTTCGCGACAAGGAACGTCTTAAAACCCTACGCGCCGAAGTACATGTACTAACGCTCACAGCGACGCCCATTCCGCGAACGCTCAATCTCGCTCTCGGCGGTTTGCGCGAACTTTCCCTAATCGCCACCCCGCCTGCCGAACGCCTCGCGATCAAGACGTTCGTGCGCGAATGGAATGATGTGACCGTGCGTGAGGCCCTCGTGCGTGAACTCCGTCGTGGCGGTCAGGTATACTTCGTGCATAACGAAGTCAGAGACATCGGTAATGTTGCAGACAAGCTTGCAACCCTCGCACCGGAGGCGAGCATTCGCGTCGGTCACGGGCAGATGCGCGAGCGCGAGCTCGAGCAGCTCATGGTCGATTTCTACCATCGGCGCTTTGATATTCTGGTGTGCACGACCATCATCGAAAGCGGTATCGACATACCGAGTGCGAATACCATCGTAATCGATCGTGCCGATCGCTTTGGTCTTGCGCAACTGCACCAGATGCGTGGTCGCGTGGGACGATCACACCATCAGGCGTACGCTTACCTAATGATTCCCTCGCGTAAGGAGCTCGCCGGCGATGCGCTCAAGCGACTCGAAGCGCTGGAGTCACTCGAAGATCTCGGCGCTGGATTCGTGCTAGCGACACATGACCTCGAGACTCGCGGCGCTGGCGAGGTGCTGGGTGAGGAACAAAGCGGCGAGATGACCGAAATCGGTCTTACGCTTTACCTCGATATGCTCGATCGCGCCGTTAAAGCCATGAAGGAAAGTAAGCATCTTGATCTCAATGCGCCGCTAGCGTCTCAATCAGAGATCGAGATGCGCGTTCCAGCCTTACTCCCCGAGGATTATGTCGGCGACGTGCACATACGGCTCGCGCTCTACAAACGCATCGCCGCCGCTGCCGACGAGGCTGCGCTCGAAGAACTCGCCACCGAGCTAGTCGATCGATTTGGCGAGTTGTCTCCCCAGACCCAAAACCTGCTGCGAAATGCCCGCCTGCGTCTGATCGCCCGCCGTCTCGGCATTCGCCGCTTGGATTTCGGCGCGCATGGTGGTCATGTGCTATTCGAGGTAGAAAACCAGATCAATCCCAACGCTGTCATCCGGCTCGTTCAGAATCACTCGCGCGAGTATCGCCTCGAAGGACCGCTTAAGCTTCGCGTATCGCGCGATTTAGGAGATGAAGTCGAACGATACAACTTCGTTAGGTTATTACTCGATAAGCTCCGCTAATATAGTTTCATGCTCCGAGTCTTTTTATCCCCCCTACTGCTCCTTCTTGTTTTAATCGGGGCACCAACCGTCTTCGCGCAGGGCGCCGGCGCCACCACCTACCATGTGGAAGTCGTCGTCTTTCGGAACTCTGGCGCTCGCGAGGGCGAGCCCAGCGCCTCACCGGCGCGTTTCGCTTCGGGTGATGCCGTCTCGGGTGCTACGCAGATGGCTCGCTATCTCGGTCCCTTACCTGCGACCAAATTACAACTGAGCGGTGCCCGCCAAAAACTTACTGCCTCCGGCTACCGAGTGCTCGCCCATACGGGCTGGACGCAGACGGCAAGCACCTGGAATACGCGTAGCGGGTTGCCGGTCGAACAACTTGGCTTACAAATTCCTGGGCTCTCCGGTAATTTTTTGCTTGAGAGGGGATCACTGTTACACTTTGGTATGAACCTGCGTTACGCGCCGGAAGGCGGTATCGCGCAGCAAATGAACGAGCTGCGACGTATTCGTTTCAATGAAAAAAATTATTATGATCACCCAGGTCTCGGGGTGATTGTCGTTGTCACGCCGGGCAGGCGATAACGCTCAGGCGAGTTTGAGGTCGGGCGGCTCTGCGCATTGTTCAAGTGCGCGCTGCGCCGCACTCCACTCGAGCGACTCGCGCAACTTTCTGCTCGATACTGATCCTTTGCCACGAAGTCCCACGCGCCGCAGTGTCGCACCCGCATCGTCCGCCGGCTTCCAGCCCTCAAGCAGCGCAATCACGTTGTCGCGATGATTGCAGACCGGCAACACGTCGCAGCCGGCTTCGAGCATACACTCGGCTCTCTCGACGATACCACCTACGGCAGCGGCACCTGCCATCGACAAGTCGTCGGCAAAAATGACGCCCTGAAAACGTAACTCGCCGCGCAGGTAGCCGTGGATCCACCGACGTGAAGCGCTCGCCGGTACATCGTCGATTTCCGGATACAACACATGGGCGACCATGACGCCGGCCAAGCCGTTTTCGATCAGCAGACGATACGGACGAATATCGGGCTCAAGATCGACCAAGCTGCGTCGATCGATGGGTAAGGCATAGTGCGAGTCGGCCACCACTGCGCCATGCCCCGGAAAATGCTTTGCAGTTGCAACCATACCTGCGGCGCGCATGCCGTGCTTATACGCAACAGCTAGCTCGCCGACGACCCCCGCATCGGCGTGAAATGCACGATCACCGATCGCTTCACTAACGCCGAAGTCGAGATCGACGCACGGCGCAAAAGATAAATCAACACCCGCTTCACGCAGCTCCGCGGCCATCAACCAACCGAGTATACGGGCAAGCGCAAGACCGTCTCTTGGCGAGGCGTCGTACTCGTGCCCGATGCGTCGCGCCGGCGGCAGGCGTGAAAATCCTTCGCGGAAACGCTGTACACGCCCGCCCTCGTGATCGACCCCGACGATGAGTGCAGGCGAACGCACGGCATGAATATCCGCAACAAGCTCCCGTAATTGCGCAGGGTCGGCATAGTTACGCGTAAAAAGAATGACGCTGCCAACGAGGGGATGCTGCAGGAATTCGCGCTCGATGGGCCGCAGAGCGGTGCCCTCGAGATCGATCATCAAAGGTCCGAGCGTCATCGATCCGCCTCCATGACGACTATCGACTCGACATGCGTAGTGTGCGGAAACATGTCCACGACTCCAGCCGCAGCGAGTCTGTAGCCGTGCTTGTTACATAATACGCCCACATCGCGCGCCAGCGTGCCCGGATGACAGGACACGTAGACTATTCGGGAGGCACCTAGCCGAACGAGTTTCGGTAATAACTCGATCGCGCCCACTCGGGGCGGATCTAGCAAGATTCGATCAAAATGACCTCCAAGCGACATCGAGCCCCCGTCGGGCTCGGCTAGGTTTGCGACATGGAAGCGTACATTGGTCAGTTGGTTGATCTGAGCGTTATGACGAGCCCGATCAACGAGCCCGGCCTCCCCCTCGACACCCACAACTTCACGGACACGTCGCGCAATGGGCAGCGTGAAGTTGCCGAGTCCACAAAAAAGATCAAGCACACGATGGGACGACTTGAGTTCAAGTAGGTCGATGGCGCAGCGTACGAGCACTCGATTCATCACGCCGTTTACCTGAACGAAATCCGTCGGCTGGAACTTGAATAGAAGACCCTCGTCAATTAATCGATATTCGAGCATGGTCGACAAGCCGTCGAGCGAGATCACGCTATCGAGACCGTCTGGCTGCAGACAAATACGCAGGCTGTGCGCTTTTCCAAACTCGAGTAACGCCGCGCGATCCTCCTCGCCGAGCTCAACCAAGTTACGAAACACCAGCAGCACACCGTCATCGCCCACCACCGCCTCGATTTGTGGAATTGATACTCGTGCCTTGAGCGCCGTCAAAAGTTGCGACAACGGGGTGATCAGACCATCGAGGGGTGCGGCCAGTACCCCACAGCGCTCGAGCGCTGCAATATAGGGTTTTTGACGCTCCCGAAAACCCACAAGCACGCGCTCACGCTTCGGTACCCACTTCGCGCCGAGCCGCGCTCGACGACGGTAATTCCAAACCGGCCCAACGAGCGGCTCGAGCCAACGTCGCGGCTCCACACGCCCGATGCGCGATAGCGACTCTGCGAGCTCCGACTGTTTAGCGACAAGTTGCGCTGCAGTATCAAGATGCTGCAAGGCGCAGCCCCCGCAAATACCGAAGTGCGCGCATCGAGGCTCCACTCGCGAAGGTGAACGCTCTAAGACTTCGAGAAGCTCCCCCTCGTCATGCTGACGATGTCGGCGTATACGATGAAACACGATTCGCTCGCCTGGCAGCGCCCCGGGAACGAATGCGGTCTTCGTCTCGCGCACCACGCCTTCACCATCATGATTCAGCGCTGCGACACGGCCCTCCTCGAGCGGGCCCGGCGGCTTAGCGCCACGACTCACTTTTTGAGCTGCGGCCAGGCCGCAAGAAACTCTTTGAAATGTAATTCGCTACATGAGGCGAGCAGCTCCCGCACCTTGGACTCCTCTGCTGCAAGCTCAGCCACATCGATACGTCCGCGCATAAGTTGATAGCGTAGATAGAGGAGCCACGTGTTGAGGACGTCGGTTTCGCAGTAACGTCGAATGCCATCGAGGTTGCCCGCCGCATAGGCATCCCCCACCTTGTCACCCGAGAAACTGAGCTTACCCGGCAGCCCCAGCAGATGAGCCATGTCGGAAAGGCTGGCTTTGGCGCGCGGCTGGTAACCCGACAACACATCCATTAGGTCGGTGTGTCGCTCGTGATAGCGATTCAGATAATTATTGAAACGAAAACTTTGATCCCCGTCGCCGCTTTCCCAGTAACGTTGTCCCACGACACCGTACTTGAGCGCTCGATAATGTAAAACCGGTAAATCAAAGCCGCTACCATTCCAGGAGACGAGTGTCGGCGTGTATCGATCGATACCTTCAAAGAAACGGACGATAAGCTCACGCTCGTCGGAATCGAGATCACCTAGACTCCAGACCTTGAGCGAGTCGCCTCGGCGCAATGCGCAGGAAATGACAACGATGCGGTGCTGATCATGTGGCAGAAACTCGCCTCCGCCATGTTGCCGCGCATGAGCAAACATCGCTTTAGTAATTTGTACGTCTGATAGACCCTCGAGTCCTAGTGCGACACGACCGAAATCGAGGTCGGGGATGGTTTCGATATCAAAGACTAGTACGGTCATAAGCGTGCTGCCAGCATGAGGGTTTTCATGTCGCGTACCGCCGTCGGTAAGCCCACGAAAACGGCACGACCGACGATCGCGTGACCGACATTAAGTTCGACGATTTCCGGGATAGCCGCCACGGGAGTGACGTTGTCGTAATTGAGTCCGTGGCCGGCGTGCACCTCGAGGCCAATTGTCTTAGCAAGTCGCGCACTCGCTCGTAGCCGTTTGAGTTCGTTAGCCCGCTCGGCGCCTGTGGACTCGCAATAACGCCCCGTGTGTAATTCGATCACCGGCACGCCGACACTCGCAGTGGCCTCGACCTGAGAGGGTTCTGGATCAATGAAGAGCGCGACGCGGATTCCGCTCGCGGCGAGCAGCGCACAGCTCTCGCGCAGACGATCGGTCTGGCTGACGACATCTAGGCCGCCTTCGGTCGTAATCTCAGCTCGACGTTCCGGCACCAAACAGCAATCCGCTGGACGAACGCGCTGCGCAATGGCGATCATCTCGTCCGTCGACGCCATCTCGAGATTCATACGAGTTTTGAGTTTCTGGCGTAGCGTCTCGACGTCGGTATCCTGGATGTGCCGGCGATCCTCTCGGAGGTGCAGCGTGATATTGTCCGCTCCAGACTGCTCAGCGATGAGTGCAGCCTCGACAGGACTCGGTACCAGCCCTCGCCTCGCCTGACGCAGCGTCGCCACGTGATCGATATTTACGCCGAGTTCGATAGTCCCTGTCATAACGGCTCAAGCCCCCTTGTTTCGACGTCTCTCGACCACTGCTAGCGCTACAGCACGCGTCCGAAGATCGCGACCCTCGAGTGCATGATCGAGAGCAAGGCGTAGAACGCGGCGCGCCGTCTCGAGCACCACTGGATCGTCGTAGCGGTCCTCCCCAATGCCGAGCAACTCTCGACCCCGAAATACTGTTCCGTGCGTCGAACCACCCGTCACCTCGGTAAATCCAAACTCCGGATGGAAATGATAATACGCATCGTCTTTAAGCACCTGACCCCCGCGTGCGTCACTCCGAAACTCCACACCGTAACCCAGCAAGTCGAGCAGTCGCCGCTCGAAACGCCGCAGCACTGCGGCGATGTTTTCCCCCGCTCGTAAGCGATTGAGGCTCTCGTGGTAAAGGTCAAAGACTGCAGGCTGAGGGTCGTGCCGGGTGGTAAGCTTTAGCACGAGCTCATTTAGATACCAGGCACTCAGCAGAGACCAGGCCGGTAATGGCGTCGTTCGATCTCCGCCCGCCTCGATCTGAGTCAGCTGACCGGCATCACCGCTGCCGCTCCACGACGCAAGTAATAGGGAGAACGGCTGTAACAGGGAGGCCGAGCGCGATTTAGGACCGCGCACACCTCGCGCAAAGAGCGTCAGGCGACCGTGATCGCGAGTGAACACCTCGAGCATACGACTCGTGTCACGCCACGGTCGGTGATGCAGCATATACAGCGGCGCGAGATCAACCCGACGACCACCCTTACCCATACACCGTTACCCCAAGCCGAGCTTGCGCAAGGCCAGTGCGTTGTCGGCCCAGTTCTCGCGCACCTTCACCCAGAGTTCTAGATGGCAGCGACGATCAAGTAGCGTAATAATTTCCCGCCGCGCAGAGCTGCCAACCCGCTTTAGGCGTGCACCACCCGTCCCGATGACAATGGGCTTCTGACCCTCGCGGTCAACCCAGATCACGGCGTGAATCAGTTCGCGCTCGCTACCCTTATCAACCTCGCGCTCCATACGCTCAATCTCGACAGCGATGCCATAGGGCACTTCCTGATTGAGCTCGAGCGTGAGTTTCTCGCGAATGATTTCCGCGATACGAAAGTGCAGATCGCGATCCGTGCGATCCGTCTCATCGAAAAGCTGCGGCGACTGTGGCAGCTCGCAGCCAATAACGGATATCAGCTCCTCCAAATTATCTTTCTGCGCAGCCGACACCGGTACGATGGCCTTAAAGGGATGATGCTCGGCTAGCTTCTGTATAAAAGGCAGTAGAGTCTCGCGGGGACGAGCGAGATCGGCTTTGCTGACTACGGCAATTGTCGGACGGTCGCTGTCTCGGATGCGCTGCATCACGGCTTCGTCTTCCTCGGTCCAACGCGAACCCTCAACTACGAATACGACAAGATCCGCATCGGAAAGTGCCGCCGCAGCTGTGCGATTCATCACCCGATTGAGCGCGCGCTTGCCCCCTGCGTGCAGACCGGGCGTATCGAAGAAAGCGATCTGCAATCCAGGGCGATTGACGAGCCCCATGATGCGATGGCGCGTCGTTTGTGGCCGCGGCGTAACGATCGAGACCTTCTCGCCGACGAGTACATTTAACAACGTCGACTTGCCAACATTCGGTCGACCGATGAGCACCGCAAATCCGGTTCTGAAACCTTTACGCTCGGCTTCGAACATCAAGAGCGACCCTCGATTTTTTCGAGGGCGCGTTGCGCCGCCTCTTGCTCGGCCCGTCGCCGACTAGAACCCTCACCGCTTGTCGCTGCCTTGAGCGCCGCTACTTCGCAACGAACCGTAAAGTGCTGTGCATGAGGCTCGCCCTCGACGTTCTCGACGACGTAAAGAGGCAAAACCAATCCCCGCGACTGCAGCCACTCTTGGAGGCGTGTCTTTGAATCCTTGAGCGCGTAAGCTGGCGGCGACGCTTCGACTAGCGGCATCCATATACGATTCACCAACTCACGAGCGGCATCAAAGCCTCCGTCCAAATATACGGCGCCGATCGTCGCTTCTAACGCATCGGCGAGGATGGATTGCCGCTGAAAGCCGCCCGTCTTGAGCTCACCGCAGCCGAGCTTGAGCTCCTTTCCGAGCCCAAGTCGTTGGGCCAGTCCTGCTAGGGGCTCAGCGCTTACGAGACTTGCACGTAGCCGACTGAGATGACCCTCATCCGCCTCAGGAAACCGCGAGTAAAGCAGATCCGCCACCAGCATGTTGAGAACCGCATCGCCCAAAAACTCGAGCCGTTCATTATTATTGCGACTCGCCGCGCTACGATGAGTCAGCGCAGCAGAGAACAGCGAAAGGTCCTTGGCAACATAGCCTAAAGAATGCTGCAACCAACGCGAAGGCCAATCGGTGTGATGTTCGCTCACTCGATTCTCGTGAAGATCCGCGACCAGTTGGGACCGCCGCTGCGCTGCAAGTCCCAGTTGAACCAAATGGCGGTCGCGCGACCGACGAGCGAAGACTCACCGACGAAGCCCCAGACGCGACCGTCTGAGCTGTTGTCGCGATTATCACCGACCATGAGGTACTGCCCTTCCGGAACGCGCATCATGCGATCCCCGAGGTCTGGATTGATACCGGCCGTCGCTTCGTTACAAATGTAACCCTGAGGGATACTGCGATTACACGACGGCAAGGGGGGCACGGCGATCATATCCGAGCTAAGGCAGTGTAAAACAGCGTGTGGTCGACCGCTAAGCTTTTCCTTAGCGATACGCATGTTCTGGTAACAGCCATCGTCGTAACGACCTCTCTGTACAAGCGGAACCGGCGTGCCATTGATTATCAGCTGATCGTTCCGGACCTCGACGAGATCACCGGGCAAACCCACCACACGCTTGACCATGTAGACTGCGGGATCCTTCGGGAAGCGGAATACCGCTATATCTCCGCGCTCAGGCGCACCCAAGTCGATCATCTTCTTGTTCGCCACCGGAAGACGCAGGCCATAGACATACTTGTTGACGAGAATGAAATCACCGTCGAGCAGCGTCGGCATCATCGAATCTGAGGGAATCCGATACGGCTCGTAGAAAAACGATCGCAGCACGAGCAGCACCGCCATCACCGGGAAAAAACTGCGGGCGTAGTCGACCGTCCCAGGCAACTGTAGAGACTGAAGCTCACGACCCGCCGCACGCGCAGCGGCGTGACGGCGCGCCCGAAGCATCCAATGGTCGATCGCCCACACCACGCCCGATGCCACGGTGATTACGATGAGCACGAGACTTAAATCGGCACGCTGCGCAGACATAAGCTGGAAGAACCACGCGATGACTAGAATAGGTAACGCCCCGTAGAGCAGACGCATGGCAAGCGGATCGGGTAAAGGCTGTCCGTCCAAGAGTGTGAGCTGACGCTTCGGACGAATGAGCCAGTCGTCGATCACGCATAGGATAGCGACGGGCATCGCGAGCAACGCTAGGTTAGAAATCAGTAGTTCTAGCACAGGCTTACCTCCGACCGACCTTGAGTACCGCGAGGAAAGCTTCCTGCGGAATTTCTACCGAACCCACCTGCTTCATGCGCTTCTTACCCTCTTTCTGTTTCTCGAGGAGTTTGCGCTTGCGACTGATATCGCCGCCATAGCACTTAGCGAGTACATTCTTGCGCAGCGCCTTCACGGTAGCGCGAGCGATGACGTGAGTGCCGATCGCTGCCTGCACGGCAACTTCGAACATCTGCCTGGGAATCAACTCCTGCATCTTATCGACGAGTTCGCGACCGCGTTGGTAGGCATTCTCGCGGTGAACAATGATCGACAACGCATCGACTTTATCGCCGTTGATGAGGACGTCGAGCTTTGACAGCGGCGCCGGCTGAAAGTGGCTGAACTCGTAGTCGAAGGAGGCGTAGCCGCGGCTCGCCGACTTCAAGCGATCGAAGAAATCGAGCACCACTTCTGCGAGCGGCAGTTCGTACTGTAACGATACCTGATTCGCGAGGTACTGCATCTTTTTCTGCGTACCGCGTTTTTCAGTGCAGAGCTGCAGCACACCACCAACGTAATCGGGCGGCACCAGAATGTTTGCGGTGATGATGGGCTCACGGATCTCCATCACCTTGTTGGACGCCGGCAGTTTCGCGGGGTTATCGACGTATTCGCTGGTCCCGTCGGTCAATCCAACTTCATAAACGACGGTGGGCGCGCTCGTAATGAGATCGAGGTCGTACTCGCGCTCGAGTCGCTCCTGCACGATGTCCATGTGCAGCAGCCCGAGAAAACCTACCCGAAATCCGAACCCGAGCGCGCCGGAGACTTCGGGTTCGTAGTGCAGCGCCGAGTCGTTGAGCCGCAATTTGGCGAGCGCATCGCGAAACGCCTCGTAATTGTCGGCATTGACCGGAAACAAACCGGCGAATACCCGCGGCTGTACCTGCCTAAAACCCGATAGCGGCGTCATACAGGGCTTATTCTCGAGCGTGATGGTGTCGCCCACGGGTGCACCGTCAATCTCTTTAATGCCCGCGATCACAAAACCTACTTCACCGGCGCTGAGCTGCGGGGTCGCCACTGACTTCGGCGTGAATCGCCCGAGCTTGTCGACGAACCATGTGCGACCCGTGGACATCACGCGAATCTTGTCTCCCGCACGCAGCGTGCCGCTGACTACGCGTACCAACGAGACCACACCCACGTAGTTGTCGAACCAAGAGTCGATGATGAGCGACCGTAGCGGCCCTGAGGGGTCACCCTTCGGTGCCGGGATGCGTTTAACGATCGCCTCAAGTAGCTCGGGGACATTCTCACCGGTCTTCGCCGATACACGAATGGCTTCCTGGGCATCGATGCCGATGATTTCTTCAATCTCGCGTATGACCTTCGGCGGATCGGCGGAGGGCAGATCGATTTTGTTGATGACCGGCAGCACCTCGAGCCCCTGCTCGATCGCGGTGTAGCAGTTAGCAACGCTCTGCGCTTCGACGCCTTGGGAAGCATCGACCACGAGCATGGCGCCATCGCAGGCAGCCAGAGAACGCGACACTTCGTACGAGAAGTCGACATGCCCTGGGGTATCGATGAAATTGAGTTGGTAACGCTGACCGTCTGCCGCGTTGTAGAACAGCGTAACGCTCTGAGCCTTGATCGTGATACCGCGCTCGCGCTCGAGCGCCATGGAGTCGAGCACCTGGTTCTGCATCTCACGGGCCTCGAGCCCTCCGCAGAGCTGGATGAGGCGGTCAGCCAGCGTCGACTTACCATGGTCGACGTGCGCGATTATCGAGAAATTACGGATGTTCTGCATCGGTTCCGAGGTGATCCCCGGGGCGATACCCGGGCTTCAAAAAGCGCCGAATTATACCGACTGGCGGTTCCTGCGCTCATGGAGTTAAGACACTAGCAGCGCACCCGTACCAAACGCTCGATTTCGCGTGGATCGAGGTAGGTGACGGCGACCGGTACCCCATCCCATAGCAAAACCGGAATTTTGTGCCCAAAGCGGCGCAAAAGTTCGGGGTCGGAATCAATATTGAGCGTCTCGACGGTCGGTAAAGTCAGCGTCGTCGCGAGCCTCGCAAGATCGTCAGCAAACTCCTCACACAGCCCGCAACCCTCGCGGGTGAGAAGCGTCAGTCTCACTGCAGGAATCCCACCTCCCGTCACGGGGTAGGCGGTTGAGCCGGGGGTTCAGGCTTCGCGGGGCTCAGTTCGGAGGCGATCAGCTTCGCGGTCTGGACGGGCACCTCGCCGACCACCACCACGTGATGCCCGTGAGCGAACGTGGAGTACGCCGTCGACGCTCCGATCTGACGCTCGACTGCAATTTCTTTAGCGTACTTCAGCGGCAGACGCGCACCAATGAATACCGATACCGAGGCAAGGCCGTCAGAGAGTACGAGGTGCGACACCGGCTCATCTAAGCCCGGCAGTGTCTGCCACGCCCGTTGCGTCACACGAAAGCCACGCGGCGCTGTTCGCAAGCTCCAAACCGACGCAATTTTTTCGATGGTGTGCAGCCGACCGCCGCGATCGCTCTCGATTCGACGAAAACCCTCGATCGACACCTCCGACGCAAAAGCACTCGTCGGGATGTCTCGCAACACTCGAATTTTCGCGAACGCGACGCGCTCGAGTACCTGCCCTCGACGATCATAAAGCTCCGATTTGAGCGGTAACTTACTACGCGAATCAATCCATACCCGAAATCCGTAGCGGTGAGGATCGAGCGGAGCCAAAGTAACCAACCCCACATCGTGCTCGTTGACACGCGCCAGCTTGAGCGGCTCCAAACGATAGAAACTCGCCGTGTGACCGTCGAACCTCGGAAAACTCGGTAGCAATCCACTGTTACGCGGTCGCCTCTCGATCAGAACAGTACGCTGATCGGGAAGCACGAAGCGAAGCTCATCGCCCAATCGAATGAACTCGCGACCTGAGCCGTCGAGCGAGACTAAGCGCTCAGCCACCTCGCCATTTCGTACCCGATGATGGATACGAAAGAACTCCGAGACTCCACCACGCTCATGAAAAAAAGTACCTTCGTAGCTTTTTTCCGCCAACGCGCGATTCATTTGATCGAGCCATTCGCGGGCAGAGTCGTCAGCGAGCGCGAAAGACGGTGTGGTGAGAGCGACAATCAGCCATGACCGCCAATCGAGCCAAGCCCGCCGGCCGGGGGGAAAATGCGATCGTCGCAGGAGCCTCACTTCAGCGTACCAGGCATCGATGAACCGCTGACGCCCTGCTGGGGCGTGGCGATAACGGCGGAGATGGCGGAGTGCCGCATCATCGGCGCGGAGACCGCACTGTGCGCGCTGACATAGCTCGCAAGCTCAAAGGGAGGAATTGATGTCATCTCGCTACCCTCGCGAAGCGGCGGTGTGACGTAGCTCTCGGGTTCGCCACCCGGCGCAGCAGCTGCCGCAACTCGAGCCGAGTCGGCGGTGCGGCTCGAATCTTTTGGCAATGCGGGTGCCACGACGGTAGTTCGATCATACGGCGCAGCCGGAATCACGACTTCTTGAGCCTGGCTCGCTGTTGCGGCGGTTAATGACGTCGGGGATGTGTCGCTCGAGTTCCAACCAATGCGAGACACGCCAAGCACGACGATGACCGCGATCGAGGCTGCCAGACCTGCGCCGCCAAGCGGTATCGCCCAACTCGACCAAGCGCTCGACTGAACGACTTGAGCGTGCGATGAAGCCGAGCCGACCGACGGGCGGTTAGAGATCGCCGCCGCAACCCTCGGGGCGAGACGCTGTCCGGCCATCTGCTCGCTGCGCATAACCGCACTGATCAGCGCATAGTTTTCCCAGCTCCGACGCAGATTTTCGTCGCGTGAAAGCCGGCGCGCTACCAGTTCGCACTCGATCTGCGGTAGCTCACCATCGAACATCGCCGCCAGCTGACTGTCTCGTTCCTCGTTTTCTTTGACACTCACACGATCACCTCTCCGCGTCCAAGCCCACCGTCAAATACTTCGCGCAGACGTGCGTCGATCGACTCGCGAGCGCGAAAGATTCGGGAGCGTACGGTTCCCACCGGGCACTCCATCGCAGCAGCAATTTCTTCGTAAGATAAGCCTTCGAGTTCGCGCAGCTGAATCGTCGTGCGCAGATCTTCGGGAAGCGCATCGATCGATGAGGTCACGATGAAGCGGATCTCCTCAGTGAGGGTGAGCGCTTCAGGTGTAGCCGAATCTTTCATGCTGGCCACACCGTCGTTTTTATCCGTGTCCTCCGAACGATCAGCTTCATATTTAATTGGACTGCGACGCCGAGACGCGAGCAGGTTCTTCGCCGTGTTGATGGCGATACGGTAGAGCCAAGTGTAAAAGGCGCTGTCTCCGCGAAAGCGCGGCAGCGCTCGGTAGGCTTTGATGAAGGCTTCTTGGGCAATATCCTCAGCCTCGGCAGGGTCTCGCACGTAACGCAGTGCGAGCTTGACGACCTTGTGCTGATAGCGACAGACCAGGGCATCGAAGGCCCCGGAATCCCCGCGTTGAGCGAGTTGGACCAGGCTCAAATCGCTTTCCTCGGTGCTCATGACCGATGCTTCACAGGCCGTTGCAGGTACCACAAGCATTGAATCCGGTCAGACCGGAGCCCTTTGCAAAAGTTCGCGGCGTGCCCCATGAGCGGCAGTGTAACCGCGGGGCGGATCGCTCGGTTAGCCCTCCCGAATACGCTGGAGCACGGTCTGAATGGTGCTTTCCGAGTGGGGTTCGCCTGCGAGCAAATAGCGGGCGAGATGGGGATCCTGCAGATCGAGGAGGGTTTCAAAAGCCGCGATCTCTGGCGCAGTCGCGTCAGCTCCGTGTCGAGTCAGCCAGCGCTCGAGCAATACATCGAGCTCTTTCATGCCGCGCCGACAACGCCAACGTAGCCGACCGACCTCGCTCAAGCGTGCTCGCGCTCGGCCATCATGCGCTTAATCCCGGCAATGGCCTTGGCTGGATTAAGGTCCTTTGGGCAAGCCTCGGTACAGTTCATGATGGTGTGGCAGCGGTATAGCCGAAACGGATCCTCAAGCGCATCGAGTCGCTCGCCCGTTGCATCGTCCCGACTATCGATGATCCAACGGTACGCCGCGAGCAGGGCTGCTGGACCTAAATACCGGTCGCCGTTCCACCAGTAACTCGGGCAAGACGTTGAGCAACAGGCACAAAGAATACAGGCCGACGGCCGATCGATCTTTTCCTGCTCCTCGGGCTCCTGCAGTCGCTCATGATCGGGCGGCGCTGGCGTGCGCGACTGAAGCCAGGGCTTAACGGCAGCGTACTGAGCGTAGAACTGCGTGAGATCGGGCACGAGATCTTTGACCACCGGCATGTGCGGTAGCGGGTATATCTTGACGTCACCTTTCACGTCGCTACAGCTCTTAGTGCATGCGAGCGTATTCATACCCTCGATATTCATCGCACAGCTACCACAGATACCCTCTCGACAGGACCGTCGGAAGGTCAGCGATGGGTCGAGCTCGTTTTTGATCTTGATGAGGGCGTCCAGAACCATCGGTCCGCAGCTGTCCATATCCACCTCGAAGGTGTCGACGCGCGGGTTCTCCCCCGAGTCCGGATCGTAGCGGTACACCTTGAAGGTGCGGACGTTGGTGGTTCCGTCAGGCGCCTTGTGTACCTTACCGTTGCGATTGATCCGCGAGTTCTCCGGCAGTCTAAGTTGAACCATGGTCTTCAGGTCCTCAGGCGATCAATAAGTACGAGCCTTTGGTGGAATCGACTCGACGTCGGCCGTCAAAGTATTGATATGTACGGCGCGGTAGTCGATCTTGGTATGGCCCCTCTCGTCCACCCAGTAGAGCGTGTGTTTCATCCAATTGGTATCGTCGCGATCTTTAAAATCCTCGCGCGCATGCGCGCCACGACTCTCCTTACGGTTTTCCGCAGAACGAATTGTGGCCATCGCCTGGCCGAGTAGATTATCGAGCTCCATTGTTTCGATTAGATCTGTATTCCAGACAAGACCGCGATCGCTCGTGCGCACGTCGGCGAACGAGTCATAGGTTCTCTGCAGCTTCTCGCAACCCTCTTGCAGCGAGCTCCCCGTACGGAACACTGCGGCATCGGACTGCATGATCTTTTGCATCTCGAGACGCACCTGCGCCGTCGGGCAACTGCCATTGGCATGCAGGAAACGATCGAGGCGCGACAGCGCGAGATCGCCAGCATCTTTGGGCAGGGGCTTGTGGGACTGGCCCGGCCTCACGATGGAGGCCGCGTGACGACCCGCCTCGCGACCAAAAACGACGAGGTCGAGTAGTGAGTTCGAACCCAAGCGATTAGCGCCGTGCACCGACACGCAGGCCGCCTCGCCTACCGCCATGAGACCTAGCACCACCGAATCGGCATCGCCATTTTTCATGGTGACAACTTCGCCGTGGTAATTGCAGGGAATTCCGCCCATGTTGTAGTGCACAGTCGGTAATACGGGGATCGGTTGCTTGTTGACATCGACACCGGCAAAGATGCGGGCCGTCTCGGCAATGCCCGGCAAACGCTGCTTGATGACTTCCGGCCCAAGATGTTCGAGATGCAGATGTATGTGGTCGGCGTCCTTACCGACGCCGCGACCTTCACGGATCTCGACGGTCATCGAGCGCGACACCACATCACGCGACGCGAGATCTTTGGCGTTTGGCGCATAGCGCTCCATGAAACGCTCACCACGCGAGTTGGTGAGATAACCGCCCTCGCCGCGCGAACCCTCGGTGATGAGACAGCCGGCTCCATAAATCCCAGTCGGATGGAACTGCACGAACTCCATATCCTGCAACGGCAAACCGGCGCGCAGCGCCATACCGCCACCATCACCGGTGCAGGTGTGCGCTGAGGTACACGAAAAGTACGCGCGACCATAGCCACCCGTCGCGAGAATGACGAGATGCGCGCGGAAGCGATGCAGCGTACCCTCAGCGAGATTGAGAGCTATCACGCCGCGGCATTCGCCATTTTCCATGATGAGGTCGATGGCAAAATATTCCACGAAGAACTCGGCTTTATTCTTGATCGACTGTTGATACAACGTGTGTAGTATGGCGTGCCCCGTACGATCGGCCGCCGCACAAGTGCGCTGCGCAATACCCTTGCCGTATTGAGTCGTCATACCACCGAAGGGACGCTGATAGATCCGACCATCTGTCGTGCGAGAGAACGGTACACCGTAATGTTCGAGCTCGATGACAGCGGCCGGCGCCTCTTTGCACATGAACTCGATTGCGTCTTGGTCTCCGAGCCAGTCGGAGCCCTTTATCGTGTCGTAGAAGTGATAACGCCAGTCGTCTTCGCCCATGTTACTGAGAGCAGCCGAGATGCCACCCTGCGCCGCCACCGTGTGGCTGCGCGTCGGGAATACTTTGGTGATGCACGCCGTCGACAAGCCAGCCTCGGCAAGACCGAGCGTCGAGCGAAGACCCGCGCCGCCAGCTCCGACCACGACGACGTCATAGGTGTGATCAGTGAAGGTATAAGAAGCCAACTGGGATAATCCCGCCGCAAAAATTGGTTATGACGATGTACAGCACCGCGTAACTGCTGACTACCGCAAGGACGACATGGAGGAACGTGCTGGTGAGTAGTGCCACGACCTTCGCCCCCTTGTGGGGGACGTAGTCTTCGATCACCACCTGCACACCGAGCGATGAGTGCCAGGCCACCGCGCCGATGAAGATCAGCAACCATGCCGGATTAAGGCCCGTCGCGACCCATCGGCGGACAGCATCATAATCGGCGAGCGGCAGGTGTATGAGCTGATAAGCAAACCACAGCGTCAAAGGAATGAGTGCTATTGCAGTCACTCGCTGCACCCACCAGTGACTCACACCCTGCTTCGCAGAGCCGCGGCCGAGAATCTTGCTAAGCGGACTCCGCAAGCTCATCGCGGCACCCCGGCGAAGAACGCGGCATAAATAAAGGCGCCCGCGAGCAGGAGCGTCGCGACTACGACGATGGTGGCACTGCCTCGTGCCTCAGCCTTCTCGAGTCCGCGTCCGAGGTCCCAATTGAGATGACGAAGTCCATTGAGTAGGTGGTAGCTGAACGCAAACAACCAACCGCCGATCAGAAATTGACCCAGCCCTCCGGCGAGTACAGTCACCGCGCTTGTGTACGACTCCGGCCCACTCGCGGCAGCGATCAACCAATACGTCAGGGCGATTAAACCGACAGACAGTACGATACCCGTCGCGCGATGCACGATCGAGGTCGCCATCGTGTACCCAAATTTGTACACGCCTATATGAGGAGACAGGGGACGTTGACGCACCGATGAAAGCTTCCCGAGTAGTCAGAAGTCGATACAGCGACCGTTTTTCTCCCAATCGCCGAATCGAGTGGGTTCCGGCCCCTTGGGACCACCTAACTTGGCGACCGCTGTGGGCTCTTTCAACCCCGCAGGCGGGCCGATGTGGTCAGTGATTTCGGGTGGGGCTCCGGCCGCCACGGAGGCAAGCCGATCTGACCCCTTAGGATCGTTCTGCATTTAGTTCAAATGATGCCAGAATCGTGAGTTGAAGACCACCGGCAAGGTTATAAGTAGATGCACAATTTGATACACAAGTTACGCTTCGACAACCGATCTACCACAGCATTTTTTCAATGTCGATCGTGAGTTACACCGGCTTTCCCCAAACGCCCCTTTCCCATCTCGGTATCCTCGCCGTGCACGGTCCCGACGCCCGTAAATTCCTGAACGGTCAGCTGTCACAGGACACTAATAAGCTGGCCGCCGATAGAGTCGAACTCGCCGGTCTACACAATCCTCAGGGTCGGGTAATTGCCCTGTTGCGGCTCGTCCCGGTGGGTACAGAGGACGTCCTTTGCGTGCTACCGCGCGCGCTGCTTCCCGCAACGCTTGCGACGTTACGCAAGTATTTACTTCGGGCCAAAGCAACTTTGATGGATGAGTCAGCCCACTGGCTCATAGACGGTCTAGCAGGCGACCCCGCGCTGCCAGCCGCACCCGGAAGCGCGCGAGTCGAGGGCTCAGACATTCTTTGGCGTCACGCCGCGGACGGTCGAGTGATCCGATTGCAACCGATCAGAGACGAAATTCAAAGCGGTAGAGATTTCGCTGATCCCGCACTCGCTGCGTGGCAACTCGCGGACTTGGTTGCGGGACTTCCCGAACTCCACGAATCGACACGCGGTGAATTCGTCGCGCAAATGCTAAACCTCGATGCACTTGGTGGTATTTCATTCACCAAGGGTTGCTACACCGGGCAAGAGGTCATCGCACGAGCGCACTATAGAGGGCGCGTAAAGCGTCGCGCCCAAAGATTTCGAATTTTAGAGGGGGGCCCGGCGCTGCAACCAGGCCAGAAAGTCCGGTTGATCGAAGGTAACGCGGTACGTTTTGCACAGATCGTAAACGTTGCCCAAGGGCGGAAAGGTATCGAGTGTCTCGCAGTGACCAGCTTCGATACGTCGCGCACTGGGGCCTCTGGCGAAGCGTCGGTGAGCGAAGTACCGTTGGGTGACACGCCGACAATCGAGGTCGTAGGTCTGCCGGTTAGCTACGTCCTACCCGATTGAGGCGCTTTACTCAGGACGCATCTGCGGAAATAGCAGCACGTCGCGGATGGACGGCGAGTCCGTCAAGAACCCCACCAGACGATCGATCCCGACACCAAGTCCCGCCGCCGGCGGCATGCCGTACTCGAGCGCGCGTACGTAATCCGCATCGAAGAACATGGCCTCATCGTCGCCCGATTCCTTGCGAGCCACCTGTGCCCGAAAGCGAGCAGCCTGATCTTCGGAATCGTTGAGCTCGGAGAAGCCGTTGGCGAGCTCGCGTCCACCAACGAAGAACTCGAAACGATCCGTGAGGAAAGGATCGGTATCGTTTGCCCGCGAGAGCGGTGACACCTCGGCCGGGTACGCGAAAACAAAAGTCGGGTCTTGCAGCGTGTGCTCACCTGTCTTTTCGAAGATTTCGATTTGTAGCTTCCCCACCCCGTCGCCTGGATTCAGAGGAATACCGAGCTTTTCGCAAGTCCCACGCAGATAAGCGATATCCCGTAACTTAGAACGTTCGAGATTCGGATTTTCGCGGAGGATCATGTCTTCGACCGAAATACGTTCGAATGGTTTCGATAAATCGTAGCAACGACCCAGCGAGTTGAACTCAAGCGTACCGACCACCGCCTCTGCCGCGCCGCGCATTATGCGCTCCACGAGATCCATGAGGTCGTGATAGTCGGCATACGCCTGATACAACTCAAGCATCGTGAACTCGGGGTTGTGACGACTCGAAAAGCTCTCATTCCGGAAGTTACGATTAATTTCGTAGATGCGCTCGAAACCACCTACAACGAGACGCTTGAGATAGAGCTCCGGCGCGACACGCAGATACATGTCGATGTCAAGTGCGTTATGGTGCGTCACGAATGGCCGCGCCGTCGCTCCACCCGGTATTGGTTGCATCATCGGCGTCTCGACTTCCATAAAGCCGAGCGTATCAAGCATATCGCGCAAATAGCGCACAAGTTGTGTACGCTTACGGAAGACGCTGCGACTATCCTCGTTCATGATGAGATCGACGTAGCGCTGGCGATACCGTACTTCAGTATCGGCGAGGCCGTGCCACTTATCTGGCAGCGGCCGTAAGGATTTCACCAGCAGACGAGCAGACTCAACGCGTACTGAGAGCTCGCCTGTCTTAGTGCGAAATAGCGTACCCTTGGCGCCGAGGATGTCGCCAATATCCCACGCCTTAAACGCCTCGTACTGATCGCCGAGTACATCGCGTTGAAGGTAAAGCTGGATCTGCCCGGAAGAGTCTTGAATCTTCGCAAAGCTCGCCTTGCCCATGATGCGTCGCAGCATCATCCGACCGGCTAAGTGAACTTTGATCGCCCGCGCGTTGAGTGCCTCAGCTCCCATCTCGCCGAAGCCGAGATGCAGCTCCGAGGCGAGCGAGTCGCGCCGAAAATCGTTGGGAAAGACAGACGCACCGGACGAACGCAGCGCAGAGAGCTTCAGACGACGCTCCGCGATGAGTTTATTCTCGTCTATCGGCGGCGTTGCGGCTGCATCCTCAGGGACTTGCGTGTCGCTCATCGTTAATATTCTCCGCGCTACAGACCTGCCTTCAGTGAGGCCTCGAGAAACTGATCGAGATCACCATCGAGCACGGCCGAGGTGTTACCCACCTCGACATCCGTTCGTAAATCTTTAATGCGCGACTGGTCGAGGACATACGAGCGAATCTGGTGACCCCAGCTGACGTCGGACTTAGACTCCTCAAGCACCTTCGCTGCCGCGTTACGCTTGTTGACTTCGAGCTCGTAGAGCTTAGCCTTCAACATCTTCAATGCTGTTGCGCGATTCTTGTGTTGACTTCGCTCGTTTTGACACGCGACAACGATACCGGAAGGCAAGTGCCTAATACGCACCGCAGATTCGGTTTTATTGACATGCTGACCACCCGCACCGCTAGACCGATAGACATCCATCTCAAGGTCGGCCGGATTGACTTCAATATTAATATCATCGTCGATTTCAGGTGAGACGAAAACCGATACAAACGACGTATGACGGCGATTACCAGAATCAAACGGCGACTTGCGAACAAGCCGATGTACGCCCGTCTCAGTACGTAACCACCCGTAAGCATGATCACCCTTTAACTCGATCGTCGCGCTCTTGATACCAGCGACCTCACCCGGACTCGAGTCGATAACTTCGGCGCTGAATCCGCGGGTTGCCGCCCACTTGATGTACATGCGCATGATCATCTGGGCCCAGTCCTGCGCCTCGGTACCTCCCGCGCCAGCCTGAACGTCGAGATACGCGTTATGGGAGTCCATCTTACCGCGGAACATGCGCTTTAATTCGAGTTTTCGAACCTTAGACTCAACAGCAGGCAGATCGCGTTCAACCTCACGGGCCGTTGCTTCGTCGTCTTCGATCTCGGCGAGCAGGAGTAAGTCGGCGGAGTCGCGCACGGAGTAGGTGGCGGTATCGATCTGCTCGATTTCCGCAGAGAGCTTAGAGCGCTCTTTGCCGAGCTCTTGGGCTCTCTCTGGCTTCTGCCAGACCGCCGGATCTTCGAGTTCGCGACTGACTTCTTCGAGTCGCTCTTTTTTCAGATCGTATTCAAAGAAACCCCCTTAAGGAGCTGACACGCTCCTGGAGGTCCGATAGGGATCGCTTGATAAGTCCGAGTTCGATCATTTCACCTCATTCTAGCAGATGGTCAACCAGCAACTGTAGGCGCCGCTCACCATTCCACTCGTTCACGCCGAGCCGGTAGACAAGATGCACGCTCCTCGGCAGCGCAAGCGCACCGCCCGCACCGCGCAGCGCCGGCCGTCCCTGCAGCAGATTGAAGGCGATGGCATCGAACCGACGACCCGAGCCCTCGAGCTCGACCCACATTTTGACGTGTGTCTCGCCTACGATCCGCGAGCTCCGCATCTGAAAATGCTGATCGAACGCCGGCTCTGGAAAAGCTTGCCCCCACGGCCCGCCCTCGCGTAGCGCCTCAGCCGTCGACAGCGAGATCTCGTCGGCGTTGAGCTCACCATCGGTATCGATACGATCAGCACGCGAGCCGGCCTGCTGCCAACGCGCGACCTCTGCATCAAACTCTCGTGCGAACACATCGAGCTGTGCACTATGGAGCGTGAGCCCGGCGGCCATTGCGTGACCGCCGAACTTGGGCAGCAAGCCCGGATGTCTCGTCGAGATAGCTTCGAGCGCGTCGCGCGCGTGAATACCCGTCACCGAACGTACCGAGCCTCGCAGCTGACCGTCGCCTGCATCGGCAAAGGCAATCACCGGTCGTCGCAGACGATCTTTGATACGCCCTGCTACGATGCCCACCACACCCTGGTGCCAGCTCGGGTCGTAAAGACAAAGTCCGTAACGCACACCATTCGCGTTACCCTCACCGCCGATCCCGCGACGCGCCAACACCTCCGGATCTTCGAGATGACGGACCGCCGCCATCGCTTGCTCCTGCATGGTCGCTTCGATCGCTCGTCGCTCTTTGTTAAGTGTATCCAGTCGAGCGGCCAGCGCACGCGCCTCGGTCATGGAGTCGGTCAGCAGACAACGAATACCGAGACTCATGTCATCGAGACGCCCGGCGGCATTGAGCCTTGGTCCTGCAGCGAAACCAAGATCGGCAGCGATAACGTTCGAGAGTGTTTTGTTGCCCACTTCGAGCAGCGCGCGTAGCCCCGCGGTACATCGACCCGCACGAATGCGCGCCACCCCCTGCGCGACGAGGATGCGATTATTGTCATCGAGCGGAACGATGTCTGCGACCGTCCCAAGCGCAACGAGGTCGAGCCAGGTTGACGGCAATGGATACGAGTTATCCGCCAGCGCGCGATGAAGCGCGGCCATCACGTAGAACGCCACACCTACACCGGCAAGCGCACGCGACCCGAATCGCGCATGCGGCAGATTAGGATTTACGATGACATTAGCCGCAGGCAATTCAGCGCCTGCGAGATGATGGTCGGTGACGAGTACATCGATACCGAACTCGCGCGCCGCCGCGACGCCCGCCATACTCGAGATCCCGTTGTCGACCGTGATGATGAGCCCGGGGCTTTGTTGCGCTGCGAGCGCCACAATCTCCGGCGTCAATCCGTAACCGAAGTCAAAACGATTCGGCACTAAAAAATCGACGTCCACGAACCCCCAGGCGCGTAGACAACGAACGATGAGCGCCGAACTCGTGGCGCCGTCCGCGTCGAAATCTCCGATGACCAAAATTCTTCGACCGCTGCGACGATGAGCCAGCAATAAATCGACTGCCGCATCGATTCCGTCGAGTGTTCCGACGGGCAACAGTCGGTCGAGACTCGTTCGCAGGCGCGATGCGTCATCGATACCGCGTGCTGCATAAGCGCGCGCCAGCACGGGATTGAGCGAGCTCAATTGCCGGGCGATCCCCCCATCGACTATACGACGATTTACTTTTAGCGTCATGTGCCACCATCAGCGACGGCAGTGAACACCGTTCGAAACGGACGCCACACACGATAGCGATCACGCGGACCTACTGTCGCCCAGCGCTCGTTTGCGACGACGGTGAAACTACCGAGACGACGACTCTCGAGCGCACGCGCCGCGGGCGCGACGAAAGTGCGATCAAAGCAGTTTGAATCCATCCCGGTGAGTGGTGCGATCACCAGTACCGACTCGTCGGCATCACTCTCATCGATAACCTCGAGAATTTCATTGATCGATGAGGTTAGAGGAGTAACCGGGACTCCGGTCAGCCTTGCGAGCGATCGGGCCCACTCATCGTCCGTCACCACGCATGACCATCGCGACGTAAACGCAGTCGCTCTCACCGGATCGCGCGGCGGCCGACCGCCACCCCACAACCACAGACTGCTAATTACGGGCTTACCACACATTTGGCGACGATGATTGAGCGGCAATCCGTGCAGCCACATTTCGATTTCGCTTGCGAGGGCGCGCAGCTCGGCGCTACCGGGACCACTTGGCAGATGGATCTCAAGCGAGTCGCCGATAAGTCGCGCAGGCTCCACCGTCAGCGCACCGGGTGCCGACATTCCTTGCAACACAAAGCCCGCAGCAGCGGCCGGGCGAAGCGTGAGCCCGTCGTCACCGAATGTGCTCGAAAACGCCGTGGCAAGCTCGGCGGCCTCATCTGATGCGAGGCGCAACACGCCATTCGTCGGAAAGTGCACCGTCTTGAGCCCAGCCATCAAATGCACAGGCGTGGCGATCCACACCTCGGCAATCTCAGTATCGGATTCGGTCTCGAGGCCTTTGATGCCCTCGTCCATGCACAGTGCCGCATCGATCACACTCGCCTCATCGACCAGGGTAAGGTCGTCACGGCCCACACCCCGCGCGACCGTGCCTCGCCAACCACCGCGCAGCAGACGCGGCGCAGCAAAACGCAACGAGGTGAGCGAGCTACCGACTACTGAGATCGGTGCCGCTCCGCGCAGGAAAAGATCCGGAAGGACGAGCACGAGTTCGCGCACATAGCGTATGTTATCGGAGCATGAGACTGACCGTGACACCGAGTGGCCCCGTCCCGCTCATCCGAAGTTACCTGAAGGGTACCGTGCGCGTTGGCGGTGCCGCTTGGCAAAGCGCCGTCCTGCTCGCGAGCAGCGGACTGCAGGCCGCGCTGCGACCCCAGTCCCCCGCCGAACTCGAAGAACGCGATCTCGAACCTGTCCTCATCGAAAAACCTGAAGTCGTCGTGATCGGTTGGGCTGGCGGCCAAACCTTCCTCCCTACCGTGCAACGACGTTGGTTCCTCGAGCGTCAGATCGGCCTCGAAATTATGGAACTCGGCGCGGCGTGTCGGACGTACAACCTGTTGGTTGGGGATGAGAGGCGAGTGGTCGCGCTGCTCTTCCCGATCTCACCCCCGGCGCTTACCTGAACCCCGTCCTCGGGGGAAGCGAGAGCCCATCCTTGTGGGCTCGCACGCGCCGAGCTAACAGAGATGTAGTTTTGGCGGCCCCGTCGTAGAGCCAACAGAATACGGAACGCCGGTCGCTACTTAGGTCGCGGTGACGACCCCGGCTTGTAGCGGCAGAAACGACACCACCCCAAGCTTTTCTTTCTCGAAGCCCTGCTCGCGCCGCGTGATGCGCAGCAGTTCCTGCTTTCTTTCGCCGCCCATCGGCATAATAACGCGCCCACCAACGGCCAGCTGCTTGAGCAACGCCTCAGGTACAGTCATCGGGGCTGCCGCGACGAGGATGCCGTCATACGGCGCATGGGATTTCCAGCCTTCGTAACCATCACCATGCCGGAACTTCACGTTCTTAATGCCGATTTCTTTGAGTCGCAACTTTGCTCTGGCAAGTAGCGACTCGACACGCTCGATGGTGTACAGTTTGGTGACTAGACTCGATAGCACCGCTGTTTGATAACCGCAGCCAGTGCCCACTTCAAGCACGTTTTCGCGCGGCCCGCCTTCGAGCAAGGCCTCGGTCATTCGAGCCACGATGTACGGCTGTGAAATCGTCTGCCCAAAACCAATCGGCAACGCCGTATCTTCATACGCCCGACTCGCAAGCGCCTCATCGACGAACAAATGTCGCGGCACATTGCGAATGCGCTCGAGCACGGCCGGATTTTTGAGGCCGTGCTCCATCAGCCTTTGAACCAGCCGCTCGCGCGTGCGAGCGGAGGTCATGCCGATGCCATTGATCCGCGCATCCATCGTCAATCAAGACCTTGCAGCCAGTCGCGCACGGTATCGAGCGCGGCGTGGCGCGTGAGATCGACCTGCAGCGGGGTCACCGAGACATAGCCCTCCGCTACTGCATTGAAATCGGTGCCTGCACCATCGTCCTGACCCTCGCCCGCCATACCGACCCAGTACACCTCACGACCGCGGGGATCCATACTCTTTACCGAACGCTCGGCGCGATGACGATGACCAAGGCGCGTCGATTTGAAGCCACGAAGCTCGCCGAATGGACGATGCGGTACGTTGACGTTGAGGATCATGTTGCGATCGAGCGGATGTGAGAGTAGCTGCTGCACGATGCGCTTGGCCACTTCGGCAGCTGCCGAATAATCCATCTCGCCCCTCTCGGGACGACGCAGCGAGAGCGCGACGGTCGGCAAACCGAGAAAACGTCCCTCGATAGCTGCCGCTACGGTTCCGGAGTACAGCACGTCATCGCCGAGGTTCTCGCCATTATTGATGCCCGATACGACCATGTCGTGCTCGAAATCGAAGAGCCCCGAGATCGCAAGGTGCACGCAGTCGGTCGGCGTACCCGTCACGAAATGACAGTTAGGCTCGTACTCGGTGACCCGCAGAGGGTGTTCGAGCGTCAGAGCATTGCTGGCGCCACTGTGGTTACGCTCAGGCGCGACTACGGTGAGTTGGGCGAAACTTGTTAGCGCCTGTCGCAAAGCAATGATGCCCGGCGCCCGATACCCATCGTCGTTACTCACGAGGATTTTCATCGAGTTGTATCTTGGAGACCTGTGGAGTCCGACAATATACTGAAACCTCAGAATCCAAGGTAGCAGGATGTGCAAGCCCTCAGAGGATGACATTCTGGCGTTTCGAGAGGCGGTGAAGGGAACTAGACCGCTGCGCGCCACGCGGCGCGTGCGACCGAATCGCCCCAAACCCAAGCCCCGCGCACATTTTCGTCGTCTCGGCGAAGCCGAGGTGCTCGAGGACAACCTGCAACTGAGCCCCATCGACCTCGAAGTGGAATTCGGCGAGGAACTCGCCTACCGCCGATCGGGGATTCAGGATGCCGTGATGCGCCGGCTGCGTCGTGGCTATTACCGCGCCGAGTCGGAGCTCGACCTGCACGGACTCACCGTCCCCGAAGCTAAGAGCGCGCTGCGCGATTTCCTCTCCCGCGCCATCGCACGACCGTGTCGCTGCGTACGCGTCATCCACGGCAAAGGCTTGGGCTCAGGCCCACGAGGACCGGTGATCAAACAATCCGTCAACGTGATCCTGCTACGTACCGATGCCGTCGTCGCCTTTTGCACGGCTCGCCCTGTCGATGGCGGCACAGGCGCGATCTACGTACTACTGAAAAGCCGAGCTCTGCTGTCGAGCCAGACCGGCATCAACGCGAGGTAAGTAACCTCGCCGCGCGCTCGCGGGTTTCATCCGTCACCCAACCCTCGGCCATCAGCGACTCCAGCGTTTCCGGCGGCGAATCGAAGAGTCGGCGCAAATCGGCGCGCACCAGGTTACGTGTGCGCACGTAAGTCTTGGGCGGCAGCGCGATGAGTTCTTGTGCTAGCGCAATCGCTCGGGTCACCACTTGCTCAGACGCCACCACCTCATCGACGAGTCCCGCCTCGAGCGCCTCGTCACTACGCAGCATGATGCCGCGCGGCAGCAGCAATGCGGCTCGGCGCGTGCCGACGAGCCTTTCGTACACGCGATAGATAAGCTCGCCGGGATAAAGCCCCACCTGCACCTCGTTGAGGCCAATCCGAAAATCTCCTGCTGCCATGATACGGTGATCGCAAAGGATCGCGATCACCGCACCGCCTGCAGGACAATGTCCCGTGATCGCTGCAATCACCGGCACCGCTGAATCGACCAGCCGTCGCTGAAGCATAGCGAATGCGAACACCAAATTTTTGGCCGACGCCTCTCCGCTGGTAATCTCGTGCAGGTCGAGTCCTGCGCAGAAAAGACCTGGTGATCCAGAGATCACGATTGCACGCGGAGCTGATACCGACTGAGCCGAGTCACCCACCGCCGTCATCACTTCAGAAATTCTTTGATCGAGCATTTTGACAAGCGCACAGTTGAGCGCATTGACGGGAGGTCTGGCGAGACGCAGCTCACGCACGCGTCCGTGATTTTTGACCTCAATCATATTCGTCCTCCGAATGACCGGCTGGAGTTGCCCCCATCAGACCGCACAGTTGGCTGCCGGTTGATGGAAGCTACGGATGAACTCACGGGGTGACTTCATTCGCAGGGCTTTGTGCGGATGGTTGTTGTAGTCCTCGAACCACCGCGGCAGTTGCGCCAAGACCGATTGTGCATCCGGGCGATCATGAACGTAAACATAATCCCGCTTGAACGTTTTGACGCAGGACTCGGCCATGCCGTTCGATTGCGGCGATCGCACCGGCGTGAAGCACGGCACGAGGCCGATCGACTGGGCGAAGGAGACGGTCTCATGGGCGCGGTAACAGCTGCCGTTATCCGAGAGAGCCACTCGATGGGGTGCGGAGTCTGTTGATCGTCAAAACGTCTCTCGACGCTCTTGAGCATCAGATCGCGGATCATCTCGCCGGAGATACCGCCGGTGGTGGCGTTCCAGGACATCACCTCGCGATCACAGGTGTCGAGTGCGAAGGCGACCCGCACGCTCTGGCCGTTCCAGCAGGCGATCTCGCAGCCATCAGACGTCCAGCGCAGGTTTGGGCGGATGGTGATGATCTGCCCATCGTGGGCGCGGCCCGGCAGCTTACCCGTGTAGCGCTGCAGCAAGAGGCCGTTCTGCGACATCAAGCGGTAAATGCGTTTATGGTTCAGCCTGGAAAGCCCGGCGCGCTCACGCTGTCGATTGAGCAGCGCCCAGATCCGACGATAGCCGTAAGTCGGCCGCTCATCCGTCAGCGTTCTGATAGTCGCCAAGATCTCGGCATCCCCCGTCTTCTGGTATCGCCCTCGCGGGCGACTCCCTTCGCGAAGACGCAAGTGAAGCTGAGAGCGCGAGACGCCGAGCGTAGCGGCGACGGTCTTCACCGCTTCGCGGAGGATCTCGTTCTCCGGCGTCTTCTTGCCCAAGACCCGCTCCAGCTCTCGGATGCGCTTCTCGAGGACTTTGACCTCCGAGGAACCGACGACTTCCTCATCGACCCGGATCGCTTCCTTCCCACCCTCGGCCCTGCGCCGTCTCCAGTGAAACAACAGGGAGGGAGAAATACCATGCGGCCGAGCCACCTAGGAAATCGTGATCCCGGGCTGGGGGGCTTCCTGCACGATCCGCAGCTTCTCGTCGACCGAATACCGTCTACGCCCTTGGATACCCGAATAAATCTCAACTCGCTCTGCATTCGAAGACATCGTCGTATCACTAGGCTTACGCCT
>VGVG01000004.1 GCA_016874055.1 Gammaproteobacteria bacterium | reverse complement strand
TGACCTGAAGCGAAAACTCATGCGCTATATCCGCCACTACAACAAGGCCCCCAAAACCGTGAAATGGAAATACTTCGATCCAACACGGCGAATCGATCCTTCCAGATCAGTCGTTACAGTCCACTAGTGGGTGGCCCCGTGGGTGAGGCCCTTGGCGTGCTTGCAGGGCACCTCGTCGATGACCGTCTCGCAGACCCCTCCTCACGCCCCGTCGAGCCTGACGCCCCGATTCAATCTAACACTCGAGGTCGAACGCAGCGTCGCCGGCATCGCCCGATGCCTTTTAAAGCTCGGGAGAGCAAGATCCATTACGTCGAAGATTCCGATCCGTTTACGGCCGATGCGGAGACGACCACGGATACAGACGAAGGCCCATCGGTCGAAGACCCGAAGGCCGTATCCTCGCAATTTTTTCGGACCACCTTCGAAGTGATGGGGAAAGTTGCTAAGTGCGACGGTCGTGTTTCTGAAAGTGCCATCCGCGCGGCCCGCGCCGTGATGAAGGACTTCGCTCTCGATGATCTGCAAGTGGCGCATGCGATCGCCCATTTCAACGCCGGCAAGCTCACGGAGTACGACGAAGAGCGCGCGCTAATGGCACTACGTCGCGTCTGCGCAGGACGCCCCGACTTGTTGCGTACCTTCCTCGAGATTCAGATTCGTGCGGCGATTGGTGGGAGCGACCTTCAGGGACTCTCGCGACCACTTCTCAACAAACTGGCGGCAATGCTCGGTGTTGGTGGATTGGAGTTTGCACAGGTCGAGGCGGTACTACGCATCCGTTATCGCGCATGGGGTAATTGTAGCGATGCAGTCGACTGTAATCGGCCTGCCGAAGACACCTCGGAGTCCGAGAGTTCGCCTCAGCAAACGGGTGGTGCAGGTGGCGAGCGCGCGACGACGGGGCACTCCGGCAAGATAGGTTCGCAAGAACGCGCCCCACTCGAGATTGTGCGCATGACGCTGCAGGAGGCCTATCAGGTACCCGGCGTGTTGCCCGGCGGATCCATGGTGGAGATCACTCGCTCATATCGCAGACAGCTTTCCCGTCATCATCCGGATAAGTTGAAGGCCAATGGTTTGCCCGAGTCGATGCTCGACTTTGCCCAGCAACAAACTCAGCTCATCATCGAAGCCTATAATCTGATCCGCGAGTCCCTGGGAGATAAATCTTGACCGATCGTGCCCGCGCAGCTTGGATCGCGCCCTCCATTCTCTCCGCCAACTTCGCTCGATTGGGAGCTGAGGTTGACGCCGTCCTTGCCGCGGGTGCCGACCTCATCCACTTCGACGTCATGGATAACCACTACGTCCCGAATCTCACCATCGGGCCGCTGGTCTGCGAGGCGCTGCGCAAGCATGGAGTCAAAGCGCCAATCGATGTGCATCTCATGGTGAGGCCGGTCGATCGACTCGTACCTGACTTCGCGCGTGCGGGTGCGACCTGGATCACCTTCCATCCGGAGGCGAGTGAGCATGTCGATCGAACAATCGCGCTGATTCGTGAGCACGGATGTAAGCCGGGTCTCGTACTCAACCCGGCAACGCCACTCGACTGGCTAGATCACACCCTTAAAAAAACTGACATGGTATTGGTCATGTCGGTGAATCCGGGCTTCGCTGGCCAGCAGTTCATTACGTCGACATTGTCAAAGATAAGCGAAGTACGTCGACGTATCGACGCGTCGGGGCGCGACATTCGGCTCGAGGTCGACGGTGGTATCAAGGCCGAAAACATCGGGGCCGTGGCGGCCGCTGGTGCCGACACCTTCGTTGCAGGCTCCTCGATCTTCGGCAGCACCGATTACGCCGCGACGGTTCGAGCCATGCGCGGGGCCATCGCTGCCGCCGGCTGAGCACCCGCCTGCGCGGCGAGTAGGCGGGCCAGACGCACGCCGAGCATCACCACGGTATTCCCACGAGCACGCGCCCTGTATTTTCGCTCGAGTAACCGACGATACGTACGAGCTCCTAACGCGATACGCGGGTCTGCATGCCCTCCGGATGAGTCAGCACATCGGGCTGTTCGCAAAGTTCGCCGAGGGCTCGCAGGATGCGACCACTTACGTCGATGAACAGAAGATCGCACAATTTGCGGCTTGCGCGTTTGAGGCCTGCCGCAACTGGCGCCGCGAACTCTCGCGGAGGGCACTGGAATGGAGACGGCTGTCGGACGGAGGCGCGAGTGCGCCATGTCGGCGATTTCGGTTCGGCCGCAGGTGCGTATGTAGACTCCCGACCGAGCGTCGCTTCAAGAAGACCCATCTCGCCAAAAAATCCACCCTTGCCGAAATACCCGAGCACCAGTGTCTTGTCGTGCTCCCTCCCGATCAGTAACTCGACCGATTCGGAGTGCTGGTAAAACAAGACATCCGGTACAGCACCCGAGTGACCTGGAGGAGTGCGCGAGGGCACCACACGCTGTGGTTATTACTCCAGGACGCGTTACATCGAGGATGTCTCGACGCGTCGCCTCGTTGCGAGTGAGTTCGTGGAGGCAATCTTTAGCGTGAATCAGAGCCAGTAACTGGCCCTGGTCATGACGCGCGCCGTGGCGCGCATCGCGGATTTCACGGGAGGTGGAAGATCGACGCCGCCGGCGTTTCGTGCTGCGGCACCGTGTGCAATTTCATCGGCGCGCATCTGCTCGAGCACCGCTCGGCTGCGTTCATCGTTGGCCGGCAGTTTATCGAGGTGCGAGTCGATGTGACCTTCCACCTGTTTCTCCGTTTCGCTGACAAAACCGAGGCTGACCGTATCGCTTACCACGGCGACCGATGCACCAATGGCAAAGGATCCGACATACCAAAGCGGGCCAAGCACACTCGGGCGCGAACCGAGTTCGCGCAGGCGCTGGTCACACCAGGCCAAGTGATCGGCTTCCTCGCGAGCGGCTCGCAGCAGCATATCGCGGACCTCTGGTCGCCATGCGAAGAGCGCCTGCCCGTGATAGAGGGCTTGGGCGGCGACCTCGCCCGAGTGGTTAACGCGCATGAGGTTGGCCGATTCTCGACGCTCCGCCTCGCTAAGAGACGCATCGGGTGCGGCGGTTCCGCCGGCTGGCGTGGGAATGGGCCGAGCCGCCGTTGGGGTCGCGAGCACGGACCGCAAGGCTCGGTCGACGCTAACGAGAAGGCGATCGAATAGGGTATTGGAACTCATGCGCAATTTTATTATCGCCTCCCGAGCCCCAACCAGAGGGCAGCCGACTCTAAATAAGCGGTTATTTTCTGGGGATGGGGGTCGGCTTACGGGTACCCGGTAAATTGACCCCTAGGGGATTCTTGAGGAGCCTGACCCTGCGGAGGCGGGGGTTTTGCAAAGCGGTGTCGGCTTAAGTACACTCCAGCGCCCTTTTCGAGACTGTCGGGGCCCCCTCCATGGGAGGCGAGGTCAGTCGCAGCCGGAGACCTCGGATGAGCACTGTTTTTGCGAATCCCGCGACTGTTCGCGGAGACTGGTATCTCGTTGACGCTAAGGGCAAAACCCTGGGCCGTCTCGCCTCAGCAATCGCACTGCGCCTCAAGGGCAAGCACAGGGCGAATTACAGTCCGCATGTCGACTTGGGCGATCACATCATCGTGGTCAACGCGGAGCAGGTCCGCGTCTCCGGCGCGAAAATGACTGATAAGGTCTACTACCACCACACCGGTGCGATCGGCGGCATCAAGTCGATCACCTTCGAGAAGCTTCTTAAAGAGCATCCGGAGCGCGTGTTGCAGATCGCCGTCAAAGGCATGCTGCCAAAGACCGTACTTGGTCGCAGCATGTTCCGTAAGTTGCACGTCTTCGCGGGCGAAAAGCACCCGCACTCGGCCCAGCAGCCGAAGCCCCTCCACATTTAACCGATTGACCTTGCAGGTACCTTTAATATGCCCACCACCAGCTACGGCACCGGCCGGCGCAAGACCTCTTCCGCCCGAGTTTTCCTGAGGCCGGGCACTGGAAAGATTACTATTAACGCTCGCTCGATCGAAAAGTTCTTCGGTCGTGAGACCGATCGAATGATTGTCCGTCAGCCGCTTGGGCTGACGGGTCTAAATGGCCGCTTCGATGTGGACGTCACCGTTGCCGGCGGCGGTACCACTGGCCAAGCCGGTGCGATCCGACACGGCATCACCCGCGCCTTGATCGATTACGACGAAACGCTGCGCACCTCGCTCCGTGCTGCTGGGTTCGTGACCCGCGACGCCCGCGAAGTCGAGCGCAAGAAGGTCGGCCGCCGTAAGGCGCGTCGCGGCCCGCAATACTCGAAGCGTTAACATACCGGTCAACACGTACTGCCGTCACGACCACTGGTTCTTGGGGGATCGTCTAGCGGTAGGACAACGGACTCTGACTCCGTTTACCTAGGTTCGAATCCTAGTCCCCCAGCCACATGAAAAGGCCCGCAGCGATGCGGGTCTTTTTATTTTCGGGACCGGGTGTTTCACTCGAGGCGACGGACTGTATTCGGTCCGCCGATTAGCACCACATCGGCGGGCCGGTGAGCGAACAGACCGCAGGTCACGACCCCCGCAATACCGTTGATGGCCGCCTCGAGTGTGGGTGGGTCGAGGATGCGTAAACCATGCACATCGAGGATCTGGTTGCCGTTGTCAGTAGTGACGTTTTCTCGCCAAACCGGCCGACCCCCGAGCCTTACGAGTTGCCGTGCCACGTAGGAGCGCGCCATCGGAATCACCTCGACGGGCAGGGGAAATCGACCGAGTATATCGACCACTTTTGACTCATCGACGATGCACACAAATTTTCGTGACGCTGCGGCGACGACTTTCTCGCGGGTGAGTGCGGCTCCGCCGCCTTTGATTAGCCGACGATAGCCGTCGGTCTCGTCGGCCCCGTCCACGTAGAGGGGAAGGTCGCCGGTCCGATTGAGCTCGAGGACCTCGATGCCCGCCGCCCGCATTCTAGCGGTGGAAGCTTCCGAACTGGATACAGCCCCGCGGATCCGCTCGCGACGGGCAGCAAGTTCATCAATGAAAAGGTTGACCGTCGAGCCGGTACCTACACCGACGATGATGTCGTCTTCGAGGTATTGCAACGCTGCACGCGCTGCGGCGAGCTTTCCGTTCACTGCAGTGTTCATCGGCATACTCGACGGAGGATACAGGTATTTCGGAGTCCCAAAACGAAGATGCCCGCGCAAGCGGGCATCCTCGGTCTTATCCAGAAGTAGCGGGCGAGATTAACGTCCTCACCCACCAAAGATCCCGAAGATCTTATTTCTTCTTGGCGGCTTTCTTATGATGAGCCTTTTTCTTGGCCATGAGATCCTCCAGTTACGGGTTAGTCCGAGGGGGAGTATATACATGCGATTGTAAAAAACAAGCAAGGGGGTCTTGCGGAAAGCTTCACGACGTTGCGAGCAAGTGGATGAAGCCCCACTCTGCAGAGCTCACCGGAGTGATCGAAAGTCGGTTGCCGCGTTTGAGGATTAGCAGCTCGTGCAACTTACCGCTCGCATGCGCACGAAGTTCACCGAGCGAAATCACCTTTGGAAAACGCTGTTCGAGACGTACATCGACCATGTACCAACGCGGTTTTTTAGGGTTTGAGTCGGGGTCGTAGTGCGTATGCTTTCGATCGAGAGCGGTGAAGTCGGGGTAGCCCTTACTCACCACCTTCATCACGCCGACTATACCCGGAACCTCGCAACTCGAGTGGTACATGAAAGCGAGATCTCCGACCGCTAATTGGTCACGCAGCATGTTGCGGACCTGATAGTTGCGCACGCCGTCCCAGCAGGTGGTGCGCTTTGGAGCCTTGGCGAGATCGTCGATGCTGAAAGTGGAAGGTTCGGTTTTCATCAGCCAATGATTCATCGATTTTCTCCGCGAAAAACATGAATCTCGCGCTCGGTTACGACGGCGTCGAGAGGAGTGTCCGAAGGTAATGGATCGAGGGCTTCCACCTGCTGGCAGGAGTGGGCGATGCCGATTAGGCGCGGTCCAAACCAGTGGTGACGGTAACGACGGAAGGCGAGCGCCCGATCATAGAATCCAGCGCCCATACCAATACGATTACCGCGTGTGTCAAAGCCGACCAAGGGTGCAAAAATGATTTGTAGCGCCCAAGGAGCGATGCGCTCGCTGGTGGCGGGTTCAGGAATGCCATAGCGGTTATATCGACGATGAGTGCCGGGTCGGGCGAACGTCATGCGGCGGGCACGATCGTTTTCGATGCGCGGGAGGAAGATCGTTGCGCTGCGCCGGGCAGCGAGTGCGATGAGCGGCGAGGTGTCGATTTCTTCGGGGAGGGCGGCGTAGAGCGCCACTCGGATGCCGGGTTTGAGCCAGAGCGTTTTTGCGATGAGGTCGGCGATGCGCTCCGCAGCGTGGCGCCGTTCGAGAGGGGAAAGCCCCGCTCGCGCTGCGCGCAAAGCTTTGCGCAATGAGCGACGCTCGGTCACTACGGGGCCCTCCGACGGAAAAAAAAGAAGAGACGTCACCCGCCTGTGCCGGTGCGAACCGTTGCTCTCGACACAGAGCAACAAGTGGGGCGGACTACGTCAGGTAAGGCTTTCCGCTCGAGGGCGGACATGCACAATGCTGACAGCAAGTCCGGATGCCCCTGGGCGTTCAAACTTAGGGTCGAGAGGTATCCCGATTCGCTGTCGAACACTGCAGGTAACGCCGTTGCACTTTACATCAGGTTCCCTAGCTTGAGTATGCGTAGGAACGCGGACTTCAATTATCGAGCTTGCGACTAGGCTTAAGAGCGCCGTCGATGCGTTCGCGCAACGCACGCACGCGCATACCAGCCTTCGAGTCTCCTCGGCGGTCTTTAATCTGAGACTTCAGAACTTCGTTGGCGAGGTTTAGGGCGGCCATCACCGCGATGCGGTCTAAGCTAACGAGTTTTCCAGAGTCGCGAATCTCCCCCATCTTGACGTTGAGGAGCTCGGCGGCGTCGAGCAGCGCTTTGCGTTCATGGGGCGGGCAGGCGATGAGGTATTCTCGCTCGAGGATGCGGATGCTGACGCGGGAGGCGTCTTTTTCAGCTGGGCTCAAGCCCCGTGCTCGAGATTTTTGAGACGTCCGATCATAGCCTCGACTCGGGTGCGCACCTGCTCGTTACGCTGCATGAGTGATGCGCGCTCGCTCGAGAGGCTTTCATGACGCTGACGGAGTGCTCGGTTCTCTTCACGCAGGGCTTCGAGCGAATAGAGGAGTTCGTCCACCTGTTTTTCGAGACGACGGATTTCGGCGTCCAGAGAGACTTTATAGCTTGCCTTATCAGTCATGCACAAAATTATAGGCTGCAAACGGTTCTGATCAATGCGTGATCTTGGTCTTTGGCATAATTTTGCTCATGGTAGCACCTGACTTCCGGGATCTCGAACGTCAACTCGCCGGAACCCGGGCGCTCACCGATCTACCCGAGGCTCACGGAACCCTTGCTGGGGCACTCTGCTCGAACTCGAGTGTCTCTTTCCAAGACTGGCTTCAAGAGGTCTTCCCAGAAGGAGTTGTCGGCGCCGCCGAGACCTCCATTCTCGCCGTGTACGAATGGACCCGATACGCACTTGAGTCGGGTCAGCTAGAGTTTCACCCCCTGTTGCCCGATGACGACGAGCCGGTGGCCGCCCGCGCGTCAGCGCTCGGTCAATGGTGCCAGGGCTTTCTTTATGGCCTTGGGTCAAACCCCATCCCCGACATCGAGCAGCTGCCGGAGCAGGTGGGAGAAATCGTTCGCGACATGACTGCCATGACGCGTATAGACGTGGACGCGGACGAGTCGATGGAAGGCAACGAGCAGGCGTACTCCGAGCTGGTCGAGTTCGTGCGCATCGGAGTCCAGCTGCTGCATGATGAGTTAGCTGGAGCTCGCGAGGCCATAGCAGCGGGGAGTGATGCAGATGACAAGCCGCCCTCGATCCACTAAGTCGCTGAGCACCAAGGCTTACCGATCGTCGAGGAGCACTTCCGCACCGAAAGTGGCCGCGGTAACCGCGCTTGCCCCTCCCTCCGTTAAGACACCCCCGATTGGTCGCGACGAGTTTGCCCGACGGCGACGCCATCTTATGAAGACCATGGGTCGAGACTCAATCGCGATCGTGCCGGCAGCCCCCGTTCATCTGCGCAACAACGACGTAGAGTACGCATACCGACAAGACAGCAACTTCCATTATCTTACCGGGTTCCCAGAACCGGAGTCTGTGGCGGTACTCATTCCCGGGAGACCCCACGGGGAATATCTGCTTTTCGTACGTGCTCGTGATCCGCAACGAGAGACTTGGGACGGGCGGCGTTCGGGGCCGAGCGGTGCACGGCGGGACTTCGGAGCTGATGACGCGTTTCCGATCGGCGATATTGACGAGATTCTCCCTGGCCTGATGGAGGGGCGAGAGAAAATTTTCTATACCGTCGGAGTCAATCGCGAGTTCGACCGACGCGTCGTTGGCTGGGTCAATGGACTGCGTGCTCAGGCGAAGCAGGGTCGACACGCCCCGCACGAGATAGTTGCGCTCGAGCACGTATTGCGCGATATGCGGCTCTACAAAAGTCGTGGTGAGATTGAGCAGATGCGCGAGGCGTCGCGGATCGCTGCGAGGGCACATGTTCGGGCGATGCGCTTTTGCGAGCCCGGACGCTTTGAATACGAGGTTGCTGCCGAAATCCTGCACGAGTTCCATCGGGCGCGAGCCGATATTTCCTATTTGCCCATCGTCGGTGGCGGCGCGAATGGCTGCATCCTGCATTACCGTGAGAACGCTGGGGAGCTTCGCGATGGCGAACTACTGCTGATCGATGCGGGCTGCGAGTACGAGTGCTACGCCTCGGACATCACGCGTACCTTCCCGGTTAACGGGCGTTTTTCTCCCGCACAGCGCGCTGCGTACGAGGTGATTCTTGAGGCCAATCTCGCCGCCATCGATGCTGTGCGTCCTGGTAACGACTGGAATCGCCCGCATGAGGTAGCGGTGCAGGTGCTGACGGCGGGTATGGTTCGCCTCGGACTTCTAAAGGGACGGGTGACCTCACTCGTTAAATCGATGGCGTATCTGAGGTTCTTCATGCATAAGACCGGGCATTGGCTCGGCATGGATGTGCACGATGTCGGCGACTACAAGATCGGCAAAGCTTGGCGACAACTCGAGGCGGGCATGGTGCTTACCATCGAGCCGGGGCTGTACATTCCTTCAGGCACACGTGGCGTTCCGCCGGAGTTTCGTAACATCGGCATTCGCATCGAGGACGACGTACTCGTCACGCGCGAGGGACACGAAGTGCTGACGCATGGCGCACCCAAAGATCCGTCGGCGATCGAAACTCTGATGGCGGCGGCGTGAGCGAGTCTGAGGTAGATGTCGCGATCATAGGCGGTGGATTGGTCGGCGCAAGCCTCGCGCTTGCGCTCGCTCCGACGGGACTTAAAACAGCTCTCATCGAGGTAGTGGCACCCGATGCCAACGCACAACCGAGTTTTGATGATCGAACGACAGCCTTAGGCAATGGCACGCGTCGCAGTTTTGAGGCGCTCGGCATTTGGTCACAGGTGACCTTGCGGGCTGCGCCCATCCGTCGGATACACGTTTCCGATGCGGGACGTTTCGGATTTGCTCGACTCGAGGCGAATGAGTGCGGCATCGAGGCCTTCGGGTACGTGGTGACCAATCGAATGCTCGGTACGGCGTTGCGATCGGCCATTTCCAATCTTCCGAACCTCGACCTGCGAATGCCGGCAAAATGCACGGGCGTGGTGCTGCATGAGCAGGGTGTTGAACTCGCGACCGAGCCTGCAGCTTCTCTGCTGCGAGCACGCCTCGTGGTGGCGGCCGATGGTGCCGACTCAAAGGTGCGCGCGGCAGCAGGACTCGCCGCGTCGATTGAAGATTATCGACAGGTCGCCATCGTGAGCCACGTGCGCAGCTCGCGTTCGGCCGACGGCACTGCTTACGAGCGCTTTACGGCGCAGGGGCCGTTCGCGGTGCTGCCGCTCTTCGATGGTGCGTATGGCGTAGTGTGGACGCTTGCGCCAGAGGCCGCCGAGCGCGTGCTGGCCTTTACTGATGAGGATTATCTCGCCGCGCTTCAACGCGAATTCGGATGGCGTATCGGCAGTCTGCTCTCCGTCGGCAAGCGTAATGCGTATCCGCTGCGTCTGTCGCGTGCTGAGACTCTTACGGGTCAACGCGTCGTACTCATCGGTAATGCAGCGCAGGGTCTGCATCCCGTAGCGGGTCAAGGTTTCAATCTCGGACTGCGAGATGCCGCGACGCTCGCGGAGTTACTCGCCGAAGTCGCCCGTCGTCACGGACGAGCCGCTGATGTCGGAGCCTCGCAAGTACTGCAGGAGTTCGCCTCACGTCGCTCGGCAGATCGTGAGGGCGTCACGCGATTCACCGATGGGCTCGTGAAACTGTTCGGCGATACCCGTCCCGGCGTGCCTCTCCTTCGCGATCTCAGTCTGCTGCTATTTGATCTGTCGCCGACTGCCAAACAGGCACTGTCGCGACTCAGTTGGGGATTTGCTGGGCGTACGCCGCGCCTCGGTCGCGGTCTCGGAGTGATGTTGTGAGCGCCGAAACGAGCTTCGACATCGCCATCGTGGGTGGTGGTCCCGTCGGTGCGGTGCTCGGCGCGCTCTTGCGTCGGAGCGTCTATTCGCCGCGGGTGTTGTTGCTCGAACGCGAGCTACCTGATCTCGCCATGCCAGCCAATACGACGGATCTTCGATTCTTCGCACTCTCCCGGGCAAGCGAGCGCATCCTCAAAGCTGCAGGGGCGTGGGAGCCTTTATTACAGACGCCCTCGGCGCTCTGCGCATACGAGCGCATGCACGTTTGGCCGCGCGATACCGACCCACGTGGCGAGGGCTCGCTGACTTTTGATGCCGCTGAGTTGGGTGAGCCCGATCTTGGGCGTATCGCCAGCAACGAAGCCTTACAGCGCGCGGGACTCACGGCCTTCATCGGCGCAGGCGGCGAGGCGCGAGCTGCGCTCGTGCACGATCTTCACTTCACCGATTGCAGCGTCGAGCTGTCGACTTCGATCGGTACGGTGTCTATCAAGTTAGTCATCGGCGCGGACGGTGGTCGGTCGGTCGTACGGCGCGCTGCAGGCTTCGACGTCGAGGCGCAGGAGTACGGACAGCTAGCCATTATCGCCAACTTGGCGAGCGAGAGATCGCACGAGTCGACGGCGTGGCAGCGCTTTCTCGGCGAGGGGACGCTGGCGTTGTTGCCGCTCGCGAATGGACAAAGCTCCCTCGTCTGGTCACTGCCCCGAGATCGCGCCGAAGCGCTACTTGCCGCCGAGGCAATGACTTTCAACGCTGGGCTCACGGCGGCGAGCATGGGTGTGCTCGGTAATCTTTCTTTGGCGAGCGAGCGTCGGAGTTTTCCGTTGCGGCGCGTTAGTGCACCGCATTACGTGCGCGAACGCTGCGCGCTCGTCGGCGATGCTGCGCACATCGTTCATCCGCTCGCAGGACAGGGCGTCAATCTCGGGTTGCTCGATGCTGCTGCGCTCGTGCAGCAGCTCGATGAAGCATCGCGTGAACGTGAGGATCCAGGTGCGCTTCGGGTGCTGCGTCGTTACGAGCGCTGGCGCAAGAGCGACAACGAGGTTATGAGTCTTGCGATGGATCTTTTTAATCGCTTTTTAGCCTTTGGTGGTGATGGACCCGAGCGATGGCTGCGGCGCGGGCTCGGGTTCGTGGGTCGCAGTGCCGTGTTGCGACGACCGTTCGCCGAGCGCGCGCTGGGGCTGGCAGGCGATTTACCCGACATTGCCCGACGCGGTTGAACAGGCGATCCGCTTCAGCCTAGCCGATCGAGTTTTGCAGCGCAGATGAAGTCGTTTTCGGTGAGTCCGTTCACCGCATGCGTGCTGAAACGCAGCCGGCAGTAGTTGTAGCCGATGGCGAGATCCGGATGATGATCCTCGCTGTTGGCAACGTGCGCAACGGCGTTAACGAAGCTCATGGTCCGATAAAAATCTTTGAACGACCACTCGCGCTTTAGCTCGCGGCCATCGGGCGAGAGGCGCCATTCCGGTGCGAGCTGTCCGAGCAGGTGTTCGCAGTCGATCTTGGAAAGCGGTGGCACGCCACCTTCGCATGGTAGACATTTTTTCTCGGTGAGAGAGTTACTCATATTCGTTCCTCAGGTCTGTGATGCAGAGGCTCCATCGCAGCGCGGATACTTGCGTGCGACATAGGTCTCCACAAGTTGTTGGAATTCTTCGGCGATGTAATCACCTTTAAGCGTGACGGTCTTCTCGCCATCCTCGTACACCGGAGCCACCGGACGCTCGCCCGTACCCGGTAGGCTAATGCCGATATTCGCATGTTTGCTTTCACCAGGTCCGTTAACGACACAGCCCATCACGGCGACGTTCATCATCTCGACGCCGTCGTACGTCTTGCGCCACTCGGGCATGCGGTGACGAATGTGCGACTGGATCGACTTGGCGAGTTCCTGAAAGTACGTGCTTGTCGTACGACCGCAACCGGGGCAGGCGATCACCATCGGCACGAAGGAGCGCAAGCCTACGGTCTGTAAGATTTCCTGCGCGATGATAACTTCGAGAGTTCGATCGCCGTTGGGCTCCGGCGTGAGTGACACGCGGACCGTATCGCCGATGCCTTGCTGCAGCAGCACGCTGATGCCCGCGGTTGAGGCGACGATACCCTTGCTGCCCATCCCGGCCTCGGTGAGCCCGATGTGCAGTGGATAGTCGCAGCGTGAGGCGAGATCGGAATAGATAGCGATGAGATCCTGCACGCCGCTCACCTTGGCGGACAGCACGATCGCTTCGTGCGGCTGGCCGAGCTCTTCTGCACGACGCGCGCTCTGCAGGCAGGACTCCACCACCGCCGAGCGCATGACTGCGTTGGCCGTCCGCGGATTCGGCAGCGCATTGTTTTCATCCATCATTCTTGTTAGCAGATCGGAGTCGAGGCTGCCCCAGTTCACGCCAATGCGGATCGGCTTCGTGTACTGACAGGCCGTCTCGATCATCTCGGCGAACTGCGGATCCCGCTTGCTACCGCGCCCGACATTGCCCGGATTGATGCGGTACTTCGCGAGTGCTTCGGCGCAGGCTGGGTGCGCCTTGAGCAACTTGTGACCGTTGAAGTGGAAGTCGCCGATGAGCGGAGCCTTCACACCCTCGCGGTCGAGTCGATCGCGAATGTGAGGCACGGCTGCGGCAGCCCCCTCCGTGTTCACCGTCACTCGAACGAGCTCCGATCCTGCACGTGCGAGCGAGCGGACCTGAGCGACCGTCGATTCGATGTCGGCGGTGTCGGTGTCGGTCATCGATTGCACGACGATGGGCGCTCCGCCGCCCACCCTCACGCCGCCGACAACGGCAGCGTTGCTTTTTCTTCGCGTGATCATCGTGAGGAGTCCAGCAGTTTTTCTTTATTGATCCAAGCGCGAACATGGCTCTCCATGAGGTCTAGCGGCACGGCGCCCGTCTCGAGCACAGTGTCGTGGAAGGCCCGGACGTTGAAGTGGCTGCCGAGAGTGGTTTCTGCTTCGCGCCGAAGATCCTGGATACGTAGCTGCCCGATCTTATAGGCGAGGGCCTGTCCAGGCCAAGAAATGTAGCGGTCGACTTCATTGACGATGTCCGCCTCGGTCTTCGCAGCATTATTGATGAAGAACGCGATCGCTTGCTCGCGGGTCCAGCCTTTGGCGTGTATGCCGGTATCGACGACGAGTCGTACGGCACGCCACATGTCGTAGGTCAGCTGACCGAACTTGGAGTAGGGGTCCTGATAGAGACCGAGTTCTTCGCCGAGACTTTCGGAGTAAAGCGCCCAACCTTCGACGTAGGCGGTGTAGCCCGCGTGACGGCGGAAATCAGGCTTTGCCGCCTGTTCCATGGCGAGCGCGATCTGCAGGTGATGCCCCGGTACGGCCTCGTGAATGGAGAGCACTTCCATCTCGTACTTGGGACGTACCTCCGGGCGATAGAGATTCACGTAATAAAAGCCGGGACGAGTGCCGTCCGCCGCGGGTCCCTGATAGTACGCGGTGGTGGTGTTGGGCGCACTCGTCATCGGAATCGGCCGCACGCCATAGGGCGTGCGCGGAAGCTTACCGAAGACACGGACGAGGTTCGGGTCGATACGCTTCGAGACGGCAAGGTACCCCTCAAAGAGTTCTTGTGAGGATTTGTAGTAGAACTGCGGATCGGTACGCAGGAAGGTGAAGAACTCCTGCAACGAGCCCTTGAAGCCCACTTTTTCTTTGACGGCCATCATCTCGGCACGAATACGACGCACCTCCGCGAGTCCGATATCGTGGATCTCGTCCGCCGTCAGTGAGCTGAGCGTTGTGTGGTACGTGACGCGCTCGCGATAGTAGTCGCGACCCTGCGGTGTGTCGGAAATGCCCACCGTCGAACGCGTTGCCGGGAGATAGATTTCATTGAACGTTTTCGTGAAGCGTGCATAAGCGGGCAATACCACGCGCTCGATCGCGCCGCGACCGGCTGACGTGAGCCGCGCGCGGGTTGCAGCGTCGAATTCCTCGGGAAAGCGTGTGAAGGGTGCGCAGAACGGACTTTGCTCGGGCTTGGCAACGTTCTGTAGGGCAAGTTGCGACGGGATGCGCTGCATGATCACGCGCGGCTGCGTCCGACCTTCGCGCACGGCTTGCTCGAGAAGTGTGATGTGCTGGTCGATCAGTGTGCCCACACCCTCGAGCCGAGCGATCCAATCTTCGTAATCTTTGGTTGTACGGAACTGTAGCAGCTCGGTGACTTCGTGCAGCGTCTGAATGCCGCCCTGATGATTGATCGAGTACAGGTGGGGCTTAAACGGCCAGATGGCGAGGCGCTGGGTGTATTCGCGCTCGAACAGATCGTAATCGAGCTGGGCTGCCGGGGAAAGTGACGCGCGCGGAATGGCGCGGAGCGCTGCGAGCGTGATCAGGTCGTGTTGATGACGGCGCTCGATCGCCGCCCCCGACATGTCGGTCCACCGGTCGTTGTACCGGTTGTCGCCCAGATAGTTCGCCATCTGGGGTTCGGCCTCCAGCTCTTTTTGCCAAGTGGTATCGAACAACGTCCGAAGCTGGGCGTCGGTGGTGGGCGAGGCCGCGGTGATCCCAGGTGTCAGGGCCACAAAAACCAGGGCAATGAGCAATGTAAGGGTGGGATGGCGACTATGCATGGACGGATCTCCAGGTAACCTTGAGTTGACAGTCTACGACGGTCGATTTTTCCGCGCCCGGGGGCGCGGACACTGCTATTATCGTTCCATTCGCGTAACCCGACCTCGCTGGAGAGACCCCAGGCCCACCGTGGGGCGCCGAAGGCGCAAGTTTCCGCCCGGAAACGCTCAGGCAAAAGAACCGCAGGTCGTAGGCGAATTCTGGAGAGCGATCGACTTTTGCCCGGCGGGTTGAGGTCGGTCCACCGAAGGGGAGCGGCGCGTCTAAGGATAAGACGAGCCCGATCTCTCAGGTCCATGGACAGAGGGGCGGCAGGGGCTTTCGGGCTCCTGCCGCTCTTTTTTTGGTCGGGCGGTGACCTCACGGATTCGAGGAAGACGGCATGGGGCGCAAGACACCTCTCTACGGGTTGCATGTCGAGCAGGGTGCTCGCATGGTCGATTTCGGTGGCTGGGACATGCCAGTCAATTACGGCTCGCAAATCGAGGAGCACCATCGAGTGCGATGCGATGCGGGCATGTTCGACGTGTCGCACATGTGCGTCATCGAGATCCGCGGACACCATAGCCGCGCGTTCCTGCGTTATCTGCTTGCCAACGACGTCGACAAGCTTCGGGTCGAGGGTAAGGCGCTATATAGCTGCATGCTCAACGAGACGGGTGGGGTTATTGACGATCTAATCGTTTACTTCATGAACGAGCAGTGGTTTCGGGTGGTCGTCAACGCCGGAACGCGAGACTCCGATATCGCCTGGATGCGCGCTCAAGCACGCGAGTCGGCGCAGCACCTCGAAGTCATTGAACGCGTCGATCTGGGCATCATCGCCGTGCAGGGCCCGAAGGCCCGCGCGGTCGTCGCTGAGTTTCTTGATTCGAAAGATCGCGACGCTACCTTAGCTCTCGAGCCTTTCAACGGTCGCGTGTGCGGCGAGTGGTTCGTCGCCCGCACCGGCTATACCGGTGAAGATGGTTTTGAGGTGGTTTTACCCATCGAGAGAGCACCCTCCACGTGGCGCGCACTCGTCGCGGCAGGTGTTGCCCCTTGCGGGCTCGGCGCGCGCGACACGCTGCGGCTCGAAGCGGGTTTGAATCTTTTCGGCAACGACATGGACGAAACCCGCAATCCTCTCGAGTCGGGCCTCACCTGGACCGTGGCCTTCGATCCTGCGACGCGCGACTTTGTGGGTCGTCAGGCCCTCATGGATATTAGAGCGGCGGGTGGTCCGTCGCACAAGCTCGTCGGACTGTTTCTCGAAGACCGAGGTGTGCTGCGTACAAGTCAAAAAGTCGTCGTCCGAGGTGTGGGAGAGGGCGAAGTGACGAGCGGCACGTTCTCTCCGACGCTCGAGCGGTCCATCGCTTTTGCCCGGGTGCCAACCGGCACAGGTCAGTCTGTGCAGGTCGACATCCGCGGCAAGTTACTGCCGGCACGCGTGGTTAAGCTGCCCTTCGTCCGAAACGGACGTGTACTGATCACGCTCTGACTTTATTAGGAAGAACTACGATTTCCTTATTCAGGAGCTTTCCCCATGAGCCAAGTCATCGCTGACCTGAAATATGCTAAGAGCCACGAGTGGGCGCGTCTGTTGCCGAGCGGCCTCGTCGAGATCGGCATCACCGATCACGCGCAGCACGCACTCGGTGATCTCGTATTTGTCGAAGTCCCTGAGGCCGGGCGTGCACTTGAGGCGGGTGCGGCTTGCGCCGTAGTTGAATCAGTTAAGGCGGCATCTGATGTCTACTCGCCCATTGCCTGCACCGTGGTTGAGTGTAATACAGAGCTCGCCTCGACGCCCGAACTCATCAACCAAGACTGTTACGGTAGGGGTTGGTTGATTCGCGTGAAGCCGGCCTCGGCATCTGCGCTCGAGGGTTTACTCTCGGCAGACGCATACTCGGCTGTACTCACTGCGGAGGGTGGCTGACATGCCTTTCATTCCGCATACCGAAGCGGACGTCCGCGAGATGCTGGCGACGATCGGCGCGAAGTCGATCGAAGAGCTCTTTGACGAGATTCCGCAAAACCTACGAGCTCAAGGTCTCGCCGGCATTCCCGAAGGCCTCTCCGAAATGGAGGTCGGTCGATTGATGAGCGAGCGTGCTCGACAAGACGGCCGTCCACTGTCCTTCCTCGGCGCAGGAGCTTACGAGCATCACATCCCGTCGGCCGTGTGGACGATCACGACGCGCGGTGAGTACTACAGCACGTACACGCCGTATCAGGCTGAGGCGAGCCAAGGCACGCTGCAGCTCATTCACGAATACCAGACGATGATCTCTAGTCTGACAGGTATGGAGGTCTCAAACGCGTCGCTATATGACGGTGGTTCCGCCGTGGCCGAGGCTGCGCTCATGGCGGCTCGCGCCCATCGCAAGTCGAAGAGTCCGCGCGTGCTCGTCCCCTCGACGGTCAATCCCAACTATCGCCGCGTGGCCATCAGCACGACCGGCAATCAGGGTCTGCGTTTCGAGACTGTGCCATATCAGCGTGAGACGGGCTGTATCGACTTCGCTGCGCTTGCTTCGTTCGCTGGGCAAGACATCGCCGCGATGGTCATCCAGCAGCCCAATTTCTTTGGTCAGCTCGAAGACGTTGATGCGCTCACCGACTGGGCGCACGAGCAGGGCATGCTTGTCATCGCCGCCGTGAATCCGACTTCGCTCGCGCTGCTCAAGCCGCCGGGCGAGTGGGGCATCAAGGGTGCGGACATCTGCGTCGGCGAGGGACAGCCGCTTGGCGTGCCGCTCTCTTCGGGTGGCCCGTACTTCGGCTTCATGACGACGCGCATGGACTACTTGCGCTCCATGCCAGGTCGTATCGTCGGTCGTACCGTCGACCTCGAAGGCCGGCACGGTTATACGCTCACGCTGCAAGCACGCGAGCAGCACATTCGTCGTGGCAAGGCGACGTCCAACATTTGCACCAATCAGGGCTTGTTGATGACGGCGGCGACCATCTACATGAGCCTCATCGGACCGGCGGGGCTCGCGCAAGTGGCCGAGACCAGCATGGCGCGTACGCATCAGCTCGTCACTGCGCTCGGTCGTCAGCGTGGCGTGCGTCAGGCCTTCGCGGGTCCGCGCTTTCATGAGTGCGTGTTATTGCTCGATCGGCCGGCGGCTGCCGTGCTGCGCGAGCTCGAGTCGCAGGGCATCCTCGGCGGCGTAGATCTGTCGGGTGATTACCCCGAGCTCGGCTCCGCCATCCTCGTCTGCGCCACCGAAACCAAGACCGACGGCGATGTCGAGCGCTATGCCAACGCGCTCGGCTCGGCGTTGCAGGCTGTTCGCGCTGCCTGAGTGCGGACGCCACCGGAGTACGTCATGAATCAAATGTTAGAAAAATCGATTTTCGAATATTCGCGCGATGGCCGAGGCGCCGAAGCTCAGCATCCGCCGGCGTTGCGCGGGGCCGTGGCATCGGCCGCAAAAGAGGCTTTGGGTGCAGTGCCTGCGGCACTGTGTCGCAAGAGCAAGCCGATGTTACCCGAGGCGAGTGAGCTCGACGTCGTTCGTCACTTCACCCGTCTCTCGCAGCTCAACTTCTCGATCGACACGAACTTCTATCCGCTCGGTTCGTGCACGATGAAGTACAACCCGAAGGCCTGCAATCAGTACGCGATGCTGCCGGAGTTTCTTTCGCGGCATCCGCTTGCGCCCGATTCACAGGGTCAAGGGTTCCTCTCGTGTATGTTCGAACTGCAAGAGATGCTCAAAAAAGTGACAGGCATGAAAGCCGTGTCGCTCAATCCCATGGCCGGCGCTCACGGTGAGTTTGCTGGCGTGGCGATGATCCGCGCCTATCACCGCGCTCGTGGCGATTTGGTGCGCAACGAGATAATCGTTCCGGAGGCGGCCCACGGTACGAATCCCGCGACGGCGACCATGTGTGGTTGCATCGTGCGTGAGATCCCGGTCGATGCCGAAGGCGACGTCGATATCGAGGCCCTCAAGAAAGCAGTGGGTCCGAATACGGCGGGCATCATGCTCACCAACCCATCCACACTCGGTGTCTTCGAGCGTAAGATCGAAGAGGTTGCGCGCATCGTTCACGGTGATGGTGGCCTGCTTTATTACGATGGCGCCAATCTCAACGCCATCCTCGGCAAAGTCCGCCCGGGTGATATGGGCTTCGACGTCATTCACATGAACTTGCACAAGACCTTCTCGACGCCGCACGGCGGCGGGGGTCCGGGTGCAGGCGCGGTGGGCGTGAGCACCCGACTCGAGCCTTTCCTTCCCGTGCCTGTGGTTGGTCGCGAGGGTGAGGGATATTGCTGGCTCGCCGAAACCGATCGACCGCAGTCGATCGGTCGACTTTCGGCGTTCATGGGTAATACGGGCGTACTGCTGCGTGCGTATATCTACATGCGCATGCTTGGTCGCGAGGGCATGAGCCGCGTCGGCGAGTTCGCCACGCTCAACGCCAACTACGTCATGGCGCGACTGAGCTCGGCCGGCTTCGATCTTGCCTACCCGAATCGACGGGCGAGCCACGAGTTCATCATCACGATGAAGCGCCAGGCGAAGGAGCTCAACGTCACAGCCATGGACATCGCCAAGCGACTACTCGACTACGGTTTCCACGCACCGACCACTTACTTCCCCTTGCTGGTGCCCGAGTGTCTGCTCATCGAACCGGCGGAGACGGAGAGCCGCGAGACACTCGATGGCTTCATCGATGCCATGGTGGCGATCCTCGGCGAGGCGTCGAGCGATGCCACGAAATTGAAAGGCGCGCCCTACACCATGCCGGTACGGCGTCTCGATGACGTTCGCGCGGCCAAGCAGCTCGAGCTCACTTGGAAGCCGGTAGACTCAGCAGCCTGATGAAAACCGATAGACACAAACCGACCGGACTCGTCCGGCTCCTCAACGCGTTCGGCAACACCCGGAAGGGTTTTGTCGGCGCGGTTCGCGGGGAGGCGGCATTCCGGCAGGAGCTCGCGCTCTGTGTCGTGCTGTTCCCGCTCGGTTTGTGGCTTGGGAAGAACGGGGTCGAGCGGGCACTGCTGGTCGGCCCCATTTTCATCATTCTGATCGTCGAACTGCTCAACAGCGGCATCGAGGCAACGATCGATCGTATCGGCCTCGAGCATCATCAGCTCTCGGGGCTTGCCAAAGATTTATGTTCTGCGGCGGTTTTCACGTCCTTCGCGATGCTCGCAGTCGTTTGGGTGCTGGTATTGCTCGATCGCTAACGATCGATTGCGGAGAAAGACATGACGGCACTTATTTGCGGTTCGGTGGCTTACGACACGGTGATGGTCTTCGAAGGACATTTCAAAGATCACATCCTCGCCGATCGCATCCACATGCTCAACGTGGCATTCCTCGTTCCGGGTCTGCGCCGCAATTTCGGCGGATGCGCTGGCAACATCGCCTACAACCTCAAGTTGCTCGGCGGCGAGGGCAAGGTGATGGCGACGGTGGGTTCGGATTTCGGGCCGTATCGCGCATGGATGATCGACAACGGCCTGCCGCTCGATCACATCCGTCAGCTCGACGACGAGTACACCGCGCAGGCGTACATCACGACGGACGCCGACAACAACCAGATCACGGCCTTCCATCCGGGTGCAATGAACCATGCGCACGTCAATAAGGTGCCGAAGGATGGCGGACTCCTGCTCGGCATCGTCGCACCCGAGAGTCATCTCGGTATGCTCGACCATGCAGCGCAGTTCGCGGCGCACGGCATCCCCTTCATCTTTGATCCGGGTCAGGCGATGACGCTTCTCGGACCCGATGATCTGCGCACCATGATCGGCCAAGCGACTTGGGTCGCGGTCAATGATTACGAGGCGAGTCTGCTGGTCGACCGTACCGGATGGTCGCTCGAGACGATTGCGGGCAAAGTGAAGGCGATCATCGTAACGCGCGGCGCCGAGGGCTCGCAGATCCATGCCGATGGAGTCTTGCATCAGATTCCGCCCGTCCAACCTGAAAAAATAGCCGATCCTACGGGCTGCGGTGACGCGTATCGCGGCGGTCTTTTGTTCGGCTTGCAGCGAGGATTCGATTGGCTTACCACGGGCCGCATCGCCTCGCTCATGGGCTCGCTCAAGATCGCCCATCACGGTACGCAAAATCACCGGTTTGGTCGCGAAGAGTTCTCGCGTTTCTACAAACAGGCCTTCGGTGTCGCGCTCGGGGCTTGAGCGGACAGGTCGATTTCTTTGGCGAGAAACCGGCGCGCGGCGAAGTCGCTGAGGCGACCGTTAATAATGAAGTTTTGGCGCTCGCCTCGAAGATTCCCGCAGCTGTGCGTTTTGGGACGTCCACGTGGTCCTTCCCTGGATGGCAAGGCATCGTCTACGGCGGCGACTACGACGAAATGAAACTCTCTCGTGAAGGGCTCGCTGCGTACGCTCGCCATCCGTTGCTGCGCAGCGTTGGAGTCGACCACAGCTACTATCGACCTCTCGACGACAAGACCTTGCAGCGCATGGCGGAGGCTGTCGGCGACGATTTCCGGTATTTGATCAAAGCCTATGCCGCGTTGATGCTGCCGAAAAGCGCATATCGACCGGAGTATCTCCGAGGCGTTCCAGACGTATTTCTCGATTCGGTTTATGCTTCGTGTAATGTGATCGAGCCTGCGCTGCGTCTGCTCGGTGGCAAGCTCGGCGTTATCCTGTTTCAGTTTTCGCCGCTCGGCGATCGCGTGTTGCGGTATCGACGCGAACTGCTCGAGCGTCTCGATACGTTTCTGTCCGCACTTCCCAAAGAGGCGAGGTATGCCGTCGAGTGGCGTGACGCGGCGATGCTCGGCCCGGATCTCGCCGAGCTCCTTGCGCGTCATCAGGTCGCACACGGCTTCGCAGCGCATCCACGTATGCCCATGGTCGATGAGCAAGCTGCCTTCGATACCGGTGAGGATCCGCTGGTGATTCGTTGGTTGCTGCGACGCGATCGGACCTACGAGGAAGCCCGCGCGACGTACGCTCCTTTCGACCGCCTGGTCGAACCCGATACCGAGTCGCGGCATCGCATTCTGTCACTCCTGCGGCGCGCAGTGGGGCAGGGGCGGGAAGCCATCGTCATCGTCAACAATAAGGCCGAGGGCTCCGCGCCGCTCAGCGTGCTGCAATTGGCGCGCGAGTGGCCAACGGTCGGCTAAACTTTCGGGTATGTCCGCCTTAATCGGTGCTGCAGCACCCGACATCGCGGCCGCTGTCGCCGCCTTACGTGCGGGTGACCTCGTGGCCTTTCCGACTGAGACCGTCTACGGCCTTGGCGCCGATGCTCGTAACCCCGAAGCTCTTCGCAAGGTGTATTCGCTTAAGGGACGACCTACAACGCACCCGCTAATCCTGCACGTGGGGTCCGTCGACGAGCTCAAATATTGGGTCGCCGACATCCCGCCGGTGGCCCTGAAACTGGCGGGTCGATTTTGGCCGGGGCCACTCACACTAGTGTTGCCGCGCTCGTCGCAGGTCTCTGATGTCCTCACCGGCGGTCAAAATACGGTTGCGATTCGTGTGCCCTCGCATCCGGTGGCGCGCGCACTGCTCGCGGCTTTCGGTGGTGGTATCGCCGCGCCCTCCGCCAATCGATACGGACGCGTGTCGCCGACGCGCGCTGTGCATGTACGCGAAGAGTTTTTCGAAAATTTGCTCGTGCTCGAGGGGGGTGACTGCGAGGTCGGTCTCGAATCGACCATCGTTATAATCGTCGACGGGACGCCGCGACTGCTACGGCCAGGCTCCATTTCGCGTACCGAAATTGAAACCGTGCTTGGCCAATCAATCGAAGTGGGCGCGGGCGCGGGGTCGCCTCGCGTACCGGGCAGCACTGCGAAGCACTACGCGCCGCAGACGCCGCTCGAGCTGGTGGGTGCCGGTACCCTGCCTACTGCCGAAGCGACAGTCCGCGCGCGGGGCGAGCGAGTCGCGACTCTCGCGTGCCCGCAGGGAAGCGACCCCGCGACGTACGGTCGGGCGTTGTACGCCGAGCTGCGCCGGCTCGATAAGGTCGGCGCCTCTCGTATTCTCGTTGAGGCCGTGCCGGAGTCCCCGCAGTGGGATGCCGTTCGTGACCGTTTATCCCGTGCCGCTGCCGCGTTTCTTTGACCGCGACATCATCAATGCATCTTGAGGGTGTCGAGGAAGCGCGTGCACTCGAGGTTCAGCATCCGGAGTGGCTACTGACCGGCGAGCGGGATGCGCGACGGCTGCCGGGTTTCGATTGAGGTAACTTGCCATCGGAAGTACTTGTCGCGAAGCCAGAGGGGCGTCCGATCATTCTAACGATGCATGCAGGTACCCAAGTCTTACGGTCGTCTCGCACGCGGTCAGCCATGTGTTCACGGGTGCTTTTGTCAATTCATCCGCCACATTCATCGCGGTACGTTCCCTCCCACGCGAGGACGTTACGATCGTCGCCATGGGGTACGAAGCTTGCGAGCGTTGCGAGGATGATGATCTTTTTCGTGGGGCAATGATTGACGCGCTTCAGGGTCATTCGTTTCCCTTCGCGAATTCGCCCGCTCGTTTGCGAGGTACCCTGACAATCGCTAAATCGTTCGGTCTCCGGGCGGGTTGGGCGCCAGAGGCGGACTTCGGTCTCTGTACGCGCTGTGATGTCGTGCCGTTTGCGGTCTTTCTGAATCCGTCTTCGATGGGCCACCCTGATCTCGTACGATACGACTTGCGATACGCCGTGCCGACCCATGTCTGAGCACACCGTCAAAAACGTTGTGTTCGACATCGGTTGGGTATTGGTGCACTTGGCGCCGACACCGCTTTTACAGTTACTTCGTGCTCACGGCGCCGAGGTCGAACATCTCGAGCACGTCATGAGTCGCATCAATCTGAACGAACACGAAAGCGGTAGGCTCGACGGGGCGGGGCTTCTGTTCAACATTGCGAATCTCGCGCCGAGAAGACCGTCACCCGAGCTCGTCGCGGCAGCGTGGGCCGACATGTTCGATCCACAGCCAAGGATGTTCAGGCTCGCCGAGCGGCTACGCAGCCGATATCAGGTTTACTTGCTGTCCAACGTCGGTGATCTGCATTGGGTTGAGTTGCAGCGACGGTTTCGGTTACACGAGCTTGGACACGGTGTGGTGACGTCTTTCGAGGCGGGCGTCATGAAGCCTCATCCCGACATCTACGTTCAGACTGAGCGGCGTTTTTCCTTGAATCCCGCCGAAACCGTATTCATCGATGATCGCCGCGAAAATATCGAAGCGGTCCGCGTGCGACGCTGGCACGGCATCGTTCATGCAGGCCACAATGAGACGGTCGGTGCTTTGCGGGCACTCGGCGTCGTGACGGAGTGAATCCATGCCAGTGATTTTAACGACAGTGGGGTTGCTTGTGCTATCCAACGTCTTCATGACGTTCGCGTGGTACGCCCACCTCAAAAATCTTAACGATAAGCCATGGTTGATCGCAGCCCTCGCTAGCTGGGGTATCGCTCTGTTCGAGTATCTCTTACAGGTTCCAGCTAACCGTATTGGCTACACCGAGCTGACGCTAGCACAACTGAAGATCGTTCAAGAGGTCGTAACGCTGACCGTTTTTGTGCCGTTTGCAATTTTTATATGCGACAGCCGATCAAGCTCGACTATCTTTTGGCGGGTCTTTGCATACTCAGCGCGGTGTATTTCATCTTTCGGAGTCCATCGTGAACACGCCTGCGGGTTTAACGGCAATTCATCGACGAGTGGAGGCGTTACGCGAAGGTCGCGACCCCACCCGCATCGCGAAGATGCCGTCGGGCTGGGCTGTGTTCGGCGAGCGTCAATTTTTGCGCGGCTATGCTTTACTGTTGCCCGACCCGGTCGTGGCTACGCTCAATGATTTATCGTCTTCTGCTCGCGATCTGTTTTTATCGGATATGGGCCGTCTCGGCGACGCTTTAATCGCAGCGACGGGCGCTCTGCGCATCAATTACGCGATGTTTGGCAATCTCGAGCCCGCTCTACATGCGCACGTTATCCCGCGTTACCGAGACGAACCATCACCGCTCGATGTGGCCCATCCTTGGGCCTACGATTGGAATACGGCGCCGGTGTTCGACGCGGCGCGTGAGGCTACGCTGCTCGCAACCGTCTGCGCCTCCCTAGCGTCGAGCACGCATCAATCTAGTCGGGCGTAAGACAGTGGCAGGGCCGTCGTCGACTTGATGGTCTCGAGCGAAAAGCTCGCGCTGACATCGAGCATCTCCAGAGCGCCGATAAGACGCTTGTAGACGGCATCGTAAGCCTCGATATCGGGAACCACGACGCGCAGCAAGTAATCTACGTCGCCGCTCATACGGTGAAGTTCGGTGACCTCCGGTAGATCGCGTACGACTTTCGCAAACCGCTCGTACCACGCTGCGCTGTGACTCGGCGCTTTGATGGTGACGAAGACGGTGGTACCTACGTTGAGAGCTCGCGAATCGATTAGGGCAACGATTCTGCGGATGATGCCGCTGTCGCGCAGGCGCTGGATGCGACGCCAGCAGGGCGTTTTCGAGAGTCCGACGCGCTCGGCTACTTCGGCGGCCGTTAGGCTCGCATCTTTTTGAAGAATATCGAGGATGTTACGATCTAGCCTATCCATGAAACAAAATTTCTTATTTACTACTTAATTAGCAATATTATTGCACTTTCTTTTTTTTTGTCTATAAATTTAAAATCGTGTTGCGCACGGCGAGGGATATCTTTACCTGTAATGAGATTGCTGCGCGCTTTCACCGAACATCCGGCCACCTTGGGCGAGACCTATCTCGGGCACCTGTGGCAAGCGAGCGGTTTCGGGGTCCGAATGGTGTTTGGCGGGATCGCCTGTCTACTACACGGCCTTTTCCCGTTCCTCTTTGTCACCACAGGCTCCGATGCCATCAACGGTTTGCACTCTAAAATGGTTGAACGCCGCGAGCGAGCACCCCGGGGCGAAGTACTGATCCGCTAAACTCCGCGGCGGGCCACTCGTCTGGACGTTTCCTTTGCCTTCCTCCTCCAGTTCGACTTTGCCCCAGCTGCGCTTGCGTCGCGGTGAAGACCGCCGTCTTCGCGCCGGCCACTTGTGGGTGTTCAGCAATGAGATAGATACTGAGGTGACACCGCTCGCCGGTGTTCGAGCCCGGCGCTCAGATGCGCATCGTCAGTGATTGCGACCACCCTCTGGGTGTGGGTTATCTCAATCCTGCAACCTTGATCGCCGCACGCATCCTTGCCCGAGATTGCGAGTCGCCCTTGGGACGAGGCTGGATCGCCTCACGCCTCCGTCAAGCGCTTGCTTTTCGGGACAGTATTTATTCGAGCCCGTATTACCGCTGGGTGTTTGGGGGGGCCGATTCTTTGCCGGGTCTTGTGCTCGATCGTTTCGGTGATCTTGTCGTCGGCCAGATCGCAACGCTCGGCATGGAACGACTGCGTGGCGCGGTCGAGTCAGCAATTTGTGAGGTGCTCTCGCCTACGACACTGGTTTGGAAGAACGACTCAGGCGCACGCAAGCTCGAGGGCTTGCCCGAGGTCGTCGCTGCCGCCTGGGGTTCGATCCCCAATGAGACCACGGTGATCGAGCGCCTCACCAATGGGTGCGAGTTGTCCTTTACCGTGGCGCTTCTCGGGGGTCAGAAAACCGGTTGGTTCTTCGACCAGAGTTTCAACCGCAGCCTCTTGTCGCGCTTCCTGAAGTTGGGCGCGCGTACTCGACGTCTGCAGCTACGCGGGTGGATGGGCCGTCACGGCCGCAGCCTGCGGCGCACGCGCGAGGTGGGTTGTGTCGATTCGTCCGCCGTGGCGCTAGCGTTTGCCGAGCGGAACGTCGCGGCCAATTCCTCGCTTACTGCAGTGCTACATCGTGGGGATGTTTTCGATGTGCTTGCAACGCTCGCCGAAGCCGGGGAGCGGTATGACGCGGTGATCGTCGATCCACCAGCCTTCATCAAGCGACGCAAGGAAATCCCGCAAGGTCAGGCGGCCTATCGAAAGCTCAATCAGCTTGCTCTGCGTATTCTCGAGCCGAACGGGCTGCTGGTGAGCTGCTCTTGCTCGCATCACCTCGCCGCCGCCGATTTACTCGCGGCCATCCAAGGGGCGGCACGACACGTCGACCGATTCGTACAGGTGCTGCACGAAGGCGGACAGTCGCCCGGCCATCCCTGCCATCCAGCGATCCGCGAGACCCGTTACCTCAAGGCATTTTTCTGCCGTGTGACCCATAGTTAGCCGCTAAAATTAGCGGATGATCGATTATCCCGGCTTCGATCCTGTCGCGCTCGAAATCGGCATACTCAAGGTGCGTTGGTACGGCCTCACTTATCTGATCGCTTTTGCAGCGGCGTGGTGGCTCGGTCGTCGTCGTGTGGCGCAGCCGGGCTCGTCGTGGGTCGCAGTCGATGTCGACGACTTTCTTTTCTACGCCATGCTCGGCGTCATTCTTGGCGGGCGTCTCGGATATGTCTTTTTCTATGGTCTCGACTATTGGCAACAAGACCCGTGGTACCCGCTGCGCATCACCGAGGGCGGTATGTCGTTCCACGGCGGCCTCATCGGTGTGCTCGTTGCCTTAACAGTGTTTGCGATTCGGCGTAAACGCCATGTCGCAGACGTTTTCGATTTCGCTGCAGCCTTGCCGGGGTTTGGAATTTTTTCGGTCCGTATCGGTAACTTCGTCAACGGCGAATTGTGGGGCCGGCAAAGTGATGTGCCGTGGGCCATGATGGTCGACGGTGTCGCGCGGCATCCGACGCAACTCTATGAAGCGGTTCTTGAAGGTGTTTTGCTCGCCATCGTACTTTGGTGGTTCACGACCAAAGATCGACCGCGCCTTGCACCTTCGGGTCTCTTCTTGATCATGTATGCCGTAGCCAGGCTCACGGTCGAGTTCTGGCGACTGCCCGATGCGCACATCGGCCACCTCGCAGGCGGTTGGCTCACCATGGGCCATCTGCTTACCTTGCCGATGCTCGTCGCGGGTATCGCGCTGATGGTGGTCGCGTATCGCAGCGGTACGGCGTCGGGCAATCGCGCAATCGAACGACCCACACCATGAAGCAATACCTCGATTTCATGCGTCGCGTGCGTGAGCATGGGACGCGCAAGACCGATCGTACTGGCACTGGCACGCTGTCGGTGTTTGGTCACCAGATGCGCTTTGACCTTGGCGAGGGCTTTCCGCTCGTCACTACCAAAAAAATCCATTTGAAGTCGGTGGTGCACGAATTGCTGTGGTTTCTACGTGGCGAGACCAACATCGCTTATCTGCGCGCGAATGGCGTCAACATCTGGGACGAATGGGCCGATGCCAACGGAGAACTAGGTCCGGTCTACGGCAAGCAGTGGCGCTCCTGGTCCGCGCCCGATGGCGGATCGATCGACCAGATCTCCGAGGTGCTTAAGCAACTGCGCATGCAGCCCAATTCTCGTCGCATCATCGTGAGTGCATGGAATGTCGGCGAGCTGTCGAAGATGGCGCTCATGCCGTGTCACGCGTTCTTCCAGTTTTACGTGGCCGAAGGGCGTTTGTCGTGCCAGCTTTATCAGCGTAGCGCCGATATTTTCCTTGGCACTCCGTTCAATATCGCCTCCTACGCCTTGCTGACCCACATTATCGCCGAGCAGTGCGATCTCAGTGTGGGTGATTTCGTATGGACGGGTGGCGACTGTCACCTTTATCTCAATCACCTCGAGCAGGCCGATCTGCAGCTCTCGCGCGAGCCCTATCCCTTGCCCAAGCTCGTGATCCGTCGCCGACCGCCGTCGCTCTTCGACTACGTCTTCGACGATTTCGAATTCGTGAATTATCAGCATCATCCGGCAATTAAAGCGCCGGTGGCTGTCTAATCTTTTTTAAACCAGAGAGAGCCCTCGTGCCGATACCCGTCATACGCACTAGCGCCTGGATCAAAGTTCGCAATTCCAAAATTCATGGCAAAGGTGTGTTTGCCGCTAAGCGTATCCCGAGGGGTACGCGGGTCATCGAGTATCTCGGCGGCCGTATCACTCATGCCGAGGCCGATGCGCGCCACGACGATCACGATCCGAACGATAACCATACGTTCCTGTTCATAGTCGATAAAAAGACGGTGATCGACGCTGGCGTCGGTGGCAACGATGCGCGGTTCATCAACCACTCCTGCGATGACAATTGTGAATCGGTCATTCAGGAGCGCCGGGTATTTATCGAGACGACCCGAGTCATCGAGAAGGGTGAAGAGCTGGGTTACGACTACAAGATTGGTCGCGAGAAAGACGATCCGCCGAACGTCGACGAAATCTTTGCCTGCCGCTGTGGCTCTCCGAGATGCCGAGGTACGATGCTTTGGCCAGCCAAGGATCCGCGTAAAAAGAAGAAGGCGAAGACTCGCGCTAAGACTCGCACCAAGACCCAGTCGCGCTCGACCTCGTCGCGGCGGGCTAAGGCTTCGCGACGCTGATGCCGGGCAGGACGCCGCGCTTCACTCTGATCGTCGCCGTCGCAGACAACGGCGTGATTGGACGTGAGGGCGGATTACCCTGGAAGCTCTCCGAAGATCTGCGTCGCTTCAAGCAACGCACGCTCGGGCGCCCGGTTGTGATGGGTCGCAAGACCTGGGAGTCTCTAGGCCGGCCGCTGCCGGGACGAACCAACATGGTCGTGACCCGCCGCAGTGATTACACGGTCGAGTCACCGGGCGTTGTCGTGGTCCGCAACCTCGATGCCGCCATTGAGGCAGCGGGTGATGTCGAAGAAATCATGATAAGCGGCGGGGCAGAGATCTATGCACTCGCTCTTGCGCGTGCCGAGCTGATAGAGCTGACGCAGGTTCATGCAGCAGTCGACGGTGACACCATATTCCCCGCACTGCCGTCCGATGTGTGGCAGGAGATCGCTCGCAGTGAGCATCCGGCCGATGAGCGGAATCAGTATCCGACGAGTTTCATCACGATGCAGCGTCGCTGAATGGCCCACGCCAAAAGGTGATCAGCGCGCTCGCGTCTGGATCGAACCTGCTGCGATCCTCTGGCTCCACTCAGCCGGACCGCTTTGGTGTATCGAAGTACCGCGCGAATCGACGGCGACCGTCACCGGCATATCTTTGACGTCGAATTCACGAATGGCCTCCATGCCGAGGTCTGCGAATGCGACGACGCGTGAGGATTTGATCGCCTTGGACACGAGGTAGGCGGCGCCACCGACGGCCATGAGATACGCCGCCTTGTACTTGCGGATCGCCTTGATACCGACGGAGCCGCGCTCGGCTTTACCGACCATCGCGATAAGCCCGGTGTTGGCAAGCATCATCTCGGTGAACTTATCCATGCGGGTCGCGGTAGTGGGGCCAGCGGGACCTACGACTTCATCGCGCACCGGATCGACGGGTCCGACGTAGTAGATTACTCGGTTACGAAAGTCGACGCCTTTCGGGAGGCACTTGCCGCTCGCATAAAGGTCGGCGATGCGTTTGTGTGCAGCATCGCGGCCCGTGAGCATCTTGCCGTTGAGGAGCAGTCGCTCGCCGGGTCTCCAGGAGGCGACCTCCTGCGGCGTAAGTGTGTCGAGATTGATGTGACGCGCCTCGGGCGAGGGCTTCCAGTCGACTTTGGGCCAGCGCAACAGGTCGGGCGGTACGAGTTTCGAGGGGCCTGAGCGATCGAGAGTGACGTGAACATGCCGCGTGGCGGCGCAGTTCGGGATCATCGCCACCGGCTTCGAGGAGGCATGGGTCGGATAATCGAGAATCTTCACGTCGAGCACGGTGGAGAGACCCCCGAGACCCTGCGCGCCGATACCGAGTGCATTTACTTTGTCGTGCAGCTCGATGCGCAATTCCTCGATGGGGTTGCAAGGGCCTCGAGCCTTGAGCTCTGCCATGTCGATGGGATCCATCAACGATTCTTTGGCGAGCACCATGGCTTTCTCGGCGGAGCCGCCGATGCCGATGCCAAGCATGCCAGGCGGGCACCAGCCTGCGCCCATGGTCGGAACCGTCTTGAGCACCCAGTCGACGATGGAGTCGCTCGGATTCAGCATGACGAACTTGGCTTTGTTCTCGGAGCCACCACCCTTGGCGGACACCGAGATCTCGACCGTATCGCCGGGCACCATCTCGACGTGTACGACGGCCGGAGTGTTATCGCGAGTATTTTTACGAGTGAACGCAGGGTCGGACACGATCGACGCGCGGAGCGTATTATCGGGGTCGAGATACGCGCGACGTACACCCTCGTTTATCATGTCGGTGAGCGTGAGCGTCGCATCCCAACGGACGTTCATGCCGACCTTCACGAAGGCTATGACAATGCCCGTGTCTTGGCAGATCGGGCGATGACCCTCGGCGCACATGCGCGAGTTGGTCAGAATCTGTGCAATGGCATCACGAGCGGCCGGCGCCTCTTCGAGTTCGTAGGCGCGACCGAGCGACTCGATGTAGTCCATCGGGTGGTAGTAGGAAATGTATTGCAGGGCGTCAGCGATGCTCGCGATGACATCCTGCTGTTTTATGATCGTCATGGGCTCGTTAGTCGGATGAGACAGACATCTTAACTCGCTTATAGCCTCTGCAGGGCAGGGACCAGCGCGCGGTGGAATCGAGGGCCGCGGCGGTCAGCGCACCGCCCCACACGCCACCGGTGTCGAGCGTGAGCAGGTCGGGACGGTCGACGAGCCCAAGTGTGGACCAGTGTCCCGAGATCACGCGGATTCCCGACGTTCGACGCTCGGGAGCTTCGAACCAAGGAATCCAACCCCTCTCTTGTGATCCCGGAGCAACTTTCATTTTAAGATCGATGCGCCCATCGGCGCTGCAGTATCTCAATCGAGTCAGTACATTGATGATGAACCACAGGCGATCGAAGCCTTCGAGCGTGACGGTCCAGCGATCGGGGCGATTGCCGTACATGGACTCGAACAGTTTGGCGGGGTCAGCTCGTAGAGCCTGCTCGACCTCGGCAGCGAGCCCCATGACGTCCTCGGCCGACCATTGCGGCACGACTCCGGCATGCACCATAAGATCAGATCCTTTTTTTACTGCGAGCGGTCGCGTGATGAGCCACTCGAGTAGAGCCTCGCGGTCTATTGCCGAGAGGATATCGTCGAGGGTATCGTCGACTCGCAATCTTCGGCTGCTACTAGTGGCCACAGCGAGCAAGTGTAGATCGTGGTTGCCGAGAACTACGCGCGCGTTGTCACCCAGCGCGCGGACGAAGCGCAAGGTTCCAAGGGAGTCGGGGCCGCGATTTACGAGATCTCCGACAAACCAGACCTCGTCACGGTCGCTGCGGAAATTGACCTGCTTCAGCAGTTGTCGCAGTTCGGGCAGGCAGCCTTGCACGTCACCCACTGCGATTCGAGCCATGGTCAGTGCACCACTCCTGGCATCGCCAGTCGGAATGCGGGGATCGGTGCATCGAATTGGAAACCGTCGTCACCGCGCATCTGGTAGCTACCGTGCATGGTGCCGACTGGAGTTTCGATGACGGCACCGCTCGAGTAGCGAAATCCTTGACCAGGTTCGAGGTGCGGCTGTTCGCCAACGACGCCTGCTCCACGGACCTCCTGAACTTTGCCGTTACTGTCGGTGATGACCCAATGGCGCGTCATGAGCTTCAGAGGCAAGCGTCCCTCGTTTCGCATGGTCACTGTATAACCGAATACGTAACGCTGACTGTCAGGGTCAGATTGAGCTTCGAGATAAATCGTTTCGATTTTGATATCAAGGTGATGATCGATGCGCATTTGGCTCACACTAGCGGTTCGCGTACCGCGCTGGCAACTCGACCGAACTCCGCCGGCGACAAAGTCTCGGGTCGCGCACCCGGATCGATGTGGCAGGCGGCAATGGCTTCGGCATCGAGCAGGGTGTGCAGCGTATTGCGCAGCGTCTTTCGCCGCTTAGAGAACGCAGCAGCCACCACTCGCGCGTAGCGAGCATCGACAGGGAAAGCCGGTGTTTCGTGCACGGTGAGGCGTGCAACGGCCGACCAGACCTGCGGTGCCGGACGGAACGCACCGGGACCGACATCGAAGAGGTGCTGGGCGGTCAACCAAGGCGCGAGCATCACGGTGAGCCTACCGTAGTCCCCACCGCCCGGTGCCGCGCAGATACGCTCGATGACCTCTCGCTGCAACATGACGTGCAGATCGACAATGGAGGCGCGGTGATCGAGTAAGTGAAAGAGCAGGGGAGTCGAGACGTTATACGGCAGGTTACCGATGACCCGAAGCTTCTGACCTCGCGCTTTGGCGAGCGTCGCGAAATCGAATTCCAGCACATCGCACACATGAAGCGTAAGGCCACGGTCGCCGAATCTTTGCTGTAGCTCTCCCGCGAGATCACGATCGATTTCGATGGCATCAAACTCTTCGCAGAGCTTGAGGAGCGGCTCGGTCAACGCACCTTGACCCGGTCCGATCTCGACGAGAGCCTCTCCGGGCTGTGGGTCGATGGATTCGACGATCTGCGCGATCACATTTGGATCGTGCAGAAAGTTCTGACCGAAGCGTTTGCGTGCGAGGACCACCGTGGACTCAGTGGCTAGAGCGTCGTCGATAAGTAAGATCAACCGCGAGTTCGACGGCCGCTCGCAAGCTGCCGACATCCGCGCGTCCGGTACCTGCAAGCGATAGAGCAGTGCCGTGATCCACCGACGTTCGGATTACCGGCAGACCGAGTGTCACGTTGACGGCGTGACCGAAGCCCGCGTGCTTTAGCACGGGTAATCCTTGATCATGAAACATAGCGAGAAACGCATCGACTTTTACCAACTGGCTCGGTACGAACGCGGTGTCTGCCGGAATGGGTCCGACGACGTCGATATTTTCGGCACGCGCTACTTCGATGGCGGGGCTGATCTGCCGAATCTCCTCGTCACCGAGTAGCCCCACCTCTCCGGCGTGAGGATTGAGACCGCAGACCGCAATACGAGGGTTTTTGATGCCGAAGGCATTTTTAAGATCGGCGTGCATTATGCGCAAAATATGCAGCACGAGTGGCTGCGTAATTGCGTCGGGCACTTGCCGAAGCGGCAGATGAGTGGTGGCGAGCGCGATCCGAAGCCCCCCCGCCACCAGCATCATCACAGGCTTAGGTGTGCCGCAGCGTTCAGCGAGGTACTCGGTGTGACCCGAGAAGGGCACACCCGAGGCGGCGATCACGCTTTTTTGAACGGGTGCGGTAACCATGGCGTCACAGGCACCGTTTTTCACGCTCTCCAACGCATCGTCAAGAAGACGAACCACATAACCCGCGTTACGACTATCGAGCGTACCGGCGACCGAGGGGACGGCTAGCGGTCGATGCACGATCTTCAATCGATCGAGCTTGGACCCTGCAGGCGCACGCGTCTCGAGCAAAGATTGATCGACGAGGCAATGCAACTCGCAGGGCGGAAGATCGACGCGCGTAAGTTGCGCGCAGAGCTCGGGGCCGATGCCCGCTGGCTCACCCGAGGTGATGATGATCCGCGGATATTCAGCTCTTGATATCGACATACGCCTCATCGCGCAGCCGACGCAGCCAGAGCTCGGTTTCCTCGTCTGCCTTACTTTCTCTTAGCTGCATGAAGGCGCGCTGCCGACGCAGTTCTTCGGTGTTGTCGAACTGCCGGCGTTCGAGAAGCTGGACGATATGCCAGCCGAACTGGGTACGGAAAGGTTCGCTGATTTCGTTGGGCGTGAGACGACCCAGCGCTGCGTCGAACTCCGGAACGAACGTGCCCGGGGCGGTCCAGCCGAGATCGCCGCCATCAACAGCCGAACCCGGATCGTCGGAGAGCGTTTTGGCGAGCACCGAGAAATCTTCACCTTTAAGAATTCGATCGCGAACATCGATCAGTCGTTGTTGTACCGTGGCATCGTCCTGAATCTCAGTAGGCTTGAGCAAGATATGACGAGCATGGGTTTGTTCGATGACGACCTGCTGATCAGCACCACGGATTTCGTTGAGACGTACAATATGATAACCCGACGGAGTGCGTAGTGGTTCGCTGACCTCGCCAGGTTTGAGGTTCACCACGAGATCGGCGAGCACAGTCGGAATTTCTGGACCACGACGCCAGCCGAGTGCGCCGCCCTCGAGCGCAGTCTGACTATTCGAGAAGGCGATGGCGAGCTTCGTGAAATCTTCACCACTCCTCGCACGCTGGAAGACATTCTGTGCGCGGCTCTCGGCCTGATCGAGCTGAGCGGACGTTGCTTCCTGAGGTACCGCGATGAGGATGTGTGAGAGGTTGTACTCATTAAGCTCGGAAGGTCGGGACTTTTGTTTCTCTAGGAATTGCTGGAGCTCACGGGGCGATACGTTGATACGCTGGATGACGTCGCGTTGCCGTAGCACCTGAAGAGTCATTTCTCGACGGACGCTCTCGCGATAGGAAATGTAGTCGATACCCTGCTGCGCGAGGGTCGACGGGAACTGTACGAGCGCGATGCCATTACGCTGCGCAACATCCGCGAGAGCCTGGTTGAGTGATTCGTCGCCGATGCGAATGCCTGCACGCTGGGCGCGCTGCATCTGAATTTCCTGAAGGATGAGCCGATCGAGTATTTGTTGACGCAGTACTCCAGGCGGCGGCATCTCGAGTCCTTGAGACTGCAAACGACCCGCGATCACCTGCACTTGCTCCTCGAGTTCGCTGGCAAGCACGACTCCGTCATTCACGACGGCTGCGACGCGATCGAGCATAGTGCCGCGATCAGAGAGCGAGCGCTGTGCTAAAGCTGGCGAAGTGGCCACGAGCATCGCGAGACATGTGGAGGCGAGGAATGTGAGATTACGTTGTACAGAAGGGGCCATATTGATTTCCGAAAATCCTAAAAACTTAGCGGCTTTGATCGCCGGCTGAGTATCCCCGAATTGCCTCCTCGAGGAAAGCATCGGCCGACCCTCCGGCACTCGCGAGACCATTGAGTTCCAGCTGCAAGTAGATTCCAGTGTCGCGCTCGCCGGTTCGGCTCGATACAAAGCGACGACCCACCAGTCTTAAACGCCAGCAGCACGACTTGTATTCGATTCCCGTAAAACGATCGAGCTTGCTGCGATCCTTGAGGTCGTACACATAACGACCATACACATTCCAGCGGGAACCGATCGGCCACGCGCCCGACAGCTCGCCTTGCTCAAATCGATCGCGCTGGAAGCGGTAGGCGAGGTTTAACGCGCGATCAGAATCAGGTCGATACTGCAGCCGCAGGTGGCTGCGCTGCTGATTTTTCTCCGTACTATCCCATTGCACGCCAAAGCTAACGTTCCAGCTCTGCCAAGCAGATATTCCAAGTTGCGCTACGAGGTCGGAGCGTGCCTCGCCGACGAACAACTCTCCAGGGAGTTGCACGCGCGGGCGTTCGAATCGATAGATTTGTCCTAAGGTAGCCGAAAGCAATTGACGTCCCGACTGACGATCAAAGATACGCGACGTGACGCCGATGCTTGCATGATTTGCATCGGCAATTCGGTCGGGACCGACGTAGCGCGAGATCCGAAAGAGTTGTATGAAATCGAGATCGGACAGTGCCGTGTCGAAGACCGGTAGCTGATACTGATCTCGATAGGGCGTCCAAAGATAAAGCAGTCGAGGCTCTAGGATCATCCGCGTACGTGAGCTTTCAATGCCATTGCGTTCGAGTCGGATTCCGGCATCGAGAACGGCGTAGGGTAGCGACCGCGAGAGGCGATCGTCCGTCTTGGCTGCGACGCCGTCGAGGTCGTAACGGGTGTACCGCCAGCCTGTGCTCGGACGCAGGTAATACGCGGGCGATCCGAAATCGAGCCCCGCCCAGGGTGCGAAGTCGGTACGCCAGCCTTTAACGCCGACCGTGCGATCGAAGTTAACTACCTCGCTATCGAATCCAAAACGCATCGCGAGTGGTCCGTTCGTAATCCAGTCGCCGCTTACCTGAAAGCGTGGAAGGCGCGCATACGGTCTATCGAGAACATCGAGCGCTCGATCGATGGTCTGAAATTGCTCGGCCTCGGCGCGCAGGTGCCAATGCTCGTTGCGGTAAGCGAGCCGCGCACTACGTCGTAGGAAGGCGATGCTCGTGCCTTCGGTACCGGAGGCGAAATCTTCGAAGTATTCGGTATCGCTCACGCTCTGAGCATCGATGTCAAATCTCCAGTTTGCAGACAGCTCACTTCGGTGACGGAATCTCACCCAGTTACGGTTGGTCTCACTCAAGCTGTCCGATTGCAGTGCGTTGAGGCGTAGCTCACCTCGATGACGCATCGTGAGGTAGCGGAAACGCATCCCGAAATCTAAGCCGCGTCGACCATAGACCGTGGGTTCGAGCGTCAGATCGTAGTTCGGCGCGAGGCTGAGGTAGTACGGGAGAGTGATTTCGGCGCCACCTCGTGAGCTGTAGCCGACGTTTGGGAAAAGAAATCCGCTTTTTCTCTGGTCCCCGAGAGGGAAGGACAAATAAGGTAGGTAGAGAATCGGTACGCCCTTGAAGTCGATAGCAGCATTACGACCCGTGCCTCTACGCGCGCGCGCGTCGAGCTCGATACGACTGGCACGAATTCGCCAGTCGGGCGAGCCCTCAGGGCAGGTGGTGAACCACACCTTTGACAGAATGACTTTGCCGTCGACTCCGAGCTCCAGCGAGTCGGCGGCTCCGCGGGCGGGCTCCTCCGGTAGCTCGAAACGCGTGTCGTCAAAGGCGGCGCCGCCAGTTGGGTCGTACCGGCCCGATCGTCCCTCCACGCGCAGCACCGAATCGGCGAAGCGTAACAGTCCTCGTATCGAGAACTCACGCGCTGTGGAATCGTAGGAAACATCTTCGGCGCTCAGCGTTCGCTCGCCTTGGCGAATGGCGACGTGTCCGCTGAGAGCGGCATCACCGGTTATGCCGAGCGTGGCTGCATCGCTCGACACCTCGACCGCGGCATCGACCGCCTTGGATTGCGCGGGGGGAGTCGGCGCAAGTCCTGCTTCGGGCAAAGCGCTACTGCGTGAGAAGGCTTCGCGCACCGCTGAAGGCGCAGGGCATCGCGTTGGGGGATCGAGCTGTTTGCATTGAAAGTGTACCGACCAGCCGGGCAGGCTACCTACGAGCAATACCGCGCAGGCTATCAAACGGACGAGGCGACGCGGCGGGATCATGGCTGGCGACCTTACTATAATGTAGCTAAAACTAGGCCGTGGATTACCAAGCCCTTGTCGGATGCTCGCTTAGAACTGTTGTCGCATTGGGTAAAGCACGAACTGAACTTCGGTGCGGCTCGCATCGAGGCGGCCTCGGCAGACGCCAGTTTTCGGCGTTATTTCCGTGCCTGGTTGCCCGACGGCAGCACTCGTGTGGTCATGGATGCGCCACCTGATCGGGAGGACATTGGCCCCTACCTGCGGGTGGCGAGGTTGCTGAAAGGGGTGGGGGTGCACGTTCCAGATGTGCATGCGGTCGATATCGGCAGGGGGTTTGTCCTGCTCGAGGATCTTGGCTCGACACCGTTTTTGCTGGAATTGCGCAAGCCGGGCCGGGCGCCGGCACTGTACCAGGCTGCGTTAGATACTCTGGCGCGTATTCAGATCGGCGGACGGGAGGCCGCGCGCGAGCTGCCGCCTTACGATGCCGAAGCACTGCGCCGCGAGCTCGAGTTGATGCCTGAGTGGTTCTGCGTTCGGCACCTGCAAATTACACTAGAGCCCGCCGAGCGCGAGTTGCTCGAGTGTACTTTTCTTTGGCTAATTGATCAGGCGCTGGCCCAGCCAACAGTCTTCGTCCATCGCGATTACCACTCGCGCAACCTGATGCTGCTGCCCCACGACAAGATAGGGGTCATCGATTTTCAGGACGCGCTGTCCGGTCCCGTGGGGTACGACCTCGCCTCCTTGCTCAACGATTGTTATATCGCTTGGTCTCGTACCGAGATCGAGAGTTACGTGCTGGCCTATCGACAGGGTTTGCTGACACGCGGCGTATCGGACCTTGCAGGCTCTAGTGATCGAGAGTTCTTACGTTGGTTCGACCTCATCGGCGTGCAGCGACATATAAAGATTCTCGGCATCTTCGCGCGCCTCTGGTGGCGGGACGGTAAGACGAGTTATCTCGATGACTTACCGCTGACGCTGGAATACCTGTGCGATGCCTCCGCACGTCACGTTGCACTACGGGATTTCGGTTTGTGGCTTGAACAGTACATCGTTCCGCGGCTGGCCATGGCTAATTCTCGCGCTCGTCAGCTCAGCATCTGATGAAAGCGATGATTCTTGCGGCGGGTCGCGGCGAGCGTATGCGACCGCTGACCGATGGGCGACCGAAGCCGCTCCTTGAGGTCGGTGCTCGGTCTCTAATCGAGTGGCATCTCGCTGCACTCGCTCGAGCGGGAATCCGTGACCTCGTCATCAACCACGCGTGGCTCGGTGAGTACATCGTCGAGGCGCTGGGTGACGGTAAGCGTTACGGCGTTCGCATTCAATACAGTGCCGAGCGTGGGGGCGCACTTGAGACGGCGGGCGGCATCATCCAGGCGTTACCCTTGCTTGGCTTGGAGCCGTTTCTGGTCGTTAACGGCGATATCTGGACCGACTTCGATTTTTCGCGGCTGCCCGCGCTAGATGAGCAAGCACTCGGACTGTTAATTTTAGCACCGAATCCACCGGAACATCCTCGAGGAGACTTCGCCTTACTCGCACGAGAGGGGGGTGGATTCGACATCGCAGCAGATAGACCCGTTCGATATACCTTCTCGGGCATCGCCGTTTATCGCCCGCAATTTTTTGCCGGTCACACGCCCGGTCGAAGACCACTCCTACCGTTGCTGCTTGAGGCAGCTGCCGCAGGGCGACTGCGCGGTCGGTTATATCAGGGACTTTGGTTCGATATCGCGACGCCTGAGCGCCTGCGGGAACTCGACGGACGACTGGCCGGCGGCGCAACCGGCTGAGGCTCGCGTACACTTGTGCCCATGAGCAACGAACGCCCTAACGAGACGATCGAAATTGCCGTACCCGTGCCGGTTGTGCGTAGCGGTGAGAAATACCGCACCGCCCAGGGCTTTGCGGCCATTCGCGATGGCATTAAGGCTACAGCCGCAGCACCGACTCGAGTGCCGGGTGGTAAGCCCAGCTGGTTGAAGGCTCCGCTCGCCAGCGGCGAGAACTACGATTTCGTGCGTCGCACGGTACGCGAGCACCGTCTGGCTACGGTGTGCGAAGAGGCGAAGTGCCCAAACATCGGTGAGTGCTGGAACGCCGGTACGGCGACCATCATGCTAATGGGTGAGGTATGTACTCGCGCATGTCGGTTCTGTGCCGTCGACACTGGCAACCCGCGAGGATGGATTGATCTTCAAGAGCCTCGCAACACGGCTCGTACGGTCGTGCTCATGAAATTGCGCTATGTCGTGCTCACCTCCGTCAATCGCGACGATCTTGCCGATGGTGGTGCTGCTCATTTCGCCGCCGCCGTCCGAGCAATTAAAGAAATTTCGCCGCAGACTGCTGTCGAGGCACTGACGCCTGATTTCCAGGGTGTGCTGTCCGATGTCGAAACCGTCGTCGATTCGGGACTCAAGGTATTCGCGCAAAATATCGAAACTGTTCGGCGGCTGACGCACCCTGTTCGTGATCCTCGTGCGGGCTACGAACAAACGCTGCGCGTCCTCGCTCATGCCAAGCGTCATCGTCCCGATGTACTCACTAAGACTAGTCTTATGTTGGGTCTTGGCGAGACCGACCACGAAATCATCGAAACCCTCGACAATCTACGCGCGTATGACGTCGACTTAGTGACGCTCGGACAGTACTTGCAGCCTACAGTCAATCATTTACCGGTCGCGCGATTCATTACGCCGGAGCAGTTCGACCAGTATCGTAACTGGGCGCTCCAACGCGGATTCCGCGAATGCGTTTCTGGACCGCTCGTTCGTTCGAGTTATCGTGCCGAGCAGGCGCTCGCCGGTAATAACGCCGGACTCGATAATGCCGCTCTTGCCGCTAACGCCTCCGCTCGTCCGTAAGCTTGGACGCGTGGCGTACCTGCCGACTTGGCATGCGATGCAACGATTCACCGACGAGCGCGGCCCTACCACGCGCGATGAACTTTGGGTGCTTGAGCACGATCCGGTCTTTACGCTGGGAATGAACGGCGATCCGGCCCACGTGCTAGCGGCCGGGGACACTCCTGTCATCAAGGTGGATCGAGGCGGGCAGGTGACCTATCATGGGCCAGGTCAGGTGGTTGTTTATCCGCTCATCGATCTAAGACGAGCGAGACTTGGCGTACGCGATCTCGTCACCGCGCTCGAGCAATCAGTAATCGAGTGTGTGGCGAGCTACGGTATTTCGGCCACTCGGCGGCCGAAGGCGCCAGGAGTTTATGTGCAGGGCGCCAAAATCGCCAGTGTCGGCATCCGGATACGTCGCGGTGCGAGCTACCATGGCATCGCGTTGAACGTCGACATGAACTTGGAGCCGTTTCAACGTATCAATCCTTGCGGCTATGAGGGGCTCGCGATCACTCAGCTTGCTGCGCTCGATGCGCCAAATAATCTAGAGCGTGTGGCCGCAGATTTGGTTGAGGTGCTTCAAAGGCTGCTGTCGAGGACTGTCCCATGACGCCTCCAAAGTCGAGTCGTTCAAAGAAAGAAATCGAAATCGTTCGTCGTCTGCTCGCCTTCATCGGCGAGGACCCCGACCGTGAAGGCTTGCTCGAAACACCTGAGCGCTTTCTGAAGGCCTGGGAGGAATACACCCGGGGCTATCGAGAGCGACCGGAGGACATTCTCAAGTCGTTTGAAGATGGCGCACAAAGCGTGGACGAGATGGTCATTGTGCGCGACATTCCGGTGTATTCTCTTTGTGAACACCACCTCGCGCCGTTCTTCGGTAAGGTTTATGTGGGCTACGTACCTGACCAGCGAATCCTCGGACTCTCAAAAATTTCCCGCCTCGTCGAAATTTTTGCACGACGTCTGCAAGTGCAGGAGCGATTGACCAACCAGATTGCCGATGCGCTCGACACCCACCTGCAACCTCTTGGTGTCGCCGTCGTTATCGAGTGTCGCCACATGTGCGTGGAGTCCCGTGGCGTTCGTCATACGGGCACGGCGACGGTCACCTCCGCCTTGCGCGGGTCGATCAAGACGAACGCAGACACGCGGCGAGAATTTCTATCATTGATCGGACGCTGATTTTTCAGATCACCATTAAGACGCCCTTGGTTGCCACCAGGGCGCCGACAAGTGCTGTCACCTGTTCGCGGCTCTGTGCAATGATCACGTAGGTGATCGAGGTGAAGTTTCCGGCGCCGCTTGCTCGTTCGCTAATCCGGTCCGGTGACAGCTCGGGAGCATATTGCAGCACGACGGTATCGATACGCATCCGCAAGCTACGCTCGCTTCGTCCTAGGACCTTGATCGGATAGTCGCTGGGAAAGACGAGGGGGCCCGCCGCGTGCGCATCGCCGGAACCGCCGCGTTCGCCTTTATCGAGTTGTCCAGACATGAGCGCTACTCGGTTACCAGGGCTGCCCGGCAAGTTCGCACTGCAGCGCGTTGAAACCGTCCCATATGCGCGACCACAGCGGCCCGGGCTTTCCAGAGCCGACGAACTGACCATCGATGCGGGTCACAGCCGAAACATTGCGGGTGGCCGAGGCTATCCATACTTCGTCTGCCTGTCGCATTTCCGATTCTTTGACGGCACGCGTCTCGCAGGGAATGCCGAGACGCTGGGCAAGCTCCTCGACTACGCTGCGCGTGATGCCAGGAAGGATGTCGTTTGAATTGGGAGGCGTCGTGATAATGCCGTTCGACACGACATGCACCGTGGAGGCGGTGGCCTCCATCATCCAGCCATCACGCAACAGGATGGTTTCGTCGGCGCCAGCATCACAGCCGAGTTGGCGCTGCAGCACGTTGCCGAGTAGTGCGACCGATTTGATGTCGCAGCGTCCCCAGCGAATGTCGGGTGCCGTCACGCAGGAGAGGCCTCTCGCTAGCTGCTCGACCGAAGGATGAGGCAGGGGCGCTGCGAAACCGAAAACTGTGGGCGGAACGTCCGGAAGCGGCGCGTGTGATCGGCCGGTATCCGCACCCCGCGATACCTGCACGTAAACGTACATATCACCGCCGCCATTGCGCTCCATCAAGCCGCGGACGATCGCTCGCCAACCGTTCTGGCCGAGAGGATCTTTCATACGGAGTGCCTTGCAACTGCGGGAGAGACGGTCGAAGTGTTCGACGAACCGAAACGGTCGCCCTGCAAAAACAGGTATGACCTCGTAAATACCGTCACCGAAAAGAAAACTACGATCGAGTGGCGAGATACGGGCACTACTGATGGGGAGCCAGACGCCGTCGAGATAGCAAATAGGAAAAGTGGTGCCCATAAATCACCTGAGCCAGAGTGAAACCGTATCCCATGCCCGCGTGATGATTCCGCCCGCAGGGACTTCGCGACTAACCACGAGCGGCACGCGACGAATGATCGTGTTACCGTCAGAAACGGTGATTTCACCGACGCTCTGACCCGCCTTGAGGGGCGCGACGAGAGGTTCGTCGAGCGAGGTGGCCACGCGTAACTTGCTCGTATTACCTCGCGTGACGGTAACGCCCACATCAGTCTGCGGTGATACCGCGACGTATTGTTCGGTACCTTTGAACACGCGCGGTTGGAGCACTGTCTCGCCGGCTTTGCGCAGCGTGACGGTTTTGTAGAACGCAAAACCATAGTTGAGTAAAGCTGCACTCGCCTGCTCGCGGATCTTGGGTGATTCGGTCCCAAAAACGGCCGAGATCATGCGGGTACCATCGCGCTGCGCTGAGCTAACGAGACAGTAGCCAGCGCTATCGGTGTGACCAGTCTTGATACCGTCGACGCTCGGGTCGAGATAGAGCAGACTGTTACGATTCCCTTGACGAATGTTGTTCCAGACGAATTCTCTCTGAGAGTGCCAGCGATAGTACTGAGGAAAATCGCGAATGATTGCGCGCGCAAGGATCGTGATATCGCGGGCGGTCGTGTAGAGGGTCGGATCGGGAAGCCCTGTGGCGTTGGCGAAACTCGAATTGGTCATGCCAAGCGCCTTGGCCTGTTCCGTCATCACTCGCGCAAAGGTTTGCTCTGAGCCTGCAAGTCGCTCGGCGATGGCGATGGTCGCGTCATTGCCTGATTGCACGATCATGCCTTGCAACAACACTTCGACGGGCACCTTGTCGCCCACCTGAAGAAAGGTACGTGAACCTTCTGCACGCCATGCGCGCTCGCTTATGGTTACGGTCTCCTCAAGTTTCAGTCGTCCCTCGGAGAGCGCACGAAAGGCGACGTATGCCGTCATCAACTTGGTAATGCTGGCCGGCTCAACACGGAGGTCTTCATTTCCGCCCGCAAGGCGCCGACCAGATACCTGATCAATGAGGATCCACGACTCGGCTTCGATGCCGGGTGGCGGTGGGACAGGCAGCACGTTTGCATCGACGCGGGCGACGGCGCAGGAAAAGAGCGTGAGAACGGCGGCGGTGAGACGAGACGTGAACGGCAAGATGGGACTCCCGCAAAGGCGAGCTTAAGAATCGTTAGATGGGATTGTAAACGCGTTATTCGTGCGCGGGACGGGCATCGGGAATGCCGGCGATCCGCAGCCGCTCGATCATGTCATCGGCTTCGAGGCCGCCTGCGAGCGGCCCGACTTGCACGCGGTACACCGTTCGATCGCCGATCAGCGCCTCGCGAACGAGTGTATTGCGGATGCCGGAGTCGGCGAGGCGTTGCCTCATCGCTTCGGCATTTTCACGCGCAGAGAACGAACCTGCCTGCAGGAACCGTGAACTCACGCCGATTGCTGCCTGCGGGTTGAGCCGCGCGGACGGCGTCACGCCTACGCCCGAGCCCGCAGGAGCGGTCGAACCTGCAGTGCTGGTCGTCACGATGGGTCGCGGCAGCGGGGGCGGCGATGAGTCGTCACCTGGTTCGATCACCCGTACCTCGACCATCGCCGTTCCTTTGCGAGTCATATCGAGCTTATGAGCAGCGGTGTAGGAGAGATCTATGATGCGATCGCCGACGAACGGGCCTCGATCGTTGATGCGAACGACGACCGAGAGACCATTCTCGAGATTGGTCACACGAGCGTAAACCGGAATGGGTAGCGTCTTGTGCGCAGCGGTCATCGCATACATGTCGTAGGACTCACCGCTCGAGGTGCGCTCGGCATGAAAACCCGGGCCGTACCACGAGGCAACACCGCGCTCGACGTGCCCTTTAGCGTTGCGCTGAACGCGATACGTACGACCAAAAACCTCATAGGTCTCTGGGTTGCCGTAACGGCTCCGCGGTTCCTTGCGCGGGACCGCATCGGGGATGGAATCGAGATTTCGCGGAGTCCGTTTTGGCAAGCTTGCGGCGGGCCGAGCGCTCGGCTCAGGTGGGCGACGAAGCAGCGTGCAGCCCTGAAGGAGCAGGGCGCTCAGTGCGAGGAGTAGAACAAGTCTGCGCATCATCGCGCCGGGCCGCTGCCGAAAGGCGCTGACTCGGGTGCTGACACGGATGCTGGGGTACGCGCGAGCTCGGCTTCAATGGCTGTCGCGAGATCGTTGACGGCCATCGCGTACAAGATGCTGCGGTTATAACGCGTGATAACGTGGAAATTCTTTAGGCCAATGCGTATGTTCGGGCGATCGGCAAGCTCGGCTGGGACGAGGATCACGCGCGTGTCATCGGCAATGGACTCCGGGAGAGTGAACCCGAGACTGCGCGCACCGCCGGCCGTCTTGTTGAGATCGAGATTTCTGTGCTCAAGAGTGGGCATCACAGTGGCAAGTGTCTCTGCACTACCCACGCCCTCGAATAAGACTGGCGCATCCCGCTCCCATCCATGGACCGACAAATAATTGGCGACGCTGCTGATGACGTCGTCCCATTGCATGAATAGATCGCGTCGTCGATCGACCGCGCCGTCGAGCGTACCGTTAACGGCAAACCGCCGGTAACTCGAGGGCATGAACTGCGGAGCGCCCATGGCTCCAGCGTAAGAGCCGAGCGTGGCTAGCGGGTCTAGCGACTCTTCGCGCACGAGCAATAGGAAGTGCTCGAGTTCTGAGCGGAAAAAACGGCCCCGAGGCGGATAATCGAAGCCGAGCGTCATGAGCGCATCGAGAACGCGCCACGACCCCTTGTTTCGTCCGTAATTGCTTTCGATACCGATGATCGCTGCAATGTAGGCAGAGGCAACGCCCATGTTTTCATGAGCGGCATCGAGCCGCGAGCGCTGTTCTCTCGAAAACTCTACGCCACGGGCGATACGCTCCGGGGTTACGAGGCGATTGCTGTACTCCCACCAGCGCAGCACGGTTTCAGCGGGTCGACTGATCGCGGCGATGATACGCCGTTGATACATTCCCTGCGCGAGCAAAGCCCGAATTTCGCTATCGGCGATACCGTGTTTCATTGAGACTTCGTCGATGAATGCACGAATATCCTCGCGCTCTAAATTGAACGGAGTTGGCTCTGTGGGAGGATTGGGCACGCCCGGTGCACTCGCTGCGATCGTGCTGCTCGTTCCGCTTCCCGCCGCAGTCTCGGCCATGGATGGGATAGTCGCTTGATTCGGATTTATCGCGTTTTTTTTGGGCGGCGCGACGCAGGCTGTCAGTACAATCAGCGTGAACAGGATCGGGGCGAACACGCGGGCGTGTCGGGCGCCGTTGGGATGTGTCATTAGGCGGCAAGTTTGCGGTTGGCGTGCAACGACATGAGCATACCGAAGCCAGCCAGCAGGGTCACCATCGATGTTCCGCCATAACTCACGAGAGGCAGCGGCACGCCAACGACGGGTAGCAGACCGCTGACCATGCTCGCGTTGATGAATACATAAACAAAAAAAGTTGCGGCGAGGCTGCTGGCCAAGAGACGCGCAAAGGTGTCTCTCATTTGCGAGGCGAGGAAGATCGCTCTCAGCACTACGAATACGTATAGGCCGATCAGCACAAGCGCTCCCAACAAGCCGAATTCCTCGCCAATCACTGCGAATACGAAATCGGTCGTTCGCTCCGGGAGAAACTCGAGCTGACTTTGAGAGCCCTGTAGATAACCCTTACCGAAAATTCCTCCGGAGCCGATGGCGATAATAGACTGAATAATGTGGTAGCCCGAGCCCAAAGGGTCAGTTTGCGGATCTAAAAACGTCAGCACTCGCTGCCGTTGATAATCATGCAGAAAAGACCAACCGACTACGGCTGCGGTAATGCAGCCGAGTCCGAGCGCTACGATGTAGCCGATTTGCAAGCCGGCGAATAGCACCACGATGAGTCCACCCATCAAGATCAGCAGCCCCGTCCCGAGATCGGGCTGTACGATCGTGAGCGCAGTCGGGATCAGTATTACTCCGGCGAGTAGACCGAGTGTGCGCGGGTTAGGCGGCAGAGGGCGCTCGCGCAAGATCCAAGCGCAGGTCATGGGCACGGCGAGCTTCATGAGTTCGGAGGGCTGAAATCGAGTGAGCCCAAGATCGAGCCAACGTTGCGCGCCCTTACCCACGTAGCCGATCGCATCGACCAAAATGAGCAGAACGAGACCGATAACATATAGCCATGGTGTCAGACGCCGTAGAAATCCGGGGCGTAACTGCGCGAGTGCCAACATCAGGACGGCACCGACGGCCAAACGAGTGCTACCGCGAAGAGCAGATTCCCAATCGCCGCCGGAGGTGCTGTACAAAACGAACTGACCGTACACGGCGATAGCGGCTAGCCCTGCGAGTAGAGGGCCATCAAGACGCAGTCCGCCGAGCAGCCGGGCCGTACGCGTCAGTATTCTTTGAGTGGTGCTATTGAGTGATTCTCGCAGCATCATTCCTCCGAAGAATCGCTGTCAAGGATAGAGCCACGCTGAGCCGAGGTCGACGTGCCGCCGTTGTGCGGTGGCGGAAACTTGCGTAGCAGATAGGCATCCATGATCTTACGAGCAATCGGCGCAGCCGTGCCGCTACCGCTACGACCGTTCTCGACGATGACGGCAATCGATATCTTTGGTGCCTCGACCGGTGCAAACGCAACGAACCAAGCGTGGTCGCGCAAACGCTCGGAGATGGCAGCTTCGTTATAACGCTGGTTTTGTGCCACCGTGAAAACCTGAGCTGTGCCAGTTTTTCCGGCAATGGTGTAGGGTGCATCGGCCGCTGCGCGTGAGGCCGTACCGCCCTGCATCACAGCAAGCATGCCATCGACGACGCGATCCCAATCTTTCCGCTCACCCGCATTCGGCTTTGGTAACGGCTTCGGTGCAATTTCGGTCACCTTCTGGGTCTCCGGATCGCGCAGTGCCCGGACGAGCCGTGGCTGAAAATTTTGACCGCGGGTTGCGAGGATCGCTGTCATTTGCGCGAGCTGGATCGGCGTACTCGTTATATATCCCTGACCGATGCCGAAGATCACGGTTTCGCCGGGAAACCAAACTTGGTCGCTGCGTTTGCGGAACGCCCGCTGCTTCCATTCGGGCGACGGGAGGATACCCGCGCTCTCGCCGCCGATGTCGATGCCGGTGGGTCGGCCGAGACCGAACTCGGAGAGAAAATTGTGCAGGCGTCGTACACCGAGCCGAATCGACATGTTGTAGAAGTAAGTGTCGCACGATTGGGCGATCGCACCACGTAAGTCGATGAAACCATGGCCTTTCGGCTTCGGTTCGCGGAACCGATGACGGTTACCCGGCAAGGAAAAAAAGCCTACGCAGTGGTGAGGCGCTAGGGGGTCGGTTACTCCGTAAGTGAGTCCAGCGAGGGCGACAACTGGTTTGATGGTCGATCCTGGGGGATAGGTACCTCGTAGCGCGCGATTAAATAGCGGCCGATCCGGATTTTTGGTAAGCGTATCGAATTCGACGCGTGTTAGCCCACGCGCAAACATGTTTGGATCAAATCCGGGTCGGCTGACGAGCGCCAGTACGTCTCCGTTGGTCGGATCGAGTGCGACGATGGCCGCGCGCTGATCTCTCACCGAATCCTCGGCGACCCGCTGTACCTCCAGATCGAGCGTAAGCAGCAAATCGCCGCCGGGATCACCCGGGATCGTGTTACGCGTGGCCTTGAGACCCCCGACTTTTTCGACCGAGCGACCTCGAGCGTTGACCATGATTTCCCGTTGACCGTTTCGACCGCGCAGCACGTTTTCGAAGGCAGCCTCAACGCCAATCTTACCGATCGTTGAGCTACCCGCATATCGCTCTCGATCGCTACGCGCGAGATCGGCTACGGAAATGGAGCCAACGTGACCGAGGGCGTGTACGGCGAGTTCGCCATGCGGGTAACTGCGCGCGAGGCGCGTTCGGATGTCGACGCCCGGAAAGTCGTGTCGTTTGACCGCAAAGCGCGCCATATCCTCATCGGTGAGGTAGAGGCGAATGGGCACGCTGTCGAAGGATCGGCGTGAACGGATGGTACGACGAACGTCGTCGCGATCTTCCTCGGCGATGAGACCGATATCGACGAGTCCCCGCAGTGACGCATCGATATTTGGGACTTCCTCCGGGATCAGTTCGAGCTGATAAGCCGGTTTGTTCTCGGCAAGGATTGCACCGTTGCGGTCATAGATGATGCCGCGTGGCGCAGGCTGCGGCTCGATGCGAATGCGATTGCCTTGTGCAAGATCCGTGTATTTATCGTAATGCACAATTTGCAGCCAGATCAGACGCCCGAAGAGCACGACGGCCAGCGCAATCACGATCACCGAGGCAGCGACAGCGCGCTGCTCGAAAATGCGCTGCTCGCGCCAAAAGTCTTTGATTCGCCTGTGGGTACTCATGACCGACTGTGTTGAGAGGGCGACTCGTCAGCGATGAGCACGATTCTCGCTCACCTGCCAGGCTGCGGTCAGGGGCCAAAGCAAAGCGCCGGTGATGACGGGCAACCAGCGAGTCCAGCCGCCCGTGGCATTTCCGGTCCACCCGTCGACCGCCCAGGTGATGGCCTCGAAGGCGAACAACAAACCTGCTGCGAGCAGCGTCTGTTCGAACATGGGCTTATTTCTCACAACGAGATGCTGTCGAATTGTGACGTAAGCGACGAACGATAGGGCGAGGGCGTGTTGACCAAAGATGACGCCGTGATAGACATCGAGCGCGAGACCGACCAAGAAAGCGAGCCTGATACCACCGATGTGCGGTGCGATCAGCGACCAGAAGATCACGGTGATGACCGAGAGCGGCGGACGCACCACGGCGAGCCACCATGGCAGCGGCACGACTTGCAGCACGAACGCGGCAAGCGTCGACAAAATTAATCGGCTGCGAACGGTGGTGCTGATCATCGCGATGCCTCTGCAGGTGCTGATGCCTCCGCGGGCGCTGAGGGGTGGCCGGCATCGAACCAGATGAATGCGACGATGCGGTCTCGATCAAGTGCGGCAGTCATCTTCGCGTCGACCTGGGCAAGAGGCGAGGCGCCATCACGACGCACTTGCGTCACCGAGGCTACGGGGTAACCCGCCGGAAACACTCCGCCGAGACCGGAGGTCACGAGCAGGTCGCCTACGCGGATGTCTGTTTGCAGCGGAAGCAGGGGCAAAGTGAGTTCGCCTTCGCGACCCCTACCGAGCGCGAGCGTTCGTTGACCGGTCCGCACAATCTGGACCGGGATCGCATGCTCCGGATCAGATAGCAGGATGATCTCCGTGCTCCAAGGACCGACTCGTAATGCCTGACCAACGAGCCCGCCTCCGGCAATCACCGCTTGGCCCGCACTAATTTGATGTATCCCGCCGCGGTCGACGGTGTATCGCTGGCGCGCGCGGGTGTTTTCCGTGGCGATGATCCGTGCACTCATCCACTTTTGAGCAACATCGGCAGCGGCCGTCTGCAGTTTACGAAGCTCACCATTCTCGCGTTCGAGGTCGATACGACGCATTGCGAGCAGTTCGAGCTCGCGGACACGTGCGCGTAAGACGCTGTTTTCAATCCTAAGTGAGGTACGTTCTGCGAAATTATCGCGCGTCCATGCCCATACTTTGACGGGGGAATCGAGTGCGATTCGCATTGGGTAAGCGACGGCCGAGAGGCTGAAGCGCACCTTGTCGAGCCAGCCCCCCCGCTGATCGAACCACATGATAACGAGCGCGAGGGTGGCATATCCGAGAAAGCGCAGCCCCGTTGGGGTGCCGCGTTGGAGGATGTTCCTGCTGGTAGCCGCGCTACTCAAGCCCGAAGTTGCCGGGGCCGAGCTCGTCCATTAACTCGACAATCCGACCGCCCCCGCGCGCAACGCAGGTGAGTGGGTCTTCGGCGATGACGACCGGCACGCCAGTTTCCTCGGTGATGAGCTTGTCGATATCCTGCAGCAGGGCGCCGCCGCCCGTGACGACGATGCCGCGTTCGGCGACGTCCGAACCGAGTTCGGGTGGGGTTTGCTCGAGGGCTTGTTTTACAACGCCCACGATGCTCTGGAGCGGCTCTTGCAGCGCTTCGAGGATCTCGTTGCTATTTAGGGTGAAGCTACGTGGCACACCCTCGGAAAGGTTGCGACCCTTAACTGAGATTTCACGTACTATTTGTCCGGGGTAGGCCGAGCCGATTTCAATCTTGACACGCTCGGCTGTCATTTCGCCGATGAGAATGCCGTAGTTACGACGCACGTAGTTTACGATGGCCTCGTCAAAGCGGTCGCCACCGATGCGAGCGGAATGCGCGTATACGATGCCGTTTAGGGAAATCACGGCGACCTCCGAAGTGCCACCACCGATGTCGAGTACCATCGAGCCGCGAGCTTCTTGCACCGGGAGACCTGCACCAACGGCAGCAGCCATGGGTTCGCTGACGATGGCGACTGTACGCGCACCCGCACCCTCGGCAGATTCGCGGATAGCGCGACGTTCGACTTGAGTGGAGCCGACCGGCACGCACACGAGCACGCGGGGCGAAGGCTTTAGAAGACGGTTGTCATGTACTTTTGCGATGAAGTGCTGCAGCATCTTTTCTGTGTAGGTGAAATCGGCGATGACGCCGTCTTTCATGGGCCGAACGGCCGTAATGTTGCCCGGCGTACGACCGAGCATATTTTTGGCCTCGGCACCGACCGCCACGATGACCTTGCCGCCGCGACTGAAATCGTCTTGAACGGCGACGACCGAAGGCTCGTTGAGGACGATGCCCCGATCGCGAACGTAGATCAGAGTATTGGCTGTTCCAAGGTCGATCGATATATCGGTCGAAAAGTAGCCGCGAAGACGTTTGAACATCATAGGTTGCCGGAATTCGAAGTAAGGAGAAATGAGCCGGAAAACGGCTGGCAATTTAACAACCTGCAGGCCCCTCGACAAGGCAACGATGGTATGATTTTCCGCTGTCTATGAGCCTCTCTCGAGCAGACATCGAAAACATTGCGCGTCTCGCACGCCTCAAACTGACCGAGGCCGAAATTCCGGTCTACGTCGACTCGCTCTCCAAGATCGTTGCCTTCGTAAGCGAACTCAACCGCGCCCCAACGGTTGGAATCGAGCCCATGGCGCACCCCTTGCCGGGTCTTGCACAGCGCCTGCGCACTGATGAGGTCGCGGAGACCGACCGTCGGGAGGTTTACCAGCGCAATGCGCCGACGGTCGAAGCGGGTCTTTATCTCGTCCCGAAGGTAATTGAATGAGCGCCCCAGCTCCTACAGTAGCCGCGCTCGCCCAGGGTCTCGCCACCGGCAAGTTCTCAAGCGTTGAGCTTACGCGCGCCTATCTTAAGCGCATCGCCGCCGCCCAACCCTCGCTTAATTCGTTTATCACGGTGACGGGGGAATCGGCACTCAAGACCGCCGCCGAGGCCGATGCAGCGCGAGCGGCGGGTCGGGCCGGTCGCCTCACCGGTGTGCCGATCGCTCACAAGGACATTTTCTGCACCGAGGGCGTTCTTACGACCTGCGGCTCGAAGATGCTCGGCAATTTCGTTTCCCCCTATGACGCCACCGTCGTCTCCGGCCTGCGCGCCGCCGGCACCGTTATGCTCGGCAAACTCAACATGGACGAGTTCGCCATGGGCTCCTCGAACGAGACGAGCTACTTCGGTCCGGTTCACAATCCCTGGGATCTGCAAATGGTCCCCGGCGGTTCGTCGGGCGGGTCAGCCGCATCGGTTGCCGCTCGAATCGTACCTGCCGCTACCGCCACGGACACTGGTGGCTCCATTCGACAGCCCGCAGCGCTCTGCGGCGTCACCGGCATAAAACCCACTTACGGACGCTGCAGTCGGTACGGCATGATCGCCTTCGCCTCGAGTCTCGATCAGGCGGGCCTCATCGCCGTGAGCGCAGAGGACGCCGCGCTGTTGCTCGGTCCTATGTCGGGCTTCGATCCGTTCGATTCCACTAGCGTGGATTCGCCTGTACCTGACTACACTGCGACGCTTGGTGATTCGATCGAAGGGCTCACCATCGGACTCGTACGCGAATTTTTCGACGAAGGTCTCGATGCGAACTCCGAACAGCACATCCGCAATGCCATCGCCGTGTATGAAAAACTCGGCGCCACGGTACGCGAGGTCAGTTGTCCCAATCTGCCGCTCTCGGTGCCGACGTACTATGTCGTTGCGCCGGCGGAGTGTTCGTCCAACCTCGCGCGTTTCGATGGCGTGCGCTTCGGTCATCGCTGCAATTCGCCTAAGAACTTGCTCGATCTTTACTGCAGCTCGCGCGGTGAGGGCTTCGGTGACGAGGTAAAGCGCCGCATCATGACGGGCACCTACGTGCTCTCAGCCGGCTATTACGACGCCTACTACCTCAAAGCTCAGCGCGTTCGACAGCTCATCAGCGCCGACTTTGCCCACGCCTTCAAAGAATGTGATTTGCTAGTCGGGCCGACCACCCCGGCGCCGGCGTTTCGCATCGGCGCAAAGTGCGATGATCCGATCACCATGTACCTCAATGACATCTACACCATCGGTGCCAACCTCGCGGGACTGCCGGGCATGTCCGTCCCTTGCGGCTTTGTCGATGGTTTACCCATAGGTTTGCAGATCGTCGGCCCTCATTTCTCTGAGGCGTGTATGCTCAATGTTGCGCACCGCTACCAGCAGGAAACCGACTGGCATCTTAAGACGCCACCGGCGTTCGCCTGAGGTCCGCCATGGAGTGGGAAACCGTCATCGGTCTCGAAATCCACGCGCAGCTTGCCACGCGCTCAAAGATTTTTTCGGGTTCCGATACTGCCTATGGGGCCGAGCCTAACAGTCAGGCGAATCTTGTCGACCTCGGCTATCCGGGGGTCTTACCGGTGCTCAACGGCGAAGCGGTTCGCATGGCTGTGCGCTTTGGGCTCGCTATCGGTGCCCGTATTGCACCGCACTCGGTATTTGCGCGAAAAAATTATTTTTACCCCGACCTGCCGAAAGGTTATCAAATCAGTCAGTACGAGCTGCCGGTGGTCGCACGGGGATTCTTAGACATCGTCTTAGACGATGGCACTCGAAAACGCATCGGGATCACGCGTGCGCATCTCGAGGAAGACGCCGGTAAGTCGCTGCACGAAGGTATGCTCGGCATGAGCGGCATTGACCTGAACCGTGCGGGCACACCACTCATCGAAATCGTCAGTGAGCCCGATCTACGCTCGGCGAAGGAAGCCGTTGCCTACATGAAGAAAGTTCACACGCTTGTACGCTATCTCGATATCTGCGACGGTAATATGCAGGAAGGCTCGTTCCGTTGCGATGCCAACGTATCGGTTCGCTGCAAAGGCAGCGAGAAATTTGGTACGCGCGCCGAGATCAAAAATCTCAACTCTTTCCGCTTCGTCGAGAAAGCTATCAACTACGAAGTCGAGCGTCAGATCAAATTACTCGAATCAGGCCGTAGGGTAGTTCAAGAGACGCGCCTCTACGACTCGGACAAGGGCGAGACCCGCTCCATGCGTTCCAAGGAAGAAGCCAACGATTACCGTTACTTCCCCGATCCCGATCTTCTGCCGCTCGTCATCGACGAATCCTTAATTGCGAAGGTAAAGGAATCGTTACCGGAGCTTCCGGACGAGAAGGCGGCGCGCTTCGTCCGCAACTACGACTTATCCGAATACGACGCCGGAGTACTGACGGCGAGCCGCGAGATCGGTGCGTTCTACGAGGACGTTGTCCGCGGTGTGGGTCGTGATCCGAAGCTTTGTGCAAACTGGGTGATGGGCGATCTTGCGGCGTTCCTCAACAAGGATAATCTCGAGATTGGCGAATCCAAGGTCAATGCCGACGCACTCGCAGGCCTCGTGACGCGCATCGTCGATGCGACCATCTCTGGCAAGATCGCCAAAGACGTCTTCGAGGCGATGTGGGCGAGTGGCGAGAGTGCCGACGCGATCATCGAGGAGAAGGGTCTTCGACAAATCACCGACACTGGTGCCATCGAAAAAGCCATCGAAGAAGTCATGGCAAAGAATCCGGGTCAGTTGGCCGATTATCGTTCGGGCAAGGGCAAGCTCTTCGGGTTTTTCGTCGGGCAAGTTATGAGAGCAACGGGCAGCAAGGCCAACCCGGCGCAGCTCAACGACCTGCTGCGTAAGAAGCTTTCGGGCTGATGCAGGACGATTCGCACCGTGACCGATCCGAAGACGAGCATCGGGGCATCGACCTCGTGCGGCGTTTCGTGGTCGAACAGCAATCCGTTCGAGGACAGTTTGTGCGACTCGGGCCTGCGTGGCTCTCCCTGCGCGAGCACGCCGATTACCCTGAGCCCGTCAGACGTCTGTTAGGTGAGGCTGTCTCGGCAGCCGTCTTGTTGGCGTCCACGCTCTAGTTTGAAGGTGAACTCACTTTACAGTTACAGGGGAGCGGCGGCGTGCGTTTGCTCGTCGCCCAATGCACCCACGATTTTCTCGTTCGCGGTGTGGTGCGTTTCGATCATGAGCGCATCAAGGACGACGCCGACTTCGTTGCGCTTGCAGGCGAGGGTACAATCATGGTCACCATCGAAACTGGCAAGCAGGCTTCGCGTTACCAGGGAATCGTGCCGATCGGTAGCAGATCGCTCTCCGCCTCACTCGAGCACTACTTCGAAAATTCCGAGCAGTTACCGACGCGCGTGATACTCGGTGCCGATAATTTTGGTACGGCTGGGTTGTTGGTGCAACGCATGCCGAGTCATGGCGGTGTGGCTGGTGAGGACGTCGATTTCGAAGTGCAGGCCGATCGAACCTTCTCTGCCGCGAGCGAGGCCATCGCCGGAGTGCAGAGCGACGAACTTCTCTTTCGCTCCGCTGAAGAACTTATGCGCCGAACTTTTTCCGGGCTCGATCTGCGCATTCATGATTCGTGCGCCGTCGGTTTTCGCTGTCGCTGCAGTACGGAGCGCGTTGAGGGCATGCTACGCTCGCTTGGGGCGACGGAAGTCGAGGCCATCGTGGCTGAGCGCGGCGAGGTGACGGTGACCTGTGAGTTCTGTCGCAAACCTTGGAGCTTCGATGCAGTCGATGTGAGTCGGCTCTTCGGTGCCGCAGCCGACCAGGCTCCGGGATCGAGCGCCGTCAATTGAGACGCGAACTCAGCCGAGATGCTCGCTCGCGAGATACGCCTCGCTCTGCATTTCGATCAGCCGGCTCGTGGTGCGAGTAAACTCGGATTGAAGCCGTTCGCCCAGATATAGTTCGAGCGGTCCTACAGCGGCTGACATAACTAACTTGACTCGTCGGTCATAGAATTCGTCGATGAGCGAGATGAATCTTCGCGCAGCATCTTCGCTGTCGCAAGTAAAGATCGGAATATCGGACAGCAGCACCGATTGATATACACGGGCGATATCGACGTAGTCATTCTGACTGCGCGGTCCTTCGCATAGTGACTCGAAATCGAACCAGACGACGTTTTCGCTATGCTGGATCACTGGGATCGGTCGACCTTCAATATCGACGCTTCCGCCGACTCGGCCGGCGCCGTCAGAGAGTCTCTCAAAGATCTCGTTTAAGGCCTGCTCTGTTTGTGCATCATCCTTACTGAGGTAAATAGGGGCACGCGTGAGGTGCCGTAGTCGGTAGTCGGTATTACCCTCGACGAAAACGACTTCACAGTGACGCTGGATCAGCTCGATAGCCGGGAGAAATCTTTGGCGTTGTAAGCCGTTCTTATATAAATCCGAGGGTGGTACGTTCGACGTGAAGACGAGCGTGACCCCTCGATCGATGAGTCGCGTGAATAGTCCACTGAGCAGCATGGCATCAGCGATATCGCTGACGAGCAGCTCATCGAGGCACATGAGTTGCGCAGAGTTTGCGATATCCGCAGCCACCGCTGATAAGGCGTCGACCTCGTCGCGATGCTGGCGTAGTCCGTCGTGTACGCCCTTCATGAATCGATAAAAGTGACTACGACGTTTGGCTGCCACAGGTTCGCTGTCGAAAAAGAGATCCATGAGCCAAGTTTTCCCGCGTCCCGCGCTACCCCAGAGATAGACACCTCGCGGCTTTGCGGTTGGCGCTGATCTAACGAGTCGACCAACCATTTTTTTTATAGTGGACTTGGACTCGCTCGTTTTGAGCTCAGCGCGTAATCGCTCAAGCTGTGCGATCGCCGTCTGTTGAGCCGGATCAACGAGAAATCCGCTCGTCTGGATCGCGGATTCGTAGAGTGTGTGAAGTGAGCGTGATTTGGCGCTCAAGTCCGAAGCTCCGGAAGATCTTTAAAGAGCTCCAATGAATCGGGGTTAGCGAGCGCGTGCGTATTGGTTACCGGCCGGCCGTGGATGATGTTGTGTACCGCAAGTTCGACGACCTTACCGTTGATGGTTCGGGGAATCTCTGGGATGGCGATGATGCGAGCGGGCACATGACGCGGCGAGGTGTTGGTTTGAATGACGTCACGAATTCTCTGACGCAGCGGCTCATCGAGTATCACCCCGGCACGCAGGCGCAGAAAAAGTACGACGCGGACGTCTCCTTGCCAGTCCTGTCCGATGCAGAGCGACTCCAGTACCTCGGGCAGCGTTTCGACTTGTCGATAGATCTCGGCCGTGCCGATGCGCACGCCGCCTGGGTTTAGTACGGCATCGGAGCGACCCAGAATCACGAAGCCGCCGTGACAGGTACGCATTGCGTAATCGCTGTGATGCCAGATGCCCGGAAAGCGTTCAAAATACGCTTTTCGATAACATCTGCCGTCCTCGTCATCCCAGAACCCGACGGGCATAGAGGGAAAGCTGCGTCGACAGACGAGCTCGCCTTTCTCGTCCGCAGGGAGCGAGCGTCCGCTGTCGTCGACGACGTCGATGTCCATACCGAGACCCGCGCATTGCAGCTCTCCGCGATAAACTGGTCCGGTCGGGTCACCAATGCAAAAACACGAAATGATATCGGTACCCCCCGAGATGGAGGTGAGATGAAGATCCGACTTGATCTCGCGATATACAAAATCAAATTGCTCGGGCGCGAGCGGCGCACCGGTAGAGATGAGCGTGCGCAGGGCGGGTAAGGTAACGCGTTCGCGCGGGCGGTATCCTGCCTTACTGAGCGTAGCGAGGAATTTTGGGCTCGTCCCAAAGATTGTGACGTGTTCTTCTTCGGCCATACGCCACAAAACGCCCTCATCGGGATACAGCGGCGAGCCGTCGTACAATACGAGTGTCGCGCCGACAGCGAGCCCACTGACGAGCCAATTCCACATCATCCAGCCACACGTGGTGAAGAAGAAAAACCGATCCTGTCGACGTAGATCGACGTGTAACTCGTGCTCTTTGAGATGCTGTAGCAGAGTCCCACCGGCGCCGTGCACGATGCACTTAGGTTTTCCCGTGGTGCCCGAGGAATACATCACTAGGAGCGGATGATCGAATGGCAGACGTGTGAAGGCGGCTTTCGCCCCCGATGTGCCGAAGCGGGACCACAGATGCGTCGGTAAAAAATGCAGACGTGTAAGGTCCGGTTCGACCGAGACGTATGGGACAATAATCACGGTGGTGACAGATGAGAGTTGGGCGAGAACGCCACTGACGGCGCCCAGCGAGTCGATGGTTTTACCCGCGTAGAAATAACCGTCCGCGGTGATCAGCACCTTTGGTGCGATTTGCCCAAACCGATCGAGTACACCCGCAATGCCAAAGTCTGGCGAGCACGATGACCAGATCGCACCCAGACTCGTCGCAGCGAGCATGGCGACGACCGTCTCGGGGAGATTGGGCATGAAGCCCACGACACGATCGCCAGGCTTTACACCCGCCTCGCGCAGCCCGGCGGTGATGCGGCCAACCTCAGTATGAAGCTGCCGATACGAGAGCGTTCGGCGCTGCCCCCGCTCGTTCACGGCGAGGAGGGCGGGATGATCGTCGTGAAAGTGCAGCAGGTTTTCGGCGAAGTTGAGGCGTGCTCCGGGAAACCAGCGAGCACCTGGCATTTTTTCGCCGTCGACGAGTACGGGTCCCTCGGCCCACTCGGCACAAATGTCGACGAAGTGGGCGAGCTCGAACCAGAAGGCGTCAGGCTGCTCGATCGACCAGCGGTGCAGCGAAGCGTAGTCCTCGAAATGCAGGCCGCGTCGCGCAGCGAGACATCCGATAAAGCGCGTCAGGTTTGCCCCTTGCCGCCTCGTTACACCAGGACTCCACGAAGGTTGGTCGGGCATCGCGTCAGAGTGACTGGTAGATCGGCCCTGAGCCACCCTCGGGCGTCGTCCAATCGATGATCTGGTAAGGATCCTTAATATCGCAGGCCTTACAGTGCACGCAGTTCGCCGAGTTGATCTGCAGGCGCTTGCCACCTGCGTCATCGTCCACCATTTCATAGACGTTGGCCGGACAAAAATTTTGACACGGGTTACCGTACTCCTGCGCACAACGCGTCACGCAGAGGTTCGGATCACGAACCTTCAGATGGATCGGCTGATTTTCCTCGTGCGAGTTATTAGCAAAGAATACCGAGGCGAGTCGGTCACGCGGCGCGAGCGTACGCTCCACCCAGCCGCGATCGGGTGATTCGAATTCATTGAGTCGCTGAGTCTCGGCGTAGGCGGCAGTGTTACGCAGTGTCCACGGCGTGCGACCGCCTGTGATGGACTCGAGGGCGCCGTTCGCCATCGCGAACCAAAGCCCACGCTTGAAACCTGGCTTGATGTTACGAGTAGATTTGAGCTCGCGACCGCCCTCTGAAGCACGAAAACGCGCATCGAATCCGGCGGTGGCACACTCGTGTTCGGCGAGATGCTCGGCGGCGAGCATGCCGCAACGAATGGCCTGATGAATGCCCTTGATTTTTGCCACGTTGAGCGTGCCCGCAGCATCGCCTACGAGCAACGCACCTGGCATGTCGAGTTTGGGAAGCGACTGCCAGCCACCCGCAGCGATAGTTCGCGCGCCTGCCGCAACAATCTCTCCGCCTTCGAGCAGCGGTCGAATGCTCGGGTGATGTTTGAACTGCTGAAAGGCTTCGAAGGGTTTGAGACGCGGGTCGCGGTAATCAAGCCCTATAATGTATCCGACGTAAACGCGATTGTTGTCAAGGTGATAAACAAAGCTGCCACCGTAGGTCTTAGAGTCGAGGGGCCAGCCCACCGAGTGCTGGATCAGTCCCGGCTCCACGCGCCCTTCGGGCAGTTGCCATAATTCTTTAAAGCCTAGTCCGTAAGTCTGCGGGTCGCAGTCCGCATCGAGCTGATAACGCTGGATGAGCTGTTTGCTGATGCTCCCGCGACAGCCTTCGGCGAGCACGGTCACTCGCGTGCGTACTTCTGGACCCGGTGCGTAGTTGGGACCGATCTCGCCCGACTTCTCGATCCCCATGTCACCGATCTGCACACCGGCGACGCTGCCATCCTCGTTGAACAGCGGCTTGGCGGCAGCGAATCCGGGGTACACGTCGACCCCGAGCTGCTCGGCATGCGCTGCGATTTGCGGCATGAGTAGAGTTAGAGAGATGATAAAATTACCTTCATTACGTTGTTGCGGTGGTGTTGGCAGGCGAATACGACCTGAGCGAGTGAGTAGCGAGAACTCGTCGCGCTTCGCCGGTACGCACAGTCCGGGAGGCTGTTTGCGCCAATCGGGGAGTAGCGCATCGAGCGGCCCGGGTTCAAGCACCGCACCTGAGAGAGAATGCGCACCGATGGTTGAGGCTTTTTCAAGCACGCACACGGTGAACTCGGGTCGAATTTGCTTAAGACGAACGGCGCACGCAAGACCCGCGGGACCGCCCCCGACGATCAGGACGTCATACTCCATCACATCGCGTTCGACAGCCTCGCTCACGCGTGCATCCTCTCGATAGCGATCGCCGTGGCTTCACCGCCACCGATGCAAAGTGCAGCGATGCCTCGGCGACCGTTATAGCGTACGAGCGCATGTGCGAGTGTGGCGATGATGCGTGCACCCGTCGCGCCGACGGGGTGACCAAGTGCACAGGCACCGCCATGCACATTAAGCTTGTCAGCCGAGATACCGATGTCCTTCGCTGCTGCCATCGCGACTGCTGCGAAAGCTTCGTTCACTTCATACAGATCGATATCCGAAGCGTTCCAGCCTGCGCGTTTCAGAACCTTCTGAATCGCGCCGACAGGAGCTGTGGTGAACCACTCGGGTTCTTGCGCGTGGCTCGCCTGCGCGACGATACGCGCAAGCGGCTTAAGTCCGCGTGATTTGGCGAAGGATTCCGCAGCGAGCACGACGGCTGCGGCGCCATCGGAGATGGACGAGGAGCTTGCGGCAGTGACTGTTCCGTCTTTGCGGAAAGCGGGCTTGAGTTGCGGAATCTTTAAAAGATCGCAGGTGAAGGGCGTTTCATCGAGTTCGACCAAAGTGTCGCCTTTGCGACCTTTGACGGTGACCGGAGCGATTTCGGCGAGGAACGCGCCTTTTTCGATGGCGGCCAGCGCGCGCGTGACCGAGATCGATGCAAACGCGTCTTGATCGGCACGCGTGAATCCGTAGCGACCGGCGGTGTTCTCGGCAAACACGCCCATCATCTGTCCGTCCCATGGGCTTTGTAGGCCGTCGGTGAACATATGATCGAGCAGCTCGCCATGACCCATACGATAACCTTGCCGTGCCTTCGGCAGCAGGAAGGGGGCATTGGTCATCGATTCGAGGCCGCCTGCAGCGACCACCTGAGACTCACCCGCGCGCAGCTGGTCAATTGCCATCATGATCGCCTTCATTCCGGAGCCGCACATTTTGTTGATGGTGGTGGTCGGAACGGATTTCGGGATGCCTGCACCGATTGAGGCTTGGCGCGCTGGCGCCTGCCCAAGGCCAGCGGGCAGGACGCAGCCCATGATCACTTCTTGGATATCTGAGGCGGCAAGACCCGAAGATTGCACCGCTCCTGCGAGGGCTGCGGCGCCGAGCGCGGGGGCAGTCGTTCCCGCGAAGACTCCCTGGAAGGCGCCGATTGGGGTACGGCGGGCGGAGAGGAGAACGACGGACTCGGACATCGCAGACTCTTTTAAAACCTAAAACAAGGAAGGGCTATAAGTGTAGGGGAAAACGCTCCCGATTCACCGATGTAGAGGTTAAACCGCGCCGCTTAGCCGTGATCGGGTTCACTTAGGCGCTCGAGAATTGCGGCGCGAGTCTGCTCGCGCAATAGTCGCGCGGACTCCTCAGGCTCTAGACCTGCCGGGGCCGTGATCGGCGGCAGCAGTTGCACCTCGATGGCGCCAAGTTTCGGAAAAAAATTGGGGCTGGGGAGGATGTCGCGGGTGCCAAGGATTACGCAGGGCAGTACGGGGCAGCCGGCGTAAGCTGCGATCTTAAAGGCCCCGCTGTGAAATTTGAGCAACCCCGGTTTGCCTTCGAACGTGCCTTCGGGGAAAAAGACTAGCGACTGTCCGCTCGTTGCAGTACGTAAGACCCGCCGGGCATCGAGAGAGCCCTTGTGTCGATTAAAACGCTCAACGAATTCTGTGCCGAGGCGCTGTAACAAAAGTCCTGCGAGCGGCACCGACACCATTTCGCGTTTGACGACGTAGGTATAACGCTCAGGCAGTACCGCCTTGATGACAATCGCGTCGATGTAGCTCGCATGATTAGCGGCGACTACACACTGGCCGGACGGAAGATAATTAGCACCACGGACGGTAAGCGGCACTGCACAGCACCACAGAATGAGGCGTGAGGCCATACCCGCCATGCGCCTTCGGCGGTCGATCCCGGGTACGACGATGAGCAGAAACAACAACACGAGCGTGATCGTCACGAACACCAGCCAAGAGCACGAGCCGTAAAACACCCGACCCAGGAGGGCGAGCGAAGACTCTCTCGTCGGTACTACGGTATCGGGGTTGAGGGGCATCATGGGCGTGTCGGATCTCGAGGCGCGGTATCCTTGTGTTTGTCGTGAAAGAAAGTCAACGAAGCGAGACGAAATCGGTCGCCGTTCCAGACCCGGTCATCCTGCGTTTTCTCGACGTGATCTGGATGGAGCGAGGCCTCGCCGCTAATACGCTCGCCGCCTATCGCGCCGATCTACTCGCCTTACAGCGGTGGCTTGAGGCACGCGGATCGACGCTCAACACGACGACACGGACCGATCTGCTCGACTTCGTCGCCGTACGCGTTGGTGCCGGCGCTCGTCCGCGATCGACTGCGAGACAACTATCGGCGTTTCGTTGTTTTTTTAGGCAGCAAGTAAGAGACGGTACGAGGCGCGACGACCCGACTGCCGAGATCGCCATGCCCCGTATTGGTAGACCTTTGCCGAAATCCCTAAGCGAGCACGACGTCGAGTTGTTGCTGGGTGCTCCACGAGTTGAGGATCCTCTTGGATTTCGCGATCGGACGATGCTTGAGGTGCTCTATGCAACAGGACTGCGCGTCTCGGAACTCGTGAGTCTTCGTCACGCGAAGGTGAATCTTAACCAGGGTGTGGTACGCGTGATTGGCAAGGGTAACCGCGAGCGTCTTGTACCGCTCGGCGCCGAGGCCATCGATTGGTTGAGACGTTTCGAGCAAAATGCAAGGCAGGAAATACTCGGTACGCGGCGCACCGATCATTTGTTCCCGACGCGGCGCGGCGAGGCGATGACGCGTCAGGCCTTTTGGAATCTCATCAAGCGACACGCAAAAACTGCCGGTATCGACAAGCCGCTGTCGCCCCACAGCTTGCGTCATGCGTTTGCAACGCACTTGCTTAATCACGGCGCAGATCTGCGAGTGGTCCAGATGCTGCTCGGTCATGCGGATCTGTCCACCACGCAGATTTATACCCACGTCGCCCGCGAACGCATGAAGAGCCTGCACGCCCAACACCATCCCCGCGGGTGATTTGCAGCGCGTGCTCGGGCACGGTGCCGAGGACCGGCTCTGCTAGACTTATTTGATGACAAAAGGTTTGATGACAAAAGGGCTGTTTGCTCTGGTGGTAGCCTTATTGACTCTGCCGCTCGAGGGTTCCGCACAGTCACGTGCGGCGACAGGCGATCCGCGTGTCGAACTCGCGAAGCGTTTTCCGGATAGTCGCCCAGATGAATTCCGAGCCTCGCCCGTACCGGGCGTTTTTGAATACGCGCGCGGTGCCGACATCCTCTACGTCAGTGCCGATGGCAAGTTTGTACTTGCAGGTGATCTCTACGACGTTACGAACGATGACAATCTCAGCGAGAGGCGCCGGCGCGAGTTGCGTCTCGCGATACTTAGCAAAGTTCCAGAAAACCAAATGGTGATCTTTGGTCCGCGCACGGCGCGCCATACGATCACTGTCTTCACCGACATCGATTGCGTGTACTGTCGAAAGCTGCATTCCGAGATGGCTCGCTACAACCAGCTCGGAATTCGCGTACGCTATTTGTTCTATCCACGCGAAGGACCGGATTCGAAGTCTTGGGATAAGGCTGTCGCGGTTTGGTGTTCGTCGAATCGCAATGACGCTATGACGCGTGCAAAAAAAGGCGAGAAGATCGGATCACCGAAGTGCGCCTCGAATCCGGTCGCTAAAGATTACGAACTCGGACAGGACATAGGTTTTCGAGGGACGCCGGCGATCGTGACCGCGGATGGCGACGTGCTGTCCGGTTACGTGCCGCCCGACATGCTGATCAAGAGACTCGAGAACAACGGCTGAGCGCGATTAACGCTCGAGCAGCTTGGCCTTATCGGGCTTGCCTTCCCAACCCTTAGCATCGGGAGGCGGCTGGCCTTTCTCGGTAATCACCGGCCACTTGCGCGACAACTCGGCGTTGAGTGCCTTGAACTGCTGCTGATCGGCTGGAACCTCGTCCTCGGAGTAGATAGCCTCGACCGGACACTCCGGCTCGCAAAGCGTGCAATCGATACACTCATCCGGATCGATCACGAGAAAATTCGGACCTTCGTGGAAACAGTCGACGGGACAGACCTCGACGCAGTCCATGTATTTGCACTTGATGCAGTTTTCGGTGACTACGAAGGTCATGTATTCCCCGGAAGCACGATGGGGTGGACTTTATCGCGGTGCGACGACCTCTGCCAGAATCCGACAGAGTGTTAACCGCTCGTCGATAGCCCGAGTTCCGCCTTGCGGCGGTCGAATTCGGTGAAGTAGTGATTCTCGATACCGCGGGCACGATCCTCGAAATACCGGCGTAGCGCATATTCGGTGCTTGGAAAAGCGATGTCTGACCAGGGAATGTCGCGTTCGTCAACGAGATGAGCCTCAAGGCTTTCTGAGCCTACCCCGAATTCCGGCGAACGCATCTGCGCCCTAAAGAAAACATGTACTTGATGGGCATGCAAGATGTGAACGATGGCGAGAAGCGAGCCGACTTGCACATCGGCTAGAGCTTCCTCATAAGACTCTCGTGCTGCAGCCTGCTGTAAGGTTTCGTTGTTTTCCATGAAACCGGTTGGGAAAGTCCAAAAGCCACGCCGAGGCTCGATGGCGCGCCTGCAGAGCAGGATCTTCCCCGAGGGCTCTTCGGGTACGCAGCCGACCACGATTTTTGGATTTTGGTAGTGCACAACGTGGCAGGACGGACACACATGCCGCGGCAGGCGCTCACCCTCAGGGACGCGCACCACAACAGCGGTGCCACAGTTACTACAGTATTTCATTCGTTGAGCGGTGGTGCCGGGAGAGGGAATCGAACCCACACTCTGTCGCCAGAACCGGATTTTGAGTCCGGCGCGTCTACCAGTTCCGCCATCCCGGCGCGTTCACACTTTGCAAAGTATACGTGAAACCCTACGCGGCCTTGCCTAACATGCGCGGCGTGCAAGCCTCTGATTTCGATTTTCAGCTTCCGCTTGAGCTCATCGCGCAGCGGCCGCTGCCCGAAAGAGCCGCCTCACGCCTGTTGGTCCTAGATCCTTCGACCGAATCGGGTCAGGGCGGATCGGTTGCCGTGACAGACGCCTTGATCCGGAGTTTTCCGCGTTTTGTGGAAGCGGGCGATTTGCTCGTCTTCAACGACACAAGGGTGATTCCCGCGCGTCTCCACGGGCGGAAATCGAGCGGAGGCACGGTCGAGATGCTGCTCGAGAGACCGCTTGAGGGTGTCGAGGCGCTGTTACATATGCGGGCTAGCAAGCCTCTGCGTTCTGGAGAGGTCGTACTTACTGCCGGGGGAGAAATCATCGTCGTAGGACGCGATGAGGATCTTTTTCATGTGCGGCTACCTGCACCGGCTGTGGAGTTCTTCGTTACGTATGGTGAGGTTCCGCTGCCTCCCTACATCGAGCGGACCCCTGACGCGGATGACCTTGAGCGTTATCAAAGTGTACTCGCTCGCGTACCGGGTGCCGTCGCTGCGCCGACCGCGAGTCTGCATTTTGACGAGGCCCTGCTAGCGGTGCTCGAGGCGCGCGGTGTTAAGCGCACGATCATCACGCTGCACGTGGGGGCTGGCACTTTTCAACCACTACGCAGTGATCGCATCGGAGATCATGTCATGCACGCTGAGTGGGCCGAGGTACCGGCTGCAGCCTGCGATGCGATTAACGCTGCTCGCGCAGCGGGTCATCGCGTCATCGCCATCGGTACGACCGTCGTCCGTGCGCTCGAGTCGGCAGCGCTTGTGATCGAGGGCACTATCGCACCGTGGACTGGTATGACTCGCATCTTCATTACGCCAGGCTTTCACTGGCGCACCGTCGATGCTCTACTCACAAACTTTCATTTACCGCGTTCCACGTTACTGATGCTCGTTAGCTCTTTCGTTGGCCGCGACACCGTGTTATCGGCCTATGCGCACGCCGTTGCACAGCGATATCGCTTTTTCAGTTACGGTGATGCCATGTTCATCACTCGCAGGATCGGCGCGTGAGTTTGCGCTACGAATTACTCGCCACCGATGGCGCAGCCCGTCGCGGTCGCGTTCATATGGATCGCGGCACCATCGAGACTCCGGTTTTCATGCCGGTCGGTACTTATGGCACCGTGAAGGCGATGACGCCCGAGGAGCTTGAAGATCTCGGCGCCGAAATCATTCTCGGTAATACTTTCCATCTTATGCTGCGCCCAGGTCACCAGCTCATCGACGGGCTCGGCGGACTCCATCGTTTCATGCATTGGTCGCGGCCTATCCTCACCGACTCGGGCGGATTCCAGGTGTTCAGTCTCGCGACGTTACGTAAGGTTACGGAGGAAGGAGTCAAATTCCGCTCGCCCATTGACGGCGGTGAAGTGCGTTTGACGCCCGAAGATTCGATGGAGGTGCAACGCACACTCGGTTCGGACATCGCTATGATGTTCGACGACTGTACTGCTTGGCCTGCGACACATGAGCAGGCGCTCGCCTCGATGGAACGTTCGATGCGCTGGGCGAAGCGCTGCGCTACGCACTACTACCGGGGTGGTTCGCGAGACACAGCGCCGGGTAATCTTTTTGGCATTATTCAGGGTGGAATGTACGACGACCTTCGCAGCGATTCGTTATCGCAGTTGCTGGAGCTCGATCTACCGGGACTCGCTGTGGGCGGCTTGGCAGTCGGCGAGTCCGAGCCCGAGCGCTTGCGGGTGCTTGAGCACCTGATGCCCCGCATGCCTGTGGATCGACCGCGGTACCTAATGGGTGTGGGTCGACCTGAGGATATCGTGTCCGCGGTGTTCCAGGGGATCGACATGTTCGACTGCGTGATGCCGACTCGGCATGCCCGTAATGGACACCTGTTTACCTCGACTGGCGTCATCAACATCCGAAATGCCGCGCATCAGAGCGATCCGCGGCCTATCGACCCGACCTGCGCCTGTTACACCTGTCGCAACTACTCTCGGGCCTATCTGCGCCACCTCGATCGCTGCAACGAGATCCTCGGTTCGCGGCTCAACACCCTCCACAACCTCTATTTTTACCTCGATCTCATGCGCAGACTGCGCGAGGCCATCGAGGCGGGTCGGTTGCAGGCTTTCGCCGACGATTTCTTGGCCCTCCGGGGGCCTGTGGCATAATTCGCGGCCTTTTTTCTGCCCCACCTACTACCCGAGGACCCGCTCCCATGAACGGACTGATCCCCGAGGCCTATGCCCAGGCCGGCGGCGCCGCCCCCGGCGGACAACTCGCACCCTTGCTCATGATGGTGCTGTTCATCGTCATTTTTTATTTCCTGCTCATTCGTCCCCAGCAAAAGAAGGCGAAGGAGCACTCCGCGATGCTCGGCAAGCTCGCCTCGGGTGACGAGGTCGTGACCGCCGGTGGCATCGTCGGCAAGGTGACCGACGTGCAAGAGGGTTTCGTGACCCTCGAAATCGCCGAAGGCGTGCGCATCAAGGTCCAGAAGTTCCAGGTCAGTTCGCTCGTGCCCAAGGGCACGCTAAAGGGCTGATCCATGCTCGAGTTTGCTCGCTGGAAGTACGCGCTCGTCGCGATCGTTTTGATGATCGCGGCGGTATTCGCGCTGCCGAACGTCTTTGGTGAAGATGCGGCGCTACAGGTGGCGCGCAAAGACCGAGGCGCTGTGGAAGCGAGCGGGCAGCAGGAAATCGAAGAGTTCCTGCAAGGCAAGGGTGTGGCGTTCGCGCGCAGTTATGTCGATCAAGGTCGACTCATGCTGCACTTCGATGCCGTACCCGAGCAGTTGAAGGCACGTGATCTTGTCAATGAAAAATTTTCTCGCGATTACGTCACCGCCTTGTCGTTCGCCTCACGAGCGCCGGATTGGTTGCGTTACATCGGTCTTCGACCCATGCCGCTCGGCCTCGATCTGCGTGGGGGTCTTTATCTTCTTTATCAGGTAGACGTCGATGGCGCCGTCGCGCAATTGCTCGAGGTTTATGAACAAGATCTGCGTCGCGCGCTTGGTCAAGACAAAGTCGCTTTCGTCGATGTGTTACAGGTGACTGACGGTACGGTGAAGCCGAACGGCGTGCGTGTGTTGTTGCCCGAAGGCGCGGATGACGCCGCGGCGCGCGCAACGATCCGTCGTGTACTGCCTGATCTCACGGTGTCCTCGATAGAGGGAGCTTCAGGTCCGGTGCTCCAGGTGCTGTTGACGGATGCGCAGATCAAAGAGCGTCAGGATTATGCGATTTCCCAGAACCTCACTACCATTCGTAATCGCGTGAACGAGCTTGGCGTGTCCGAGCCTGTGGTTCAGCGTCAGGGCGTGGATCGCATCGCTGTGCAATTGCCGGGCGTGCAGAACTCCGCCGAGGTCAAAGATATTCTCGGCAAAGTGGCGACGCTCGAATTCCGGCTCGTCGACATTCAGAACAGCGTGTCGGAAGCTGTGCAGCGCGGTCGTGCGCCGTTCGGTTCCAAGCTCTACGAATCGCGCGAAGGTCAGCCGGTCTTGCTGAGGCGCGACATCATCGTCACGGGCGATCAGCTCGTCGATGCCACGACGGCCGCGACCGATCAGGGACCTGGCGTCTCGGTGAAGCTCGACGCCTCGGGCGGTGAGGAGATGCTGCGCACGACGCGCTCGAATCTCGGCAAGCCGATGGCCGTGGTGTTCATCGAGCAGCGCCGTGAAGAAGTCGATGTCGGCGGCCAGAAAGTGCAGCGTGACATCAAAGAAGAGAAAGTCATCAACCAGGCGACCATTCAAGGCGTCTTTTCGAACAGCTTCCAGATCACCGGTCTTGCTGTAACCGAAGCACGTGAGTTGGCCTTGCTGTTGCGCGCGGGCGCGCTAGCGGCACCGATCTTTGTGATTCAAGAGCGCGTCGTCAGTCCGAGTCTCGGCAAGGAAAACATCGAGAAGGGTGTCACCGCGCTCGTGCTCGGTATGGCACTGCTCTTCGTGTTCATGATCGTATACTACAAAGTATTCGGTATCGTGGCGAACATCGTACTGCTCACGAACGTGGCGTTGCTCACGGCCTTGCTTACCATGTTCAAGGCGGCGTTGTCGCTGCCGGGTATCGCCGGCATCGTGCTGACGGTCGGGATGGCCATCGATGCTAACGTACTCATCTACGAACGTATTCGCGAAGAGCTTCGCAACGGCGTCACGCCGCAAACTGCGATCGCGAAGGGCTTCGAAAAAGCCTTCTCTGCGATCGCCGACTCCAACATCACGACCCTCATCGCCGGTGTCGTGTTGTGGGCGTTCGGAACGGGCCCTATCCGCGGGTTTGCGGTGGTGCTCTCTCTCGGTATTCTCACTTCGATGTTCACGTCGCTGCTTGGCAGTCGTGCGCTGCTCACCCTGATGTACGGTGGGTCGCGACGTCCCGAAAAGCTGCCGATTTGACGCGGCGTCTGTAGGAGCACTCGAACATGGAATTCTTCAAGGCCAACAGCCGTATCTCGTTCATGAGCGTACGGAAGCTGTGGTACGCCGTCTCCGCAGTGCTGTTCGTGCTGTCCATCGCTACGTTACTAACCAAGGGTCTCAATCTCGGCGTCGATTTCACAGGCGGCATCACCGTCGAAGCGAAGTTCACGGCCGAAGCGAAGCCCGATGCCTTGCGCGCGGGGCTCGAGCGAGCGGGCTTCAAAGACCTGCAGGTACAAAACTTTGGCTCTTCGCGCGATGTGGCGATTCGGCTGCCGCCTCCGGAAGGGCAGACGACGGATCAAGTGCGCAGTGACATCGAGAGTGTGCTGAAAGCCGCTGACCCCAATGTCTCAGTCAGTGATCTTTATGTCGTGGGTCCTCAGGTTGGCGCCGAACTTCGAAACTCGGCGGCCGTGGCGCTGATCTCGACGCTGATCCTGATTTTCATTTACGTCTTCATTCGCTTCCACGCCTGGCAGTTGTCGGCGGGTGCGATTTTTGCGGCCATCCACGATCCCATCATCGTGTTCGGTTTCTTTGCGGTCTCTGGGATCGTGTTCGATCTGTCGGTTGTCGCCGCGCTGCTTGCCGTCATCGGCTACTCGCTCAACGATACGGTGGTGGTGTTCGATCGAATCCGCGAGCGCTTTGAGGCCAACAAGCGCCTCTCCCCCGACGAAGTGCTCAATCAATCGGTCAACCAGACCCTCTCCCGTACGATCATGACGTCGTCAACCACGCTGATCGTGGTGGTCGTCCTGCTGTTGCTCGGCGGTCCGGTGCTGCAGCCGTTTTCTGCCGCACTGATCGTAGGGATCTTGGTCGGCACCTATTCGTCGATCTATATCGCCTCGGCCGTCGCGCTCGATTGCGGTCTAACGGCCGAGAGCCTGTTTCCGACCCGCAAGAAGCTCGCGATTGACGATATGCCCTGATCGGACCGGGTCCGCAGTTCTCTTAGCGAGTGGTTCGGTGGTAGCGGTCGGGCGGTCCACCCCCCTACAATCCGACGGATAGGCACTGGGCGTTAAAGCCGAGGGGAATTTTTATGAATTGGCGAATCAAACCGCTCGACGATATTTTGGCCAACGCCGAGCGTAAGAGCCTCAAACGCTCGCTCGGTGCATTCCAGCTCACCATGATGGGCATCGGCGCCATCATCGGTACCGGCATTTTCGTGCTCACCGCTGAGGCCGCGCAAAAGGCGGGCCCGGGCATGATGATCTCTTTCGTCATCGCCGGCTTCGTGTGTGCGGTCGCCGCACTCTGCTACGCCGAGCTCTCCTCGATGGTGCCGGTATCCGGCTCCGCATACACCTACTCCTATGCTGTACTCGGCGAGGTCATCGCTTGGATGGTCGGCTGGGCGCTCGTCCTCGAGTTCGCAGTCGCCGCCAGCGCCGTATCGGTCGGGTGGTCCAATTACTTCGTCGGCAATATAGAACGAGTTTTCGATATCGAGCTTGCCGACACATTTACGAAGGGCCTCTACGCTGGCGGACTCATCAACCTCCCCGCGGCGATCATCGCCATGTTGGTCACTGCTCTGCTGGTCATCGGAACCCGCGAGAGTGCGACCGTCAATGCCTTCCTCGTGTGCATTAAGGTTGCCGCACTCATTCTGTTCATCGTGCTTGCCATTCCGATCATCAATGGCGAAAACTTTAAGCCCTTTGCGCCAAACGGATTCCTCGATTCAGACGGTCTGGGTATTGGCATCGCCGGTGCTGCAGCCTCCATCTTCTTTGCTTACGTCGGTTTCGATGCGGTGGCGACGGCTGCCGAGGAAACCAAGAACCCGCAGCGCAACGTCCCGATCGGTCTGATCGGTAGCCTTGTGGTGTGTACGGTGTTCTACCTGTTGGTGGCGGCGGGTGCCGTCGGTGCGATCGGCGCGCAACCGGTATCCGATGCTTCGGGGTTACCACTTTCGCCGGGCAGTGAGGCTTTCTTTGCCGCCTGCGCGCAGGAAGCCAATCGCAACCTTCTGGCCTGCAGCGACCAGCCGCTCGCCCACGTGCTCGACATGATCGGCTGGGGCAAGATCGCGCAGCTGATCGCACTCGCAGCCTTCCTCGCGCTGCCGTCGGTCATCCTTATGATGCTCTTCGGCCAGACCCGCATCTTCTTCGTGATGGCTCGCGACGGTCTGCTGCCGTTCGGCGAGACGCTCTCCAAGGTACATCTGAAGTACGGTACGCCGTACATCGTGACCCTCATCACGGGTGCTGCCGTCACGATCTTTGCGGCTTTCTTTCCCGTCGGCGTACTCGCCGATATCTCCAATAGCGGCACGCTGTTCGCGTTCCTTACCGTGGCGGTGGGCGTCATGATGCTGCGGCGTCGCGAGCCCAATCGGCCGCGGCCGTTCCGCACGCCCGTCATCTGGCTGGTGGGTCCGCTCGCCTTTGCCGGTTGCGCGTTTCTGCTGTTCTCGCTGCCGCTGCGGACGCAGCTCACCTTCTTACTGTGGACGGGGGTGGGGTTCTTGGTTTATCTGGCCTACGGTTACCGCAAGAGCCCACTCGCGAAGTCGCGCGGCTGATCCGCGCTCAGCATGGCGGAGTCTGATTCCAAGCTCGCCAACCGCATCCTGCTCGGCCTCTTCATCGGAGCCGCAGCAGGTGCGCTGACACTGGCATTCGGCGTCCCGTTCCCGGGTTTACTCGAAGGTGCACGCAGCTTTTCGACGCAGGTGTTCGATCCGATCGGACAGATCTTCCTGCGCATGCTGTTCTTCGTTGTGATACCGCTTGTATTCGCCTCGCTAACGGCGGGCGTGGTGCAACTCGGGGAGCTTACGCGCCTCGGGCCGCTCTCCGCACGTACGTTTGCCTTGTTCCTCGCAAACATGTCTATCGCCTGCGTCCTCGGGCTCGTCATGATGAATATCTTACGGCCGGGCGGCGCGGTAGACACCGACACGAAGACGCGACTGATAGAAGAATATGGCGCTGCTTCGGGTAAGCTCATCGACAAGCAGTCGGCTCAGCCCGACATGAGTTTCCAGACCGTCGTCGATATGTTCATGCCGCGTAATTTGCTCGGTGCGATAACGGGGCACGACCGTGCGATGCTCGGGGAGGTCTTGCCACTCATTCTTTTTGCAATTCTTTTAGGCGCGGCAGCCCTACAAATACAGTCGCAGCGGCGCGAGCAATTGCGGTCAGGGCTTGAGCTCGTCACCGAGCTGATGACGGGTATCGTACGATTTGCACTTCGACTCGCGCCCATTGCTGTCCCGGCGATGATTTACAGCGTTGTCGTTAAGATTGGGTGGGACATCCTCATCGCGCTTGGCGTATTCGTGATCGCCTGCCTTGTTGTCATGATGCTGCACCTGTTCGGCACCATGTCGCTCTGGCTCAAGTTTTTTTCGCGTTACGGACCGCTCGAGTTCTGGCGTACTATTCGGCCGGTCCTCGTCACGGCGTTCTCCACAAGCTCAAGCAGCGCCACGCTACCTGCTGCGTTAACGTCGGCGCGCGATGATCTCGGCATCAAACCGACGACGGCAGGGTTCGTGTTGCCGCTCGGAACGACGATGAACATGGCCGGTACGGCGCTCTATGAGGGCTGCGTCGTGCTGTTCGTGGCTCAGGTTTTTGGTATCTCGCTCGGTTTCGGTGAACAGCTCACACTCTTGCTGCTCGCCGTTCTCGGCGCCGTCGCCGTGGCGGGCATTCCTGGCGGCTCGCTACCTATCATCGCTGGATTGCTGATTACCTTCGGCATTCCGCCTGAAGGGATCGGCGTTGTACTTGGCGCCGACCGTTTGCTCGACATGGCCCGAACCGTGGTGAACGTCGGGGCCGATATGGCGACGACCGCTGTGGTCGATGCATTCGAGCGAAAAGGATCGGGAGAGTAGTGTCAGCGATCGGCGTGCTAGAGGTGCTAGCGCCGTGAAACTCGAAATTCTTACTCGTCGGAAAATCTCGGTGCCGATCATCGCCTTGGTTCGGGGGATGGTTGGTGCGATATTTCCTCCAACACTCTCACTAGTTCTTGTCATTCCGGTATTACTCGCGATCGTGCTCGATACCGTTAAAAATTCGGAGGTTGTTGCTGAGCGCGTGGGCAGGCCCGATAGAAATTAGGTCATTACCGTTGAGGTGGTCATTATCGAAGTGATGCTGATTGTTCCCCAACATTGAGCACGGAGACTCCGACGCCGATCATCGTCCGTGACCCTGTGCTCGCTTTAGTGATGATCATCATCACCGGTATGATCGGCCCTTGCTTCCGCGCGGGAGAGTGGCAGTATAGCCAGCAGATCTTTACTCGCCGTGCTGTAATCGCCGGGCTCGCTACTTTGAGAGCGAGCATTGCGGTCGTATTACTCGCAAAGACGCTTGCGCCGGACCTCGCCTAGCCCGCCGTCGTGATTGGCGCTCTGGTCACCACCGCGGGTTTACTCACCGCAACGACCGTATTTCCTCCCGAGAGTCTCGCGGTATTTGTACTTTGCGCGCTTAACGTCTGCAGACAAGCATTATCTCGCGCTTGGCCGTGATTTCCATCGCTGCGGGCTGAACACTCGATTTAGGCTCGGGCGATCGCGAGATCGTCTTGCTGTTTTTATCGCTGCCAAGGTGCATGCAGTCGTTAATCATCGGCAGGACGACCATCCTGCCGGGTACCGTGTCTCTAGTGATTTTCGCTGTCTGCTTGCTGACGAAGATTGTGCCTCAGTCTTCACGTAGTTTAGGCGGTAGGTGCGGCGCTAGTAGTGCGAGCATCGCGTCGTAGACCTTGGGTGATGCGGCGAGGATATTCCCGTTATGTTTAAACTCTCCACCCGCGAGCGTACCGACGCGACCACCGGCTTCTTCGACGAGTAGTACTCCTGCAGCCGTATCCCAAGGACCGAGGCCAATTTCAAAGAAACCGTCCGTGCGTCCAGCTGCGACATAGGCGAGATCGAGCGCCGCTGATCCGGGGCGGCGTACTCCCGCGGCACTCAGTATGACTTCTTTGAGCATGGCGAGGTAGATGTCGAGATATTCGGTGTTAGCGCGATAGGGGAAGCCGGTACCGATCAGGGCGCCTTCAAGACTCCGCTGCGAGCTCACGCGAATGCGCCGATTTTCGAGGTGGGCACCATCACCTCGCGAGGCGGTGAAAATTTCTTGTCGCATTGGGTCATAAACGACGCCGTGCTCAATACGTCCGCGAACCCTGGCGCCAATAGAGACGCAGAAATGTGGCATGCCATGGATGAAATTGGTAGTGCCATCAAGCGGGTCGATGATCCACTCCACGGGACCTGAGCCCGACTGACCACTCTCTTCGCCAAGGAAGGCGTGATCGGGGTAAGCGCGGCGGATGGAGGCGATGATCTCGGCCTCAGCAGCCCGGTCGACCTCGGTGACATAATCGTTACGACCCTTACTCGAGACCTCGAGGGAATCAAGTCGATTGAGGCTGCGGACAATGAGGTCTGCCGCACGACGTGCGGCACGCACGGCAATGTTGAGGAGTGGCTGCATACATATTGGCAAAGAGCGTCGAAAAAGGCCGGTAGAATACCACGCGCATGACCTCCGCTGCCGACATACGAGTCGTCCTCGTCGAGACGTCCCATCCGGGCAATATCGGCGCGGTCGCTCGCGCCATAAAGAACATGGGTCTCGAAAAGCTCGTACTCGTGCGTCCCAAGGAGTTCCCGCATTCCGAGTCAAGCGCGAGAGCATCCGGTGCGACCGACGTACTGGAGAAGGCCGTGATCGTCGATCGACTCCAAGACGGCATCGCTGATTGCGGTTTTATCGTGGCGACCACTGCCCGTGATCGCGATCAAAATATCCGTGTCCTCGATGTGCGTGACGGAGCGCAACGCTTGGTTGCGGAAAGCCTTCGCGGACCGGTTGCGCTGCTCTTTGGTAATGAGCGTACGGGTCTTACGAACGAGGAGCTCTTGCTTGCGCATCTACTGTTGCGTATCCCGGCAAACCCCGAATACTCCTCGCTCAATCTCGCCATGGCGGTACAGCTCGTCGTTTACGAAACCTATCGCGCTCGTGGCGCCCAGCATGTGTCGGCTCCCGGATCGATTCCACTGGCTACGGCTGAGGAGATGGAGTGTCTCTATACGCACTTCGAAGAGGTACTCGAGGAGGTAGGCTTTCGTGATCGAACCACGAGCGGCATTCGTCTGATGGAGCGCATCCGCCGATTCATCAACCGCGCTGAGATCGATCAGAACGAAGCGAATATTTTACGCGGCATTCTCACGGCGATTCAGGGTCGCCGACGACGGGCCGGCGCACGATCAAATAATTCGACCCCCAGAGAATCCGTGTTGTGAAGCCGATCTTTCTTGATCATGCTTCGACGACGCCGCTCGATCCGGTGGTAGCGGAGATCATGGTCGAGGTACTCAAGGGCGATCTCGGTACGGGTAACCCGTCCTCGGGCACGCATGCCTTCGGATGGGACGCAGCAACAGCCATCGAGTCGGCGCGAGCGGAAGTTGCGGCGCTCATTGGCGCCAGAGCAGAGGACATCATCTTCACCTCTGGTGCGACCGAGTCCGATAATCTCGCAATCTTAGGTTTCGCACGCGGACGGGCTGATCAGGGTCGTCACCTCGTCACGTCGCGTACCGAACACAAGGCAGTGCTCGATTGTGCCCGCCAACTCGAAAAACGAGGTTGGCAAGTCGGTTGGCTTACGCCTGATCGGGACGGTCGCATCGATCCTGCGGCGGTTGCGGCAGCGCTACGCGCTGACACGCAGTTGGTGTCCATCATGCAGGCGAACAACGAGACGGGTGTTGTTCATGATATCGCCGCAATTGCCATGATCTGTCGAGCGCGTGGTGTTTGCCTGCACTCTGATGCTGCGCAATCGGTGGGCCGAATGCTGATCAACGTGGAATCGCTTGGTATCGACCTTTTGTCGATCTCCGCGCATAAGCTCTATGGTCCGAAGGGCATCGGCGCACTGTGGGTGTCGCCGCGTGCGCGGCCTTGGATCGAGCCGATTATGTGGGGTGGAGGTCATGAGCGAGGGCTCAGACCTGGAACGCTCGCGACACATCAAATTGTCGGCTTCGGTCGTGCAGCAGCGCAGGCGCGTGAGCACTGCGAGTCCGATGCGCGGCACATCGAGGCGCTCGCCGAGCGTTTTCGATCCGGTCTCGCCGACCTCGGGGGTCTACGCTGGAACGATCATCCCGTTCATCGATTGCCTGGACTCGTTTCGCTCAGTATTGCAGGTGTCGAGGGGGAGAGTTTGATTGCGGCGATGCCCGCGATCGCCGTGTCAAGTGGCGCAGCGTGCGATTCGGCGAGCGGCGAACCGTCTTATGTCTTGCGAGCACAAGGTGTGAAGGCTGAGCTTGCGCAGTCGACGCTGCGGGTCGCATTTGGCCGCTTCAATACCGAGAGCGATGCAGCCGTCGCTGTAAGCGCCATCCGCGAGGCCGTCACGGAGTTACGAAGCCAAGATGCGCCGGGGTCTCCGGCGGGCGTTTATTGGAAGATGGGCAAGTCGGGGAGTCTACGCGAGGGCGCGCAAGTTCGCTGTTTCGTTAGACTCGATGCCGCGCGGCGAATCGCAGCGGTCGAGTTCAGGGCGGCAACTTGCCCCGGGGTGCGGGTGGTGCTCGAAGGGTTGAAGAGCGAGCTCGTGGGCCGGTTTGCTGCCACACCCGAGCTTGGCGATCCGCGAGACTGGGCCCGACGCTTCGGCTTGCCTACCGAGAAACTTGGCCGACTGTTTCGAGTCGAGGATGCGTTGAGGGCGGCGCTTGAGGCCGCTGGCGAAACTTGATCAACACATTACAATGATAGCAACCACGGTGAGGAGAGCATGGCGATTTCCTTGACGACAGCCGCGGCGGATCGAGTCCGCAGTTTTCTCGGAACCCGACGGCAAGGCATTGGCTTACGCCTTGGCGTTCGAAAGACCGGCTGCTCGGGGTTCGCTTACGTTGTCAATTACGCCGATGAGACCACACCCACTGACGTCGTTTTCGAAGCCCAGGGCGTCAAGGTTTTCGTCGACCGTGACAGCCTGCCGTACATCGACGGCACGGAGGTCGATTTTGCGAAGCAGGGCCTCAATGAGGCCTTCAAGTTCCGCAACCCGAACATTAAGGGCGAGTGTGGTTGCGGGGAAAGCTTCAACGTTTAAAAACCATTATATAACATAGACTTGCGCGCGCTCTTGCGTTGCTGTCGGGGGCATTGCGCGAGTAGACTGCAAGATTGTCATAGCCCCTTTCACCTTTAGTTAAGGAACTGTCTAATGCCGCAGGAGCGCACTTTTTCGATCGTTAAGCCCGATGGCGTAGCCCGTAATCTTATCGGCGAGGTCTATCGTCGGCTCGAGCAGGCGGGCCTGCGCGTCGTTGCCGCCCGCATGACTCACCTCTCGCAGTCAGAGGCTGAGGGTTTCTACGCGGTGCATCGGGAGCGTCCGTTCTTCAAAGACTTGGTCAAGTACATGACTTCGGGTCCAGTGATGTTACAGGTGCTCGAAGGCGAGAACGCCATCGCGAAGAACCGCGAAATCATGGGTGCCACCGACCCGAATAAAGCCGCACCGGGTACGATCCGTGCCGACCTCGCGCAGAGTATTGAGGTCAATACGGTCCATGGCTCCGATGGCGTGGAGACCGCCGCGCAGGAAATCGCATATTTCTTCCGTGGCATCGAGATTTGCCCGCGCGCCTGACAGCATCACCGCTTTGCCGTACTCGTCATGACCGAAGCCGCCGCAGTACGAACTAATCTCCTCGGACTCGAAAAGCCCGAGCTCGAGGCGTTCGTCACAGCCCTCGGCAACAAGCCGTTTCGAGCGCGTCAGCTGATGAGCTGGCTCTACAAGCGCTGTGAGGGCGACTTCGCGGCAATGACTGATCTCGCGCTGGACTTTCGCACGCAGCTCAGTGACGTCGCCGACGTGCGTACGCCTGAGATTATCTCGCGGTACAACTCTGCCGACGGCACATGCAAATGGTTGCTCCGCGCCGATAGCACTCAGGCCTTTGAGATGGTGTTCATCCCGGAAATCGATCGCGGCACGCTCTGCATTTCATCGCAGGTGGGCTGCGCGCTCGATTGCTCGTTTTGTTCGACTGCGCAACAGGGTTTCAATCGCAACCTTACTACCGCCGAAATCGTCGGCCAGGTGTGGCTCGCCAATCGCGAGCTCGGCTTCGAACCGCGCGGTGAGCGACGCATCACGAACGTCGTATTCATGGGAATGGGCGAACCGCTCGCAAATTTCCGTAATGTGGTGCCGGCCATTCGTATTTTGCTCGACGATCTCGGTTTCGATATTTCTCGTCGACGTGTCACGCTCTCGACCTCTGGCCTCGTACCACTCATGTACAGGCTCGCCGAAGAAGTGAATTGTGCGCTCGCGGTGTCGCTACATGCCCCCGACGATGCGCTGCGTAACGTGCTCGTGCCGATCAATCGTAAGCATCCGATCGCCGAACTACTTGAGGCGTGCTGGCATTATATCGATGAAAAAAATGGTCGCAGTGTGACTTTTGAGTACGTCATGCTCGACGGCGTAAACGACCAACTCGAGCATGCTCGCTCGCTCGCAAGGTTGCTCAAGGGCAAGCCCGCCAAGCTTAACCTTATTCCGTTCAACCCGTTCCCGGGCACCGACTATTGTCGTTCGCCCATGCCGGTGATCTCGCGCTTTCGTGATGAATTGATCCAGCGCGGTGTGCTTGCAACCATTCGTCGTACGCGAGGCGATGACATCAACGCAGCCTGTGGTCAGCTTGCGGGACGCGTCAACGATCGCACCCGCGTTCGTCTCGGCAACAAACTCTCGGGAGCGCTCGCGTCATGACCGAGTCCATCGGGCAAATATTGACGCGGTATCGGAACGCCACGGGTCACACGACCATAACTGCAGCTACTCGTTTACATTGCGACGAGTCGATCATTGTTGCGCTCGAGGCGGATCAGTTTGCGAAGATTGGTGCGCGGGTCTTCGTACAGGGGCATTTGCGTCGTTATGCCGATCTCATCGGTGCGCCGACTGCAGAGCTGATGACCGATTTGGCGTCGCAGGATGTGACACTCGTGGTGCCCGATCTCACCCAGATCGCGCGTGCACCGGCATCCGTGGTCGACTCGAAAGCTTGGGCGCGCAGGCTTAGTCTCGCCGCTGCGGCCGTCGTCATCGGCGTGGTGGCTTGGTGGATTCCTCGGGGTGCGGGCGTATTGAACCAGTCCGCGCAGCAAGCCTCTGCGACGGTTACTGAGCCTGTCGTAGCGCAGAGCGTCGTTATGGCGGATCAATCGATGACGCTGACGAGTACTGTCGCCACTGAAAACGTTTCGCGTGCGGTGCCCGTTAAACAAGGTCGGGTCATGCTTAAAATCGATGTTCGCGCCGACTGCTGGGTCGAAATTTATGATGCATCGGGGAAGAAACTTTACTTCGATATAGCCCCGGGAGGGGGCCAGGCGCGAGCGACGGGCCAAGGTCCGCTGCGTGTGCTGCTTGGCAAAGCCGATGTGGTGTCGCTGGAGGTGGGTGGTCGTCCCGTCGCGATCCCTGCGGGGTTCATCCGTAATTCGATAGCCTATTTTACAGTCGATGCGACCGCGAATTTACGGCCCTTCGTTAAACCGGATGCGACGACGGGAACCCCACCATGAATGCACCGAGGATCCAGCCCGTCAAAGGCATGAACGACGTGCTGCCGACGGAGATCGCGCGGTGGCAGTGGCTTGAGTTGGTCGCTCGGGAAATTTTGAGCGCGCATGCTTACGATGAAATGCGTGTACCGATCGTTGAGCAGACCGATCTTTTCAAGCGCGCGATTGGTGAGTTGACCGACGTTGTCGAAAAAGAGATGTACAGCTTCGAGGATAAGGGCGGCGAGCGACTGACGCTGCGGCCTGAGGCTACGGCAGGTATGGTCCGCGCCATGATTTCCAACGGTATGTTGCGCGGTGCGCGTCACAAGGTGTGGTGCACCGGACCGATGTTCCGCCACGAGAGACCGCAGAAGGGGCGGTTCCGTCAGTTTCACCAGATCGACGTGGAAGCTGTGGGTTTTGCTGGACCCGACATCGATGCAGAACTCATCGCGCTGTCGGCTTCCTTCTGGCGCCGCCTCGGCATCGATCGAGTACGGCTGCAGATCAACTCGCTCGGTTCGCCGGAGTCGCGTTTCGCCTATCGCGAAGTGGTGACGCGGTACTTCCGTCAGCATCACGCGAAACTCGATGTCGACAGTCAGCGTCGGCTAGAAGGGAATCCGCTGCGTATCCTCGATAGTAAAAATCCGGAGATGCAGGCGATCATCGCCGGTGCGCCTTTGCTGCTTGAGCATCTAGATCAAGAGAGCCGGCAGCACTTCGCGGACCTTCGCAGTCTGCTCGACTCGCTGGGTATCACCTACGAAGTGAACCCGTATCTCGTGCGTGGTCTCGACTATTACTCGCGCACTGTGTTCGAGTGGATTACCGATGTGCTCGGCGCGCAGGATGCCGTTTGTTCGGGTGGCCGCTACGATGGCTTGATTACGCAGCTTGGCGGCGAAACCACTCCCGCGATCGGTTTTGCCATGGGTGTGGAGCGTGCTGTGGCGCTCATTGAACAAGCGGGCTCGGCGCCCGTAGCTCAAACGTCCGATGTTTACTTTGTCGCTCAAGGCGAAGCGTCGACCCGTGTGGCCATGCGAGTCGCGGACGAGCTTCGCCGTAAATCGCCGCGACGCCGTGTCGAACTCAACCTCGGTGGCGGTAACCTCAAAGTCCAATTCCGGCGTGCTGACCGCAGCGGTGCGCCGCTCGCACTGGTGCTCGGCGAGGACGAGCTTGGGCGCGGCGTGGTGCAGTTGAAGCCGCTGCGCGGGGGGACGGGCGAGCCCGCAGAAGTAAAGATCGAGCAAGCAGTATCTGCCGTTGACCATTGGCTGATGGTCTATAGCTCAAAGAATTCTTAGCAGGAGAGACGCCCTTGATCGACGATTACTACAACGAGCAGGAGCAGTGGGAGCGTGTTAAGCGCTGGTTGCGGGAGAATGGTCCTTGGCTCATTGTGGGCGTCATCATCGGGCTTGGTGCATTGGCAGGCTGGCGTTGGTACGAAGCGCGTGTCGAGCGTCGTCACGTTGAGGCGAGTATTGCTTACAACGATATCCTGCAAACACTGGAGCGTGGCGATCGTGCCGCAGTCCTCACGGCGATCGATGAGCTTCGTAAAGAATTTGGATCGTCGGCCTACGCTGATCAAGCCGATCTCCTCGGCGCGCGCGTGCACGTCGACACCGGCGAGCTTGGAAAGGCGGCAGAGCGTCTCACGCAAGTGATGGCGAACTCCGATGATCCACAACTTCAGCTGCTCGCTCGAGTACGTCTCGCGCGCGTGCAGGTCGCGCAGAACAATGCTGATGCGGCGCTAAAGACTCTCGAGGGCGCGGAACCGGGCGGTTTTGTGGCACGCTTCGACGAAGTCCGAGGGGATGCGTTACTCGCCAAGGGTGATCGCGCCGGTGCGCTCGCTGCATGGCGTGAAGCCGAGGCTGCAGCGGCGGGCAACGGCACCCGCCCTGCCACCATCGATCTCGACGGCTTGCGCCTAAAGATCTGGGATGTTGAATCGGATGGCGTACAGACGCCGCTCAAACCCTGAACTCAGCGCTGCAGGAGTCACCCTTGCTAAGCGGCACCCTCTCAAACCGTCTGCCTCGGCTCGCTGCCGCGGCGGTGCTGCTCGCTGCGTTCGTTGCCTGCGATAAGGACAAAGAAATCGATCCTCCCGCCGAACTTGTCGACTTTACCGAATCGATCACCGTAGGGCGCGTATGGAGTACGTCGGTGGTTGGAGGCGATGAGGTCATGCGGAGCGGTCTCTCGCCGACGGCTTTGGGTGATCAAGTGTTTGCAGCCGGTCGCGGTGGCGAGGTGGTCGCCCTTCAATCGGCCAACGGCAAAGTTGTTTGGCGCGCGAAGACAGGTGTCACTTTGTCCGGTGGTCCGGGAGCGGGCGGCGGACTCGTTGTGGTCGGTAGCGCGGACGGCGAAGTCATCGCGTTCGATGCCGCGACGGGAACACGGCGCTGGAGCGCGGGGGTCGGAGGCGAAGTCTTGGCGGCACCGGCCGTCAGTGCCGATGCCGTGATCGTGCGTACGGTTGCAGGTCGACTGCTTGGCCTATCGCTTGAAGACGGACGGGAGCTATGGCGCGAATACCAACAAATCCCGCGCCTGACCCTGCGCGGTACCGGCGCGCCGCTCGTTGCGGGCAACGCTGCATTCTGTGGATTCGACAATGGTCGCGTTATCTCCGTTGAGACCGCTCGCGGCGAAATCTTGTGGGACCAATTGATTTCGCCTCCCAAAGGGCGCACAGAGCTTGAACGCCTCGTCGACATCGACTCGGCCGTCAAAGTTTTAGGCGTCGATGTTTTTGTCGCGGGGTTTCAGGGGCGCGTCGCTATGCTTGCCGCCGATACTGGGCAGATCTGGTGGTCGCGTGAAATTTCGAGTTATCGCGGATTGGCGGTGGACGAGGAGCGCGTGGTGGTCGCCGGAGCCACGGGTGAGGTTGTCGCACTGCGGCGTCGTACCGGCGTTGATCTTTGGCGTCAAGACGGATTACGCATGCGTCGTCTGTCAGCGCCTGTAATCGTCGGTAATTACATCGCCGTGGCCGATTTTGAGGGTTACGTCCATTGGCTCGATGGTGACACGGGCGCATTCTTGGCGCGTACCAAGATTGGTGGCCGCACGAGCAATGCGCCGGTGGTGGTCGGCGACCTCGTAATCTTTCAAGACGACGAGGGTCGTGTGACGGCGCTGCGTCCGAAGGCGTAAAGGCCTCGAGCGCACTCCCGACTTCCCCGAGCGAGAGAACTCATCATGCTTCCTGTTGTCGTCCTCGTCGGTCGGCCCAACGTCGGTAAATCGACTCTCTTCAATCGCCTGACTGGCACACGAGATGCGCTCGTCGCCGACATTCCGGGGGTAACCCGAGATCGCCAGTACGGCTACGGACGTCTTGGTCCGACACCTTACGTAGTCGTGGACACGGGAGGTCTGGTCGAGCAGCCATCAGGCATCGAGACGCCGATGCGTCTGCAGACAGAGCGGGCAATCGAGGAAGCCGACGTACTCGTATTTTTAGCAGAGGCGCGCCGCGGCCTCACGCTGCAAGATCATTGGGTCACGCGCGAGCTTCGACGATCGGGAAAAAAGGTCGTACTCGCAGTCAACAAGGCGGAGGGTCTCGACCCCTCAATGGCTGCAGCAGACTTTCATTCTTTGGGACTCGGTGAGCCTATCGCGATCGCGGCGGCGCACGGCGACCGATGCCGCGAGCTAATGTCGGTCGTGCTGAAAGATTTTAATGCCGAGGAGATTGCAGCAGAGCAATCATTAGACGATGGTCGCATCAGACTAGCGATCATCGGCCGTCCGAATGTCGGTAAGTCGACGCTCGTCAACCGTCTTCTCGGCGAAGAACGGGTCATTGTGAGCGATATGCCTGGGACAACGCGTGACAGCATCTTCGTACCCTTTATTCGTGATGATCGTGAGTTCATGCTGATCGACACTGCGGGCGTACGTCGTCGCGGTAAGGTCGAGGACGAAGTCGAAAAGGCGAGCGTAGCCAAAACGCTGCAGGCCATCGATTCGGCCCACGTCGTTATTTTCGTGATCGATGCGCACGACAGTATTGGTGAGCAAGATGCCAACGTACTCGGACTTGCGCTGCAACGCGGGCGCGCGCTCATCATCGCAGTCAATAAATGGGATGGTATCCCCATGGAGCAGCGCGATGAAATTCGTCGTCTGCTCGAACTTAAGCTCGACTTCGTCCCCTATGCGCCGGTGCATTTCATCTCTGCACGCCATGGGACGGGAGTCGGTGAACTCGTCGCCTCAACTACTAAGGCGTATGACGCAGCGATGACAGAAATTCCGACGCCGCGTCTCACTAAGACTTTAGGGCAGGCTATCGAACAACATCAGCCACCGCTTGTTCGGGGTCGCCGTATCAAGTTACGGTATGCGCATCAGGGTGGGCGGAACCCGCCGCGAATCATTATTCACGGCAATCAGACCGTGCATGTACCCGAGGCCTATACGCGTTATCTCGCCAACGTTTTTCGGAGGGCGTTCGATCTCTTTGCGTCGCCGGTCGCGGTGGAGTACCGCACCGACGCTAATCCTTACGCGAGGCTCAGGGGGCGCCCGAAGCCCGACCCCTCGAAGCGTGGGCGCTCGTCAGGTCGAGGAAAAGCGCAGGGTCCACGAAAGCGCGGTTGAGTGCGACGCCCCAATGCAGGTGCGGGCCGGTCACGCGACCCGTCGCACCGACTTCGCCAATCTTGTCCCCGGTTTTTACTTCGGTTCCGGGCGTTACGCTGATCTCGCTCAAGTGGCAGTAGAGGGTCACGAGGCCCTGGCCGTGATCGATAAATACCGATTTGCCGTTGAAGAAGAAGTCACCGATCTCGATCACTTTGCCCGGCGCTGGCGCGAATACGGTCGTGCCAACAGGTGCAGCGATATCCATACCCGAATGGGGATTACGCGGTTGGTTGTTGAACACGCGCCGTAGTCCGAAAGACGACGAGTGCGGACCGCGCACGGGTGATGCAAACTTGAGGGTCAGGGGGAGTGCCGCACTGAAAGTGCCGACTGCTTCGCGTATCCTCAGTTGCTCACTGGCGACCCTCGCTGCATCCTCGGGAGACAGATCAACGTGCCTCGGAGCGACTTTGAGTCGTTGTGTCGCATACGCTTTGCCTTCGATGGTGAAGCCCTGAGAAAGTGTCGTGTTGCCTGACCGGATTTCGATCTTCGCCGTGCCGGGTTCGCGAGCGAGCGGAATACCAATGACTGCGCGCCAGCCGTGTCCGTTCGGAACCACCATCACCCGATTACCTTCGAACGTGACGACGGGAGGTTTGGAGGAATCTTCCGGCAAATCGAGGATGACGACACCACCGGGTACGGACAGTGGATTCGGCAGAATGCTAACACCTGAGGCGCTGATTGAAGCGCACGACAGCAGCACCCCGACCCACGACAGGGAAATCCCCCGGCTATAGATCACTTTTTTTCTCCTCGAGATGCTCGACGACTTCGGCGCGCAGCGTGCCGTTAGCGAGGCGCGCATCGATGAGATCGCGTACGCCCACGGCATCAGCATCGCGTAAGAGTGCTCCGTCAGCCACCCGCGTGACGAGCGCGAATCCCCGATCGAGTGTCGCGAGTGGACTTACTGCATCGAGCGTACGTGCGAGTGTGCCGAGTGTCTGGCGCAAGGTCGCGAGTCGTTTGGGTAACGTACTGCGCAGGCGGCTATCGAGAAGGGCATGACGATTCGATAGCCGCTGAAGTTCGATTTTTGGTGAGGTTCTAGCGAGTCGCGTCGTCAGACTTTGCAATCGATGCTGTCGATCGGCGAGCAGTAACTGAACTCGACTGCTGAGTCGTTGCTCCAGATCATCGAGACGCTGAGAATTCTGGCGTAGCCGTTGTCCCGGATGCGTGAGTACGAGTCGACGTCGCAAGGCCACAAGATAATCGCTGTCGCTACGCAGTTGACGGCGCAGCGCTTGCGCAAGTCGTTGGGCAAGCCGCGCGAAGCTCGCTCGCCAGCCTGCGCCATCCGGCACGACGAGCTCGGCTGCACCCGAGGGTGTCGGTGCTCGCAGATCTGCGACAAAATCCGCAATCGTGAAATCGATTTCGTGACCGATACCGGTGACGACCGGCATCGGCAAGTCGCGAATTTTACGAGCGACCCCTTCATCATTAAAGGCCCAAAGATCTTCGATGGAGCCACCACCACGGGCGACGATCAGGACGTCGCATTCGTTTCGAGCCGCAGCCAGTGATAGCGCCTCGAGCAACTGCGGCACGGCAGCGCGTCCCTGGACGGCAGTCGGATAGATGATCACTCGTGCTACAGGAAAACGCCGGCCCAAAATACTCAGGATGTCGCGGATCGCTGCGCCGGTGGGCGAGGTGATGACGCCAATGCAGTTCGGTACGATCGGTAGGGATCTTTTTTTTGACGAATCGAAGAGACCCTCGGCCTCGAGCCGAGTCTTGAGGCGTTCGTACTCGCGGCGTAAGGCGCCGACGCCGGAATCTTCGAGATGCTCGACCTGCAGTTGGTACTCACCCCGGGGCTCGAAGAGCGTGACCCGCGCTCGCGCCAGGACGCGCTGACCATCGGTCGGCGTGAATCGCAGCAGGGCGTTACGTCCGCGGAACATCGCGCATCGCACCTGACTGTCGCGGTCCTTCAGCGTGAAGTACCAGTGTCCGGAGGCAGGCCGCGAAAAATTCGAGATTTCCCCTTCGATCCAGAGCGACGGTATTCCGTGCTCGAGCAGCATCCGGACCTCTTTGTTGAGGCGCCCAACGCTATAGACGTCGCGGTCGGCGGGAGCTGAACGGGTGTCGGGCAAGTGGGGTTCCGGTGTAGAGAGAGGCCTTTGATCAAGACAAGTTTACCGGGTCGGCCGGGGTGCGTAGAATGCGCTGTCCGATAGCTTATTGGACGGTCTCCCGTATGCGTATCCTGCAGGAAGCACTCACTTTCGATGACGTGCTTTTGGTACCGGCTTATTCGGAGGTTCTGCCGCCCGAGGTTGATTTGTCGACCCGCCTGACGCGCAATATCCACCTCAATTTACCGCTTATCTCGGCGGCTATGGACACGGTGACCGAGGCCCGCCTCGCCATCGCCATCGCGCAGGAGGGCGGCATCGGCATCGTTCACAAGAGCATGACCATAGAAGCCCAGACGCTTGAGGTCGCTCGGGTCAAGAAATTCGAAAGTGGCGTGGTGCTCGATCCCATCACGGTATTGCCCGATACCACTATCCGTCAGGTGCTGGAGCTCACCAAGGCGCGCGGCATCTCCGGCATGCCGGTGGTGAAGGGCGATAAAGTAGTTGGTATCGTCACGAGCCGCGACCTTCGTTTCGAAACCCAACTCGACAATCCGGTTTCGTCGGTGATGACGCCCAAGGAGCGTCTCGTCACGGCGCGGGAAAATGCACCGAAAGAAGACGTTCTGCAGCTGTTCCACAAACACCGGATCGAGAAAGTGCTCGTCGTCGGTGAGGGTGGCGAGCTTAAGGGGCTCATCACGGTTAAAGATATCCAGAAGGCTACCGAGCGTCCGCGAGCCTGCAAAGACAGCAGCGGTCGTTTGCGCGTCGGTGCAGCCGTCGGCACCTCGCTCGACCTCTCTGATCGCGTCGCGGCGCTCGTCGAAGTAGGAGTCGACGCTATCGTAGTCGATTCGTCCCACGGACACTCCCGCGGCGTCATTCAAATGGTCGAGCGCATCAAGTCGCGCTGGCCGACGCTGCAGGTGATCGCCGGCAACATCGTCACTGCTGAGGCGGCGCAGGCCTTGGTCAAGGCGGGTGTCGACGGCATCAAGGTTGGCATCGGTCCGGGATCGATCTGTACGACCCGCATTGTGGCGGGTGTCGGTGTGCCGCAGATTTCTGCAGTCGCAAATGTCGCGGCGGCCATTGCGGGCACCGACGTACCGCTCATCGCAGACGGCGGTATTAGATACTCGGGTGACATCGCAAAAGCCATCGCTGCCGGCGCTCACGCCGTGATGATTGGTGGGCTCTTCGCCGGCACCGAAGAATCTCCTGGGGAAGTCGAGCTCTTTCAGGGCGCGAGCTTTAAAAGCTATCGCGGTATGGGTTCGCTCGGTGCTATGGCTGAGCGTCACGGCTCGAGCGATCGCTATTTTCAGGACACCACGACCGAACTCGAAAAACTCGTTCCTGAGGGCATCGAAGGTCGCGTACCGTATAAGGGTAGTCTTGTCGCCATCCTGCACCAGCTCGCCGGAGGACTGCGTGCAGCAATGGGTTACACGGGCAGTCAAAACATCGAGCAGATGCGTACACGGCCAACCTTTGTGCGCATCACGACGGCAGGCGTACGCGAATCGCACGTACACGACGTGACCATTACCAAAGAAGCACCGAACTATCGGATCTCGTGAGTCTCTGGCGATGATTGCCCGCGACATTCACGCTGACCGCGTTCTCATCCTCGACTTCGGCTCGCAATACACTCAGCTAATTGCGCGTCGTGTGCGCGAACTCGGTGTGTACTGCGAGATCCACGCCTGGGATGTCCGCGATATCGATGTCCGTGCGTTCAAACCGAAGGGCATCATTCTCTCTGGGGGTCCTGAGTCTGTTACTCAGAAAAATGCTCCGGTAGTGCCCAAAGCTGTTTTCGAGCTTGGCGCCCCTGTGCTCGGCATTTGCTACGGTATGCAGGCCATGGCGGCGCAGCTCGGCGGTCGCGTCGAGCCGGGTGCCATCCACGAATTCGGCTATACCGAAGTTCGTGCTCGTAATCATTCAGCGCTTCTGCGCGGCATCGAAGATCGCGTTAACGCCGAGGGTGACGGTCTGCTCGACGTCTGGATGAGCCACGGCGATCAGGTCGTCGCCTTACCCACAGGATTTTCTGCGATCGCATCGACGAGCGATGTACCCGTCGCCGGTATGGCGGACGAGTCGCGACGGTTCTATGCCCTGCAGTTCCATCCGGAAGTGACCCACACGAGGCAGGGCGAGCGTATATACGCCCGATTCCTACACGATATCTGCGGCTGCGATGCGAGCTGGAACCCGGGCAATATCATTGACGACGCGATTGAGCGCGTGCGCGAGCAGGTCGGCAAATCGAAGGTGTTACTCGGGCTTTCAGGCGGCGTCGACTCGTCGGTCGTCGCGGCCTTGTTGCATCGTGCCATCGGCGATCAGCTGGTCTGCGTATTCGTCGATCATGGCCTCTTGCGTCATCGCGAAGGCGACGCCGTGATGGATATCTTTGCCCGTAATCTCGGGGTGCGAGTTATACGGATGAACGCTGCTGATAGATTCTTCAGTGAGCTTAAGGGTGTGAGTGACCCCGAAGCCAAGCGCAAAATTATCGGCCGACTTTTCGTCGAGGTATTCGATGACGCGGTGAAGAAGCTCGCGGCCGGTAATGCCCGCGACTGCGTCGAATTTCTCGCGCAGGGGACGATTTACCCCGACGTCATCGAATCGGCTGGTAGCAAGACCGGCAAGGCGCACGTCATCAAGAGTCATCACAACGTGGGCGGACTGCCCGCCCAAATGAAACTCAAGCTCGTCGAGCCGCTACGCGAGCTCTTCAAGGATGAGGTCCGGAAGATCGGTGTCGAGCTCGGACTGCCTGCCGAGATGGTGAATCGACATCCGTTCCCAGGTCCCGGTCTCGGAGTTCGAATTTTGGGCGAAGTTACTGAAGCTGCAGCCGACACGCTTCGACTCGCCGACCATATTTTTATCGAAGAGCTACGCAAGTCGGGTTGGTATAATAAGACGAGTCAAGCATTCGCGGTGTTCCTGCCCGTGAAGTCAGTGGGTGTGACGGGTGACGGTCGACGTCACGATCTTGTCATCGCGTTACGCGCCATCCAGACCATTGATTTCATGACGGCGCACTGGGCGCATCTGCCCTATGAATTACTCGACATCTGTTCGCGTCGCATCGTCAACGAAGTCAAGGGTGTGAGCCGTGTGGTATACGACATCAGCGGTAAACCTCCAGCGACGATTGAATGGGAGTAATGTAAAGAACGTAAGTCGTTGATTTATAAGGTTTTTATAAAACTACCTAGAAACTACCTAACTCAAATAAAGTCAACGAGTTACATCTATCCAACTACCTAGAGAACTACCTACAGTGCTCGAATCTCTCGGTGAAAATAGGTAGCCTCTGACCGAGGCGAGACTAAAGTTACTACCTATCTGTGCCGTCTAAGCATTTCCCGCTTTGTCCCGCGAGGATGACAAGTTTTTACAGTAAAAACTTTCGGAGGGACTCGAAAGTGCCTCTAGAAGACACGGAAACGGCATTTAAGCGAACGCAACCACGAGGGTAGGGAAGGCATTGGGTCGCTCTAGCAACGCCGCAAAGTCTAGGTACGGCAAGGGGTTCTCGTTCCTCGAGAAGCACGAACTTACGGTGGGGAGTCGAAAACTGACTCTTTTTCGTCGCGGCGATCAACTACGACCGAAGGGCGGTGATCTATCAGCTGCCGTCGCGCGTGGAGTTTGGTATTTCAAGTTTCGCGTGAAGGGCAAGAAAAACGACTACAAAGAGTCGTTGAAAACGAACTCTTTAAGGGAGGCGAAAAAACTTGCCGAAGATCGTTACTTAGAATTGCTCTCAGAGATAAAAAGTGGTCATCAGATTCAGAGCTTGAATCTTGGTGATGTGTTTCGTCAGTACGGCAAGCATTTGGACGATCAAGTACGCAGAGGACTGAAAAGACCCTCCACGTTGAAAAACATTCACTGTCGTCTTGGGCACGGAAAAAGATTTCTTCACCAAAAGCTGAGTCTTGCCCTCAATACTAAAGTAAGTACTGTGGATGGGAACCTATGGAATCAATACTTGCCTTGGCGCGAGTTAGAAGTCAGAGGCAAAACTAAAAACCAAGCATCGCTCTCGATGATACGTGATGAACTGTTACAGATCAGAGCAGCGTTCAGATGGGCGTATGAGAAAAAACTATCATCTGAAAGAGCAATACCACGTTGGGACACGTTCAAAACGCCTGAACCTAAACGCAAGCGTGTAACTTTTGAGCAGTACAACCAAGTAGTCCGAATTCTGAATACTTGGTCCTCTCCGAAAGAATCTGATTCGCCGAAAGACGTTTACTACAAGAGTATGGTTCGACAGGCTTTTCTGACGATCAGTAATTGCGGACTCCGATCAGGTGAACTGTTCGGCTTGCGAAACAAAGACCTCACCATAGACGCTGAAAGTCAAATTGTGACGATTCGCGTTCGCGCAGAAACAAGCAAGAAAAGCAAAGATCGGAACACTACAATTTCAGCTCGAACCTACGACAACGGACAAAAGGTGAATCATCTTTTGCGTTGGTTAAAAGAGCACGCGATTCACAAGCGAGAAGATGACTTCGTCTTCGCGATGTTTGAGGACGGATCCAAGCGAAGCAAGATTTATCCTGCTCACTCCGCTGCTCGCGGAAAGTTCTATGACTTCTACAAGCGAGGATTGCGTGCCCAATTGAAGTTAAAGGGGCTTGAGTGGTTTGATCTTTACCATTGCCGCCACGTTTATATTTCGTACCGTCTGCTTGACGACAAGAATCCGTATATGGTCGCAAAAGCAGTAGGCACCTCGCTCAATCAAATTGAGAAAACCTACGACAATATTCAGGCTGAAATTGCTTCTTTAGAAATTCAAAAAAATATTGGCAAGAAAAAATAACCGCTAGGCGGTGCTTCACTTACCAAGAGTAAAAAATAAGCGTTTGTCAGCCTTTTGCCTATCGAAAATTTATAAATAGATCTAGAGGCAGAAGTGCTCTGCCTCTCTGAATAGTTCGCGACCACTGCCGTTTGCGGCTTGGTTGTGCTCGGGTTTCTCAGATCTTGGTGTTTTCCGAAATCCTTTCGTAGATGCCTGTATTCAGTACTTGATGGGTGTTGAGCCCAATTGGAGACCTATTGCCTAAAAGAGGAGTGAGTAACGTGAGTAAAAGGTTGGGTAAGAGAATAGATGTCTGACCATTCGTTAGATCTATGGAACAAAGATTCCTGTTTCAGTTGGTTAGACCCGAGGTTATACCAGTCTGTAACGAATCAGAGAAACCGTGAGTTTGCTAGAAGGTATGCCGCTGCTTAGCGACAATTAACTTGGCCGGTTGACGACAATTGTCTTGGCCGGTGGGCGCTGCCGCCGGGGGCGCTTGCAGCGATGGGTTGGGTCGTGATTTCTCGTTCGAAGGGAACGAGGAGAGTCACGATGCCCGGCCAGCGCATAACGGACCAACAAGTGAAGCGATACAAGGAGTTACGGAACACGCTGCCGCAGGAAGCTGCGGCGGCGAAGGTAGGCATCAGCGTGCGGACAGCCCGTCGGATCGAGCATGCAGCGGTGTTGCCGTCGCAGCAGCCGCGCCGGCAGTGGCGGACGCGCCGCGATCCGCTCGAGGGGCTGTGGGAGAGCGAGATCCTGCCGAGGCTGCGGGCTGCGCCGGGGCTGACAGCGACAACGATCTTTGAGGATCTGCAACGACGATTACCGGAGGCAGTGCCCACCGGCCAAGACAATTGTCGTCAACCGGCCAAGTTAATTGTCGCTAAGCAAACACAGGTATTTTAGCAGTTATCTTCAGTACATCGCGAAGGCAAGAAAACTGACAGAGATCGCGGTGCTAAGAGAGCTGAGCGACAAGCTCGTCTTCAGCTACAACGGAAAGACGCCACTCACGCCAAGAGCGATCGGCTACCACTTCGACAAGCTAATGGAGAAGGCGCGGATCAGCTTAGGAAACCGCAATCTCGTCCCGTACAGCTTCCGTCACTATTTCATTACAAAGCGGGTGAATAGCAACCTACCACCTGCTGCGGTTGCGGAGATGTGCGGCACCAGCATCTCGCAAATCGAACGCACCTACTACCACACCACATTCGATAAAATGCTGAGCAACGCCTTGGCAGATTATGAGTACAAGGACGGTATCCTTGTCCCCAAACTGTAGCGGCTGACAAGCATGTTAGCTATGCCTGCCAGCCGCTCACACTTGAACGGCGTTAGTGCCCCGTTTTCGACTTGGTTACTCCCGCATATTCGCCTTAATTTACGAAATACGCCGCCATTTCCCTTGTCGCTACGGTAACGCAATAGAGCGTTAAGCAGTGTATCTTGCCATCATCGTTTGAACCCACTGCGTAGCGTGTTGGAGGCGGCGTTCATCTGCTGATCTAACTCCCCTGCTTCCACAGCGGCCTTGATCAGTTCCAGCGTGGGTACGAGGTCTTGCTGCGTGGCAATCTCCACTGCAGTTTTCCCCTTCGCCAACTCCAGCATCTTGGCTCCGTAGCGGACATTGAGGCAGAGCCGACCTTCCACGCCCACAAACCACCACGGCTTGATGCGTTTGGCGATCTCAATCGTGCGGCGGTTTCCTTCTTCATCCGTCACAGTCTTGTAGCGTTTGGGGCTGTAGGTGCTGCCGCCCTGTTCAGCACGAGCCAGTTCAATCTGCTCGTGTAGGCGTTTGACGAGTTTATTCCGTCTTACTTGAACGGGCGGAATCTGTGCGGGCTTTTTAGCCTGCGTCAATTTTAGTGAAGCCAACATAGCCATCGTGTGCGTGTCCTCTGTTGTTGAACGCACAGCAACACTATGTTCAGTTTTTCACTATCCCTACCGAAATTTGCCAGAACAAAAGAAAAGGCAATTTCGGTTGACAGCCAAACCCAGCCGACTGTACTGCCGCTAAATATCTGTATGCGGCTTTACGAAATTGACGGCAGATACAAAGCGTTTGAGGTGTCGGTCAGCGTGCCTGGCATTGGCAACTTTAGAACGCTGATCCACGCCGAAAGTGCTGCGGATGCACAGCGAGCGGCGGAACACCTCTACGGTCGTAAACGTATCTCCACTGTGCGTCGCTATGTGCCAGAAACCCAAGCACCCAAAACACCCGAACAGCAGCGCATCCAAGCTCTCACCCAGCAAGCCAAGCAGTACCGGGCGATGGCGCAGCAGGAGAGAGCTAAGCTGGCGATAAAGAAGGCACGGCAGACGCCAAAAGCCGCAGCGCCGCCAGCAATAAAGCCGATCCAATCAATCAGTTAGCACATACCAAATAAAAATAACTAGTTTTATTTGGTTGCGACTAAATAACTGTATGAAGTTGAACGACATACGCAGCCGCGTCGGCTATGTGCCAAATACGCAGCAAACTACGAAAGCCGCGACGCGACTTTGGCTGACGACATTCGCCAAAACGCATCCATTAGCATTGACGCTGACACTCAAGCAGTCTGTCCGCGTCCAAACGCCGTGTGGTACTTATTACCGCCGCATTACTCGTGCCGATGTCGAACGCACCACACGCCGATTCCAGCAAAAACTTAATCGTGTCGTGTTTGGTCGATATGCCGCCGAGAAATACGGCAAAACGCTGTCGTACTTGCCAGTGTTGGAGGGCGAATGTAGCGGCAAAAACCTGCACATACACTTCGCAATCGGCAATCTGCCGCCTCAGTTTAAGTTCAATCAGTTTGATTCCCTTGTCCGCCAAGCCAAACAGCACGTCGCGGACATAGACCTGCAGCACGAAGTCGACATTGCCGACTCGGGCTGGCTGGAATACATAACGAAAGAGACAGGCTCAAAGCACAGCGACAATGTGCTTTGGACATTAGTCAAATAGCATTATCGGCCTCGTTTGCCTCTTGCTATCTCGCATTAAAGCCGCACTCGGCTTTAATTGCTTAATCGTGTCCGTAAATAATGCCATCACTTACTTCTCGCTCACATCACATAACTCACTCTGCTTCGATCAAACACAGATATCTCAAACATACAGAACACACTGGAAACACAATCGAACACTGCGGAAACACTGGAAAACACGATAGAACACGCTGGTTAGAACAAATCACCAGCACTGGAGATCTCCGTCCTGCTTGAAAACTACACCGCAGAAAACAGCGGACAGCAGGGGAAATTGGGCAATCCAACAGTAAGCCCTGCGTATAAAGCCCTACAACGAACGCAGCACTGCTTGGGCTGGCTTGGGTAGCGACTCACGCTGCAAAGCCCGTTATACGGCGTTATAGCGTGTTTTACGCGGGGCGGGCTAATTCCGCGTAGGGTTGGGCAAGTTACTTGCTAAATAACCAAATACAACAGCGAAACTCTTTTCTTCGCTTATAACCTCTTGATTTACGGAAGGTCTTTTGAGGTAGGAAATAAGAGGAGAAAAGAACACAACATTAATCCACTACATTTATTTGGTCAGGAGGCACAGATGGCACAAGCAAAAACACTCACCCAAGCAGAACTGGATCAAGTGCTGCGGTATGTCGCGACAAAACAGCACGCCGCACGCAATCGGCTGTTAGTGCTGATGAGTTTTTGGAGTGGCATGCGTGTGGGCGAGATCGCAGCACTGCGGATATGTGATGTACGCACTGAGGACGGCACGATTAAAGCCGAGGTACGCCTCGCAGCCACGCAGACAAAGGGACGATTTGGGCGAGTAGTGCTGTTGAACGACAAACTACGCGACGAAATTGCTCACTATCTTCGCAGCACGAGCAGAGCCGCGAATCTGCCGCTGTTTCCTACTGCTAAAAAGTCAGGATTCACGGCGAACACTCTCACGCAGTGGTTCTACTGGACATACAGGCGGGCGGGCATAGCCGGTGCCAGTAGCCACAGCGGACGCCGCACCTTCATCACCACACTCGCAAGCAAAGGCGTGGGAGTGCGTGTGTTAGCCAGTTTGGCTGGCCATCGCAGCATTGCCATCACGCAGGCTTACATCGATGTGAATGATGAGATGAAACGGCGGGCGGTGGAGTTAGTCTAGCTTTAGGCAATCCATTTCCGTGCGTATAAAAATTCTGTGCGCAATTCATCGAGCTTTGCAAGTTCGCCTTTCTCAGGATCAAGGATGACTGAGAAAATGCCATCTTTGTAGAGCAAGCTGTGCGCTACATGAGTCTTTAGCTTTCCGTCATTGCGCACACAGAATTTTTTCAAAGCACAGTCTTCAACATACTCTGCTGTATCATCAAGCGGAGTGGTATCAACGTATCCGTTATTCCTCACAGCGTTCCACCAATGCTGAATGATGAGCGATGAGTTCGTCTTTTTGTCGTAGGGAGTCACGAGCCATCCGCTTCGTATAGCTACCTCAACCCCATTGGCTACCTGAAGGTCCATATAATCCGTTGCGTTGACATAGCATAACTGAGGCTGACCACCGCCGATTCGACGAACACTAGGTAGATGTTCAGGAATGTACGGAGCCGTAAATTGCTTCCTTGCGTTTATGAAATCTCTGGTAGATCTATACATTTTATCCGCCAAAAGGGTAACGCTCTATGTGTCGTCGCGCTTTAGTAATGACAGCGTCATTTTTTGGACGACTTAAGAGTTATCTTTGAGCCCTGATTGCGCTTCAGATATTCCTCAACCTGCTTCTGCGTTACGCGGCCCTTAACGAGACCGAGGCCGAGCTGCTGACCGGGATCCGTGTTGCCGACGACGCGAGCGCGGCGAGAGCGGCCGAAGCCTTGCGGGCGAGCGGTATCGCCACAGTCATCATTACCATGGGTGCGCGTGGCGCCTTCGTGGTCGCTGTCGATGGTGCACGACTCGTCCCGGGGTTCAAAGTAAAGGCACTCGACACGACGGCAGCGGGGGATGTATTCAATGCGGCGCTCGCGACCGCGCTCGCCGAGGGTAAGCTGCTGCGAAACGCCGTGATATTTGCAAATGCTGCGGCTGCCCTGTCGGTGACACGAGCGGGGGCTCAGCCCTCGGCGCCAAGACGGGCGGAGGTCGAGTGTCTGCTCGTATCCGCGTCGCGTCAGGGAGCGATGGCGGCCGCACCCGGTCGGCGCGGGTCGGGCGCGCCAAAGAAATAACCGTTCTCGAGTGCAATCGACTGCGCGCTGCCCATGGTATCGCTCTGTTTGATGCGATGACCTTTCTTGCGCAGCAACTCCAAGGTATCGGGGTTGAAGTTCGGTTCTACTTCGAGCGGACCATCGCCTTGCGAAATCCTTGCCTGATGGGTTGCTTCATCGATATTGAGGCGGAAGTCGACGACATTCACGAGCACTTGCAGCACGGTATTGATGATGCGGCCGCCGCCCGGTGTGCCGAGCGCAAGCCAAGGCTTGCCGTCACGAAAAACCAGCGTCGGCATCATGGTCGACATCATGCGTTTGCCCGGGCGCATGGCGTTCGCAGGTTCGGGGTCATTGCTTTCTGCCGCACGAAATTCCCGCTCATGACTGAAATTGTTCATCTGATTGTTGAGCAGGATACCGGTGCCGTCGATCATCGCGCCCGAACCAAAATCCGATCCTAGCGTGTAGGTCACAGATACGACGTTGCCAAAGCGATCAGCCACCGAGTAGTGCGTTGTGCTTGGACTTTCATAGGCAAAAGGATCGCCGGCGCGAATGTCGTCGTCGTCATTGGCCTGGCGTGGATTGATGAGCTTGGCGCGTTCGGCAGCGTAGCCTTTGGAGGTGATACCCGTCAGCGGCACCTTGGCGAAAGCGGTATCACCGAAATGACGGACGCGATCGCGATGACCGAGTCGCATGGTTTCGGCGAGCAGATGCAATGACTCGGCAGAACCTGCCGACATGCGGCTGAGATCAAAGTTTTCGAGAATATTGAGCATCAGCAGCAAGGCCGCACCGCCGCTGGCGGGCGGGGGCGTATAGACGGTGGTACTGCGATAAGTGCCCACCAACGGAGTGCGCTCGATGGTGCGATACGCCGCCAGATCTTCGCGCGTGATGAGACCGCCATTGCGCCGCATGTCCGCCTCGATGCGCGTGGCGACTTCGCCGCGATAAAAAGCCTCTGCACCACCCTTGGCAACTTGCTCCAGCGTCCAAGCAAGCTGTGGTTGCTGCAAGCGCTCGCCGGCTTTGTAGGCGCTACCGTCTGCTTTGAAGAACGTAGCCTTGGCCGTGGCACTTGCTTCGAGACGTTTGCGACCCCAGCCGAAAACAAACGCTTCGTCTCCGCTCAGCACCAGCCCATCGCGAGCGAGCGCCGTCGCAGGGGCCACCAGTTTGCCCCAAGGATTAAGCCCATATTTTTGGTGGGCCATCCAGAGTCCAGCCACGGTCCCGGGTACGGCCGCCGCGCGATAGCCGACCGAGGCTTCCGGACGTTCTTTACCGCGAGCATCGACGAACATGTCGAGCTTGGCGGTAAGCGGCGCCACGCTGCGAAAATCGATGACGGTGACTTTCTTTTCGTTGGCAAGATACGCCGTCATGAAGCCGTCGCCGCCGATATTGCCGGCACGCGGCAGGGTGACCGCAAGGGCAAAGCCCACGGCGACGGCTGCATCGATGGCATTACCACCCTCGGCGAGCACCTTGGCGCCAATCGCACTCGCCGTCTCATTTTGGCTGACCACCATGCCCTGCAGCCCCACTCGTGGCGAATGAATGCTCGGGTATTCGAGCAGCGACTGTTGCTGGGCTTCGGCGAGCGGACCACCAGCCCAGAGGGTCAGGGACAGCGCAAGCGCTGCCCAAATTCGCGTGCCGAACCGGGCTTTGACGATGGCACAGCTGAAGTTCATTGCGCTCTCCGCGAGTCCTTATGGTATGGACAATATTAACGGGAACGGGGATATTTGTTTTTTCCCGTTGACCCCCTGAAAAAGACAAGGAGCTTGTCGACCATGCCCTCGCAGTTCGTAACATCCCGCGCCCAAATGATCCGCAGCCTCGTGTTTTCGGCGAGTCTGATCTTCACAGCCGCCGCCAGCGCACAACAAAGTGCTGCGCCGCAAGCAGGCACCGAAGAAGAACTGGTCGAGGTCGTCATCGTCGGCTCGCAGATTCGCGGCGCCAAGATCACCGAGGTGCTGCCGGTCACCGTCGTCGACAAAGAAGACATCATCGCGACCGCAGCGGTTTCGGGTGACGATCTTTACCGCTCGATTCCGCAGGCGGGTGATGTGGCTTTTCAGGAAGCGCGTACGACGGGCAACTTGAACGATGCGCGTGGCGACACTTCGTCCATCAACCTGCGCAGCCTCGGCACTGGCAATACTTTGATGTTGCTGAACGGTCGTCGCGTGGTCCCCGCCCCGGGGACGCAGACCGAAAATTTCGTACCGGTGCAGACTGCGAATACCAATGCTTTTCCAGTCGCGGGCGTAAAGCGCGTCGAGGTCCTGCGTGACGGTGCTGCGGCCATTTACGGTACTGATGCCGTCGCGGGCGTCGTCAACACCGTGCTCGAGTCTGATTTCGAAGGCCTGCGTATGGAAGCGCAGTACGGTGGCTCCGAGGGCACCCCGCACCGTGAAACCACGGTGAACCTCAAGGCCGGAACTCGTTTCGAAAACGGAACGCGTCTTGCGGTCTATGCCGGGTACTACACGCGTAATCGGCTGCTGGCGACTGATCGTGACTACGCCGCGAGCGAAGATCATCGTTGGAAAGTTGCCGATACTCCTTGGGCGGGCGACACGGCATTCGACAACCGCAGCACCTCGTCGCCCTGGGGTTCTTTCACGGTCATTCCGAGCACGGTGGCAGTTCGTCAGGGGACGACGGCGCTCACCACGTCCGGCGTTTTTCGTGTCGAACCGATTTCCAACACGGCGGCAGGCTGCAGCAGTACCACTTACAACAGCAATCTTTGTCTGCGTGCCGGCACGATTACCGGCGCCGTCGATCGCGAACTGCGCTACAACGAGAATGCGGATCGCACCCTGAAAGGCGCTGTCGATCGATATAACGCCTTCGCCACGGTCAGTCGTGATCTTGGTGATCTCGAATTCTTTGGTGAGGCCGGTTACTACCGCGCGTTCTTCTCGGGACTTCGCGAGCAGTCGGCGCCACTGGCGAGCGCGGTGATCTCCATCCCGGCTTCGAACTATTACAATCCGCTCGGTGCCACCACCATCAATGGCGTCGCCAACCCGAACCGCTTGCCGAACCTCGTGAACGTGCCGACCACGGGGTTGCCCCTGCGCCTTACGACTTATCGACCGGTGGACACCGGCCCGCGTGTCTACGAAGTCACCGACGACAGCTATCGCCTGCTTGCCGGCCTGCGTGGTCAGAAGTGGGGTTACGACTGGGAATCTGCGCTCGTCTATTCCTGGGCGAAGACCGACGATTTCACCACCAACGCGGTCAGCAATACGCTCTTCCAGCAGGCGCTCGCCAAGTCAACGCCTGATGCCTACAACCCCTTCAATGGCGGCAACCAGTTGCTGTATTCGGGTGCCGATACGACCCCGAGCGACGCCGCCACCATCAGGGGCTTTCTGGTCGGCGTAAATCGCATCAGCGAAACGTCGTTGTCGATGTGGGATTTGAAAGCCTCGCGACCCGACGTGCGGGCGTTGCCGGGTGGTGACGTCGGTATCGCTGCGGGTGTCGAAGTGCGTCGCGAGAGCTATGTCGATAATCGTGATCCGCGACTCGACGGTACGATCAAGTACACCGATGTCGTTAGCAACATCACTTACGGCACGGACGTGATGGGCGCGAGCCCGTCGCCGGATGTGCGTGCGCATCGCTCCATCATTTCTGGCTATCTCGAACTCGCAGTGCCGGTGGTATCGCCTGAGATGGAGATTCCGCTCGTGAAATCGGTGGAGATGCAGCTCGCGGGTCGCACCGAGCGTTATTCCGATTTCGGTACTGTCACCAAACCAAAGATTGCGCTCAACTGGGCGATCGCCGATTGGCTCGCGCTGCGCGGCTCGGCGTCGCAGGCTTTCCGTGCGCCAAACTTGCCGCAGTTCTATAGCTCGGGCACTCAGGTCAGCAACACACGTACCGATTTCGCCTTCTGCCGAATCAATGCCGTGACCTGCGCGGGAGCGAGCACGATCGAGGTTCGTTCAGGCAACCGGGGTCTCGGCCCCGAAGAAGCTGACAACCTTTCGGCCGGTATCATCCTGCAACCGACGTTCTTGCCAGACGCGGCGGGCAAGGTGTCGCTGTCGGTCGACTTTTGGTCGATCAAACAAACCGAAGTCATTGGTATCGAGGGCGGGCAAGTGCAGTTGCTGTACGACTACCTGCTGCGCCTCGACGGACAGAGCAACCCGAATCTCGTTCGTGACCCGCCCGTGGGCACGAATCGTGTCGGGCAGCTGCTGCAGATCAAGGACAACTATTTCAACATCACGCCGCGACAACTCGAAGGCTTCGACGCCAGCCTGCGCTACGAGCTGCGGCGCACCAAGCTGGGTTCATTCACCTTTACCGTCAACGCGGCCAAGCTGACCAAGTTCGAGCAGCAGCCCACCGAGATGGCCGGCAAGGTCATCGCGGCCAACAATGCAGGGCGCTTGGGCTCGGGCATCGTGGTCACGGCGGCCGGCAATCAGATTGGTGTCAACGGCAATCCGGAATGGCGCGGTTCGGCTTCGCTTACCTGGCGTGAAAAGCAATGGCGAGCCGGCTTATTCGCCAATTATGTGGGTTCAGTGTTCGATACCGGCCCGGCTGCGGTCAACGGCCAATTGTTTGAGGTTGCGAGCTGGACGACTGTGAGCTTGTACGGCCAGTACGACTTCCGTCGTCGTGACGATCTGCTTGACCGTACTTCGCTGCGTCTCGGCGTTCGCAACATCGAAGATAAAGACCCGCCGATCACTTCGACGAACTTCGGCTACTTTGGCAGCCTGGCGAACGCCACGGGCAGATACGTGTATGCCACGCTCTCGAAGACCTTTTGACGTCATAGCCTCGGCCTGAATTGCCGCCCGATGCATCGAGCGTCGCGCGGCGGTTCGCCGGGTGTAGTCGCCGGGATGTCACTCGAGTCAGATCCAAAAGTCCCGCCGCTGATCGGTGTCGATTTCGGCGGCACGAAGATCGAGGTTGCGGCGCTCGATGCGCAGGGTACGCCGGTTGTGCGCAGGCGAGTCGCGACTCCGAGCGATTACCCCTCCGCGCTCTCCGTGGTACGCGAGCTTGTGACCGAGGTGGAATTGCAGACCGCGCCTGTGCGGCAGATTGGCGTCGGCGGCTGTCCGTGGACTACATTCAGCGTGTTATTGGCGAGCAGTGCGCTATTGATATTGATGACGTTCGAGACGATGTACGCGAATTCTTGCTAGAACTGCAGAACATGTTGCTGCCGAATGTAGCGGTATGGGGCGTATTGAAGCTGGCATCTATGGGCAATCGAGTCGGAGCTGTTAGCACGATATTTAATGGTTGGAGCGACGTTCAGCGAACACAGTATGTCTTGTTACGTGATCTTCACAGCGCATTGTTGTTGATCAATATGGCAGTGGTCTCAGGCTTGATCGACTTTGAAACCTATCGCTGTCAAATGACGCTGGAAGCAGGGCCTGACTCCATGCATGAGCAAAGTATCAGGGCGCAATCAACGTACGTGGAGCTGTTGGGTCGGCTAGCGTAGAGGTTACGTGGTATGAGTAAGATAACTAGTGAATCCGTACTCCGATTCGTGCGTGATTCACCCGAACGATCGCCCTATTGTTTGGAAGGCGTTAGCGGGGCAGATATCGCAAATCACTTCGAGGAGCAGTGTGGTGCTACTTGGAGCGAGGTTATGGAAGTAGTCGAGTCCTTACAGCAGAGCGAAATGGTGGCTGTGAACGTTATGGTTGATTCGGTGATGCTCACCGAAAAAGGCAAACAGGCGATCGCCAGCTAGGACGTTGCCGCTTGCACGGTGTGTAACGTCTATACTCCCAACATCCATCGTCACCCACACTGCTCTCAACATAGATGCCTTTTATGACTTGCACAAAACTTACACAAAAATATATCGAGCTGGTAAGTCGTTGAAAGTATTGGATTATAAATTAGGCATATATTGAATGGGAATAAAATCCAAATTACGTTTTAGGAGGCAGCTGTGTTCTCAGGTTTCGGTTCGGTTAGAAAGTTAAAATTCATCTTTTTGACGATCTTTTCCATTTCAGTTACACCGTTTTCTTTGGCCCAAGACGCGTTGATCAAGACCGAACAATACACCCTGAAGATCGACACGCTTGCGAGCGGTCTAGTTCTACCGTGGAGCGTGGCGCTTCTCCACGATGGCTTGATTCTGGTTACGGAAAAGGCGGGCAATCTTCGTGTTATGCGTGAGGGTAGACTGCTCGAACGCCCGGTATCGGGGTTACCACCGATCACGCCGCGCGGTCAGGGCGGGTTATTAGACGTCGTCAGTCACCCCGATTACCGTAATAACCAAGTGATCTTTTGGTCCTATTCAGCTGGTGCGGACGGCGAGGTGGGCACGGACGTTGCCCGGGGTCGACTCTCATGCCAAGGTGATGATTGCAGCGTTTCTGAAGTGCAGGTGATCTTCTCTCAGAAACCTAAGGCGAGCGCAGGACAACACTTCGGCTCGCGACTCGTCTTCGATCGTAAGCGTCATTTTTTCGTCACGCTCGGCGATCGTGGTCGTCAGGACGACGCGCAGAATCTCAGCAACCATCTCGGTGGCGTGATGCGCATTACGGAGACAGGCGGAATTCCCGCAGACAACCCGTTCGCCAAGCGCGACGGGGCGATGCCTGAGATCTTCACTTACGGCAATCGCAACGTGCAAGGTGCCGCCATCCATCCACGTACCGGTGAGTTATGGGCAACTGAGCATGGGCCGCAAGGCGGCGATGAACTTAACATCCTGCGCTCGGGTCGTAATTACGGCTGGCCTTTGATCACTCACGGACGAACGTACGGTCTTGGTCGTGCGATCGGTCAGGGCACCGAGCGCGAGGATATTCCGAAAGCGCTTAAAATCTGGCTCCCGCAGTCGATCGCACCGTCCGGACTTAGCTTCTACACCGGCACGCTGTTTCCACAGTGGCGCAGCAGTCTCTTCCTCGGGTCTTTGCGCGAGCAATTGCTCATTCGGCTCACCCTTGATGGTGACACCGTTACGAGCGAAGAACGGATTAGCGGGTTGGGACGCGTGCGTGACGTACGCGAGGGTTCAGACGGCGCGCTGTACGTATTGTCCGAGTCGACTGGAAAGCTATTTCGACTGACGCCCGCTCAGTAAAGCAATCTTTGAGAATCTCCGGATGAGCCTTGCACTCTCGACTCGCGCCTGTGTCATCTCGCTTTTATCCGGTCTTTCGATCTGTGCCGCAGAGGGCTCTACCACTGAACCCGTGCAGGGTCGAGTATTTGAGTCTGCCGATCGGTTTGACGTGTTGTCGACCCGCGAGCGGGTTGAGCCCGAGAACCGTATGGTCCGCGAGCGTCTCGAGACGCTGCTTCCGCGACTCATGGCCGAGAGCAATCTTGACATGTGGCTCGTAATTAATCGGGAATACGCCGAAGATCCGGTGTACCTCACGCTGGTGCCGCAACCGGCGTTTGCAGCTCGTCGCACGACCATGCTTGTGTTTCATATACAGCCGGACGGTAGCGTCGCTCGACTGTCGGTCAATCGCTATCCGCTCGGTGAGCCGTATTCGTCTGCATGGGCAGGTGGTGACCTTGAAGCCCAGTGGAAGGCGCTGGCTGAGGTTATCGTCAGTCGCAATCCGAAGCGTATCGGTATCAACGTATCGCGAGATTGCCCCGTTGCCGATGGTTTAACTTCGGCGTTGCACGCACGCTTACGCGAGGTTTTACCGTCCGAGTTTGCATCTCGACTCGTCCCTGCAGAATCGCTCGTAGTGCGCTGGCTTGAGACGCGCAGTCCCTCAGAGCTCATGGTCTATCCGCAGATCGTTGCGATTGCACGGGGTGTAATCGCCGAAGCGTTTAGCACGCGCGTGATCACAGCGGGGGTGATGACGACGCAGGATGTTGCATGGTACATCCGGTCACGTTTCGAAAGTCTCGGACTTCCCATCTGGTTTTTTCCAGATGTGAATCGCCAGCGATAGGGTCTCCCTTGCGAAACCAATGCTCCGTTCTGCGGCAATGGCGGCGTCACTGAGCCGGGTGACGTGCTGCACACCGATGTAGGCATTTGCTATCTCAAGCTGTGTACCGATACCCAGGAAATGGGTTATGTCGCTCGACTTGGTGAGACGGAAGTTCCTGCAGGTCCTCAGTCTGCGATGCAGACGGGCAATCGATGGCAAGATCTTTTAACGGCAAACTTTGCGACCGGCCGCACCGGTAACGAGGTGCTCGCCTTGACGCTCGCTGCAGCTACAAAGGAGCGTATTGCGGCGAGTGTGTATACCCATCCCTTGGGTATGTTTAGCCACGCGCCGGGCCCAACAATCGGCATGTGGGACAACTAGGGACCGACATCTGTACAGGGCGACTGGCCCTTGTCTCCAAAACGCCGTTTACGCGATTGAGGGAAACATCAAGCAAGCGGTACCGGAGTGGGATAGTCAGCGGGTACAAATCAAGCTTGAACAAGATGCGCTGTTTGATGGTGAGCGGGTCACTTACCTGGCAGGCCGTCAGACCCGCTGGCACCTGATCCGCTGAGCCTCAGGTGAAACATTAGCGCGAAATGAGGGAGTTTTTGCTGAAGAGATTCGATCGACTCGCAAAGCTTGGTGGTAATCGTTGAGACGGGTCGGCCATTCGGGTTGATCTCTACGCGCGGTACGATGTAATTCATGCCACGACCAAACGATCACCGTCGAGTTAAAAAGCTAATCCGGTAAAAAACTATCAGACGATGTTTTTACGGCAGTGCTTTCGTGGGGGAGTCGGGTGAATCACTGCCGAATGTTGCTGGGGACCCAAATGGTGATGCAATGGCAATCTTTCAGAAATAGCATTGGCCCAATTAACTGCCATACTTCGGGTCGCGAGACTTAGCAAAAATAATTTTCAAGGTCTTTTGCGTAAAAAGGGAAACAACAGTCGATTGCGGTAAAACTTTTTCATAGAGTTATTATGAAAACAATATTAGTGTTTGGATTACCAGGTTCTGGTAAAACAACTTTTGCAAAAAAACTCAGCGATCTCTTTAGAGATCGCGCCATTCATTTTAATGGCGATGAATTTCGTAAAGCTCATAACGATTGGGACTTTTCTGAAGACGGCCGACGCCGACAAGCGGAGCGCATGCGAGATGCTGCAATAAATGCTCATCGAGAGGGCAAATACGCCATTCTTGATTTCGTCTGCCCGAAAGAAGAGTATCGTAAGATTATCGACGCTGATTTTTTAGTGTATATGCGGTGTGTACCGGTTCGAAATTTTGCAGATACAACCGCAATATTCGAAAAACCAGAACGGTCTCCTGTTTGGGCTGTTGAATCGTATGAAGAATCAGATCGAATTATGACGGATCTGTATCACACTATCATGGAGTCCGTATTTAATCCAACATCACCCACAGGCTTAATGATCGGCCGCTTTCAACCATTTCATGATGGACACAAAGCTTTATTTCTCAAAGCGCTTGAAAAACATGGGCAGGTGTGTGTGGCGATCCGTGATATGCCTCAGAGCGAAAATAATCCTTACACCTCAGAAACGGTAGAACGAAAAATTCATACAGCTCTTCAGGAATATCGTGGCAGATACAAAATTGTTGTTCTCCCGAATATCGTGGACGTAATTTATGGTCGTGATGTTGGTTGGACGGTAAGCAAGATTGATTTACCGCCAGAGATCGAAGCGATTAGCGGCACCGAGATTCGTCAAGGACGATAGCGCGGCGGTCAAAGCAGCGAAGTCATAATTCGTTGAGTCTTTCAACGCTGAGGTGATCTCATGACCGGCACGACCAATAGAGATGCTAAGCGATCGGTAAGACCTCAGCGCGTGAGACGAGCGATGTTACCACGCAGATATTCGATCCACTCGCGAAGTTTGGCGGGAATTCTTGAGACCGGTGGTCCGTTCGGATCGATCTCTGCATATGGCACGATACCGGCCAGTACGCCGTAAAACAGTAACGACGTGCCACCGCTAAATAACAGCAATGCCGCGGCGAAACCACGAATCAATGTCACGTCGATACGCAGGTAGCGGGCGATGCCGAGACAGACGCCGCAGATCCACGCGCCCTGGCTAATTTGTTGGAACAGTATCGGCGCCGCAGACGTAACATTTTCGTTGATACGCTTTGAGTCGGGTTCGTCAATTCGTACGGGACCCATTTCCTCGAGCGCAGACGATAACTCCTGCAAGGTGATTGCCGTGGCTTGCGGAGGCTGGCGGCGTCGGCACTGATCCGCGATGGCCTGCTCGAGATCAAGAAGAATTTCATCGCGATCGGGATAATTTGCAAGAGCGATTGCCGACTCCGCAAGATACGTTTCAAGATGCGCGTAAGCATCCTCTTCGATGGGGTAGGGGTTATGGTTGAGGCTCGCATGAAGGATTCGATGCATGAGATTCTCCGTGATAATTAGCTTGCAAGCTCGAGGAGCGTGCGGTCGATGGTTTTCCAGTAACGATCGAGTGTGTCGAGGTGATTGCGTCCCTGAGACGTGAGTCGGTAGTACTTGCGCGGCGGACCGAGGCTGGTCTCCTGCCACTCATAATTAACCCAGCCTTCTCGACGTAGCTTGCTGAGTAAGGGGTAGAGCGTTCCTCCCTGAGTGGCGAACTCGGTTTTCTCAAGCCGCGTGAGAATATCGGCGGCGTATAGCTCACCGCTGCCTACCACTCGGAGCACCGCAAACTCGAGGAGTCCTTTTTTTATAGCTGCGAAATGATGTTCTTCGGTAATGGGGTTCATAACAGTACCTTGTTGAAAGATACTACAGAATCGGGATTGGCGGGTCAAGGGCTAAACCGGGCGGTTTAAACTCAATAGCCCCGGAGAACCGTCGTGCAGAAAACCCTGATTTCCGTTCATCTTTGGTTGGCCAAATTTTTTCTACCAATAGCCGTGATGTTCGCGGCAACTGGCGCGCTATATACCGTGTCGATCAAAGGAAGTTACGTCGCGCGCAGCCAACCGCTCGAGCTATCTCAACCGCTGCCGTCGGAACTCAGTGCGCTCACGCGCATCGTTGAGCGTGCCGTGGATGAGGCGGGTGTGAGATATCCATCTGGCGCCGTCGCCATCAAGAAAGCGGGTACGTCCCTCGAGCTCGAATGGACTGGTGCGAGTCGAGACGTCTTACTAAAGCCCACCAAAGATCCGCCACGCGCCACCCTGGTTATTAAAGAAACGACGCCATGGCGTCACATGGTGCAGCTACACAAGGCAAAGGGGAGCGAAGTCGCGAAGAGCATCTCCGTACTTTGGGCTATTGGTCTAGCGATCGTTCTGCTCTCTGGTTTGCTGATGGCCTGGAACGTGCCGACGTATCGGCGCAAAGCGCTCGCGGCGGGAGGTTTCGGTCTCGTTACCTTCGTGGTTTACGTGCTCGCAGGTTGATGAGCGTCCGTAGCCTCTCTTACTGCCTCGATGGCCGTTGGCTCGAGCCGGGCGCACCGGTCTTCTCGCCATCGACCAGTCTCGTCGCCTCTGGCGAAGGCTGGTTTGAAACACTGCGCGTCGAGTCCCGACGGCCGATGTTTCAGGCGCAGCATCTCGAGCGATTGTCGGTATCCATCTCACAGTTCTGTGGTCCCGATCAAGGCGCGCTCGCGCGCTGCGCCGCCAACCGTTGCCTCGCTGCGATGCAATCAAAGTTTTATGAATTCCCCTCGGGGCGATTGCGACTACTGCTGTCGCGCGACGATCGCCGTGACGGTGCGGAAGTCGGCGGTTGGCAAGCGCTCGGCGAGTGGAGCGAGCATCGTTCCTCGACGGCTTCACTCGAACAGGGGATCGATGTTGCCATCGCGTCCTTCATGCATCCGGGTTTGGGGCATCTCGGAAAATCGACCAGTTACCACTGGTCGCTTGTTGCAAGGCAAGAAGCACAGTCGCGCGGCGCGAGTGAGGCGCTGTTCATGCGTGATGGGCAGCTCATGGAGGGGGCGACTGGTGCGATCGCTTGGCAGTCGAAAGGTCGTTGGTTTATTCATGAGTCTGCCGACATACTGAAAAGTGTGACGCTCGATGCGCTGCGTCGCACAGGGGTGTCGCTGGAGTCGGGATCCTTGACGATCGACCGACTCGACCCTCAATCGCCCGTGTGCGTCGAGGGCTTGATTCTGATCAGCGCCTTGCGTCTTGCGGTAGCGATCCGACGTTGTGATGACTGGGTGATACCGAGCGCGGTTACTGATGCGGCGCAGTGGCGCGCTGCGTTACTCGCGCTTCATGCCAGAGAAACGTCGTGAACACAGCGGCCTCGATCGCTGAGATGCGATACGCCGCTGAGCGGGATTACGCCGCGGCGAAGTCGTTTGCATGTTTGGTATCGAAGCGGGGTCATCCCGATCTCGGTCGTCGCTCCCTCATGGCAAGCACGCTCGCGCTCGAGTGGCACTCGCCCGTAAATCTATCGGATGCGAAGCAGACCACGGACGCCCTGCGTCGAACCGCAAGCCGCGCTTTCGGGCGCGGCGCAAAGGGGCTACTCGTACTCGTCACACATGAGGCGTCGGCATGTTTCGATCACATCGCGGTGCATGATGACTGGCTTGGGCTACCTCGCATCCAAGTTTGGTCCGCCGGCGCCGTGCTGCGTACCTTAGGCGGTGAAGCAGGTGGTTGTTGGGGTCCCCCGGAAAGTCCGCTGCGAGTTGAGCGACGTGAGGACTTGCAATCCTCGTTGCTCAAAGATTGGCATACGCAATCGGTGGAACGGATTCATGAGGCCATTGCCTCAGGGCGCTTATACCAGTTGTGCTTAACGTTCCCCGTGCAGTTTGCCCCACCCAAAAATCCCGCTGCGCTGTTCGCGGCGCTTCTTGCTGGGAATCCGGTCGATCATGCTGCGTGGATCCAATTGCCGGATTTTTCTTTGCTCTCGGTGAGTCCGGAGCGTTTTTTGTCGGTGCGCGGTCGTGAGGCGACATTACGGCCGATGAAAGGGACGCGCCGCCTCGACGGAGTGTCCGACGACCGGAGAACTCGCGAGCTCGCTGAGTCGATTAAAGATCGTGCCGAGAATGTGATGATCGTCGACCTCGCACGCAACGACCTGAGTCGAGTGTGCGTAGCAGGTAGCGTTCGGGCGGAATCGCTGTTCGAGGTTGAGCGTTATGGGAGGGTAGCGCAGATGAGCTCGACCATCCGTGGCGAGTTGCGTGAAGGTCTCGACGTGTGGGACGCACTCGCAGCCGCATTTCCGCCGGGCTCGATGACGGGTGCGCCGAAGATTGAGGCCTGCCGTATGATCCGTGAGCTTGAGGCGGGTCCGCGCGGGCTTTACGGCGGCGTACTGGGTTGGATCGAACCGGACGGGGCTGCGGAATTTAGCGTGGTGATTCGTTCGATGCAGATCCGTGGCGATGAGGCGCGATGGGATATCGGCGGCGGGATCGTGCACGATTCAAAGGCCGAGTCCGAGTGGGACGAAGCTTGGGCAAAGTTCTCAGCTCTGCGTAATTTGGAATCTATATGACGATCTCTCGTCAGAAAGATTCCGGTTCACTGGATGTGCTTGGACGTCGAATTGGGCTCGTGCTCGGCCCGGTTCTTGCGCTCGCTGCGCAGGGTGTGGCGCCTCCCGATGGCCTAAGCGACGAAGCCTGGCGGGTCGTCTCCCTCGCAGTGCTCATGGTGGTGTGGTGGGTGACGGAAGCGATACCCATCGCTCTCACGGCTTTGCTGCCACTCGCCGTATTACCGGTACTCGGTGCGGCCTCGGTCAAAGAGGCCGCGGCACCTTATGCCGATCCCATCATTTTCTTATTTATCGGTGGCTTCATGCTCGCCGCCTGTATCGAGCGCTGGCGATTGCACGAACGGATCGCGCTTTCCATCGCCTCGTTTGCTGGTGGACGACCCATCCCACTCGTCGGATGTTTCATGTTGGCGTCGGCTGTCATCTCGATGTGGATCTCCAACACCGCCACCATGCTGATGCTCGCGCCGATCGCACTTGGTGCGGCGCGAGCTTTATCTTCGGATGGTAAACCCGACCTTGCGCTCGGTGGCGCGTTGCTGCTGGGCGTGGCCCACGCCGCCACCATTGGCGGTGTTGCCACGCCAGTGGGCTCGCCGACTAATCTCATCGCGATGGGTTTCTTTGAGCGGGCAGGGGAACCGATGGCCTTCACTGAATGGATGAGTCGGGCGATCCCCCTGATCCTCGTACTTTTGCCGATCGCTTGGTTGTTGCTCTGCATCCCGCTTTACCGGAATCGTAACGCGGCGTCGACGGCTATCGCCGGAGTCGTTCGCGACGCTCTTAAGCGACTCGGACCGATATCCAAACCTGAGTTCCGAATCGGCGTGATCTTTGGCCTGGTTGCCTTAGCGTGGATGTTTCGCGTGCAACTTCTTAATGACTGGTCGCCGCTCGCCAAGTTGAGCGATACCAGCGTCGCTGTCATCGGTGCATTGCTCCTCTTCTTGATTCCATCGGGCCGGCAGGTGGGCGAGAAACTTATCGATTGGTCGCGTGCCCTACGTATCCCATGGGGCATCGCCCTTCTTTTCGGCGGGGGTCTCTCGCTCGCTGCTGCCATCGAGGCGACGGGTCTTGCTCAGTGGATCGGTACATGGATCGTGAGTCTTGATGGGCTTTCTACTTTTGGTCTCATCGCCGTGCTCGTACTGGCGACCATTCTGGTCTCGGAGCTTGCAAGTAATGTGGCGACGCTGACCTCTATGCTCCCGGTTGTCACTGCGATCGCCCAGGCAACGGGCACGCCGCTTCAGACGCTCGCATTTCCGGTCGCGATCGCAGCGAGTTTCGCATTCATGTTACCCATCGCTACTGCACCGAATGCCATCGCCTTCTCATCGGGAGTCGTGACCCTGAGGCGCATGCTCTTCGTTGGCTTTGCACTCAACATCGCCGCCGCGACGTTGATCATGGCCTTGCTCGCCGGTTAGTCGACCCGCACCCAATATTGGTTGCGATAGAACGGACCGAGGTAGCCGCGTACCTCGAGCATTCGGCCGTTGCTCTGCGGTGTGAGGCGTACCCGATACACTTTGCCATCGTTCGGATCAAGGATATTGCCGCCGTCCCAATGCGTCGCGCTGCGGTGTCGACGCACGCCCTCGAGAATGGTCATCCCGGTGACGGGTTGGTTTTTCTTCGCACCGACACAGGCGATGCATTTGGCATGTTGCTTGTCTTTTTCGAGGATCAACTCTATTCGTCCACTCAAAACCCCCGCTGAATCCTCGATTCGAATATGCGAGCGGGCTTGGCCCGTCCTGTCGTCGACCTGTCCAGCCTGCGTTGATTGGTCCAAGTTTGAAGTTAGTTTAGGCAGCCCTGTAGTGACATC
>VGVG01000003.1 GCA_016874055.1 Gammaproteobacteria bacterium | reverse complement strand
GCCGCGCTACAAAAACCACCTCTGGAGTTGGGACTTCGTGCTGGATCGGACCGCCGATGGGCGGCCGCTCAAGATCCTGACCCTGATCGATGAGTTCACCGAAAGAGGCGCTCGCGATCTACGTCGCACGCCGGATCCGCGCTCACGATGTCATCGATCTATTGGCCGACGTGAGGATCGAGCGAGGCATCGCTGAGCACCTGCGTTCAGATAACGAACTAAGTTCGAAAGCAAGTGCCATCGCAGGCGCAGAGCATCCTCGGCCCGTTGCTGATCTGGCAACGCGCCATTCAAAGCCTACATTGAGGCATCACAGCCCCAGCGGTCTTCCGCGTTCGTGAGAGCCCCGCTCACCATAGTCAACACAAGATCCGCCACGTCACGACGGTCTTGCTCGCACAAAACACAGCGTAAGGTCCCAGCGGAAGGTCCGAGCATTATCTACGAGGTCCGGAAGGCCTCCACGGCCCGTTTGTTAGGGATCGATCCGCTGGGTGTAAACGCATCAAGGTAATGCCGATAAGGTTGTCCGTATTTAATCAGTGCATAAACGATCCGCGCCATTTTCGCCGTGACGGCGACACGCGCTTTGCGTCGCAGATCGGGGTCAAGCGGCGCTGTGGCGGTATAGCGCTGGAACTTGTCCCGAAAGGCGTTCTCGCGCATCCGTACGGCACTGAGTGCCGCTTGCCAGAGCGCCCCCCTCGCAATCGGGCATTACCGCGCTTGGAGAGTTGCTCGCGCGAGCGGGAGACGCCCGATTGGTTTTTGGCGAGATCGAGCCCGCAATATTTGAGAAATTGCCGATGATGAGTAAAGCGGCGCAGATCGCCGGCTTCTGCCAGGATGATCAGGGCGACGATCGGTCCGATACCGGGTACCGAGCGCAAATGCTGATAATCGACGCCTCGGCTCAAAATCTCATCAGCCTTGCTCTCAAGTGCACGGCGATGCTGACAGAGTTCGAGATAGCGACTCAGCTGCAACCGGTAAATCTCGGCGATTTTGTCTTCCTTGTGAACGCGGCGCCCCATCGAGACCCAAATGGCTTCGCGGAAATCGGCGAAGGTCATCGAGGTAATGCTGGCTGGGGTCGGGAACTCGATCAGGAAGCGGATGAACCATTCGTTGCGCGTGCTGGTCCAGAACGTCTCCATCTCCGGGAAGTACAGCGGCAAGTAATGGGTCAGCAAAACATGCTGCAAGCGTTTACGGGCGATCGCGATCGAGTGATAGGTCTTCGAGAGCTCCTGCAGGTCATGCGTCTTCAGGATCAGCGGATCACAATACCGCAGCGTCATTCCTTGCTTCATCAATTGCAAAATCACTTGTGCGTCTTTGGGGTCGTTTTTATCCCCCGAGTTAAAGATCGCTTCGCGCATCCGGGCGCCGGCGACGGAAGAGACCAACACGACATCAAATCCCTCAGATACCAGTCGGTAACCGAGCGCGCGGTGATAATCACCGGTGGGCTCGAAAGCAATCCGAGTCGGAGCCGACCCCAAACGCAACGAAGACACCAACTGGTCGTAATCTTCTGCGCAGTGACGAAAGCGAAACTGTTTTCGCTTGCCGTCCGGAAACTCCATCAGCGCTAGGTTGGTGAACTTCGCCACGTCAATCGCCACCCAGGTTTTGACTGGAGTAACATCGGTGGAGCTAGCCATCGTCAGAGTCCTCCTAAGGTTCTAGAACACCCTCAGGATGTCGAACCTGGCGATGGCTGGCTACCTGCTTCCTCAAAGTTCCGTATGTACTACGGCCCGGAGATGGTGGCGATGAAGCTGCGCGAGTGGCTGGACAAGCTCGGCACGAAGACGCTGCACATCGCGCCCGGCAGTCCTTGGGAGAACGGCTACTGCGAGAGCTTTAATGGCAAGCTCCGAGATGAGCTGTTGAACGGCGAGCTCTTTTACACCTTACGTGACGCACAGGTGCTGATCGAACCATGGCGAGACCACTCCAACCGGGTTCGCCCGCACAGCGCCCTCGGCTATCGACCCCCCGCGCCCGAGACCTGGGGGGCTCGCCCCCGAGTCCTCGGATCTTCCCGATAACCCCCGAAAAGGCTGCCTGAACTCACTTCAACACTGGACCAAGCAAAGCGGGCTGGACAATAGCGTTGAATTTCCTATCCTTTCCTTCGTTAAGCTCACCAACACGATTGGGGAGGAATACGCCATGTCACTCACCACCGTGCTCTCAGTCTGTCTGCTGGTTGCCCTGCTGTTCTGCGGATGTTCAGGAGGAGGCGGCGACGATGGCGTCGTCCCGGTCGCGGCGCCGACCACACCCGGGACATCACCAACTCCAGCACCTCCGGTAGCCTTCGCATGTACCGGCGTCCTGCGCAGCGCACAGGCGGTCGATCTGGCCCTCGGCGTACCCGGGCTGAACAATAGCGGCGGCGCCCAGCTCTTCAATCATCCCGGAGGTATCGCCAGCGACGGTGTCGCGCTGGCAATGGCCGACAGGATGAACAACCGGGTACTGATCTGGAAGCAGGCGCCGACGGCGAACACCGCACCCGACATCGTGCTCGGCCAGCCCGACATGATTCAGAGTCTTGCCGGCAGCAAGCCGGAGCAGATGAATTTCCCCGGCCAGCTGGTGTTCGGCGGCGGCAAGCTGGTGGTGGCCGATTCCGGCAACGACCGCGTGCTGGTGTGGAACAGCCTGCCGACGCGCAATGGCCAGACTCCTGACCTAGTGCTGACCCTCGGCAGTCGTAACGGTAGCCAGGCACGCATCGAATGGCCGTGGGGGGTATGGACCGACGGGCAGCGCCTCATCGTTTCATCGACCTCGATCGGCATGGTCAACGTCTGGAACACGTTTCCCGCCGCCGCCGAAACGCCCCCCAGCTATACCCTGACCGCGCGCAACGTTAGCGGCGGGAACGACTTCGGCACGCCGCGCAACATCGCGACCGATGGCCGGAGCTATCTGCTGATCGGCGATCACAATGCGCGCAATGTCACCGGCAGCGGTAAAGGCGCCTTCGTCTGGAACAGCTTCCCGACCTCGGATCAGCCGTATTCCTACTACGGCACGCATGACAAATGTACGGCGGCGAACTGCGGCCAGTTTCCCGGCAATGGCGTCCTGGCGCCGGATGGGCGCTTCCTGCTGATGGCGTCACCAGTAATCAATATCTACAGCGGGGTGCCGGCCAGCGCCACGGCTCTGGCCAGTCCCGCGCTGCAACTAGGTGCGGGGACGCTGGGCAACATGGGCTTTAACGGCATGGATGGCAGCGCCCTGGCACTGCTTCCGGATGGCCGCCTGTATGCGGCAAGCTACAACGGCAACGCGATCCTCGGCTGGCGTAGCGTGCTTAGCGCGGCAAGTGCGCCCGACTTCGCCATCGGCACCCCGGACGCGACGACCAACACACTGATCAGTCAGGGCTTCATCCAGAACGCCGTACCTGCAAGCGACGGCACCCGGCTGGTGGCTGGTTCCGGCTACGACGGCAAGGTCTATGTCTGGAGGACAATACCGACGAGCAACGGAGCGCGCTACGACTACAGCATCGATTTGCTCCGTCGCGGCCTGTTCAGCGAAGACAACGATCTCCACAACGGCCGCTTCGTCACCGTCGGCGGCACCAGCGTGGCGATCTGGAAGACACTGCCCGACCAGGACCAGGCACCCGACCTACACTTCCCGCAAGGCATCGGCCCGGTGAGCTTCAAGACCCTCGGCGGCGTGGCGCTGGACGAGCGCTATCTCTACCTTGCCGACTCGGCAGCCGGCAAGGTGTATGTGTTCGATGCCCTGCCGGATGCCACCAGCACGCCGCGCTTCACGCTGGATGTCGACTGGGCGGGCAGGCTGTCGTCGGACGGTACCACCCTGGCGGTGCCGTCGGGCACGCCCGGCGGCAAGGTGACGCTGTTCGAGATCGCCAGGCTGGGCAGCAGTGCGGCCAAACTCGGCGAGATCGCCGCCGCCAAGGCCACCGCGGCGGCCGGCGGCTTGCGCTTCTGGCCCACCGCCGCCTATCTCAAGGACGGCCGGCTATATCTGGCCGATGCGCAGAATAACCATGTCTATGTATGGAACAGCATCACCGCCGCTCTCGCCGACGTCGCGCCGGACGTCTCGCTCGGCCGTGTCGGCAGGCACGGCGGCAGCTATGCCGATGGCTTCATGATGCCGGCACATCTGCTGGTCGCCAACGGCTACCTGTGGGTCGCCGATTTCAAGTTCAGCACCCGGCTCAACGCCTTGCGCTGCTAAGCGACGACCTCATTTCACTAGAGAGAACACAGAGAAAAGCACTCACCGAGGGCGATTTATTTGCCGCGTTTTTCTCTGCGTCACCTCTGCGTCTCCGCGCCTCTGCGGTAAGACTTTCAAATAATTGGAATAAAAGGGGACGGACCACGGTTTTCGATCTTTATTCCCATAAATTCGCTGTGCGCTCCATCGACAGCAGCAAGCGCGCTTCGACACGTTCGTTGATGAGTTCAATCAGGTACGCCCGCATCAAGCGCTTGGTATGAAGACACCGAGCGAGCTCTATCCACCCTCACCGCGCCCCTACACCGGCATCGGAGAGCTCGACTATCCCTTCCACGACAAGGCGATCACCATCACCCGCTGCGGCAGACTCTGCATCGATCGAAAAAAGGTCAGCCTAAGCAAAGCGCTCGCCGGTCAAACCGTTGGCGTCAAAGAGATCAGCGAGAGCGTCTGACTCGTCAGCTTCATGCATTACGACTTTAGGTTCTTCGACCACGAGAGCGCTCACTTCGAGTGCGCCCCGAACCCCTTCGATGCTAAGGTGTTACCGATGTCTCCGGAATAATCCGTTACCCATGTGGTCGGAATAGACAACAGAGATTTGGCTCCCCGGGCTGGACTCGAACCAGCGACCTGCGGATTAACAGTCCGACGCTCTACCGACTGAGCTACCGGGGAACTGCAGGCGAAAAGTGGCGCGCATTTTCTGGAATGTGCGTCGACGCGTCAAGCGGCTCCGCGGAATCGCTGGCTGACCCACGAAACATCGGTCGCCCTGAGGCGATATAGTAGGGCCATATGGGCGAATTCCGACTCAACTCTGATTATCAGCCCGCTGGGGATCAACCCGTGGCCATCGCGGGGCTTATTGACGGTCTCAGGAGCGGTCTCGCTCATCAGACCTTGCTGGGCGTCACGGGTAGCGGCAAAACGTTCACCATCGCCAATGTCATTCGGGCGGTGCAACGACCAACTTTAATCCTCGCGCATAACAAGACACTTGCGGCTCAGTTGTACGGCGAATTTCGCGAATTCTTTCCGGATAACGCTGTGGAGTACTTCGTGTCGTACTACGACTACTACCAGCCGGAGGCATACGTCCCAGCGAGCGATACGTTTATCGAGAAAGATGCGTCCATCAACGAGCATATTGAGCAAATGCGTTTGTCTGCGACGAAGGCGCTACTGGAGCGGCCGGACTGCATCATCGTCGCTACGGTGTCCTCGATCTACGGCCTTGGTGACCCTGAGACGTATTTGGCGATGGTGCTTCATCTGGTGCGAGGCGAGCGGCTCGATCAGCGCAAACTGTTACGGCGACTTGCCGATATGCAATACACGCGCAATGAAATCGATTTTTCACAGGGTACGTTCCGCGTACGCGGCGACTGCATCGATATCTTTCCCGCGGAGTCACAAAGGGAGTCGATTCGGGTCGAACTTTTCGATGAGACCATAGAGAGCCTTGCGATTTTTGATCCCTTGACCGGGTCGATTACTCGGAAGGTACCGCGCTATACGGTTTATCCCGGTACCCACTTCGTCACGCCTAAGGATCGGTTGACTCAAGCCGTCGACCGTATTCGCGAGGAGTTGTGCGAGCGGCTCATAGAACTGCGCGCGGCGGACAAGTTGGTGGAGGCGCAACGCCTTGAGCAGCGGACGATGTTCGATATGGAAATGATGAAAGAAATAGGGTACTGCGCGGGTATCGAGAACTACTCGCGATATTTATCCGGGCGCGAATCCGGTAAGCCACCACCGTGTCTTTACGATTATCTGCCGTCGAACTCGCTACTCATCGTCGACGAAAGCCATCAGACATTGCCGCAACTCGGTGCCATGTATAAAGGCGACCGGTCCCGTAAGGAAACTTTGGTCGAGTATGGGTTCCGATTACCCTCAGCTCTTGACAACCGTCCGCTACGTTTCGATGAGTGGGAGCAACTTGCGCCACAGATGATATTTGTCTCGGCGACGCCTGGAGATTATGAGGCTCGGTATGCGTCGCAAGTGGTCGAGCAGTTGGTACGACCTACCGGTCTCGTCGATCCGATGGTTGAGGTTCGGCCGGTGCGTACACAGGTTGACGATGTACTATCCGAAATTCTGCGGTGCGTGAAGGGTCTGGAACGGGTGCTTATTACGACTCTTACCAAGCGAATGTCTGAAGATCTCACCGAGTATCTCGATGAGCACGGTGTGAAAGTTCGATATCTGCATTCGGATATCGAAACGGTTGAGCGCAGCGAAATCATCCGTGATCTGCGTCTTGGAGTATTCGACGTGCTGGTCGGTATTAATCTTTTGCGCGAAGGTCTCGACATGCCCGAGGTCGCGCTGGTGGCCATTCTCGATGCTGATAAGGAGGGATTCCTGCGCTCGATGAATTCCTTGATTCAGACGATCGGTCGGGCGGCTCGCAACGTCAATGGGCGTGCGATTCTCTATGCCGACCGAATCACGGATTCGATGCAGCGCGCGATCGAGGAAACCGAGCGTCGGCGGCTAAAGCAACTAGCGTTCAATGAGATGCACGGCATCACGCCGCGAAGCATCGTCAAGCAAGTTGTCGATGTCATGGAGGGTGCGCGAGCCGAAGGCGCCGCGCCATCGTCCAAGGGCCAGGTGATCGCCCGAGTCGGTAAGACGTCTAAGAGAGTGGCGCGTGGAGCCGACCAGAGTGCAGTGCACGGATTGCGCCCGGAGCAGGCCTTGCGTCGTATGAAGCAACTCGAAGCTGAAATGTTTAAGCATGCGCGTAACCTCGAATTCGAAGAAGCTGCTCGGCTGAGAGATGATATTGAAAATTTGCGGCGGACCGGATTTGGCTTGCCAGCGGTGAAAGCCGGATGAAACGTCGCACCGTTCTCTGGATGGGGCTCGGAACGCTGGGCGCGCTTGCCGTCGGATGGAGTGTGCTTCCGCCGCGCCAGCGACTTACGGGGGGCGCCGATCAAATGCAGATTCCCGGTTCGTTCACCCCCAATGCGTGGGTGCGGATCGGACGCGATGATTCGATCACGCTATTTATGCCTCGAGCGGAGATAGGGCAGGGAACACACACGGGGCTTGCGATGCTGCTTGCCGAGGAGCTTGGATGCACGCTCGCTGCAATTCAAATCGCTCCTGCGCCCATCGCAAGCGTGTACAACAACGTCAATATCGCCGGCGGTAGCCCACCCTTGAGCGAGTCTGATCAGTCAGTGTCGACCCGATTAGCCACGCACTTTACGGCGAAGTTAGTGCGCGAGATCGGGTTCATGGTGACGGGCGGTTCGAGTAGCATTTCTGACCTCTGGGTCGTACTGCGCGAGGCGGGGGCCATGGCGCGCGAAACGCTGCGGGAGGCGGCAGCTCGGCACTGGGGAGTTCGGCTGACTGACTGTACCGTCAGCGCCGGTAAAGTACGACGTCCAGATGGTCAATTTTTGACCTTCGGCGCCATCCTGTCGCTCGGCGAGTATACGCTGAAGCCCGCCTCCAAATTCCCTTTAAAGTCCTCGAGGGAATGGACGCTTATCGGGACCCCGGCAAAGCGTCTCGAGGCGATCGACAAAGTGACGGGTCGAGCAGTCTTCGCATCGGACATCCACGAGCCTGGAATGCTCTATGCCGAAATCGAACTCTGCCCGTTTGCAGACGGAACCCTCAATAAGTTCGACGAAGCGGCGGTACGGGGAATGCCAGGTGTCGTACATGTGTTGGCGATTCCCGCGGCTAGGGGTGCGCCCGCGGCCGTTGCGGTGGTCGCCGATCAGCGTTGGCGGGCACATCGTGCAGTGCAGTCGCTGAATGCGAGCTGGAATCCTGGCGCCTCGGGCACCTTTGATCAATCGCTGATCGACAAGTCACTTTTGCGAGGGCTCGAGACAGATTCACAGGTTCAGGTCTATCGTGACATTGGCACAGCGGATCCAATAATCACCGTGGCGAAGACGGTACTACGCTCGGACTATGAGGTTCCCTATCTTGCGCACGCAGCGATGGAGCCGCTTTGCTGTACCGTCAAATACGAAATCACCAAGGCAACGGTCTGGGCAGGTGTGCAGGTGCCGAACGTTGCACGTAATGTTGCGGCCAAAGTATTCGATCTCGACGCTGAGCAGGTGTCACTCGCACCGGTGCTAATCGGAGGCGCATTCGGTCGCCGACTCGATGCAGACTTCGTCGCGGTTGCTGCGGCGATTGGTCGAGCGGTACCCGACAAACTGGTACAGCTGCAGTGGCGCCGCGAACACGATATGCGTCACGACTTCTACCGCCCTGCAGTTCGAGCTCGACTCTCGGCGGCGATCGATCCGGGCACTGGGATGATCACGGCCTATCACTCGCACTCGGTCGGTCAGTCGATTGGAGCACAGGCGATACCTCGCCAGTTCGATATGCCTGCTCCGGGGGCTGATACGAGTAATGTTGAGGGGGCGACCGGGCAGGCGTACGCCTTTGCCCATCACAAGGTCACCCATACGACCGTCGAACTTCCGGTGGGTATCGGCTTCTGGCGGTCGGTGGGCCACTCTCAACAAGCGTTCTTCCAAGAATCTTTCATGGATGAATTGGCGCGTCTTGCTAAAGTCGATCCGGTCGAATTCAGACTTCGTCACCTCAAAGATCGTCCGCGTCATGCAGCTGTGCTCAAGTTGGTGGCGGAGAGGGCCGGGTGGGGCTCGCCAATGGGCACCGCGGCCGATGGTCAGCCGATCGCTCGGGGTATCGCCCTGCATGAGAGCTTCGGTAGCATAGTCGGCCTTGTCGCAGAAGTTTCCGAGGGCGAGGGTGGTGTGCCGCGTATCCATCGAGTCTTTGCGAGTATCGATTGCGGCGTCGCGGTCAATCCCAATCTCGTCGCACAGCAGCTTGAGAGTTCGGTGGTTTTTGCCCTCTCAGCTGCTCTTTACGGTCGCATTAGTTTCAAGGGTGGTGCGGTCGAGCAGGGGAACTTCGATAGTTACCCCATTCTGCGTTTCGCCGAGTCTCCAATCATCCAGACGTTCATCGTGCCGAGCGAAGCGCCTCCGGGCGGTGTCGGCGAGCCGGGGGTTCCCCCGGTCGCACCAGCGGTTACCAACGCCCTGGCGACTCTCACCGGTCGCCGGGTCCGCCGGTTGCCGCTAATCGGTGCCTAGGTTATCTTTCGCCGCCTTTCTGCAGGCGCGTAGCTCAGTGGTAGAGCACCACCTTGACATGGTGGTGGTCGGTGGTTCGATCCCACTCGCGCCTACCAATTCGGCTGGGGGGGTTTTTGCGTCGCAAAAGCCTCCCTTTTTCCAGAGAGACTGGCAAAGATGCCCGTAATTACGCTGCCGGATGGCAGCCAGCGAATATTCCAAGCGCCCGTGACCGTGGCAGAAGTGGCGGCCGGGGTGGGCGCGGGTCTCGCTAAGGCGGCGCTAGCGGGCAAGGTGTCCGGCAAGCTTGTCGACACGAGCTTCAAGATCCGTGAGGACGCTCGTCTTGAAATAGTTACCGAAAAACACCCGGATGCTCTTGAAGTCATTCGACACTCGACGGCGCACCTGCTCGCTCAAGCGGTTCAGTCTTTATTCCCCGATGTACAGGTGACGATCGGTCCCGTTATTGAAGACGGATTCTATTACGATTTTTCTTATAAGCGTCCTTTCAGTCCTGAAGACCTAACCGCCATCGAGGAAAAGATGCGCGAGCTCTCCGCGGCCAATCTGACGGTCAGCCGTCGTGAAATGTCGCGTGACGACGCTGTAGATTTCTTTAAGAACCTCGGCGAGCAGTACAAGGCTGAAATCATCGCGAGCATCCCCTCAAACGAAGTTATCAGTCTTTATGGTCAGGGCGATTGGGTCGATCTCTGCCGTGGACCGCACGTGCCTACGACTGGGAAGCTCAAAGTATTTAAGCTGATGAAGGTCGCGGGTGCGTATTGGCGCGGTGATTCGCGCAACGAGATGCTGCAGCGCATCTACGGCACCGCGTGGACCAACGCGAAAGATCTCGAAAATTATCTCACTCGTCTCGAAGAAGTTGAGAAGCGTGACCACCGTAAAATCGGACGAGAACTCGATCTGTTCCACATGCAGGAGGAAGCTCCGGGTGCGGTGTTCTGGCACCCGAGGGGCTGGAGCGTGTTCCAGTCGCTCATTGGCTACATGCGCGAGAAGCAACAGGCGGCGGGCTTTCAGGAGGTGAACGGACCGGAGCTTATGGATCGTAGCCTGTGGGAAGCCTCTGGTCACTGGGAGAAGTTTGGCGAGAACATGTTCACGACGCAGACGCCCGATGAACGCGTCTTCGCGATAAAGCCCATGAACTGCCCGGGACACGTGCAGATCTTCAAGCAGGGTCTGCGAAGCTATCGTGATCTGCCGATCCGTTATGCAGAGTTCGGTAAAGTTCATCGCTACGAGCCCTCGGGCGCCCTGCATGGCTTAATGCGAGTGCGAGCGTTCACCCAGGACGATGCGCATATTTTTGTGAGTCCGGAGCAAATTACTGAGGAGTCAGTGGCTGTGAGCCGACTGATCCTCGACATTTATCGGGACTTTGGTTTCGACGATGTCCGCATAAAGTTCTCTGACCGCCCAGCAAAGCGGGTGGGTTCGGACGGAATTTGGGACAAAGCGGAGGCAGCCTTGAAGGAAGCGGCTCGAGTCGCAGACATCGATTTCACCTTCAACCAAGGTGAGGGGGCCTTCTACGGACCGAAACTGGAATTCGTCCTTCGAGATGCCATAGGGCGCGATTGGCAGTGCGGAACGCTCCAGGTGGATCTCAACCTGCCTGAGCGGCTGGGAGCCTACTTCATAGACCTACATAGCCAGAAACAGATTCCGGTCATGCTGCACCGTGCGATATTCGGCTCGCTTGAGCGATTCTTGGGTATTTTGATCGAGCACCATGCGGGACGACTCCCCACATGGCTCGCTCCGGTGCAGGTTGTACTCCTCGGAATCACGGACCGCGCGGACGCCTATCTTTGCGAGGTTGCCGTTTTCCTTAAAAATCATGGGGTTCGGGTCGATATCGACTTGCGGAACGAGAAGATCGGCTTTAAGATTCGAGAACACACGTTGCAACGCGTGCCATACCTAGTGGTGGCAGGCGATAAGGAAGTAGCAGCGAAGTTTTTGTCCGTGCGCACCCGTAGTGGCAAGGATTTGGGTCGGATGTCCCCGCAGACTTTTGTCGAGCGGTTGCGCGTCGAGCTCGAGAGCCGTGGGCGCAGGGTTTTGGAGGATTAACGTATCTCGACGGCAATAAAGCACATCCGGCGCAATGATGAAATTACGGCGCCGCAGGTTCGAGTAATCGCGGCGGATGGGGCTCAGGCCGGCATCATGACTCGGTTTGAAGCACTGCAGATGGCGCAGACGAATGAGATGGACCTCGTCGAGGTTTCGCCGATGGCGGAGCCTCCGGTGGTCCGAATTATGGATTTCGGGAAGTTCCTCTTTGAGCAGAAGAAGAAAACGCATTCCGCTCGAAGAAAGCAGAAGCAACAGCAAGTAAAGGAAGTAAAGTTTCGCCCAGGTACGGAAGAAGCAGATTACCAAGTCAAACTGCGTAACCTTGTACGCTTCCTGACCGAAGGTGATAAAGCCAAGGTTACCTTGCGGTTTCGTGGTAGAGAGATGGCGCATCAGGAGATCGGACGTCGACTACTCGATCGGTTGGCTCAAGACCTCGCCGCGCAGGCAAGTGTCGAGCAGAGCCCGCTTATGGAGGGTCGTCAGATGGTCATGGTGTTTTCGCCGAAAAAAAAGTGATGTCTGCACGGCCGATTTGGTCCATGGTGGACCGCACGGCAGAGTAGACACCCGCACGCGAGCGGACTCGTGGGAGTCTTGTGAGCGAAGCAAGAAGCAAGAAGTAAGGAGTGCATAGCATGCCAAAGTTGAAAACTAATCGGGCGGCATCGAAGCGTTTTCGTAAAACGGCGAAGGGGTACAAGTCCTACTCCGCCGGCCGCCGTCACAACCTCGGACACAAGCCGCGCAAAACCAAGCGACATCTTCGTTCGGGCGGCTCAAGCCTCGTGAATGAGAGCGATGTTGGTCGTCTAGACCAGCTGCTCCCGCATGCGAAGTAAGTAAGCGAGGTAAAAGAACATGGCAAGAGTAAAGCGTGGTGTGACCGCGGGTCGCCGCCACAAAAAGGTTCTTGGAAAAGCCAGAGGATACTACAATGCTCGTCGCAAGGTCTACCGTACTGCCAAGCAGGCGGTGATCAAGGCGGGTCAGTACGCCTATAAGGGCCGTCGTTTGAAAAAGCGTGACTATCGTGCGCTCTGGATTCAACGCATCAACGCCGCGGCTCGTCAGTTCGGTATGTCCTACAGCCGCATGATGAACGGTCTTAAGCTTGCGAATATCGAGATCGATCGCAAGATGCTCGCGGACATTGCTGTTCACGATGCGCCAGCGTTTGCGATTATTGCCACGAAGGTCAAAGCAACTCTCGGCGTAGCCTGAGGTGAGTCGTGAGAGATCTCGCGACTCTGACGCGACAGGCTCTTGATGAAGTGGCGGCGAGTGCAACGCTCGCCGCCCTTGAAGAGGTGCGTATCCGTTGGCTTGGTAAAAAGGGTTTGCTCACTGACTATCTAAAGTCGCTTGGTGAGTTGCCTGCTGCGGATCGTCCGATCGCCGGCGCCCAAATCAACGCAGCGAAAACCCAAGTTCAGTCGGCGATCGGGGTGGCACAGGACGCCCTTGAGTCCGCATCCATCGAGGCGAAGCTAGTAGCGGGTCGTATCGACGTGACGCTGTCGGGTCGCGGCGAGGCGCGCGGATCGGTTCATCCTGTCACCCGTGCGCGTTTACGCATCGAGAGGATCTTTCGACATTCGGGCTTCGAAGTTGCCGCAGGACCTGAGATCGAGGACGACTTCCATAATTTTAAGGCGCTTAATATTCCGGCGGATCATCCTGCCCGTGCGATGCACGACACGTTCTATTTTCCGGACGGTCGACTGCTGCGTACCCATACATCGCCGGTGCAGATTCGAGAACTCAAGAAGGGACGATTACCCCTCGCGATGATCATGCCGGGGCGCGTCTATCGATGTGATTACGACATGACCCACTCGCCCATGTTTCATCAGGTCGAAGGGCTGGTGGTCGATGAGAACGTCAGTTTCGCTAACTTGAAGGCGACCTTGGAGGGCTTCCTGCGAGCCTTTTTCGAGAGAGATCTCAAGATGCGTCTGCGGCCCTCATATTTTCCGTTCACTGAGCCCTCAGCTGAGGTTGACATGTCCTGCGCGTTCTGTGACGGCGCTGGTTGCCGTGTGTGTAAGCACACGGGATGGCTTGAGATTGCAGGGTGCGGCATGGTCCATCCGCATGTCTTCGCAGCGGCTGGCGTCGACGGCGAGCGGTACACAGGATACGCCTTCGGCATGGGTATTGAGCGACTCGCGATGCTGCGCTACGGGGTCAGTGATTTGCGGCTTTTCTTCGAGAGCGATCTGCGATTCCTCAAGCAGTTCGGTGCTGTATGAAAATATCGATGGCATGGCTCTCGGAATGGGTTACGAGCGGTCTGCCGGTGCGTGAGCTTAGTGATCGGCTTACTATGGCAGGTTTAGAGGTTGAATTCGTAGCGCCCGCTGCACCGATCTTTGACGGCGTCGTCGTGGCCGAAATTATTGACGCGATACGTCATCCTCAGGCGGACAAGCTTAAGGTCTGCAAAGTAGTCATCGGTGATGGCGCCGAAGATCGTTGTGCGCCCTTGCAAATCGTATGTGGAGCGGCTAACGCGCGTGTTGGTCTAAGGACGGCGCTTGCGAAGGTGGGTGCGATTCTTCCGGGTGGGACTGAAATCAAGGCGGTTAAGCTACGCGGTGTCGAATCGGCGGGGATGCTCTGCTCGGTTGAAGAATTGGGACTCGCTGAAACGTCGGATGGCATCCTCGAGTTGCCAACGGATGCGCCGCTTGGCGCAACGGTGCGCGATTTCCTGTCGCTCGACGACCAAGTCCTAGAGCTCTCGATCACCCCGAATCGAGGGGATGCGATGTCGGTGCGTGGTATCGCGCGGGAAGTGGCTGCCCTGACTGGAGCGACATTGACGACCCCCGATAGTTCGACAGTGCCCTCCGGTTTCGACGACGCGGTGCTGACGGGGCGGGCCGCAGTGAACCTCTTGGCGACGACCGCGTGCCCGCGCTTTCATGGGCGGGTAATCGTAGAGGTCGACAACACCCGACGTTCCCCCACTTGGCTCGTGGAGCGGTTGAGACGTTCGGGTCTGCGTAGCATCTCACCGATCGTCGATATTACGAATTTCATCCTGCTCGAGTTGGGTCAACCGATGCATGCCTACGATCTCGATAAAGTCGAGGGGCCGCTTACCGTTCGGCTCGCACGCGACTCGGAGCGTTGCGAACTGCTCGATGGCCGGACTGTTGATCTAACCCGAGATGTACTGGTCATTGCCGACCAGGTGGGTCCTGTTGCGCTGGCAGGCGTCATGGGCGGGCAGCGCACGGCCGTCTCCTCTGCGACGACCCGTGTGTTGTTTGAGGTGGCGTGGTTTACACCGTCGGCCATCTCCGGTCGTGGTCGCCGTTACGGGCTCGCGACCGATGCCAGCCAACGGTTTGAACGTGGTGTCGACCCGGAGGTCGGTATTGCCGCAATCGAGCGCGCCACCGCGCTGCTACTGGCAATTGCCGGTGGTCGAGCCGGCGGCGTCGTCACGGTGGAAGACAGCGCGAACATTCCTACATCATCGACGGTATCGCTTCGAATCAATCAGCTCAAGAGATTACTCGGACGCGCATTCTCAGAGCACGACGTGATCTCCTTGTTGATGCGACTCGGAATGAGCGCCCGCGCGAGCAGTCCTGGAGTGCTCGAAGTCGAACCGCCGTCGAGTCGTTTCGATATCCAGATCGAACGCGATCTTATTGAAGAGGTGGCGCGTCTTACCGGCTTCGATGCTTTACCAACGTCGGTTGCTCTCGCGCCGAAAACTATTTTGGCGCAACCGACGCAGAGGCTTGACGAGCAGCATCTGCTTGATGTGCTTTCTGCTCGTGGGTACCACGAGGGCATTCATTTCGCGTTTGTCGATCCCGAACTGCAATCTTTAATGTTTCCTGGGATGCCATCCCACGTGCTCTCTAATCCGATTGCCAGTGATCTTGCCGTCATGCGACTGTCTTTGTGGCCAGGCTTATTGAAAGCCGCACTGGAAAATCAGCGACGGCAGCAGTCGCGAGTCCGTCTGTTCGAGCATGGCGTGGTGTTCCCGGTCGACGAGCCGGAGCGAGATTGTATTGCAGGGCTTGCCCTGGGGTCGCGTTGGCCAGAGCAGTGGGACGGCGGTCGGGACTCCGTGGACTTTTTCGATATCCGTGCCGATGTCGAGGCACTGCTTTCGTTAAGTGCGACACCTGGTGCGTTCACGTTCGGGGCGGCTTCGAGCCCCGCGCTGCATCCTGGCCGATCGGCTCGTATTTCTCGTAGTGACCGGACGGTGGGATGGATCGGGGAGGTACATCCTCGGCTCGTTAAAGCGCTTGGTTTCGTATCGACTCCCGTCATATTCGAGCTCGACATTGAGGCGTTGTCGGTGGTTTATGCACCTCATGAAGAGGTATCGCGTTTCCCTCAAGTTCGGCGCGACCTTGCAGTCTTAGTCGATGAATCGGTGACGGCGGCACAGTTGTGCGAACAGGTAAAAACTGCTGCGTCAAGTCTTTTGCGTGACGTAGTGGTTTTTGACGTTTACCGAGGTCAGGGAATCGAATTAGGGCGAAAAAGCGTCGCTTTAGGCTTGATTTTCCAAGATAAAGACCGCACCCTCACCGACATAGAAACCGGTCGCGTTATCGTATCGGTGCGGGATGCTCTCACGACGGGTTTGGGCGCTGGTTTTCGCGAGTAGTCTTCCTCGACAGTTGTCGAGGTCTAGCACTGTCACTAGAGCAACGAGATTTCAGGACAACCAACATGGCTTTGACCAAGGCGGAGATGGCTGAAGCGCTGTTTAACCAGCTTGGCCTCAACAAGCGCGAAGCCCGCGAAGTTATCGATCTGTTTTTCGAGGAATTACGGGCTGCGCTATCGTCGGGGGTTCAGATCAAACTCTCCGGTTTCGGTAACTTCGATCTCCGCGATAAAAATCAACGTCCCGGACGTAATCCCAAGACGGGCGAAGAGATTCCGATCAGCGCGCGGCGTGTGGTGACCTTCCGTCCCGGACAAAAGCTGAAGGCGCGAGTCGAAGCGTATGTTGGAAGCAAAGAATAACGACGAACTTCCGGCCATCCCAGGTAAACGCTATTTCGCCATCGGCGAGGTGGCGGAACTGTGTCGGGTCAAGACTCATGTCTTGCGCTATTGGGAGCAAGAGTTTCCGCAACTCAAGCCCGCTAAGCGACGAGGAAACCGGCGCTACTATCAGCGTCAGGACGTGATCGTCATCCGTCAGATCCGTGCGCTTCTATACGACCAGGGTTTCACCATCGGCGGTGCTCGAAACAAGCTTCAGGGCGAAGAAGCCCAAATCGACGCCTCCCACAGCCAGCAGATCGTTCGACAGGTGCGCCTTGAGCTGGAGGAAATCCTGCGTATTCTTCGACGCTGAGTGTAGGGGGTATGATACGCCTCGAGATATAAAGGCGTTCTAGTTACAGCTCAACGGTCGGACGGGACGTGGCGCAGTCTGGTAGCGCACTTGCATGGGGTGCAAGGGGTCCCGAGTTCAAATCTCGGCGTCCCGACCAACTTGGGTAATCGAATGGGGCTCATCAAAAGCTCGGACTCAAACCAGTTCCCTGCCGATCCAATAGCCTGCATCGAGCTCGTCAGGGAGGTTTACCGCAAATCACGGGCCGAGAGGAGCGCGGTAGTTCTTTCGCTCGTCGATCGAGCAGTGCTGGTATGTCCGCTTTAACGCTATTCGAAAAACTGTGGGCATCGCACCTCGTACACGAACTTGACGAGAGTACTGCCTTAATTGCGATCGATCGGGTTTTCCTCCACGAGCGCACGGGTTCGGTCGCGCTGAAAAGTCTTGCCGAGTCAGGACGATCGGTGATTGATCCGGGCCGGGTGTTCTGCACGATGGACCATATTGTCGATACGCAGAGGGGGCGAGGCGATGACACGCAGCTTCCCGGCGGGAAACACTTCATCACGGAGACTCGTGCCGCGGCACGTGCCGCTGGGATTACACTTTTTGACGTTCCGGATCCGCGGCAGGGTATCGTCCATGTCATCTCTCCGGAGCTCGGTATTGTTTTGCCTGGGACGACCGTCGTTTGTCCGGACAGTCACACCTGCACGCAGGGCGCGGTGGGCGCTTTTGCCTGGGGCATCGGTTCGACCGATGCAGAGCATGCGCTCGCAACGGGGACGCTACGAGTAAGAAAACCTAAAACAATGCGGGTGCGGCTCGAAGGCACGCTTGCACCATCAGCGACCTCCAAAGATCTCGCCATCGCATTGATCGCGAAGTACGGCTCGGTGGGTGGTAACGGTTATGCCGTCGAGTTTGCCGGACCGGTGGTTCAGCAGCTCGATATGGAGGCGCGTTTAACGCTATGTAATATGGTCACAGAGTTTTCGGCCGTGACGGGGTTCATTGCCCCTGACGAGACGACGTTCGCCTACCTGCGCGGTCGCCCATATTCTCCGCGCGATCAAGACTGGGAGCTTGCCATTCAACATTGGCGGCAGTTGCGTAGCGATGAGGGTGCGATATTCGATCGCGAGCTCTCCATTGACGTGACGAGTTTGACACCGATGGTAACGTGGGGAACGAGTCCCCAGCATGCGGTACCCATCTCGGCCTGCGTTCCTTCGGTGTCGGAAAGTGGCGCTTCGCCTGAGGCATATCAGCGCGCGCTAACCTATATGGCACTTGAGCCGGGCATGCCACTGCGAGAGCTGGAGATTGGTGCGGCGTTTATCGGCTCTTGCACGAACAGTCGCTTGACCGACTTACGGCGGGCTGCGGCTGTGCTTCGTGGTCGGCGCGTAGCCTCCGGCGTTAGGGCGATCTGTGTTCCCGGTTCCATGTCGGTCAAACGAGCGGCGGAGTCGGAGGGTATTGATCAAATATTCAGCGAAGCGGGCTTTGAGTGGCGCGAGTCTGGTTGCTCCATGTGCTTTTTTGCTGGTGGCGAGCGTTTTGGAGAAAAGCAGCGGGTCATTTCTTCGACGAACAGAAACTTCGAGAGTCGGCAGGGTCCACAGACGCGAACCCATATTGCAAGTCCGGAGACGGTGGCGGCGAGCGCAGTGCTCGGCCGGATTACCAGTATTACTGATCTGCCAAAATTGAAGATAGGCCAGTGACTGAACCGATTCGGCAACTCACGGCCGTCGCGGCACCGCTCATTCGATCGAATGTCGATACGGATGCCATCATTCCCTCACGAGAGATAACGTCAGTATCCAAAACCGGTCTCAAGACAGGGCTGTTTGCAGGTTGGCGTTACACGACCATTGGCGGTAGGGAGCCAGATCCCTCGTTCGTGCTGAATCAGCCTCAGTATGCGAACACGCAGATTTTACTCGGCGGAGAAAACTTCGGTTGCGGTTCGAGCCGTGAGCATGCGGTTTGGGCGCTACATGAGTTCGGTATCCGAGCTATCGTCGCGCCATCATTCGCACCGATATTTTTTGGAAACTGCGTGCGTAATGGCATCGTACCGATCCGAATCGACGCGGATATCATTCAACTGCTCGCTTCGCATATTTCTGCCGATCCACAGCGTCATCGGATAACCGTCGACGTCGATACGTTGACCGTCGTTGCAGGGGAGAGAATGCACTTCCCATTCAAGCTCGATACCGAAACACGCGATATGCTACGTAATGGGCTCGACGCGATCGATCTTACGCTCGTGTATAGAGCCGCGATCGATGCATTCCTATCCTGCGATAGGGCGGAGCGGCCCTGGATTTACCGTCTGCCGGAGCGAGCATGACGATTTTAGTGAGTGAGGTCGGGCCGCGAGATGGCTTGCAGAGCGTTAAATCCATCATGCCCATCGAAGCGAAAAAAGCCTGGGTTAGTGCTGAGGCGGCCGCGGGCGTTAGGGAGATCGAGGTGGGCAGCTTCGTTCCAGCAAAACTTCTTCCGCAACTGGCCGACACGGCCGAGTTGGTTAAGTATGCCCGGACGATTCCGGGACTCACGGTCGCGGTATTAGTTCCTAATTTAAAGGGGGCCGAAGCTGCGGTTGAGGCGGGTGTACACAAAATCACGATCCCGCTGTCGGTATCGGAAACGCATAGTCTAAGGAACGTGCGTCGTACCCACGCACAGATGCTCGATGAGGTGAAGGGCATCGTTGCCTTATTGAGGAGCCTGCCAAAAGATCGGCGGCCTAAATTCGAGGGAGGTCTTTCAACGGCATTTGGATGCACGCTTGAGGGGCTCATTCCAGCGGATAAGGTGGTGGCTCTCGCCGAATCTTTGATGACCGCTGGTTGCGATGAGATCGGATTGTCCGATACCACTGGCTATGCAAATCCGTCTCAAATTCGCGAACTCGTGCGACGCGTTCTATCAACGGTCGGTAATCATGCCCTTGCCGGGCTACACCTGCACAATACTCGCGGATTGGGGCTTACCAACGTTCTCGCCGGTATCGAGGTGGGTATCACGACTTTCGACAGCTCTCTTGGAGGACTCGGTGGATGTCCTTTCGCGCCAGGTGCCTCAGGTAACATCGTCACCGAAGATTTGGTCTTCATGCTTGAGGCCATGGGGCTGACGACGGGTATCAACCTAACCAAGCTGATCGAGGTGCGGGGAATTTTGCGCGAGGCGCTTCCCAGTGAGGAGCTGTACGGATTTACGCCCGATGCGGGTCTACCGCTCGGGTTCAAGCAGGGACCCGTTTAATGGGTTTAGAGATAAATCCTTCCTGGCTCCCGCTCCGAGGTATCCGGATTGTTGAATTCACGCATATGGTCATGGGGCCTGCGGTGGGCGCAATCCTCGTCGAACTTGGCGCGGAGGTGATTCGCATCGAGCCGATCGGCGGCGATCCGACTCGAAATCTATCCGGATCGGGTGCCGGTTACTTTCCGATGTATAACCGCAATAAGAAAAGTATCTGTATCGATCTAAAATCATCTGACGGCCTCAATATCGCGAAACATCTTTGCTCTGCTGCCGATGTTGTGATTGAAAATTTCCGTAACGGTGCTATGGAGAAGCTAGGTCTCGGTTACGATGATCTCGCCGAATTAAACGTTCGCCTGATCTATTGTTCCGAAAAAGGGTTTCTATCGGGCCCGTACGAGAATCGTACTGCGCTAGACGAAGTGACGCAGATGATGGGCGGACTTGCCTATATGACTGGGCCTCCCGGTCGGCCGCTACGTGCAGGGACCTCGGTCATCGATGTGACGGGTGGAATGTTCGGTGCCATCGCGGTACTCGCGGCGATCCAGAATCGGCACCTAACCGGGCGCGGTCAAAAGGTGAGCAGTGCACTATTCGAGACGACCGTTTATCTGGTTGGTCAGCATATGGCACAAATGGCGGTAACCGGCCAGCCGGCCAAGCCCATGCCAGTTCGCATCTCGGCCTGGGCGATCTACGACGTCTTTGAAACTCTCGACGGCGAGCAGGTTTTCATCGGTGTGGTGTCGGATAGTTTATGGCAGAAGTTCTGTGAAGCATTTTCATTGACTGCATTAGCAGGGGACGAGACTCTCAAAACCAATGCCCAGCGGGTCGTGCAGCGCGAAACGGTGTTGTCGCAGGTGCGCGAACTCGTTAAGCGCTATAGCAAGTCGGAGCTCGTACCCATTCTTGAGCGAACCGGTTTGCCGTTTGCACCAATCGGTAAACCCGAGGAAATGTTTGACGATCCGCATCTCGCCTCGAGTGGTGGATTGGGCGCTACAGTGCTTCCAGACGGTCGCGCCACAAGGTTACCGATCTTGCCGATCGAGATGGATGGGCATCGACCGACGCGGGGCGGTACACTCGCGCGGCCCGGTGAGCACACCAATGAGGTACTGTCGGGGGTGGGGTACTCGGCTGATCAGATCCGCGATCTAAGAGCTTGCAAGGTCATTGGCTAAATCAACAGTAGGCGCGTTTCAGGGGAATGCGGCATGACGACTGACGGACTCGATATTCTTGGAATCAACGACGAGCTTCGGGATGAGGAACGGTTGGTACGCGACTCAGTCGCTCGGTTCGTTGACGCTGAAGTACTGCCAATCATTGGTCGTCACTTCGCTGACCATACGTTTCCCAAAGATTTAATCGCGCCTATGGCGCGTCTCGGTTTGTTAGGGTCCTCGCTCGAAGGGTACGGCTGTGCAGGCCTCAATGCCGTGAGCTACGGGCTCATTTGTCAGGAGCTCGAAAGAGGGGACTCTGCGATCCGCAGCTTCGTGTCGGTGCAATCGTCGCTCTGCATGTATCCCATCTTCACCTACGGCTCGGAGACGCAAAAGGAACGCTGGCTGCCGGGTATGGCGAAGGGTGAACTCATTGGCTGCTTCGGACTGACCGAGTCTCATGGCGGCTCCGATCCGCTCAATATGAATTCCACGGCTCGGCGGAAGGGTGGGGATTGGGTTATCAACGGATCAAAGACGTGGATCACCAATGCGCCGATCGCCGATGTCGCGGTCGTTTGGGCGCTGACTGAGGAAGGCGTCCGAGGCTTTTTACTTGAGCGCGGTATGGCGGGATTCACTACCCAAGAAATCGATCGCAAGTTCTCGCTGCGCGCGTCGGTGACGGGTGCGCTATTCTTCGATGACGTTGTAGTACCCGAAGCAAATATGTTGCCGGGTTCGAGCGCGGGTCTCAAGGCGCCGCTTTCCTGTCTGACTCAGGCACGATTCGGAATTTCTTGGGGAGTGCTCGGCGCTGCTCAAGCCTGCCTCGACGAAGCGCTGCACTACTCAAAGGAACGCGTGATGTTTGGTCGCTCACTCGCGGCGACACAGGTTGTACAGATTCGGCTTGCGGAAATGGCGCGGAAGATCGCCGTAGGTCAGACGCTGTCGTTACAGCTGGCTCGGCGAAAGGATCGCGGAATCCTCACCCCAGTTCAGGTATCGCTTGCCAAATGGAATAACTGTCGCGCGGCCATCGAGGTAGCGCGCGACGCTCGCGATCTGCTGGGCGGGGCGGGCATCCTCGCCGAGTATGCACCCATTCGTCACGCACTCAACCTCGAGAGCGTCATCACCTATGAGGGGACTGAAACCGTCCATCAGCTATCGCTTGGACGTGCGCTGACCGGACTCAATGCGTTTTAGAGGGCGAAAGACCATGAGCAGGGGTACGGTCGCCAAAGTATAAACGAGCGCCGAGGGCGAATACCTGGTCGCACTTTTCGCTGCGAACAGCTCGGGTTACACCGCACCGTCACGGAACGTATAATTTTATTACTCCGCCGACGTAGAGCCAATTACTACGTCAGACCAACTTAGAAAAGTTAATCCTTGTCAAGATAGTTTGCGACCAAAATCCTCGGAGCCCGCTCCCCTCGTCAAGCGCGCACTTAAACCGTAGGGGGTTATCAATCCGGGAGCGCTTGGTTTAAGGACCCGATAGCCTGTATTCTGATTTGGTGTTTTTTCGGTATCCCTAACGCGGGCTCGGAGTTCCCATGTCGGCCGCAAACCCTATCAGAACCAGCGACAGTCTTGCCAACATTCGATACGAGATTCGCGGCAGGCTTGCGAGGCGCGCACTCGAGTTGTCTCGTAAGGGTTATGAGATTATATCGCTCAACATTGGAAATCCCGCGCTCTTCGGCTTCAGAGCCCCCGAGACGATGCGTCTCGCCATGATCGAAAACTTTCCGGACAGCGAGGGCTATTGCCATCAGAAGGGTATTTTTCCGGCGCGAGAAGCCATCGTCATGCAGCAGCAAGAGCGAGGCGTACAGGGTGTCACAGCCGAGGAGGTGTTTGTTGGTAATGGCGTCTCGGAGCTTATTGATATTGCGTTACGTGCCTTACTGAACGAAGGTGATGAGGTTCTGGTGCCAAGTCCGGACTACCCGCTCTGGACAGCGGCCGTCAATCTTAATCGCGGTCGTGCCATTCACTACCCTTGCCGATCCGAGAACAGTTTTGTTCCAGACCCTGAAGAGATCGAATCTTTGATTACGACGCGGACCCGCGCCGTCGTTATCGTTAACCCCAACAACCCGACAGGCGCGGTGTATCCGTACGAGGTGCTTAAGGCCCTCGCGCGTCTTTCTGAGACTCGCGGCTTCGTGCTGCTTTGCGATGAGATATACGACCAAATTACCTACGACGGCGCCGAGTTCGTGCCGATGGCGACACTTGTAAAAGATTCCGTGTGCGTCACGATGTCTGGTTTGTCGAAGGTGTATCGTGCTTGTGGCTACCGCGTCGGTTGGGCAGTGGTATCCGGTAATATCCATTTAGCAAAGAATTTCATCGATGCGATGGAACTCCTGGCGTCGCTCCGCTTATGTAGCAACGTTCCAGGGCAGTGGGCGGTGCAAACTGCACTCGGGGGTTATCAAAGTATCCGAGAGCTCACGGCCCCCGGCGGTCGGTTGTACGAATCACGACGAGCCATCCTCACGGCCGTCGCCTCTAACCCGAGTCTACGCCTGAAGGCACCCGCAGGCGCGTTGTACGCGTTCGTCGGCGTGGGTGATGACGTTCCAGATTTTGACGATCAGACCTTCGCTCTCGATTTACTCGAGAAGAAGCATGTACTTGTGGCACCGGGCGTGAGTTTCAACGTTCCGTACAACACGCACGTCCGGATCACCAACCTTCCCGACGCGACGACCCTGCAAATCGTATTCTCGCGGATTGGTGAATTGCTCGACGAGTATCGATCAAAGCCGTCGCAGCGCGTCTAGAGCCGACCCTCTACCTCAGCCTCGAGTGGTGTACTCGCGCTGAAACCACGTAGAACGCTCGCATCGCGCGGTACGAGACGAAATAGGCTGCGAAACGCCCCATCGCTGATCTTTACTGTGGCGGACAAACCTAAGGCGCCGCCGAGGTCACGGAGCGACCCGTCTGCGCCGCGGAACTGACCACTAAAGGGTCCAATCGATGCGCCTGACTTCAGCAGACGAGCGTTGTATAAAATGATATTGCCCGTCAGTCCAGCAAGTCGCCCCGACTCAAACTCGAGCAAAAGATTTGAGGTGTTGAGTGTTCCCGAGACACCGACCAAGGCACCAAGAATAAGATCGGCTGGAAGTGCGTTGCGCAGAGTTTGGAGTTCGACGGCGCTGTTACCAACCCGAAGCGAGCTAGCTCCACTAAGAGGTAGGGTCAGCGTGCCTTGTGCGAGCGATTCGGATTTCTTCCACATCAGATCTACCCGCAAGCCGGCAGGAGAATTGTCGGGCGCGCGAATGTGCCACTGTATCGCTCCCGATCGACTGCCGCGCACGCTAAGCCCAGAGCATTGGCCGCGCCAGACAGTGCCCGAAAGGTCGGCGCAAGTGATCGATTTCGGGAGAGAGCGAGTAATCACCGTCGCAGGCGGCCAAAGAATCACGCCCACCATGACGCCAAGCGAAATTAGTCCGATGGTCGTTCTTCGCCCGCTCACGGTGCAGGCGGTTGTAGATCCAACTCGAAATCCACGCGTCCAGAACCTGCTGCAACCACTGTCGCGCGGGTCACGGCAATGGATGTCGCCTCAAAGTCTCCCAGCATCGCCATCGCCGCATCGAAAGGTATACCGCTGCCTCGTACTCGGACTGCAGGGCCTTGGCCGGTTTCGATAATGAGTTCGATCGACTGGCTTTGCGCGATACGTCGAGCGAGCGCCTCAAGCGGCAAGGCGTTATAGGGTCCAAGCCGCTGTAAGCGCTGTACGCGGTCTTGTAAGGCGGGCGTATCGGCAAGGACCTGGCGTTTTTCATTGACGCGCGCGACTGTGTTTCGCGATTCGGTGATCACGGTGAACACGGCGGCGATTAACAGGGTCGCTACAATGCTCAGGCCGCCGAGCCGTAGCGCACGCTGATCGCGCTCCCCAAGCGCAGTGTAGCGATCTTTAAATATTTGAAGGTAGTTCATCACGTGGCATCGCCTGCATCGGTTACGCTGAGCGTAATCACAACATGACCTTGCTCGTCTTTCCCTGTCGACAATCGCCACCCTAAAGCACCGAGCAGCTCATTGAGTGGCTCGGCCGACCGGCCGCTCGCGAGCGTTATTCGGATGATAGCACCATCCATAACGATCGAATTTAGGACGTTATCGCGCACTCCAGCATTTGCGAGATCGAGAAGCACTCGGCGCATAGGCGATATTTTTATCAACCCAGTCGACGATACGTCTGGGTCAATACCGGTTTGAGAAATGGCTAAATTCAGGTTGGTCTCCTCAGCTGCAGCGATCCGCCAAGTGTTGGCTTGGTCAATGACAATCAGTAACAGCAGAGTCGCAGCCAGAGCAACGGGTCGTCGCCATTTTTCGGAGAGCAAGGTTTGTGATCGTCGCGATCGCCATTCGCCCTGCAAGAGATTAATGGGATCGGCGAGCACGCGCTGAGAAACGAGCCAATTCAAGGGGCTCTCTCCGATATCAGTAGAAAAAATCCTCGCAAATCGTTGATCGATTTTCTCAAAAAAAGGGTTCATCGGCTCAGTCAGCGACGTTCCAACGACTTGCAGCCCGAGTGTGGACATCGGAGGTTCATTCGGCAGCAAGCCGAGCGTAGTCTGTAAATCATTGGCTCGGCATCGAAGGCCTAGACCGGAGGGCGTACGTAAAAATACCTCCTCGCCCTGTACCCACGCAACGACATCACCGGGTTTCCCTGCGATGCATTCTTGGTCAAGCAGCATTTGAGCAGGCTCAAGACCGAACGACCGCAACGGATCGAGGTAGCTCTGGAGAGTTTGATGTTGGATGACTGCAACAGGAACGGACAGACTACTACTTGCGGATGCGCCAGTACCTAGCGACGGGCGTCCCATGGCAAAATGCTGCTGTTCGAGTTCCCCTGCGATTTGTTCTTCGAGAGCGAACGGCAGCATTCGCCGGATTTGACTAGTGCGAACTTTGGGGAGCACTGCCGTCGTACACAGAGCTTTTGATCCTGGGATCAGCACGACCAACGGTAGTTCGCCGAATGACGTTGCCACCGACTCCAGCGTTGTTGTGAATGAGGCCTTCGATACCGAGCCATCCGAGGAAACGACGGTCGCCTCGACGACCTGTGTTGGATCGGGGGATGAAAAATAAATGAAAAGTGTTTCAGTCATGGCGGGGACAGGTTACTCAGCCGTTTGTCTCAAAAGCACTCGCATCCCGGGCGGCGAGGGTGGAGCGCTTTCGTAACGAAGTAGACTGTACAAGGAGAACCGACTCGTGCCAATGACAGCTTCGGTCTGAAGTTGAAAATACCAACTACGTTCGCCGAGCCCGAGTGCCTGATCAAGTTGCGCGAATGCCGCGACGTCGCCGAACCCCGCCCGAAATACATCACGCCGAGGAAAGCACTCCCGTTCTCGATTACGGGCGAGAAACTGCTCCGCACCGACCCATTGCCTTTCGTCGCTTAGCGCATCGAGGAGAGCGGCCGAGGCCGAGCAAAGGTTGATCTTTGTATCACGCGGCAACGCCGATACATGCGGCGCGAGACGCGCATAGCTGGCAACATCAAAGTCAGGTACTAACATTAGCTCGGTGGTTGACGTGATCGGGCGATTAGGCGGGCGATAGCTCGGTTTCCGCGAGGTATAGAAGTCATCCTCCGCGCCGGCGATCGAAGGGATATCGTCTGCGTCGATCCAGTCGGCAATCCTTGGCGCCCATTTCGGATCAATCTCGAGCACCCCTAGCAACCGCGTCAATACCTCGAGTGCTACTGGATCGGTTTCTCCGGTGGCAGTGCGAAGGCTGTTGAGATTGAAACGACCCTGCAGATCAACCACTCGTCCCGTGACGATGCCAGCGTGCTCGATCTCAATCGGACCGAGCGACGTGGACCAACGTTGCGCCGGATGGACTGGTACAGTTCCCGTATCAAGCTCTTCGCGAAGAATGCGTGCCGCTGCAGCTTCGACAGCCCCCGCGAGTAACATCGCACGCTCTCGTGCAATTCCCCCTTCAGAACGACGTAGCAGAAGACCGGTTTCAAAGAAAATAGCAGTCGCAATGGCGGATGTGATCGCTACAACGATGAGCGCGGTAAGTAAGGCGACACCTCGCTGTCTCACCGTGGCACCTCGATCAGGCGACGCAGAGTGCCGTGGCCCTCCGTTAGTAGAACAACTTCGATGGCTTTTGGCCGAACTCGTTGAATCACGAGTCCATTCTGCTCGCCAGAGACAGCTGGCGGCCAATCTTTACGCCACTCGCCAAGATCATCGAGATAGCGCAATTCGAGTCCTCGAACACTTCGCATGAGCACGCGACGGGAGGTATCGGTGGACTGCGCGCTATCGAGCACTGGCCAGACAAGGCGAACGAGACGGCTGTTCTCAAGAATATACTCGACGCGTTGAAGGCTACTAGAGGCGTACATCGAAGTGGGTACTCTACCGCCCCGTGTCAGGGCAAACCGGGACGGCGTTCCCGGTTCGGCCAATAGCGCCGGGATGGACGTGCGGCCGATTTGGTCACGAATTGGTCGCGGATTGAGTTGTGATATGTCATCAATTATCACGCGAATGGTGCGCTGGACGTCGCTTAAACTCGTTTGGGTGTTTTTAGTCTCGATTCGATGTCGGGCGATATCGGTCAATGCGCCGTATCCGAGCGCAAACATCGCACTTGCGACGAACAACGCAACCAGTAACTCGATCAAGGTAAAGCCGTCAATTTTTCGATGTGGAGTCACTGAACGGTCAATTCCGTATGGGATCAATTCCCTCGGACTCATGGTTGAGCTCGTTCAGCCGTATCCCAAAGGCCATCGGCTGACTGCGCTGAAACCACGTCGCGACCTCTGGCGCCGCTAAGGGTGACGATCCAACTCTCGCTACCCTGAGATCGAACCTCGACGATAATTTGCACCACGCCCTCGATGGCCGTGGCGCGAATGTCTTGTCGCCACTGCCAATCCTTATCGGCCATGCGTGATACGCCCTCGGTTCGACCTAGCGCTGGAAACGACGCATCGATTCGAGTTTCGGTGATTCGGTTTATCGCTACCCACTCGGCATAGGTGCGTTCACGCAACCGGTCTGTTCCATTTGCAGCGGACAACAGAGCGGACATCGCTGCCGCCACGCCGAGCGCCACGATTACCAGCGCGACGAGTACTTCGATAAGCGTGAATCCGTACGACCTCTTCTTCAGAGGATGGCTCATCGATCTGTCCGTCGTAACGCCAAATCGCCATTTTCGTCGGGACTGAGGCGCCACGGTTTGGGTGAGTCTGGATTCGCCACTCGTAGATCGAACGAGGTGTATTCACCCAAACCATCGACACCCAGCTCGGGTACGGGATCATCGCGCTCGGCGCGCGGTTTAATAATCACTCGTCGGCCCTCAACATCGAGCGCAATAGACGCGCCGCTAGGCCAGGGACCGTGTAAGAAGTGCCGATCGTTCATGCGTAGCCATCGTACAGATCGTGTATCGAAAACTAAGAATTCGTAACCGTCGGAGGATAACTGAAGACCGTAAGGACGATTTTCGAGTTCGGCCTTTTCGCGTAATTCGATCATGAGGGTACTAAGGCGCTCGAGCTCTTCGGGCGGTTCGTCCCGTCTATCGATCAGTCCGAGAGAGATTAAAGCGCCTCCCAGTACGATCGCGATGATTGAGAGGACAACCAGAACTTCGACGAGGGTGAATCCCCGGGAGCGCGGGTGTTGGCCGAGCATCGGCATTACCGCGCGAGCAGGCTCAATTATTAAGCGACCCGGTACCGATGTTATCCTGATCGGCCTCAGGGCTGCCTTGCTGGCCGTCTGGTCCAAGCGAGTACAGATCAAACTCGGTCCCGCGCGTCCCTGGTTGGCGATATTGATAATTATTACCCCAAGGGTCCGCAGAGACGCGAGTCATGTAGCCCCCCGTGCGCCAATTACGAAGAGCAGGATCTTCGGGCTTCTGAACTAAAGCTGTGAGCCCTTGAGTCGTACTAGGCAGACGCGCCGTATCTAAGCGGTACATCGCAAGTGCAGTCTCGATGGCCTGAAGATCTGCCCGGACTTTGGTGACCCGAGCTTCATCGACTCGGTCCATCACCCGCGGAACGATGAATGCCGCCATTAGGCCGATGATTACAACGACGACCATTATTTCGATGAGCGTAAAGCCCCGAGTCTTGTTGCGGCGCAAATTCCGTCCTCCCATCTCCCCCCTAATCATATCAAAACGTATTCCGGTCCTTTGAGGCGACGTGGACGTATACTATTTGGGGGCTTCAGGGGGAGGCGGACATGTCGGTGGCCTTCGTTTTTCCTGGTCAGGGGTCTCAGTCGGTAGGCATGTTGGCGCAACTTGCCAGCGTCGATTCCTCGGTGAGAGCCACGTTCGACTCTGCTTCCAAGGTTTTGGGCTTCGATCTTTGGACTCTCGCTCAACAGGGCCCGGCCGAGCAACTCTCACGCACCGAGATTACGCAGCCTATGATGTTGGTCGCGGGGGTCGCGAGTTGGCGGTTATGGCAGAGCCGTGGCGGGAGATCACCCGATTGGGTCGCGGGTCATTCCCTAGGCGAATTCACTGCATTAGTGGTGGCCGATGTCCTGCGATTCGAAGACGCCGTAGCCCTTGTGCGTTATCGCGGAGAGATCATGCGCGATGCCGTGCCGGATGGCCGAGGCGGCATGGCGGCGATTCTTGGGCTTTCGGATTCGGACGTCGAGGCATCCTGTCACGAGGCAGGGCAGGGCGAGGTGGTTGAGCCGGTGAATTATAACGGGCCCGGCCAGGTTGTCGTCGCGGGGCATATAACGGCTCTCAAACGAGTTATCGAGGCGGCCAAGGCAAAGGGCGCCAAGCGTGCGATTCCATTACCGATCAGTGCTCCCTGTCACAGCTCGCTAATGCGACCAGCTGCCGAAAAACTGCGCGAGCGTCTTCGGTCCATAACGCTCTCTAATCCCGCAACGCGTTTTTTGAGTTCCATCGACGCGACGGAGTATTCCGACCCGAGCGCCATCGCGGATCTGCTGTATCGCCAGCTCGCGAGTCCGGTCCGTTGGGCCGCCACCGTTCAAGCCTTGGTTTCACTTGGCGTCGATCGACTGGTCGAATGCGGATCTGGGAAGGTTCTCACAGCGTTAAACCGTCGCATCGACAAATCACCGTCGCTGGCCTGTTTTGCGCTTGAAGATGACGCAAGTTTTCAGAAGGCTCTCGCTCCCTCTAAGGAGTGATATATGACCGTTCAAATTGATCTGGCTGGTCAGATTGCCCTCGTCACGGGAGCTTCCCGCGGCATCGGCCGAGCCATCGCTGAGTCGCTTGCGCGAGCCGGCGCCAAGGTGGTTGGTACAGCGACGACCGAATCCGGCGCTGCCTCCATCGGTGAGTGGATTGGCAAGCTATCGTTGGGTAGCCGCGGAGCTGTCGTCGACGTGTCGTGCGCCAAATCCGTCACGGCTCTCCTCGAAGATTTGGATTATAGGAGCGAGCAGCCGGGAATCCTGATCAACAGTGCCGGTATCACGCGCGACAATCTGTTGATCCGCATGAAGCCCGACGATTGGGACCAGGTCATTGCGGCAGATTTAACCTCTGTATTCGCGCTCAGCCGCGGATGCCTAAGACACATGATGAAGGCCCGCTCCGGCCGGATCATTAACATCACATCGGTAGTGGGGTCTTTGGGCAATCCGGGACAAACCAATTACGCCGCTGCCAAAGCGGGCGTTGTCGGTTTCACGCGGGCGCTCGCTAGGGAGGTTGGTAGTCGGAACATCACGGTCAATGCGGTCGCCCCTGGATTCATCGATACCGATATGACCCGAGCGCTGGACGACACGCAGCGTGAAGCCCTAGAGGTTGGTATTCCGCTAGGACGACTTGGGACCGCCGCCGACGTCGCTGCGGCGGTGCTTTTTTTAGTGGCGCCCAGCGGCGCCTACATCACAGGACATACGCTACACGTCAATGGCGGCATGTATCTGGGTTGATTCTCTAGGCGATGCCGTCGTTTTTTTAATACATGTCGATTTTTTCAGACGAAACAGAGAGTTAATCCGGCGTGCATAGCGTGAGCCCACTGCTTGCCCTAGAATGCCGGAGCACCTAGGCATGGGTCGGAATTTTCAAGTTGATAAGAGGGTAATTCACAGATGAGCACTGTCGAACAACAGGTCAAAGCCATCGTCGCTGAACAACTGGGCGTAAAGCTCGAGCAGGTCACCAGTACCGCCTCGTTCGTTGACGACCTCGGTGCAGACTCACTCGACACGGTCGAGTTGGTCATGGCTCTGGAGGAGGAATTCGAAACTGAGATTCCAGACGAAGACGCGGAGAAGATCACAACCGTCCAACAGGCCATCGACTACGTCTCGGCGCGTCGGCAGGCCTGATTAGCAGGAAAGGTGCCGTCGAGATGGGCCCGAGCTGGCCTTGGCATTTGAGTCGCTCGAATCGCATCATGTGAGGCTCCCCTGAGCAAGCGTCGAGTCGTCGTCACCGGTCTTGGGATTGTTTCCCCGGTCGGTAGCACCATCCAGAGTGCCTGGGAGGCCGTTCTCCGGGGCGAGAGTGGCATCGGACTCATCACTCGGTTTGATACCAGCGCCTACGCTACTAAGATCGGCGGAACGGTGCGGGGTTTCGAAGTGGGGGAGTACATCACCGCGAAAGAAGCTCGCCGCATGGACGAGTTCATGCACTACGGCGTGGCTTCGGGCGTGCAGTCGGTGAAAGACGCCGGCATCGACTTCAACACGGTCGATACGGAACGCTGCGGCGCCATCATGGGCGCGGGCATCGGCGGTCTTGCCACTATCGAGGCCGAGTACAACGCGCTGCTGGAGTCCGAGGCGCCGCGAAGGATCTCACCGTTTTTCATTCCAGCGACCATTATCAACATGATTTCGGGTCATTTGTCGATTCGATTTGGCCTTAAGGGGCCGAACCTTGGCGTCGTGACCGCCTGTTCGACCTCGACCCATGCCGTGGGGCTTGCCATGCGAGCTATTCAATACGGCGATGCGGATCTCATCATCGCAGGCGGCGGTGAAATGTCGACCACCCGTCTAGGGATTGGCGGGTTCTCGCAGGCTAAGGCGCTGTCTCAGCGTAACGAAAGTCCCTCCGAAGCCTCGAGACCATGGGATCGGGATCGGGATGGCTTCGTGGCTTCCGATGGGGGCGGCGCGATGCTTCTCGAGGAGCTCGAGTTCGCTAAAGCGCGTGGTGCTCGCATCTACGCTGAGCTCGTCGGGTTCGGAATGAGCGCCGACGCGCACCACATCACGGCACCCCCGGAGAATGGGGGAGGTGCTGCGCTCGCGATGCGCAACGCGCTGCGGGACGCGCAGATCGACCCGTCGGCCGTGCAATATTTGAACGCCCACGCCACCTCAACCACGCTCGGCGACCGCGCGGAGACGGTGGCCATCAAACAGACTTTTGGTGCCCATGCCGCTCGACTTGCCGTGAGCTCGACCAAGTCCATGACCGGTCACCTGCTCGGTGCAGCGGGTGTCGCCGAGGGCGTACTCAGCGTGTTGGCCCTGCGGGACCAAGTTGCGCCGCCGACGATCAATTTGCACAATCCGGACCCAGAATGCGACCTCGATTACGTGCCGCATACAAGTCGTGAGATGTCGATCGATGTCGCTGTCTCAAACAGCTTCGGATTCGGCGGTACGAACGGAACCTTAGTGTTCCGTCGCTTTAACAGGTGACGGATATTGCTGGCGCCCTGCGAGGACAGGAGTGTCGGTAAACCGGTTAGACTTCCGTCGTGCACCTTTCGCGAATATTTTTTATTTCGATTGCCTTGTCGCTCGGTATCGCAGGATCAGGTGCGGTTTGGCTTTCTCATACCGTCAACCAGCCGGGTTCACACGTTGAGGCGGTACGTATCGATGTGCGCGAAGGTGAGTCAGTGCGGGCCGTACTTTCAGATCTTGAGCAGGTCGGCGCGATCGACAACGCGATATTCGTCGAATGGTGGGCGCGTACGCTGGGTGGGGAGCCGCGTGTGCAGGTTGGTCGGTATGAGATCGCCCCAGGTGCAACAGCCAAAGATATCCTGCGTCAACTCGATGAAGGACGGGTTCTCCTCGAATCTCTGACCGTGATCGAGGGTATGCGCTACCGGGACTTTCGCCGGTTACTCGCCACACATGAGGGCGTGAGGCAGACGCTGTTTGGCATGAGCGATACCGAACTCATGGCGCGTCTCGGCTCGGCAGGTGTGCATCCGGAGGGGAGATTTTTTCCGGATACATACCGATTCGCTGGGGGGACGTCGGACCTAGAGATCTTGAAACTCGCACACTCGCGGCTACGCGAGCGGCTCGATGCAGCTTGGGCGAATCGAGCCGATGGGTTGCCTTTATCAGGGGCGGATCAGGCGCTTATCCTCGCCTCGATCGTTGAGAAGGAATCCGGGCTCGCTGGAGAGCGTCCGCGGGTGGCGGGAGTCTTTGTTCAAAGATTGCGTGAAGGTATGCGTCTACAGTCAGATCCTATCGTCATCTATGGACTAGGGGATGCTTACGACGGCGATATTCGCAGCCGTGACCTGCGGACTGATACGCCCTACAACTCGTATATCCGAAAAGGATTGCCGCCGACACCCATCGCGTTGCCAGGTGAGACGGCGTTGCGTGCAGCAACACGGCCTCTCGAATCGGGTGAACTTTTTTTCGTGGCGACAGGATTACCAGACGGCTCTCATACGTTTTCTCATACCTACGCGGAGCACCGAAAGGCACTGGCGCAGATGCTGCAGCGCCAAAGAAATGTACGATGAAGCACGGCAAATTCATCACGCTTGAGGGGATCGAGGGGGCTGGAAAATCCACGGTGATCACGACTCTCGTCGAAGCCTTACGTGCACGCGGCATCGTCGTAAGACAAACCCGTGAGCCCGGGGGTACCCCGCTTGCGGAACGGCTACGTAACCTCGCTCTTGAGCGAGGATCCGAGGTTCTCTCCGCCGAGGCTGAAACGTTGATTATGTTTGCAGCGCGCGCCGTTCACCTTGATAATTTTGTGAGGGCGGCGCTCGCGCAAGGTGAGTGGGTGATCTGCGACCGATTCACTGACGCGACTCGTGCGTACCAAGGAGGTGGCCGTGGGGTCGACCTCGCACTTATCGAGCAATTGGCGCGCTCGGTGCATCGCGGCCTCGAGCCCGATCTCACGCTGCTCCTTGACCTACCAGTGTCGGTTGGACTTGAGAGAGCGCGGGCGCGTCGGCAGGCGACTGGCGAAACCGTGTCCGATCGATTCGAGAGCGAGACACGACAGTTCTTCGAGCGAGTTCGATCGTCCTATCTTGACGTGGCGCGTAAATCGCCCGATCGATGCCGAATCATCGATGCGTCGGCCGACACCAACTCCGTATCGAAAGCGGTGCTCGCCGAGTTGCAGGATCTTTGATTATGGCCGGGCGCGAGGGAGTGTTCGTACCGACCACGTTACCGATGGACGCTAACCTTCCGTGGCTTACGTCGGTGAAGCAATCTTTATCCGATGCGGTGCACCACGACCGGCTAGGTCACGCAGTGCTCATTCAGATCGATCCGGGATTAGGTGGCGAATGGCTCGCCACGTGGCTCGCTGCGCGTCTTTATTGTACCGCGGAAACGGTGAAGCCCTGCGGACAGTGCTTGGATTGTCGTCGAGTGGTCACGGGCGAACAACCCGATATGTTGCGACTGAGTCCCATCGATGAGTCGAAAGAAATACGTATCGATCAGGTACGCGAAATGGATGCAGAGCTTGCACTGACGAGCCACGGCGGGGGTCGTAAGGTCGTGATCATTACGCCAGCCGAAAAACTCAATCGAAATGCAGCCAATGCGTTACTAAAAACTCTGGAGGAGCCCGCTGGGAGCTCGTTACTCGTGTTGGTAACGGGTGAACCGTCGCGTTTGCCGGCAACAGTGCTGAGTCGGTGCACTCCGGTGGGAGTGCCAACTCCACCGACCGAGGCGCTCGAAGCCTGGCTGCGGACGCAAGGCAATCGAAACAAGGACTGGAGGGCGGTGCTCGGTGTTATCGGGCCGCGACCGTTAGTTGCCTTGCAGGTGGAAGCAGAGGCGATCGTCAACCTACAACGCGAGACGATTCGCGCGCTCGATCAAGTCTTAGCGGGCAATTTGGACCCGGTAGAGACGGCGGAATCTTGGGGTAAAGAGCGTTTCACGCTCCGCATTATGAGTATCGAAAACTGGTTGGTTTCGCGAATACGCGAATGGGCCAGCGGCCAAAAGGTGGCCAATACTGAGGCTTTGTTTGCCGCACTCGATGACGCACGGGAGGCGCGTCAGTTAGCAGAGACACCGGTCAACAAGCCTCTCGCAATCGAGAGGTTGTTGTGGCGCCTCAACGCAGCCTCGACCAAGCGGCGTCCGGGTTGAAACGCTCGCCGTAACGCGTTGCAAGCTCCTCGAGTCTCCTGACGCACTCGTCTGCCCCTCTCGTAATCGCCTCTTGTAACGGGCCACCTCGGAATGGCGCGAATCCCGAACCAAAGATTACGCCGGCATCGACCATATCCTGCGACTCGACGATCCCCTCGCGCAGCACTGCTACGCACTCGTTTAGTAACGACAGTATCAATCGATCCTGAAGATCGGCCTTTGCTGTGGCGTCAGGCTGCCGAGTTACCCCCGCAAGCGGTGCAGCGGTGCTTGAATCTCGAACAACACGACCATTCGACCAGCGATAAAAACCTCTGTCGGTCTTTCGGCCGAGATTTTTTTCTGAAATCTTTACATCAAGGACTGATGTGTCTGGTAAAGGTCGACCCAGCGCTTGGTTGACGATACCACCGACATTCCGACATACATCGAGACCCACCATATCCGAGAGCTCGACGGGCCCAACCGGCATACCGAAGTCAGTGGCGACTTTATCGATCTCATCAAAACTAAACCCATCCTGCGCAGCTTGTATGGCTTCTTGCATATACCGAGCGAGTACCCGATTGACGAGGAAACCTGGCGCGCTGCGGCATGGTAGCGGCAACTTATCTATCTTACGAGCAAGGGCAGTAGCACATTCAATGGATGCACTGCTCGTCACCTCCGTATGAACGACTTCCACTAACGGCATGAGCGCGACTGGATTGAAAAAATGCAATCCGACGAGACGTGAAGGATCGGCGAGTACAGACGACAGCTGGTCGAGCGGAATGGATGAGGTATTCGTGGCGAGGATAGCGCTTGCTTTCATCTTCGGTTCGAGCATTACATAAAGCAAGCGCTTCGCCTCAGCGTTCTCGATTATCGCTTCGAGAACGATATCCGCGTCTGCAACGCCTGCGCCATCAAAATCGCTGCGTAGCCGTGTGGCTACGACTGCTCGGTTAGTCGGGTCCTTTATTTTCTTGTCAAGAAATCTTCTTGCTCGAGCGAGGCCTGAGTCTACAAAGTGCTGCTCCAGATCCTGTAGTGTCACATCGAGACCGCGAAACGCACACCAAGCGGCAATATCGGCTCCCATCACGCCAGCGCCGACTACGTGAACTCTCTTTAATAATTGATCAGCAACCTTTTTTCCCTGCGACTTAAGTGCGTCCTGTAACATGAATACTCGAATGAGATTACGTGCGGTTGACGTTGCTGCAAGCGAGGCGATGGAATCGGCTTCAGCAGAGTAGGCGGCAGGACCCTTGCCGCCATAACGAGCCCACAGATCGATGATGGCGTAAGGGGCAGGGTAGTGCGCCTTACGTACCTTTCGCGCCACTTGGGCTTCAATTCTCGATCGTAACAAAAGGCGTGCCACTCTCAGTGATGCCAGCCGTTGCACGAGAATCGGTCTATGCATACCAGGATTTTTTTTGATCAGATCTCGGCAAAGATTAATCGCTAATTCGCGGTTGATGGCCAGGCGATCGACCAGGCCGAGTGACAAGGTCTTCGCGCCTTTTATGTTACGTCCGGTGAGCATGAGATCGAGCGCAGCGAGTGAACCGATAGTGCGAACAGCGCGGACCGTACCACCGAACCCTGGATGAATACCAAGCCTCACTTCCGGGAAACCCAAGGTGAGTCGATCGTCATTCACGCCCACCCGGTAACGGCAGGCGAGTGCAAGTTCTAATCCGCCGCCGAGTGCAAAGCCCTCGATGAGCGCGACCGAAGGGCAGGGTAGAGACTCAAGATCGAGAAGCACGCGGTGACCGTGTTCAACCAGCGCACGCACTTCATCGACGCTACGCAGGGTAGTGAATTCCTTGACGTCGGCCCCCAATACGAATCCTGAAGTTTTGACGGATTGCAGTACAACCCCTCGCGGTAAACGCCGCTTAAGGCTCGCAACGATTGCACCAAGCTCTCTAAGAACCGATGACGACAACGTATTGACTGAGGCGTCAGGCTTGTCGAGTGTCAGCCACACGACACCTTCAGCATCAGTTTCTTCATGCCAGCAGCGGGATTCCGGTCCGTTCGCCACGTTGTGTAATCTCCGTCAGGGTTAAAACTTGGAAATCACAGACTACCGGTCGGTGATCTGAGTGCAGTACCTCTGGGACATGGAAATCAATTAAGTCGATTTCGCGACTCACCAATACGAAATCGAGTTCAAAGCGCGGAAACCGTGCCGGGAAGGATGCTAGGCTACTCACGTTTGCACTACGAAGACCCGTCGCACGCATAAATAAGTACAGCTCGTTCGTGCCAGAGAATGTATTGAAGTCCCCCGCAACGACGACCGGCTTCTGCGCCGCGAGCACGAGATCGTGTAGGTGTCTTAGCTGCTCCTGACGATGTCGATACTTGATGGAGAGATGGACGAGAAAAACACAAACATCATCAAGTTCCATTTCGATGATGAGCCGCTTTATACCCGTCGGAAAATAATGAAATCGCTCGCCGTTCACTCGCGGTGCAGCAAGAATCGCGTTTCCTTGTTTACGTACGATCGGTAGCTGGTTATTTAACGATGCCGCGCCATACTTACACTCGTAGACCGTGTAATGGCCGAGATGTTTAGCGATGTATTCAGCTTGATTTACGAACCCGCTGCGAACAGAACCGGTATCGACCTCAATAAGACCTACGAGATCGGGATCCTCGCGGCGAATGAAATTGGTAATCTCATCAAGCACGCGACGCTTGCTGCGCAGGTAACCTGCGCCCGGCAACGGCAAATGGAATGCGGGTCCGGTCCCGGCAGCGTAACGAATGTTATAAATCAATAACCGCAACGGAAATCCCGAACCTCCGAGTCTTCGCGCAAAGTTTACGCGAACCCCGTTGTAGATCGAGATCCTGTGATCGGCGTCATATGCATCAGCACCCAGTCTAGCGACCAGCGGATGTCTCCGTGCAACCCCAAACTGCAAACGCTCCGACTACGGGAGCAATCGTGCGCACGCTGGTCCGAACGCGGATGCGCGAGTCTCCGGACCGTTGCCAAGAGCCACGAGACTTGGGGGAGCCGGCGGCAATCTGGCAACCTAAAATGCCCCGCGTCTAAGCGCGCTACCCAATTAAAAAAGTAAAGGCGTCACGGGCGGCGGGCAGTGAGGTGGTGGCTCGGGCGTGCCCTCGATCCACGTGCAGAAACTTGAATCTAAAACGCTCGTGTCGACGGTGGCGGTCACACGTGCAGGACCAAGGGGCTGGCTGACTTTCCGACAGACCGTGATACGGTGCACTGGATCCGGGGCGCTGCCATCCCTCATCATAAGTGCGCATAATGTATATTATGTAAAATAATCAATGATTTTGATATTAACTGCAATGCCGCAGGAGCTGGAGGCGATTTTAGACTCTATCGACCACCCCGCCGCCAATAGCTCTGCCGGTCGTAAAGTCGTCCAAGGAAAGATCTCTGGGCACCCTGTAGCACTCTCGTTCTCGCGCTGGGGGAAGGTTGCAGCGGCGTCGACTGCTGCACATTTGATTACGGTGCTAAAGCCGCGCCAGATCGTTTTCTCAGGGATAGCCGGTGCATTGATCGACGATCTTGCGATCGGGGACGTAGTCTTTGCGGACGATCTCTATCAGCACGACTTGGACGCGTCCCCCTTCTACCCTCCCGCCCATATCCCGTTGCTGGAACGATCGGCGCTCCCGGCTGATAGGGCGCTTACAGCATCACTTCGTCGGGCCATGCTCGATGGGCTCGGGAGTCGCGCGCCGCGAACGTTGGTCGGCGATGTCGCGACGGGGGATCAAGTCATCGGGACTTCGCACCAACGGGAGCGAGTCTCAGTGGCCGTGCCGACCGCAGTCTGCGTTGATATGGAAGGCGCAGCCGTTGCTCAGGTGTGTTTTGAATTCGGTGTGCCTTTTGCCTGCGTAAGAATGATCTCAGATCGCGCTGACGAGTCGCTGGCGCCAGCAAAGGTTTTTTCGCTCGCGCGTCGGTCTGGGGAACGTGCGGCGGTGATGCTTCGTCACTGGCTGTCGGCCAGCGGCCAGCGAACCCTCTAAGGCACAACATCACCCTAACTCGTGACGCGCGTTTAACCACCCCGCCGCTTTTTATGGGTAGTCACCCTCACTCGCGCCAATCTTTGAAGCGCGAACCTATCCTATTACAAGAAGACGAGTGCTACGATGAACACTTCGCGTGTGATATTTCGAGAAGGCTAGACTCCGGAATCGCGGCTGGCCTCTAATGACCTACACGCGGCACTAAGTCGTGTGTAAGTGAATGTGTAAGTAAATATCGTGGTTTTAACAGGTGATTTCTAGAGCGAGAACACTTGCGCAAGCAGAGCTTAATCAACGGTCAAAAAAAGGGGGGTACGAGTATAAGAATCTGGTTTTGACTATAGTCCTCACGGTTGCGCCTCTGAGCTCCCCTTCACCAAGATTCGGGATGTGAGCCAAATCCGATATCCGTTACCTGATCTGGTGCGCGCCTTCGCGCTGTTCGGCATCGCGGTGGTCAATGTGGACTTCTTCGCCCACGCCAGCTTCCGCGGTGTGATCGGCACCGGCTGGGGGACCCCGACAGACCGCATCCTCTGGTGGATCGTCGCCACCCTGTTCCTGCTCAAGTCCTATTCGCTCTTCTCGCTCATGTTTGGCGTGGGCGTCCATCAGCAGATGTTGACCAGCAGCCAACAGAACGCGAACTTCGCGGGTCGCTATTCCCGACGCATGCTCTGGTTCCTTAATATCACCCTCCTCTTCTCTACGGCGACATCCTCGTCATGTACTCGCTCCTTGGAACTCTCCTGTTGCTTTTTCGAAATTTTGTGGCCGCGAGACTTCGACGTTGGGCCATCGGAATCTATCTGCTGCAGATCACGCTCGCGGTGCTGGTCGCGGCGAGCACCAGGTTGCTTTCAACAGAGGAGGCCGTTGCGGCATTGGATGAGGCGAACGCGACGGAGGTGGCAGACGCTGCAGCACGCTTGGCCGGTTTCGCTGATCCTCGTTTTTTACCGTAGCGGCGACTCGAGTCAACGCACGGGCATCCGATTTCACTTGGATGCTCGCCATACAAGGCGTCGGCGCACTAGCCTTCATGCTCTACGGACTCTATCTCTCTCGTAGTGGCCTACTACTCGATTCCAACTCGCCGCGCTGGTCTCGTGCGCGTCGCATCGACCTACCGATTTGACTAATACTCGCAGCCGCTGGCGGTTGGCTCATGCTGACGAGCTCCAGTGAGTTGGATCCGCCGTTTATGGCAGGTCTTGCGGTAATTACCTTGGGGAGTCCGTTCTCCACCATGGGATATCTCGGATTAATGGCAGCGTGGATGCGGCGTCCTGACTCCTCAGTGCGCGCGGGGTTGATCCGCGCAGGCGGAACGTCATTGACGGCGTACTTGCTGCAAGGACTTTTGATGTCCTTGATTTTCTCAGGCTACGGGCTGGGTGCGGTCGGCAAACTCGCCACAGCATTTTATGTTCCGATCGCTGTAGCCGTTGCGCTGATTTCGCTGTTGTTGTGTTCCGCGTGGCGCCGTCGGTATCGGCTCGAGCCCGTAGAGAGCGTCCTGCGACGATGGGTCTATCTTGGAAAGGAGGGAGTCTGACCCCCCCTAAACTGACTCTCGCAGATGTCGGGACTCTGTGAATCGTAGATACAAAACTAGGCCCGCCTGGATTCGAACTAAGGACCACGGGATTCATCATCCTGAGTCTCTTCGAGAAAAGTAATATCGCTTTTTACGATCGCCCCACGTTACGGGTCGTGATCAGCGGAGCGGGAGCATGGGAACGATGTGAGCACATACGAGCGTGATAATTACTGCCCCGACGATATCGATACAGATTCCCGTTTTTAGCATCGCGGTGATTGGCACACGCCCCGTCGCGTAAACGAGGGCGTTCGACGACGTGGCCGCAGGATTAGCAAACCCGAGGTTAGCTGCCATCGCCGCTGCAAGCGCAGCGATCGTCGGGTCATAATTAGCGCCCATCGCGAGCGTCGCGGCGATCGGCATGAAAATCGTCGCGGTTGCAACATTACTTGCTGCTTCGGTGATCAGCGCGCACAACACGGTAATTGCGAGCAGCATGGGGATCCACGGTAATCCACTGACTGCAACGAGGGAATGACCGATCCAGGCTGACAAGCCCGATTTCACTACCGCATCCGCAAGTGCGAGACCACCCCCGAGCAGCAGAATTAGATACCAAGGAGCGCGCTTCGCGTCTTCCCATTCGAGCAACACTGGCGAGCCGTGCGCTCGCCGATCACCCGCGGGGCATAAACAGAGCGCAAGCGCCCCAGCGATTGCGACTCCGGCGTCGGTCAGGTTTGGAATGAAGCCAACGATTAATGGCGAAAAAATCCAGCTAATGGCAACAACTAATACGATGGTGAGTACACGCCTCTCAGGTGTTTGCATCGGTCCTGGCTCCCCGATGGCCTGTCGGACCGCGTCTCGCGTGGCGCCCTCAAATTTGAACGGTAGTGTCACCCGCGACAGAATCCACCAACAGATCGGAACACCGAGCAGCGTGAACGGCACACCGTAGGCCATCCATTCCGCAAAACTGATGTTCACGCCGTAACTACGATCGAGAATGCCGATGGCGATCGAGTTAACGGGGGTTCCGATCGGTGTTGCGAAACCACCCAGATTAGAGGCGAATGAAATCGCTAAGATCGTCGCCGCCGCAAAATTTTGATGGTCGCGAGAGACTACGCTCACCGAGTCGTTATTTGGAACGACCGCAGCCAACGCAGCCAGGGCGATCGGCAACATCATAACCGTGGTCGCGGAATTGTTGACCCACATCGAAACAAATGCCGTTACACCCATCAGCGCGAGTAGTAATGAGCGCGGTGCTGGATTCACCCGCGAAACCACAATGAGCGCTACGCGGCGGTGGAGATTCCACTTCTCGAACGACAATCCAATTAGCGAACCGCCCAAAATCAAAAATAACACCGGCGACATGTAGAACCCAGCGACCGCATCGGGTTTCGCTACCCCGAGCAGCGGTAATACAAGGAACGGCAGGCTACCGGTCAGCGTCACAGGTACTGCCTCGGTAAACCACCAAAAGCCGACTAAAACGGTGACGGCAGCGACATGCCAGCCGATCTGCGACAAACCCGCAGGGACAGGTAAGGCCAACACCGTCAGGAAAAGGATCAGCCCCGTCCAAAGTCCGAATTTGCGTATTGCGTCTGTCGCCACGAGTTCAGGTGAACGTGAATCCAGATGAAACGATGGGCAGACTCCGCGGACGTTCGCCGCAAGCTATCTGAATCGCACTTGCGAGCGCCGGCGCTACGCCCGGAACACTGGCCTCCCCGGCCCCGCCGGGAGGATACCCGCTTCGCAATAAATGAACCTCAATAGGCGGAGTTTGTGCAAATCGAAGGATCGGAGCATTGTCAAAATTACTTTCTATTGCGGCACCCTTCTCAAAGCGAACTTGACCGTCGATTGCTGCAGAGAGACCCCAAATAATTCCGCCCTGCACTTGCGCCTCGACATTGCGCGGATCAATGATGAGACCGCAATCGAACACCGTGATAACGCGCGTGATAGTAACCCCTCGTCCCTTGACAGCGACCTCGACTATCTCAGCACAATACGAGCCGTAAGCGACAGTAAGCGAAATACCCCGTCCTCGGCCTTTTCCAAGGGGTCGTTCCCAGTCCGAGAGCTGAGCCGCCTTGCGCAACACGGCTACGGCTCGGGGATCGTCTTCGCAGAGCTCGAGGCGTAGCTGCAGCGGATCCCGGCGCACCAAGTACGCTACGTCGTCGAGTGCGCTCTCGGAGAAAAATCCGTTCATTGAGGAAGATACCGATCGCCACATGCCGATCGGGACGGGTTCATACACCTCGACGAAGTCGGCAAACTTAAGCGGAATTAGATACCTATTAGAAATTAAGTCACCGACGGCGAAAAAATCGGCGACGCCCGGTGGTGGTGGACGATTTATCTGTCGCAATATACTCCCACCCGTGATTCGACTCTGGACGACCAAGATATTATTCGACTCATCGATACCGATTCGCGTCCGAACCATGTGTGCAGGACGGAATCGATCGTGTCGGAAGTCCTGCTCACGAGTCCAAGTGAGTTTTACCGGCGTGTTAGGTCGTCTTTTCGACACTGCATTCGCTATTTGTACGGCTTGCCGAACGAAATCCAATTCCCACTTGCGACCAAATCCGCCCCCAAGGAACGTGACATTTAAGAGGCAACGCGATCGCGCAACACCCGTTAATTCAGACATTACATCTCTAACTCGGTCTGGCTGCTGGGTCGGTATCCACGCCTCGACCTCATCGGCGTGAACTACGACCGTTGCGCAGAGCGGCTCCAGCGCTGCATGCGCGACGTATGGGACTTCATACTCCCATTCAAAGCGTCGATGGGCGACCGAGAGCGCCTTCAAGGTGGCGTCAAGGTCAGGGAATGGTTGTCCACGTCCCGGTCGCGCGATCAATGCGAGATCGTCCTGATTCAGCGCATTTCGCAACCGTTGACGGAGTCCTGCCGTATTGATGGCAAGCGATTCCGATTCATCGAATTTCACAGTGATGGTGTCCGCCGCACGTCGCGCATGCCAAGTGCTCTTGGCGACGATGGCTACGCCGTCACTTACCTCGAATGCATCCACAACACCCGGGAACGTTAGTACCGCATCGCGATCGAATTCGATGACCCGTGATTTCACGGTCGTAGATCTTCGAAGCACGGCGTGAAGCATTCCGGGCAGGGTCACGTCGATACCAAATATTGCTGACCCGTCCACCTTACTTGGGGTGTCCTTCCGGGGGGTGGTGGTACCAACGAGTGAAAAACGAGTCTGATCTTTAAGTTCAGCAGAGGACGGCACAGATTGTCGCGCTGCGTCTGCTGCTAACTCACCATAGGAGAAAGAGTGACCCGATCGTTCGTGTAGGATTTTCGAGCGTTCAGCGCGGCATTCATTTAGCGAAACACCCCAGCGCTCCGCGGCAGCAGCTCGCAACATCTCGCGTGCCGTGGCGCCTGTGGTACGCATTAGTGCGAAATAGGTCATTGTTGAATCGCTACTGGCTGTTCGATGTCGTCGAGTGATGGGATTGACATAAGTATCCTCGCCTCCTGCGAGACGAATCACGACATCTTCCCACTGCGCCTCTAGCTCCTCTGCCAATATCTTTGGTAGACCGTCGTGTATTCCCTGCCCCATTTCCGCTTGTGGACAAGTGATGAAAATTCGCCCGTCTTTATCAATTTCGAGATACGCGTTGAACTGCCCCCCTCTGGTCCCTGTCTCCCTGGCGGTATCGAGAGCGAACACGGACCCAATCGATGCGGTTAAGTAGAAGCCGCCGGTCGCAGTCGCTCCAACCTTGAGAAAGTGGCGGCGCTTCATGTCGCACCATGCTGCAGTTGCATCCAGTGCTCGGCGGTCTCTCGGTTGATAACGTCGGCATATCGACGGCCCACGTCACGCAAAGTATCGTCGTGTGGCCCCTGCTCGGCGTCGCCGCAGCAATCGGAAATCACTTGAACCCGAAGTCCGTGGGAAAACGCATCAACGATAGTTGCCCGAACGCAGCCGCTCGTCGTACAACCGGTCACGAATACCGAGTCGATTTGTTGTTTAACGAGCCAAGTGATGAGGGGTGTGTGAAAAAACATCGATGGTGCGTTCTTACAGTAGGTGAAGTTTGAGGGATCGTGGATCTTGGGATCTATTTCGGTACACTCATGCCCAAAAAAAAAGTCACGACGGACAGCCGCGACCTTCCAAAGGGGCATGTCCTTTTGGCTGCAGTACGCCGTGTAGCAAGCTGCCACTGGAACTCTTGATGATCGCGCGGTCTTAAGTAGCGCCGCAGTATTGTCGCGGGCCGAATGCAAGCGCGCGAGTCCACCCATTTCGAAACGGGGGTCCGTAAAGGCGAGCTGCCAGTCGACGACGAGCACTGCCGCCCGGCTACCTATACCAATCTGAGTCGAAGCGTAACCGACGTTTTTATAAGTGTCGCTCATCCGGATAGGATGTCACTCATTCGGAATTTCCGAAAAAGTTCCCGCACCGCGAAGTGCGGGAACTGGTGTCCGTTCACCCAGCACTCAGGCTGCCTTGATGCCCTTCTTGCGCATCATGGCTTCTGCGGCGACAGCTGCCCACTTCGTGAAGTGCGGTTGAGCGGGCGGATCGAACCCTGTCTCGGCCTTACAACGACCCTTAAGCTCCTCGATCGACTCGAAGCCGCGATCAAAGATTTTCTTCGGGCCTCGCTTCATGCGTATTTCAGTACGCAGCGCCTCAGTAGCGACTTGGTCGACTTTGCCATCGGCGTTACAGACGACGCCATAGCGTCTAGCGCCTTTGACAGTGACGAGTCCAGCCGCCACGTCGAAGCTGACCTGGGCCGCATCCCGCTCCAGCGGATCGCCCCAACCGCCGCCGCCCCAAGTGTCGGCGATCAATACATCGCCTGTCTCTACCTTGACGTGATCAATTTTCGAGGGCAGCAACCGCGTGGTGCCATCTGCGCGCTGCAGCAGCTTGCGGCTGCGGGCCCCTGGCTCGCCGCCATTCGCTCCCCATGGATACGTGAGCCAACGATCATCGTGAATAGAAATCTCACCCGGCTCCAGGAAGCGGTAGCCAATACGTAGACCATTACCTCCTCGGTTCTTCCCGGCTCCCCCGGTATCGGCAATCGTTTCGTAGATATCGATTCGAAGCGGGAAGTAGCTCTCGAGGAACTCGTTCGGCACGTTGGTGAACGACGGCCACAGCGAGTGACCATCTGGACCGTCGCCAAACGGCTTACCCGGAATGCCACCGAAGGTGATCTGATACAGCTGGTACCACTCGCCGTTCTTATCGTAGCCCGAGTACATGAAGTGCGGGCTATCGGAGAAGCCGGCGCCACACATGAAGTCAGGGTTACCCTGACCGAGCAAACCCGCCAGGATGTCGAAGATGCGTCCGAGTGCATGGGTACGACAGGACAAGGCTGCGGGCTTAAGCGGTTTGAGCAGCGTTCCCGGTGGAATACGGACTTCCATAAGATCATAAAATCCGTCGTTGAACAGAATCTGCGGGTCGAACACCATGATCATGTAGATGCCCGCAAACATCTTGAACATCTCCTCATTCAACAAAAAGTTGATCGAAGAAATGGACTGCGGATCCGTCCCGGTGAAATCGAAGATGCAGTTATCACCCTCACGCCACATGCTGCACTTGATACGGTACGGACCCATGTTGAGACCGTCGTCGCAAATATAGTCCTCAAAATGCTGCTTACTCTCAGGTACGTTCTGTCGAATGAGCGCACGCATTGCGCGCTTGTTTCGCTCAAGCATGGCGTCCATCGCCGAATAAAATACGTCGTCGCCGAATCGCTCGGCAATTTCGATGCATCGTGTGCCTGCCGTGCGCAGCGCCGCCGTGATAGCGTTAAAGTCGGAGAGATTCCACTCAGGCAAACGACAGTTATGCAACACGACGCGCAGCACGTCGTCGTTTAGTTTGCCGCCCTTGAAGATCTTAACCGGCGGCACAACGATGCCATCTTCGTAGATGGTCGTACCGTCGGTTGGTAGCGACCCCGGAACCTTACCACCCACGTCTGTCATGTGACCGAACATCGCGGACCACGCGATTATGCGACCGTTGTGGTACACCGGCATGAGCATCAGCCAGTCGTTGGCGTGACTGATGGCGCCGTTAACTGAGTATGGATCGGAGGTGAGGAAGATATCGCCCTCCTCGACCGTACCGTCGTAACCCTGCATGAAGCCCCAGATAAACGAGCCGAACTGACCAACGACCATCTTACCTTCGGTGTTGGCGATCATCGGGAACTCGTCATGCTGTTCGCGAATACCCGGCGACATTGCCGTTCGAAAAAGCACCGTATCCATCTCATATCGCGCATTACGCAGCGCACTTTCGATGATATCGATGGTGACGGTATCGACTTTGACCTTTTTGAAGGACTTCTTGTTGCGCTGGACGATGGATGCAGGCATAAGCGTGTTCCTCTCGATTACTTCTTTCCCGACTTACGCGACGCAACTTTCTTTTGCGCCTTGTAGTTATCGGGGTAAATCAGAATGCAGCCGGACTTTTCGACATGGCCGGTGTGCTTCGGCAAGATAATCGTCGTCGAGTCCATCTCTACAATAATCGCCGGGCCGCGAACCCTGTTGCCGGACTTGAGCTTCGCACGGTCGTAAACGGTAGCCGTAACACCTTTGTCGTCCATAAACGATTTTTGCTTACCGACTACCGCGGCCTTTGGATCGGACCCGCCCGAAACGAGCGTTTGGCGCTTGATCTTGATGCCCTGACCCTGAACCGAGGCGCGCAGCGTTACGAGCTCGTGCTCGAGCGGTAGCGCAAACGTGAAAAGACGCTTATGCTCTTCATCGAATTTGTCGGAGATCGCCATGAGTCCCTTTTTCTGTAACTCAGCGAGGTTGACCTCGACCGAAAGACGCAGGCCCTGACCGTGGTACCGGACGTCGACCTGATAAGTCGTAGTAATCTCTGACTTTTTGACGCCTTCTTCCTCAAGTCCCCTCGAGGCGTCACTCGCGAGGCCCTTAAGGATTTTATCGATTTCTTTGGCACTCGTCTCGCTGAACTTTCGAACGTAGGTACGCGCGCGCTCGTCACGGACAGCCGTGGTCGCATCACCTAAGGCGCAGAGCACGCCAGGACCCGGCGGGATGATCGACGGCCACGAGCCGAGCAATCGCGACAAGGCATTGGCGTGCAGCGGACCTGCGCCGCCGAAGGCGATAAGTGCGTAATCGCGTGGATCGTAACCTTGCTCAACCGACACGAGCCGCAGAGCGCCGACCATGTTTTCGTTGACAATGTTGTATATACCTTGCGCGGCCTGCTCAACGTTAAGCCCGAGTGCTGTACCTACTTTCTTGACCACCATGTAGGCGAGTTCGCGGTTGAGCACCATGTCCCCACCGAGCTTTTGCATCTCGGGGAGATAACCGAGCACGATATTTGCGTCTGCCACTGTAGGTTCTGTGCCGCCGCGGTTATATGCCGCAGGTCCCGGATCAGCGCCGGCCGATTGCGGACCGACGCGCAACGCTTTTGTGAGCTCAGGGACGTGGGCAATCGAGCCACCACCCGCACCGATCGTACGAATGTCAACCGACGACGCACGAACTGTGACGTCACCGACCGTCGTTTCGCGACGCAGACGCGGATGACCGCCCTGAATGAGCGCGACATCCGTGGACGTTCCGCCGACGTCCACCGTTAGCAGGTTCGGAAACCCTGCCTGCACGGCGACCCATAGCGCACCCGTCACACCCCCGGCCGGACCAGACATCAACAGATTGACCGGATATTCGGCGGCCGAAGACGCCGAGGCGAGACCGCCGTCGGAACGCAGGATGTGCAGTTTCACATCTTTCGCGACCTGTCCGAGCTTTGCCTTTAGGTTATTGACGTAGCGATCGACTCGAGGACGGACATACGAGTTGGCGACCGTGGTAACCGTGCGCTCGTACTCCTGCATTTCAGGGACGACGTCGGAAGAGATCGAGACCGGGGTGCCCAGCAGTTCCTCCCGAGCGATTTCGCGTACCCGCCGTTCGTGCGAAGGATTAGCGAAGGAGTTAATCAGAGAGACCGTGAGTGCTTCGATGTTCTGCGCCTTTAGCTTGCGCAAACTCGTACGTAGCGCTTTTTCGTCGAGGCGCTTGACGATCTCGCCCTTTGCGCTTACGCGTTCGTCGGCTTCGATGGTGCACGCGAGCGGTGCCATCGGCAGCGACTTATTGTAGATGATCCATCCGCCGAGTCCGCCCGGTACGTAGGAGCGCGCAATCTGCAGCACCTGCTTGTAACCCTTTGTCGTAACGAGGCCGCAACGCGCACCCGTTCCAGTGAGCACGGTATTGGTGGCAATAGTTGTCCCGTGCATCACGTGATCGATCGCGGTGGGATCGATCCCCGCGCGCCCGCAGACTCGCTGAATGCCGTTGAGAACGCCAATCGATTGATCCGCAGGGGTCGAAGGAACCTTTGCAGACCAGGTCTGGCCTGATTTTTCGTGAACGAGCAGCAGGTCAGTGAACGTGCCGCCGACATCTACACCCAAACGATATGACATGCGCCCTCCGGGGCTCTCCGATTCAGAGAAGACAATTTACCGCAAGTATCGGGCGACCCCGTCGGCAGCGCAATTGGGCTGTCCTTTCGGAGACGCAGGCTTCCATCAGGCGGCTTCCGCCGCAGTTTTAGGAAACATCCCTGCCTTGACGAGCATCCCCGGCACGTTACGACCGAGAGTTTTCTGCAGCCACTCGGTCGTGGACACAAGCTTGGCGAGGTTGACCCCCGTCGAAACCCCCGAGCGCTCCAACATATAAATCAGGTCCTCCGTCGGGATATTGCCGGTTGCAGCTGGGGCGAAGGGGCAGCCACCGATCCCGCCGACGCTAGAGTCGAGGGCTGACACACCAGCCTCAATGGCCGCGTAGGCATTCGCCAACCCGGTATTTCGCGTGTTGTGAAAATGCGCCCGGAGACGAATACTGTCGGGCAAGACCGACCGAGCCCGACCGATGATCTCAGTCACCTGAGACGGAACACCGACTCCAACGGTGTCGGCAAACGAGATCTCGAATGGCTCGGCCTCCGCCACCCGCTTGGCCACTTCGATCACTCGGGCGACGGAGATTTCGCCCTCGAACGGGCAACCGAACGCCGCCGATACGGTGACTTGCGCTCGGATCCCAACCACTTTCGCCTCACGAGCGATCGCAAGCCATGCGGCAATGGACTCGTCCGTGCCGACACCCTGATTTCTTTTATTGAACGTATCACTTGCAACGACCGCCATCCCGACTTCATCGCAACCCGCAGTCACGGCGCGCTCAAAACCTTTTTTATTGAGAACCAGCCCGACGTAGCAAACGTCATCGCGTTTGCGAAGACCCGCAAGCACGAGTTCTGCATCCGCCATTTGCGGGACTTTCTTTGGGTTTACAAAACTCGTTACTTCGACCCGCCGAAGCCCCGTATCGATCAGACGCTCGATCAACTCGATTTTCGCCGGGGTAGGTAGCACGCCAGGCTCGCTCTGCAACCCGTCTCGAGGACCCACCTCAACGATCTCAACCCGTCGGAACATTTTATTCTCCTCGTTCTCCTCGCGCTCGACCAAGACGATGGCTCCCACGATTCTAGCAGCGGCGGACCACAGCACCGACGGTCCTTGACCCGCACGATTCCCGCCGGTACAAGTTCATCGATTCTATGCCTCTCGAATAATCGAGGTTTTCATGTCCGAGGATACGACGTTTAAGCGTGGTCCCCTATCCGATCTACGAGTCCTCGAGCTCGGCACCCTGCTCGCGGGCCCGTTCTGTGGCCAGCTCCTTGGCGACATGGGCGCCGAGGTCATAAAGATCGAACCGCCCGGTCAAGGCGATCCGATGCGAGTCTGGGGCCGGCAGAAGGCAGGCGAGCCTTCTTTGTGGTGGCCGGTCGTGGCACGAAACAAAAAGGCAGTAACCATCAATATGCGGCACGAGGAAGGGCAAAGCCTTTTTAAGGGTTTAGTCAAAAAGGCTGACTTCGTACTTGAGAACTTCCGTCCGGGAACGATGGAAAAATGGAATTGTGGCTATGCCGAGCTCGCCAAGATCAATCCCAAGCTCATCATGATCCGCGTGTCCGGCTATGGCCAGACCGGCCCATATTCTCGTCGAGCCGGCTTCGGGGCGATCGGTGAGGCTATGGGTGGTTTGCGTTACGTATGCGGCGACCCGTCCACCCCACCCGCGCGTATGGGCATCAGCATTGGTGACGAGCTCGCCGCAACCTTTGCCTGCGTGGGTGCCCTGGCGGCCCTCCACCATCGCGAAAAGACCGGTCGCGGACAGATCGTCGATTCGGCGCTGTATGAAGCCGTTCTTGCAATGATGGAATCGCTCATCACCGAATATGATAAAACCGGTTACATCCGCGAGCGCACCGGAGCGATCCTGCCCAACGTCGCGCCCTCGAACGTTTATAAAACTAGCGACGGCCTGGTATTGATTGCGGCCAATCAGGACACCGTCTTTGGACGTCTGTGCGAAGCGATGCAGCAACCGACATGGCCGACCGATCTGAGGTTTGTGAATCATCAGTCGCGCGGTACTAATCAAAAGTTGCTGGACGGTTTAATTGAAGCCTGGACGCAGACGATGTCAACTAAAAAGGTTCTCGAGATCATGGACGAATTCGGCGTACCTGCCGGGCAGATCTACCGAGCGCCCGAGATGCTGGAAGATCCGCACTTTAAGGCGCGAGACGCCATCATCACGACTAAGCACCCGTATTTCGGCGAGCTGCGTATGCAGAACGCGGTGCCGAAGTTCTCGGTCACACCGGGCGGCGTACACAGCGCGGCGCCCATCGATCTCGGTCAGCATAACGACGAGGTCTTCGCGCGACTCTTGGGGTATGGCGTAGAGCGACTCGCCCAGTTACGCGCGGCGAAGGTCATTTGAGCGCGACCGTTGTGGGTGAGTCACTTCACGCGAACTGTGCTCGCGGCGGATTCGGCAAAACGCTGGCGCTCGGATGTCGACCCGCCTTGCTCGTCATCGACTTTGTCCGCGCGTATCTCGTCAAAGAGTCCCCGCTCTATGCTGGAGTCGAACAGGCGCGCACAGATTGCGAAACTTTACTGCGGTACGCGAGACACACGCGTATTCCCGTCATCCATACGAACGTGGTGTACCAACCGGGCGGCCGAGACGGCGGAGTTTTTTTTAAGAAAGTACCCGCCCTTAAATGCTTCGAGGCGGGTATGCACCCGGATCTCGCGGCGTTCGCAGCGGGTCTCGAGCCGGCTGCCGATGAAACCGTCATTTCTAAACAATACGCGAGCGCGTTCTTTGGTACGACCTTAGCCTCGACACTGACTGCCTTGGGCGTTGATACCGTACTCATCGCTGGTTTATCAACGAGTGGTTGCGTGCGCGCAAGCGCAGTCGACTGTTGTCAGCACGGGTTCATTCCGGTGGTCGTACGCGAGGCCGTCGGTGATCGAGCCGTAGGACCGCACGAGGCCAACCTGTTTGATCTGCAAGCTAAGTACGCTGAAGTAGCTTCGTTATCTGACGTCCTTAGCTATCTTAACGGCCTCGGACGCTGAGGCTCCACATGTCCACTCTAGGGCCGATTTACTGTGTGACCATTTCCGCGCCGGAATTGCAGCAGATGATTGACAGCTATCGGCTATTTCTCGGTTACGAGCTAGTCGATCACGGACGCCTGAGCACCGCACAGGCCTCGCTCTGGGGGATATCGAATCTCACGGGTCGTCGATATGCGCTGATGCTCCCAGAGGGCGACGGACAAACATTTCTACGTTTTGTTGAGGGCGAGATCTGTCCCAATTACGTTCCGTTTCGCCACATGGGTTGGAATTCGGCAGAGCTCATGGTGCAAGACACCGACAAGGCTGTAGCCGCCCTCGCCGGCTCGCCGTTCAAAATAATAGGCGCCCCTGCAAACCTCTCGATCTCGGATAAGATTCGTGCAGCGCAAGTGCTCGGACCGGCCAACGAGGCGCTGTATCTCACATCGTTCTCAGAAAAACTTCCGCAGTTCGATACCCCTGAAGCCAAGCATTTCATCGATCGGGTGTTCATCGTAATTTTGGGTGGGCCGTCGGTGCAGCAGGTCAATGCGTTCTACCGAGAGCATTTCGGCGTGGCCGAGGCGCCTGTAATGCCGGTGGTGATTTCCGTTCTCTCCAATGCCCATGGCATGCCACCCGACACTCGATACGACCTAGCCGCTTTGCCGCTGCAGGGGCAGTCCTACATCGAGATCGATCGAATGCCGGCTACCACGTTCCCTCGCGATGCGCGAAAGGGCGAACTTCCGCCCGCCATTTCGATGGTCACGTTCGGTGTTGAGCAACTTCCTGCTGGCCTTGAGTGGACCGCACCGCCACGGGCGCTGCCCGAGTCGCCCTACAACGGACGCAGGGCGGCGCTTTGTTGGGGGGCGGCAGGTGAGCTGATCGAACTCATCGAGACGTCAACCTGAGCGCCGACTCTAACCACCTTTCGGACACGACTGATCTGTGCGTCAGACAGGCTCGTTGGTTTCGGTAGGATCAATATAACCCCATCGGCCGCAGAGAAGACTTAATGCCCGCGTTCAATCAACATGCGATGCAGCCGACGACCGATCTCGATGAGCAGGCTAGGCAGGATTTCGTTTCTTCCCTGCGTGCCCATCTCTCGGCGCGGCTGATGCCGGGCGCGTACAAGGTTTACGAGAATCGCGTCGAACCAAATTTCCGGGCGAGCGAGGGACGTGCGCCCAACGATCACGACGAAGTTCGCGAGCTCATGACCCAGGACCCGTTCTACCAGTTTTGGAGTGCCATGCAGCGCCGCAGCCAGGAGATGCTCTGGGACTCAGTTATCGATCCGACTGAGCGCCAACTCGATGCTTTAATTGAAACATCCAGAAAGCTTGCTGAGGGGGCTACAACGACTGGCCGTGGTTCGATGCGCCTCGACCCTAATCTGAACATTCCGCGTTATCACACCGCGGTAGACATTCACCTGCAACCGGGTGGTTACCACACTGAATTTACCAACGATGACATCGCGGCCGGGGTGATCTACGACAAGGGCATCAACCTCTACATGGGTGGGGCGCTCGGGCCTGAAAATAACCTAATGGGCGATATTCTTCTTGCCTACCTCCGCGAAAAATATCCCGACTTTCGTCCTAAGAAAATTCTCGACCTCGGTTGCGCTATCGGTAACAGCTCAGTGGTCTGGGCGCGTGCCTTCCCGCAGGCTCGTGTTCATGGCATCGACGTCGCCGCACCCGTCCTTCGTTATGCGCATGCACGTGCCGAGGCGCTTGGCGTCGCAATCGACTTCAGTCAACAAAACGCTGAAAAAACCGATTTCCCAGATAGCAGCTTCGATCTGGTACTGTCACATATCGTACTGCACGAAACCTCGCGGAGTGCACTGCCGAAAATTCTTCGCGAGTGTCACCGGTTGCTTTCTCCGAATGGACTCATGCTGCACCTTGAAATTCCACGTGGCAAGACGATCATTGAAAAGTTCATGCACAACTGGGAAAGCTACAATAACAACGAAACGTTTAGCCGATTCATGACCAACATCGATCTCACAGCCGAGGCACTTAAGGGCGGCTTCGTCGCGGATTGCGTTACAGTCGATGAGTTCGCTCCCAAACTCGACATCGCGCAAATGAACTATGCAGAAAATTTCTTGTGGAAGATTCTCGCGGCACGGCCCGAGGCGGGATAACGATGACCAAATCTCAACCCACCCCCAGAGTGAAAATCGCGCGAGTCGCCAAAGGTAAGCGACCGCAGTATTTCAATGACCCCGCCACCGACAAGCTGCTCTCAATGACTCTGACACTAATGGAAGAGTTATCGGTCACTCGTGAGCGACTCGATGCCCTCGAGAGATTGCTCGCTTCGAACCAAGTGATCGCGCGTTCGGAGCTCGAAGCGTGGAAACCGGATGCCGACGCCGCGACAGAGCGCAGCGCAGCTCGTACAGCGTACGTCGAACGGATGATGCGGGCGATGCACGCCGAGCTTGAGGAAATTTCTCGCCTAGGATCAGCAGAGAGAGGTATTGATCCCCTTGAGGCGGTCGGCTCCTAATCGAAACGCTCGGATTTTCTCAGACCTCAGATCACTGACTCTTTACTTCGCGAGCAGCGCCCACAGGCGAGCGACTCGCTGCAGCGTCTCATCGCCCTTGACCGCTGCGAACGTCGCCGCCGCTGCTTCCTTACTGCCGGCCTTGAGCTGAGCAATACCGAGGTTAAGACGAGCTTCCTCCGGATTGCGAATGTTTCCCTTGCCGAAACCGCGCTCGTACGCGGTTACGGCGCGTTCGTAGTCACCATAACTCAAGAACGCCGCACCAATGCGCACCTCAACCTCGCCGTTTTTGCGACCAGCGGCCTCCTTATCTTGCATCAACAGCGTGGGCTTATCAGCGGCCGCCTGCGTCTTAGCTGATGCGAGCAGTCGAGATGCGAGGTCTGCGTTCGACTTATTCGTAAAGACTCCTTTCGCCTTGCCTTCCTCGATGACCGACTGCGCTTCGCCTGGCAAGCCCTTCTCCAGAGCAAGCTGAGCCATTTCCGTAAACTCTTCGCCACGGTAAAGCCCGCCCATTTCGCGAGAGAGTCTGAAGACATTGAGCGTATTCGCTTCGCCGCCTGTACGGAACATCAGCAGCGTGAGATTTGGCCAAGTTTCTTTCTTAGGCGCGTAACGGGCCTGTTTTTCGAGCGCACGCAACGTGCAGGCATCATCGTCTTGCTTTATACACGCGCTGGAGTAGAGCTGTAGCGCCATATCTGGCGGTGTTTGCCCCGCCGTCTCCAACGACGTCACATAGGTGGCCGAAAGCGCCTCGGCTCCTTTAAAGTCGTTCTGAAGGTATAGCGACTGAATGGTCAACAGGTAGACGCTCTCGTCGGCCGTCCCGAGCTCTATGAGACGGCGCCCATAGGAAACCGCAGCCGCATAGTCTTTCGCTTGGTACGATAACTGTAGTAAACCCTTGCGAAGCGAGGCGGCGCGCGTACCCTCAGCAAACTCGGAGTCAACAACCTTGGCCCATGAGGCGATGGCTAACGCATTTTCATTGGCACGAAGCGCGCAGAATCCGAGAATATCATTGATTATATAGACGTCGTACGGCGCGTTAGTCGGCTGTCCGTCGACTGATTTAAGTTGCGAAATACATTCCGCCCACTGCTCTTTCTTCGCCGCATCCTGCGCCGCGGCGAGAGGCTTAAGCAATGCCTTCGAGACCGTTGGACCCTTCGGCGCAGGGGCGCTCTTTTGTTGGGAATTTTTGGCCTGTTGCGCGGTGGCACCCGATGACAGCACGATCGTCGTCAGAGCGACATATATCCAAGCCGGAAGCGTACGCATGATGCAACCCCACCCCCCTTAACAGATTGATTACTACGCGCGCAGGCTCCAAAGCTTGGCCACACGCCGGAGCTCCGCATCACCTTTGATCGCACGCAGCACGCGACCAGCTTCGATTTTGTTGCCCGACTTCAAAAGAGCAATACCAAGCACCAACTCAGCCTCGCCCGCATCAGTTAAGTTGCCCTTCGTAATGCCGCGACGGATCGCTATGACGGCCTGCGGGTACTGACCGTAGCTTAAGAACGCCTGACCGACGCGGACATCGGCATCCGCGCTCTTGCCGATGGCGGCGTCACGATCTTGCTTGATGAGACTGGCGCGATCTGCAGCAACTCGTTCCTTCGTTGTGTTGAGAAGGCGCGTGTTTCGATCAATATCGCGCTTTGTGGTGAACACCTTTCGCGCGAATGCCGTTTCCAACGCCGCAAGCGCTTCTCCCGGCAAGCCCTTTTCGAGAGCGCGCTGAGCCATTTCGGTGTAGTCGTCTCCCGTCCGCATCGCTCCAACATCCGTTGCCAAACGGTATGCGTTGAACGCCGCAACTTCGTTACGCGAAGCGAAAAGCGACTGCATCAGATTCGCCCAACCCGCCGGGTTTGGGTAGTACGTAACAAGCTTTTCAAACCCTGCAGCGGTACAGGCTTCGTCCTTTAAGCGCATGCACGACGTAACGTACATCTGAATCGCATTTTCCCGCGGTCGCTGACCCCGCTTTTCCTGGTCTTTGATCCAGTTACCAACAAATTCCCGCACATTGCGGAAGTCGTTCGTCTGATAATAGGACTGTGCGACGACAAGAAAAGTGTCCGCATCGCCATAGCCTTTAGCGATCGCATTGCGACCGACCTCAATAGTTTTCTTGTAATCCCGTGCATTGAAATGAATTTTGGCGAGATCGCGGGTACGCTGAGCAATCTTCTCAGCCGCGAAAGGCGAGGAAAGATTTATTTCGTACGCGCGCGTCGCCGTTGGAACATCGTTAGAGCTCAGCGCACAGAACGCCGTAAGTTCATTAATGATAAAACTGTCGTAGGCGGTTTTGCCGTCCGTTGCATCGGCGGTCCTCAGGCTTGAAAGACACTCGGCCCACTTTCGCGTCTTGCTCGCATTTTGGGCAGCCAACAAAGGCTTGGCTACCGCACCGCTCACCTTCTCGGCGAACGTCGGCTGCGAGATTTGGAGGGTCATTGCGACGAAAAGGACGAACGATCTAACCGGCTTTATCATACTTTCCTCTTTCGAACTAAATCCATGATCAACCGAAAAACAGTACCTCACGGTCCGAGGAACTGCGGCGACACGGTGATAAATGCTTGGCGGGCTTCCCGTTCCGACTGACCACTCAGCGCCGTTGAGCTACTCCGCGAATTCGGAAACGTTTACGAATCCGATTTTCCTCAATCGGCTCCGCTGGGCCGAGGCTAGTACCTTCGCGACCATGTCGTACTTCGCGCGCTTATCGGGACGAAGATGTAGCTCAGGCTGCGGATCCTTTTGTGACTCGACGCGAAAGTATCGGTCGAGGACATCCAAATCCTGAACCGACGTTCCGTTCCACACTACCGTTCCGTCGAAGTCGATTTCGATGTCGATCACCTCCGGCGGAACTGGTGGCGGTGGAGCGTTTGTCGGTCTTGGCATATCGAGCTTTACCGCATGCGTCATGATCGGGATGGTGATGATGAACATAATCAGGAGCACTAGCATGACGTCGATAAGCGGCGTCGTGTTGATGTCGCACATCGAATCGCCGTCGTCAGACCCTACACTCATTCCCATTATCTTTCGCTCCCGAAAGCTCAGCGTGACCCGCGAATACCGCGGTCAGGTTCTGTGATGAATCCAACTTTCACGATACCACCGCGTTGAATTGAATAAATGACCCCTCCGATGTCTTCAAATCGAGTGTCGGAGTCGCCGCGGATGTGGATCTCGGGCTGCGGATCCTTGACCGCCTCGACCTTTATCAACTCAATAAGTTCGTCACGACCGGCGACCGGTTCGTTATTCCAATAAACATTACCTCGAGAGTCCACCGCCACCGTGATGTTCTCGGGCTTTGTCTGCGTGGCTATGTTTGCAGCCTTCGGCAGCGACACCTTCACGGTCTTGTGGATTACTGGAATCGTGATCAGGAAGATGATCAAAAGCACCAACATGACGTCCACTAAAGGAGTCGTATTGATGGTCGAGTTCAGCTCATCCTCACCACCGGCGGATCCGACATTCATGCCCATGAACCAAAACCTCTTGTGGCCCCGATTCGATAGCCGCTCAGTCTGGGACCGACCGGCTTACTACTGAGGAACCAGAAAGAACCAAATTACTTCTTTGCGACAGCGGCAGCAGGGGCTGCGGTCGGGACCGCAACGCGCGCGCCACTCACCAAGAAGGAGTGCAAGTCGGACGTGAAATTACCCATCTCTTCCTGCACTTCCTTGTTGCGACGGATGAGCCAGTTATAGCCCATGACCGCCGGAACGGCGACGGCCAGACCGAGGGCCGTCATGATGAGGGCTTCACCAACGGGCCCAGCGACCTTATCGATCGAGGCCTGACCGGACACACCGATCGCGACGAGCGCATGGTAAATGCCCCAAACCGTACCAAACAGACCAACAAAGGGCGCGGTAGAGCCGACCGTCGCAAGCCACGGCAGACCCCCCGTTAGGGCCATCGACACGCCCTGCGTCGAGCGTTGAAGCGACATCGTCACCCACTCGTGGAGTTCGATTCGATTGGTCAGACGACCCTCGTGGTGCTGCGAAGCACGCAGCCCATCTTCGGCGATTTGACGATAGACGTCTTGTTTCGGAAGACGCTCGATTGCTTCCCGAATTGAGCCTGCGGACCAGAACTTCTGCTCAGCGAGCTTAGCGGAGGCCAAGAGCTTACGCTGATCGAGAATCTTCATAATAACGACGTACCAAGAAGTTAACGACATGATAAAAAGGATGATTAGCGTGCTTTTAGCGACGAAATCGCCTTGCTCCCACAAGGCTTCAAGGCCATACGGGTTTTCGACGACAGCGTTTGCGACTTCAGTGTTTTCCATGTGTTCCTCGGGGATAAAACGATTTACCTGATCTCAAATTTCACGCGGAAGGAAACGCAAGACTCCGGCAGCGGCTGGCCGCCTGACGTTCCCGCTTGATAACGTCCATCACGAGCAAGCTTGACGGCTCCCTCGTCTAAGCGCGAAATGCCAGATGACGTCACGACACTCGGGTTGCCAATGATCTTCGATTTCGCGTCCACGCAAACCTTAATAGTAGCCGTGCCCTGCTCCTCAGCGCGTTTCGATGCGGCTGGATAGTAGTCCTCACTCGAGGGCATTCGACCGATCTTGGCGGGTGTGCCCGCAACCACTCGAGGAGGCGCAGGTGGTACGGGCTTATTTGTGACGTTGGTGATCGCAGTAGTACTGGGTTCCATCGGGATATCGATAATCACGTCAGGTGGTGGCACCTGCACCGGCGGGCGTTCGATCTGCGGCGGAGGCGGTGGAGGCGGCTTATCCTCCGGCTTAATCTCTTCGATGAGATCGGTCACGAGGGGCTGGGCAACGACTTCGACTACCTTTCGGGCCAACCCGGTGACTAGCGCGTATCCGAGCAGCACGTGGAAGCCCACAATTAACCCGAAAATCGCCATACGACGGGATTGGTTCTGTTGTATGTATGTTGCCATGTTCTCTCGTGGCAAAAGCAGCGGTTGCGGTAAATGCTGTCCGAAAACTACTCGGCTTCCGTTTTTCCAACACTCTCCCCCCGTCTCCGATCGTTCCTGAAGCAGGCAAATCGGGGGCCCAGAAAAAGACACGCAAGGCAATCCCGCCGACCAAGGCGGCTGCGCGACGCGAAACCTGAACAGAGTGGCTGGAGGACTGCGGTCCTTGAAGCGAGCTCCGACGCGGCTTTACGCCGGAACAATCGAAACCTGCAGTCCCTTGCGGACCCCCACCCGCTGCCAACTTTACCTGCCCCGCGCGACTGATACAACAGGAACCCCGAACAGTGTCTTCAGTCCGTGACAGCGCCCTCTGAGGCGCTACCGACTATCCTCGCATACTTCGCGAGGACGCCGCGGGTTACATAAGGTTTTGGCGCCCGCCAGGGCCCCCGACGACGTCGCATTTCCGAAACCGGCACATCAAGATCGATTCGCCTTTTGACAGCATCAATTTTAATTCTATCCCCGTTACGAATGAGTGCGATCGGTCCGCCAATCGCGGCTTCCGGCGAGATGTGTCCCACCACGAATCCATGACTGCCACCCGAAAAGCGTCCGTCAGTAATCAGCGCGACTTTGTCACCGAGACCGAGCCCCATGATTGCCCCAGTAGGACTTAACATCTCGCGCATACCCGGCCCGCCCCGCGGTCCTTCGTAACGTATGACGACCACATCACCGGCTTTAACACGCCCACCTAAAATTGCACGTGTGGCGTTCTCCTCGCCGTTAAAGACCTTCGCACGGCCATCGAACGACAGACCCTCTTTCCCCGTTATTTTTGCGACTGCTCCCTCTGGCGCGACATTCCCACGCATCACGACGATATGACTCTCTTTTTTGATTGGATTTGAGAAATTGCGAATGATCGATTGCCCTCTTGGGTAATCCGCGACGCCCGAAAGGTTTTCTCGGAGTGACTTACCGGTAACCGTGAGACATTCACCATGCAGGAGTCCCGCAACGAGCAAGCGCTTCATAAGTGGCTGAATGCCTCCGATGGCAATCAGCTCCGACATTGCGTATTTACCGCTGGGCCGCAAATCAGCAAGCACAGGAACGCGACGACCGATTCGTGTGAAGTCGTCGAGGGTCAGCTTCACGTTAGCCGCTCGCGCGATCCCCAAAAGGTGCAATACGGCGTTCGTCGATCCTCCGACCGCAATTGTTACGGTTATCGCATTCTCAAATGCCTTACGCGTAAGAATCATTGATGGTGCGATGCCCGCCTTGATGAGCCGGACCACCGCCTCGCCAGCTTTATAAGAATCGCTTCGCTTTTGCTTCCCCACCGCCTCCTGTGCGGAGCTACCAGGCAACGATAACCCCAGCGCTTCAATCGCCGAAGCCATGGTATTTGCGGTGTACATGCCACCACAGCTGCCTGGGCCCGGTATCGCGGTACGTTCCACTTCGGCGAGCTCCGCATCACTGATCTTGCCAGCCGCATGGCCACCAACTGCTTCGAAGACCGAAACGATGTCCCGGCGTTTAACGCCCGGACGAATGGTGCCACCGTACACGAACACGGAAGGTCGGTTGAGGCGTGCCATGGCGATGGCACAGCCAGGCATGTTTTTGTCGCAACCACCGATCGCGACGAACCCATCAAATCCCTCTGCGCCGACTACGGTTTCGATGGAGTCGGCGATCACTTCGCGGGACACCAGCGAGTAGCGCATTCCCGGGGAGCCCATTGAGATACCATCGGACACAGTAATCGTGTTGAAAAGCACACCTTTCCCGCCGGCGGCGTTCGTCCCCGCCTCCGCCTCGGCAGCAAGGGAGTTGATGTGCATGTTGCAGGGCGTGAGATTCGCCCAAGTCGAGGCGATGCCCACCTGCGGACGTTTGAAATCTTTATCCGTGAATCCCACGGCCCGGAGCATTGCACGCGAAGGCGTCTGCTTCGCGCCGTCGACAACCTGTTTAGACCACTGGCGAGGATCTGACTTGATTTTCATGTTCCGAAACGATCAAGAATAAGGCGATCTGCAAGGCGAAGACATTGAGCCTCTGCACCAACGGGACGCCCAGGCCGCTCGCGCGCGTTCCAGGCGTAAAGATCAAAATGCGCCCAAAAGCGCGTCGATGATACGAAACGTCGCAAAAACAACGCGCCAAAGATTGCCCCGGCGAATGACGAACTCGAGACGTTATTGATATCGGCAATCCGACTGGCCAATTCCTCGTCGTAGGGGTCCCATAATGGCATCGGCCACACTGGGTCCGACTCCTTGTCTCCACATCGACGAATGTGCTCAACGAGATCACGATCTACACCGAATACGGCAGGAAGCTCGGGCCCGAGCGCCACCCGCGCCGCGCCCGTCAGGGTTGAGAAATCAAGCAGCAACGAAGGGCGTTCTACATCGGCCTCTGTTAAGGCGTCTGCGAGTATCAATCGACCCTCGGCGTCGGTATTTCCGATTTCGACAGTAAGCCCCCGACGAGAACATAAGACGTCTCCAGGTCGATACGCGGTTCCGGCGATGCTGTTCTCGACAGCAGGAATCAGCACCCGCAGACGGATCGGTGCGCGACGAGTCATGAGGCTACTGGCGAGCGCCAAAACGATGGCAGCGCCGCCCATGTCTTTTTTCATCAACGCCATTCCGGCGGATGACTTGATATCGAGACCTCCAGTATCGAAACATGCGCCCTTGCCTACCAGCGTGACGGTGGGATGACGAGGATCACCCCAGCGCAGGTCGATTAATCTCGGTGATCGAATACTCGCACGACCTACGGCATGAATTAGCGGAAAGTTATTAACCAACAGGTCATCCCCTTCGAGGCAACGAAGCTCTGCGGCATGCTCGCGCGCGAGATCGGCGGCTATCGATGCGAGTTCTGCCGGTCCGAGTTCGTTGGCGGGAGCGTTAATGAGATCGCGAGCCCATGCCGAAGCTTTGGCCTGACGCAGCACGAAAGACGCCTCAATTCCCGACGGTAATACAAGTCGCGGCTTTGCTCCTTGGCTCCGGGGACTCATCGATTTGTAGCGAGTCAGTTGGTACCCGCCGTGCAGCCAGCCAATCAAAATTTGGTACCGTGCGGCAGGCGGCAGATCGCCCTCGATGTGAAAATCACGTGCAGGAAGTCGGTCGACCAACCCTGACACGTGCCACCACGCGAGCTGACTCCAGTCAGCAAGCAGGCCCAACCCCACGACTGCACCAGCGACTTCCCCATTAGGTCCCGGGATAGCCGCGATACGGTGCCTCTCTGGAGCGAAGGCGAGCTGATTTAACCAAGTGGCAGCCGCCGGGACTGACGTTTTGAATGCCGCAAGATCACCCTCCCGCACGAACCAGAGGGGGAGTGATCGGCTATTCGATGAGCAAATCAGGGCTTCCTGATCCATATGCAAATGTTATCCGGAAAAGCGCGCGCCGAGGTCGATACATTGACAGAGAGGCTTAATACGTGGTCGAATCCCCGGATGGTCTGCCTGCCTTCCCGAGTTCTGCCATTGGGTCTAGTGCTACCTCTCCTAGGTGGCCGGAGCGGGTCGTTCCCTAAAAGTTTGGCGTAAGGCCACAACTCACAAGCGGACGAGAGTCAACACCTACCCCGCACCGGTTTCGCCGATGCGGGGTTTTTTTACCGATTTTTATTGGGTCCTCGATACGGATCAGGGGAAGAAAAATGAGACTGTTTGCTCAAAAAGATGTCGATAAAAAGGCTCTGCGCCGCGCGAGAATCTGTGTGCTCGGCTACGGCAGCCAGGGTCGCGCCCACGCCTTGAATCTTAAAGATAGCGGCTTCGATGTCGTGGTTGGCGTGCGCAAAGGCGATAGCTGGAAGAGGGCCCGCAAGGACGGGCTCTCTGTCGTGTTGCCCGTCGATGCCGTCAAGGGCGCTGATCTCATCGCCATGCTGGCGCCGGACCTCGCGCAGAAGGCGCTCTACGAGAGCATCATTCCCAACGTCAAAAAGGGCGCAATGCTGTTGTTTGCCCACGGCTTCAATATCCACTTCAAGCAAATCAAACCGCGTAAAGACCTCGACGTCGTTTTAATTGCACCCAAAGGACCTGGCGATCTCGTGCGTCGGCAGTACGAACAAGGTCGTGGTGTCCCGTGCCTTTTGGCCGTATTCCAGGATCCATCTCGAAAAGGCTTTGCGAACGCCCTTGCCTACGCCCATGGCATCGGCGGCACCCGAGGCGGCGTGCTAAAGACCACTTTTGCTGAAGAGACGGAGACCGATCTTTTCGGCGAGCAAGCTGTGCTTTGCGGCGGCGCCACGGAGCTTGTCGTCACGGGATTCGAAACGCTTGTCGAAGCCGGGTACCAGCCCGAGGTAGCGTACTTCGAGTGCATGCACGAGCTAAAGCTCATCGTCGATTTGCTGCACGAGGGCGGTATTTGGAAGATGCACAAGTTTATATCTGAAACCGCCAAGTACGGTGACCTTACACGAGGACCGCGCGTGGTCGACGCACGGACTAAAAAAGAAATGAAAAGGATTCTCAAGGAAATTCAGCACGGTAAGTTTGCCAAGCAATGGGTGCACGAGAACCTGACCGGCCGTCGACAGTACGACAAGATGATGAAAAAAGATCTCGACCGACCGATCGAGAAAGTCGGTTATGCCCTGCGTGCCCGCATGCCGTGGCTCGATCAGGGTCGTTAACTCAAAGTTAACAACTGAAAACGGAAATCTAACGGAGTAGTCCCGCCATGCCTTCAAATACCGATCAGGTGATGATTTTCGACACAACATTGCGTGACGGTGAGCAATCGCCGGGATGCAGCATGACTCAGGCCGAGAAGCTGCGAGTCGCAAAGGCGCTAGCCGAGCTCGGTGTCGACATCATCGAGGCGGGGTTTCCTGCTGCATCGCAAGGCGATTGGGAAGCGGTCAATGCCGTTGCCCGTGAAGTTCGTGGGCCGATTATCTGCGGACTCGCGCGTTGCGATCGCGACGATATTGAAAAGGTGGCTTCAGCACTCGCCCCCGCAAAGCGCCGCCGTATTCACGTCTTCCTAGCGACGAGCGCCATTCACCGAGAACTCAAACTAAATATGGCCAAAGACGAAATCATTTGTCGGGCCGTCGAGGGTGTGAGGATCGCCCGCGAGTTTTGGGATGACGTTGAGTTCTCGCCTGAGGATGCATCACGCACTGAAGTTGAGTTCTTGGCTCAGGTGGTCGAGGCAGTCATCGATGCGGGCGCAACGACCGTAAACATCCCTGATACCGTCGGCTACACGGTGCCCCATGAATTTGCGGAGTTGTTCGGCTACCTCCGCAAAAACGTGCCCAATATCGATAAGGCGCGACTGTCAGTGCATTGCCACGACGACCTAGGTATGGCGGTGGCAAATAGCTTGACGGCCGTCGTCGCGGGTGCGCGGCAGATAGAGTGCACCATCAACGGCATCGGCGAACGTGCGGGTAACTGCTCGCTCGAGGAGGTCGTCATGGCGTTGCAGACGCGTGAAACCTTCTTTAGCGCTCGAACAAACATTAACTCGCAGCGTCTCTATCCAACCTCACGGTTGGTGGCGAGCATCACAGGCATGCCGATCCCGCGAAATAAGGCCGTCGTAGGCGAGAATGCGTTCGCCCACGAGTCCGGCATTCACCAGCACGGCATGTTAAAGCATGCGAGCACCTACGAAATCATGCGGCCTCAAGACGTCGGTCTCGCGCGCTCGAGCTTGGTGCTCGGAAAGCACAGCGGACGACACGCTCTGCGCGAGCGGGTGAAGGAACTCGGATTCGAGCTCGAAGAGATCGAGTTCGAGCGCGTCTTTAAGGAATTCAAAGCACTCGCTGACAAGAAGAAAGAACTTTTCGATGGGGATATCGAGGCGCTCGTGTTGCGCTCCGAGGGAACGAACTCGGGTCCGTGGGCTCTTGTTGCGCTACGCACGCGCTCTGAAGTAGATGGTGGCGGTGCGGCTACAATTACCCTCCTTCACGTCGATGGCGCGAAGCTCGAGCGCAGCGCGAGTGGCGATGGCCCGGTAGACGCTGCGTTCAAAGCGATCGAAGATGCGACGGGGCTCCGTCCCGCGCTGCAAAAGTTTGAGCTTCGCAGTTTGACGGAGGGCGAAGATGCGCAAGGTGAGGCTGTTGTGTACGTAAACTACAACGGACGGAGTTATCGAGGCGCAAGCGCGACCACCGATATCGTCGAGTCTGCGACCCGCGCCTTCCTCGAGGTCATCAACCGTATCGAGCAATCGCAGCGCGCTCAGTTAGCCTGACGGAAACTTACCAAAGAACAGAACCTGATGTCCGTACCCAAAACGATGTTCGAGAAAGTCTGGGCTGCCCACGAGGTCACGCCCCAAACGAAAGACACGCCGGCCGTGATTTTTATTGACCTACACCTCACGCATGAGGTGACATCTCCGCAGGCGTTTACCTTGTTGCGTGAGCGCGGGCTTAAGCTGCGCCGACCCGATCTCACACTCGCCACCATGGATCATTCCACGCCGACGCGTACCGAGCAGGTTTTCGGCGGAGCGCCAATCTCCATCGAGTCTGCGGCCAAGCAAATTCGACAGCTCGAAAAAAATTGTCTGGAATTCGGGGTCGAGTTACTTGGACTGCAGGATGCGCGCCGCGGCATCGTGCACATCATCGGGCCAGAGCTCGGACTCACTCAGCCCGGTAAAACCATCGTCTGCGGCGACAGCCACACCTCCACACACGGGGCATTTGGCGCCCTCGCCTTCGGCATCGGCACGACCGAAGTCGGTCATGTGCTGGCGACGCAATGTTTGCTGCAGAAAAAACCAAAGACCTGCGCCATTGAGGTGCGGGGAAAACTATCGCCTGGGGTTACCCCCAAAGATTTGATCCTTGCGATTATCGGTAAAGTGGGTGTCTCCGGCGGAATGGGCTACGTCTTCGAGTATCGAGGCGAAGCCATTCGCGCGATGTCGATGGATCAGCGGATGACGGTCTGCAACATGTCCATCGAGGCCGGCGCCCGTGCTGGCATGATCGCCCCAGACGAAACGACCTGTGCGTACTTAAAAGACACGCCACGGGCGCCCAAAGGCAAAGATTGGGATGCCATGGTCGCGTACTGGAAAACACTCCCGAGCGACAAAAGCGCTTCCTTCGACAAGCTTGTTGAGATCGACGCATCCTCGCTTGAGCCGATGGTCACCTACGGCACAAACCCCGGAATGGTCGTGCCGGTCACCGGACGAATTCCCGACCGTCGTGGCGATGCGGTGTTTGACGCCGCTATGGCCTACATGGGTCTGACGGCTGGGCAAGCCATCGGCGGGGCACCCGTCAACGTCGTCTTTGTGGGTAGTTGCACCAATGGCCGCCTCGTCGATCTTCGTGCGGCCGCCAACGTGTTACGAGGTCGCAAGATCGCTAAAGGCGTGCAGATGCTGGTGGTTCCAGGGTCACAAGAGGTGAAGCGGCGTGCCGAAGCGGAGGGCTTGGCCGAAGTCTTCAAGGCTGCGGGTGCGGAATGGCGCGAGTCCGGTTGCTCCATGTGTCTTGGGATGAACGGCGATACGGTCAGCAAGGGCAAGTACTCTGTCAGCACGAGTAATCGCAACTTCGAGGGGCGACAAGGCGTCGGTGCCCGAACGCTGCTCGCTAGTCCTGAGACCGCAGCAGCGTCTGCAGTGCTTGGCCGTGTTGCCGACCCGCGCCAATTTTTGGACGCCTGAGAAATCGCTATCCTGCGAAATTAACATGAAGCCGATCAATAACATTCGCTCGCGGACGGTGGTCATGCCGTCGACCAACATCGATACGGACCAGATCGTCCCCGCTCGATTCTTAACTACCACGTCAAAGTTAGGCCTGGGTAAGGCCTTGTTCGCCGATTGGCGCTACGATGCCGACGGAAAACCGCGTCCCGATTTCATTCTCAACAAATCTGAAGCCGACGGCTGTCGTATTCTGGTAGCTGGTCGGAACGTCGGCTGCGGCTCTTCGCGCGAACACGCTCCCTGGGCCCTGGTGGACTACGGTTTTCAGGCGGTCGTTAGCACTGAAATCGCCGACATCTTTAAAAATAATTCTTTGAAAAATGGACTGCTACCGGTTGTTATCGATGAGGCGACACACGCTTGGCTAATCGCGCACCCGGGCGCTGAAATCGAGGTCGACCTTGCTTCATCAAGTCTAAAGATTGCCGATCGTCCGCCCGTCGCTTTCCCTATCGATGCGTTCGCCCGCTACTGCTTGATGAGCGGCGTCGACGAACTCGGGTTTCTTCTGTCCAAAGATTCTGAAATCCGAGCCTACGAGTCGCGAGATGGTCTATGAAAGCGCGTATCGCGGTACTCGCAGGCGACGGTATCGGACCTGAGGTCACGGCTGAGGCCGTTCGGGTGCTGCGTGCCGTCGCCAAGCGGTACAACCACGACTTCACCCTCGATGAGCTGCCCTTCGGTGGTGTCGCTGTCGATGAATTCAACGACGGACTGCCTGCTCGCACTTTAAGTGGCTGCCTCGCCGCCAACGGTGTATTACTGGGTGCGATCGGCGGTCCCAAGTGGGGTCTCACGGACCCCGTACGCCCCGAGACGGCGCTGCTGCAACTGAGATCAGAGCTTGGCGTCTACGCCAATCTGAGACCCGTGGCCGTACAGCCTTCGTTGATCAACGCCTCGCCGATCAAACCCGAATATCTAGAGGGCGTTGACCTTCTCTTCGTTCGCGAACTGACGGGTGGAATATATTTCGGGAAAAAATCAAAGCAGGACGATCGCGCCGTCGATGAGTGTGCGTATTCGGTCAAGGAAATTGAGCGCATAACGCGGGTGGCCGGACGACTCGCAAAGAGCCGTCGCAGCCGTATCACTCAAGTCGATAAATCGAATGTCCTCGAAACCTCGCGCTTATGGCGGACCGTGAGCGAGCGGGTGATTTATGAAGAATTCCCAGGGGTCTCGATCGAGCATATGTTTGTCGATGCGGCCGCGATGCATCTCATCCGAAACCCCAAAGATTTCGATGTAATTCTCACGGAGAATTTGTTTGGTGACATTCTGACCGATGAGGCCGCGATGCTCGCTGGGTCTCTCGGCGTACTACCCTCAGCTGCGCTCGGCGATCAGCGCAGAGGCCTGTACGAGCCTATTCATGGGTCGGCGCCCGATATCGCCGGACGCGGTATCGCAAACCCTTGCGGTACGATTTTGAGTGCCGCGTTGTTGCTTCGTTATTCGCTTGACCTTGAGACCGAGGCGAAGGCCATTGAGTCCGCGGTCACCCAAGCTTTGGACGGCGGCGCGAGGACGGCCGATATCGCCTCGCAAGGAGCCGCTGCACTGTCCACCCGTAGCATGGGTGATGCGGTTCTCGGCGCGCTTTAACGTCTGTCAGCGATTTACGGTCGACGAATTGCCTGGAGGCCTTGCTCGAGATCGTCTCGAAGATCGGCTTCAGCCTCTATACCGACCGACAGTCGGAGCAATCCGTCGACGAGTCCGGCAGCGGCTCGAGCTTCCGGTTCCATCGCAGCATGAGTCATGGTTGCAGGGTGAGCGATCAGACTTTCGACGCCTCCGAGCGATTCGGCGAGCGAAAACAACTTAAGCGCCGAGACGAAACGCTCAACGGCCGCCGAACCGCCGTCGAGCTCCAGAGAGAAAATCGAGCCAAACCCTTTTTGTTGCTTTCGGGCGATGTCGTGCCCTGGATGAGAGGCAAGCCCAGGGTAGTACACCCTGCGAATGCCGCTCTGTCCGGACAGCCACCCTGCCAGGGCCATGGCATTCGAGTCATGCAGCGCAATCCGTGCGTGTAACGTGCGCAGCCCACGCAACGTTAAAAAACTGTCGAATGCAGATCCGGTCATCCCGAGCGCATTGGCCCACCACGCCAGCTGCTCGGCCAACGCAGTGTGCGCCGCGATGACAACACCACCGACTACATCGCTATGGCCGTTGATGTATTTCGTCGTAGAGTTAACGACAATGTCGGCGCCCAACTGCAGCGGGTTTTGCAGCGCTGGCGACAGGAAGGTGTTGTCGACTGCGACGAGTGCCCCGACTTTGTGAGCGGCCGCGGCGACCGCTTCAATGTCCGTGATTCGTAGCAAGGGATTACTCGGTGTCTCGATCCAACACAGGGCAACGGGCTGCGAAAGCGCGGCACCCAGCGCCGCTGGATCGCTAAAGTTGACGAAATCAACGGAGAAATCCCCTCGCCTTTTCCAAGCAGAGAAGAGACGAAACGTTCCGCCGTAGCAGTCGTGCGGCACGACGATTCGAGCGTCGCGCGGGAGCACCTGCCCCACTAGGGCGATCGCACCCATCCCTGAGCCGGTCACCACCGTTCCTTGCCCTCCTTCGAGACGATTGAGGGCATCGGCCAAAAGATCGCGCGTCGGGTTACCCGAGCGAGAATAGTCGTAGCGCCCCTTCACGCCGAAACGCGGGAGCGCGTACGTGGAACTCAGATGAATGGGCGGAATGACTGCCCCCGTTGCAGCGTCACTCTCGAGACCCGCTCGGACGGCCTCGGTACGGGGATCATTTTTCTTCGTCATGATGGCAACTCGATTGAAAAGAGGTCCGATAGTTTTTTTGTTTCCTTCAGAAACGCATCGTGCCCGAAGAGCGACGATATTTCATGAAGGCGTACGTTAGGTAGTTTGGAGCACATGGCGCGAATATCCTCGATGGGGACGAGCCGGTCCTCCCGCACGGCGATGACCGCCACGGGAATTCCAATACGACTGACGTCGACATCGTGAAGATCGATGGACTCCGAAAGCGTCAGAAACGAGTCCGGTTGATAACGCTGTGCGTAGTCAGACCCGCGAGCGATTAGATAGTCCTCGACCGGGAACACGAAGCCATCGTCGGATTGTCGCGGCGGAGCCGAAAATCGCGCGGCGAACTCCTCGGCACTGCGATAAGTTGTCATGGCGAGCGCCCGGGCAAGCTCAAGGCCACTTTGTGGATGACCCGTCTCGATTCCGAATCGCACCACGCGGCGTTGGATACTGCGCCACGCCGTAGACATCGGACTCGTCCGGTCCGCTGCGCTCATGATGACGAGCTTATTAACTCGTTTCTGGTAACGCTCCGCAAACGCCAACGCCACCATGCCACCGTAAGAAGCGCCGACGATCGTGGCCAAAGAATGGATGCCGAGGTGATCCATCACGCGCAACAGAACTTCCGCTTGATCGTACGTGGAGATGGACGGAAACCCCTGCCCATTCTTAGGTCCCGTGGTCTCTCCACTTCCGCCGAGATAGTCGAAGGATAAAATCCGGTACTTTTCGGACGGTAAGGCCAAACCAGAACCCACGACTTCCGACCACCAGCCTGCACGGGTGGAATCTTTGGAATCGGTCATTACGTGTCGGTGCGCGGAAATGCCCCCAAGCGCAACCAGTGTGGGTGCGGATGCATCTCCGACCAGCCGCCAACCAACACGAAACCCCTCGAGGATACTGCCATGGCGGAGTGGAAACGGACCGGCGAGTTCGAGAACGCCTTCACGAGGAGATGAAGCATCGGATTTTTGATCGGTAACAGGACTCATGCGTGCCTCAACGTCGTTCATCTGACGCCCGCCCCATTTCCGGAGCCGCGCGGAGTTGGCACCTTGCCCAGAGCTGGCAGGCTCTGGCGGTTGCCCCGGCGTCGTTGGGCCTTTCCCTCAGCCGGTCTCGATGGACTGAAGGAGTGTACGCTCGGGCCCCTACTCTAGTCAACGCCAGGCTTGCCCTGGGCATTACAATGTTTTAACGTATTAAAACATTATAACAGTTATTGAGCCGGATCCGACATGAAAACTCACCTCCGACAATCCCCGCGTCAGCAAGCCAGGGCGGAGCGAAACCTTTATCAAGCCATCCTGACCCTGCGCTCCGTCGACGAATGTCGAGCCTTCTTCCGGGACCTGTGTACTCCGACGGAACTCCAGGCGATGTCCGATCGTTGGGCGGTGGTCAAGTGGCTCGAACGAGGGCTTCCCTATCGCGAGATTCACAAGCAAACCGGCGTAAGTGTGACGACCATTACTCGCGTCGCCCGATACGTTGGCGCGGGGAATGGTGGCTACGACATTGCCGCTCGGCGCGTCGCCAATGGCAAGTCGGTCGGCTCACCGAGTCGTTGAGAGCATGACCATGGATAAACCCAAGCGCCTCAAGCTCGCGATTCAAAAGTCTGGACGGTTGACCGAGTTGTCCACCGACCTTCTCGCACGTTGCGGTCTTAAGTTTTCGCGAGCCAAAGATCAGCTGTTAGGTTTTGGCGAAAATATGCCGCTCGATCTTCTTTTCGTTCGTGATGACGACATCCCCGATCTGGTCGAGGAGGACATCTGCGACCTTGGTCTCGTGGGTCTCAATGTCGTCGAAGAAAAACGGCTGGAACTCGCCGCGCGTGGATATGCATCTCGCTTCGAAGTCCTTCGATCCCTCGATTTTGGCCGATGCCGACTCTCCGTCGCCGTACCCGAGGAGTTTGAGTGGTGCGGCTGCTCCTCGCTAGCAGGTCGTCGCATTGCGACGACCTACCCTTTCGCCCTCGCCAAATGGCTGGCAGATCGAAAGATTCGCGCAGACATCGTCACGTTATCAGGAGCGGTCGAGATTGCCCCTCGGCTTGGCAGAGCCGACGCGATCTGTGATTTAGTATCGACAGGCTCAACACTCGAGGCAAATCGGCTTCGCGAAGTCGAGGTCGTTCTCGAGAGTCACGCAGTGCTCGTGCGCACGCCCGTTAATCTACCCAAAGAAAAGTCCGACTGGGTCGATCGACTGCTCATGCGTATCGACGGTGTGCAACAGGTTCGCGAAAGCAAATACATCATGCTGCACGCCCCACGCTCTGCGCTGCCGGCGATCTGTTCTCTTCTGCCGGGAAGCGAGTCCCCGACCATCATGCCGCTCGAAGGTAGCACCGACAAAGTAGCTATCCACGCAGTGTGCCGAGAGAACGTATTCTGGGAAACTCTCGAGGCGCTCAAAGCGGTCGGTGCAAGCTCGCTACTCGTACTCCCCGTCGAAAAGATGCTTGCATGATGTTGCCGATCATCGACTATTCGGGTCTCGACGAAAAAGCGCGTCGTGACGCTTTATCCCGTCCGAGCGCTGAGAAGCGAGACGAGCTCGTGGCACTCGTTCGCGAAACCATCGCCCGCGTTCGCACTGAAGGTGATGTAGCGCTACTCGATTACGCACAACGATTCGACGGCGGTACCCCTGTCAACCTCAAGGTACCCACCTCCGAAGTCGACGAGGCAGTGGAAAAAGTCGGCGACGAGGTGGTCGCGGCGTTACGGCGTGCGATCGACAATGTTCGTCGCTTTCACAGCGCTCAGCTCGGGCCAGCGCTGAGCATCGAGACCTCCCCAGGAGTCCACTGCGAGCGGATCTACCGGCCCATTGATGCGGTAGGCCTTTATGTGCCTGGAGGCAGTGCACCGTTGCCTTCGGCGCTCATCATGTCTGCGATCCCCGCAAGCCTCGCAGGGTGTACCCGTCGCGTCATGTGTTCCCCCGGCACTCGGTTTGGTCGGATCGACCCTGTGATCCTCACGACCGCCAGGCTCTGTGGCATCGACGAAATCTTTGCCATCGGCGGTGCTCAAGCCATCGCGGCCATGGCTTACGGCACTTCAACTATTCCGAAGGTCGACAAGATATTCGGACCCGGCTCAGCGTGGGTCACGGCCGCCAAGCAATTGGTTGCGCAAGATCCGGCAGGCGCCGCCTTTGATTTACCTGCGGGCCCCTCCGAAGTACTGGTCATCGCGGACGACACATCCAACGCAGCTTTTATTGCCGCGGATCTACTCGCCCAAGCGGAGCACGACCCGTTATCCCAAGCCATTTTGTTGGCGACTTCCAGTGAGCTCGCAGAGCAAGTTCGCCAGAAGGCTCTCGAGTTTCGTCGGACGCTTTCTCGCGGCTATATTCTCGATCAGTCTCTTTGTCGGAGCCGAATACTCATCTGCGCCAATCTTGAAGAAGCCCTCCGGATTTCTAACGATTACGCACCTGAGCACCTCATTCTCCAGGTTCGTGAGCCGCGTAAAGTGTTGGATCAGGTTCGTGCGGCAGGCTCTGTATTTCTTGGTTCTTGGAGCCCGGAGCCCATGGGGGATTACTGCTCGGGAACCAATCACGTCCTACCGACCTACGGCTACGCACGCGCCTACAGCGGATTATCTATAAGTGATTTTCAACGACGGATCACCGTTCAAGAACTCACGCCGGACGGTCTCAGAAATCTGGGACCTGCGGCTGCCACATTGGCGCGTGTCGAAAGCCTCGATGCGCACGCGCTTGCCGTCGATCTGCGACTCGAAACCTTGGGACGCACGACTGGCCATGCAAATGGCCCGTCGCCTGCTGCCTGGCCAACGTCTGATACTCCGATCCTCGCGCTCGCTCGGCCGTGTATCCGTGACCTCCGCGCCTACGAGCATGCGCAATGGGACGCGCGATTTGAGCGACTCCACGCCAACGAATCGCCGTGGCCGCCACCAATCGATATCGATGGCGAGCGCCTCGCGCTCAATAGATATCCCGAACCTCAGCCGTCCGCTTTGCTTAAGGCGCTTGCCACGGCATACGGCGTAGACGCCTCAAATATCCTGGCGAGTCGCGGTAGTGACGAAGGGATCGATCTGCTTACGCGCGTGCTCTGCACGCCAGGGCGCGATACGGTCATCGTGTGTCCGCCGACCTTCGGAATGTATACCGTTGCCGCTTCAACTCAAGATACGCGTATCGCACAAGCGCCCCTTACATCAGAATTTGAGCTCGATGTTCCTAAGATTGAACAGTTTATTGATGCAGGAGCCAAGATTCTGTGGCTTTGCTCCCCTAATAATCCGACTGGTAATTTGCTTGACCCGTTGGCCATCGAGTCCCTTCTCGAACGGACGCGAGATCGATGCATAGTCGTCATCGATGAGGCCTATGCCGAATATTCCGAAGCGCCCTCATGGACGAAGCGCCTCGCTGAATTTCCGCAGCTCGTTGTGCTACGGACGCTGTCTAAAGCGTATGGACTTGCTGGCGCGCGTATCGGCGCCGTAATTGCGGCGCCCGTTATGATATCTCTTTTACGAAAGATCGTTCCGCCATACGCTTTGAGCAGCACCAGTATCGACGAAGCACTTCGAGTTCTAGCTCCAGCGGCTACAGCTGTGGTTCGATCCCGTATCAGCCTAACGTTGGCAGAGAGGCAGCGCGTAGTACAAAAGCTTGCGTTGTCGCCGCTCATCACTAAGATTCACCGTAGCGATAGTAACTTCGTGCTGGTGGAAAGTAATAATTCCGTCGCACTATTGCGTCGCTTATCGGATATCGGAATCCTTGTTCGTGACTTTACAGGTCGTGGAGCGCTCGGCAACGCCGTGCGCATCACGATCGGCGCGCCGGATCAAAACGATCGGGTCATTCACGCACTTCGCTCAAGCACGCTCCGGAATCCTGACCCATGAAAGTGTTGTTCATCGATCGTGATGGCACTCTTATTGAAGAGCCGGCAGACGAACAGGTCGATTCCATCTCGAAGATTCATTTCACTCCCGGCGTGTTTGCGGCGCTCTCTCAGCTGCAGTCGGTGGGGTACCGACTCGTAATGGTGACTAATCAAGATGGTCTTGGCACAACCTCGTTCCCGACACCCGATTTTGAGGGTCCACAGCGCTTTATGCTCGAGACCTTCTCATCGCAAGGCGTGAGGTTCGACGAAGTATTCATCTGCCCACATCGACGCGATGAGGGCTGCGCCTGTCGCAAGCCAAGGACTGCTCTGGTCGATGAATGGATCAAAACACAACGGGTTGACCTACAGTCGAGCGTTATGGTCGGCGATCGGGATACCGATATCGCTTTTGCCGACAACCTTGGAATTCGCGCATTCCGATTCTCTCTCACTGGCCCCTTCGAGATGAGCTGGGCGGGAATCACTCAGGCGCTGCTCTCAAGGGAGGCGACAGCGGAGCGCGTTACCCGTGAAACACGAATTAGCGTATCGGTCGGCCTGGACCGCGAGGGACCAACTCAGGTAGCGACCGGCATTGGTTTTTTTGACCATATGCTCGAGCAGATCTCGAAGCACGGTGGATTTGCTCTGACGCTCTGTTGCGAAGGTGATCTGCAGATTGACGAGCATCATACCGTTGAAGACTGCGCACTCGCCCTCGGCGAGGCCCTTCGTAAAGCGCTGGGAGACAAACGCGGCATTCAGCGATACGGCTTTCTTTTGCCCATGGACGAAGCCCGGGTCCAAGTCGCGATCGACCTCTCGGGTCGTGGGTTCAGTGTTTTCGAGGGGAAATTCGGACGAGACGCTGTAGGTGGCCTACCGACCGAGCTCGTGCCGCATTTTTTTCGTTCGTTAGCCGATGCTCTAGGTGCTGCCATCCACGTCTCTGTGATCGGCGATAACACTCATCACCAGGTCGAGGCGTGCTTCAAAGGCGTCGGCCGTGCGTTGCGGATGGCAATCCGTCGGGGGGGTGAAGACCTTCCGACTACCAAAGGAATCTTGTGAGCTTGTCAATGCCGGTGGTGATCATCGATTCGGGCGGTGCGAATCTCGCATCCGTCGTGTATGCCCTCGCGCGTTTGGGCGTGGATACGATCGTCACGCATGACGCGGCCATTATCCGCTCCGCCGAGCGAGTGCTGCTGCCTGGAGTCGGGAACGCTTCGGCCATCATGGCGCGATTAAATGCTCACGACCTTGTACCCGTCGTTCAATCACTCACCTGCCCGGTGCTCGGGATTTGCCTCGGCATGCAATTGCTATTCGACCGATCGGCAGAGGGGAATACCTCAGGGCTTGGCGTGATCTCCGGAAATATCGAGGCATTACGGGGGCGTCATGACTTACCGGCGCCACATATGGGATGGAATACTCTCCGTCGATGGCAGGATGATCCGTTGCTCGAGGGCTGCGGTGACGCAGACTGGTTTTATTTCGTACATAATTATCTCGCACCCGTCGACGCGACCTATACCGTCACCACGACAGAATATGGAGAAGAGTTTTCGTCGATAGTGCGGCGAAAAAATTTTTGTGGTGTGCAGTTCCATCCCGAGCGATCCGGAAAATCAGGGGCTCGTTTACTTGAAAACTTCGTGCGCCTTTCGTCATGCGCTTGATTCCCTCAATCGATTTGCGTGGAGGGCGCTGCGTCCGCCTGCTTCACGGAAACTTCGCCAGAGAGACTCGGTACGACCTTGATCCGCTTGCCTTAGCCAATCGCTACCGCTCTCTTGGAACGAAGTGGATACATGTCGTGGATCTCGATGGCGCTCGAGATGGCGCGACCGCCAATCGAGCGGCTATTGTCGAAATGACGAAGATCTCAGGGCTTTCACTTCAGGTGGGCGGTGGTGTTCGTTCGGTATCTGTGGTCGAAGAGTTACTTTCCGCCGGTGTCGCGCGAGTTGTCGTTGGGAGTTCTGCCATCGAGAACCCGATCGAAGTGGGCTCCTGGATACGATTTTTTGGTAAGGACCAGATCTGTTTAGCGCTCGATGTCCGAATTGACTCCGACGCGCCATTAATCCAAATTCGCGGCTGGACAAAAGCTTCAGATGTTACGATTTGGAGCGCCATTGAGCAGTTTAAGGCCTCAGGCCTCCGTCACGTACTGTGTACGGACGCCGACCGCGATGGCGCGTTGACCGGTCCGAATACTCAACTGTACCGAGACTGCGTCGGTCGCTATCCCAAAATAAATTGGCAAGCTTCCGGCGGTATTCGTGACGCTTCGGATCTCAATGCACTGTCTTTGCTCGGGATGGCGTCGGCGATCAGCGGACGCGCACTCCTCGAGGGTCGCCTATCAGACCCTGAACTAAAGCGCTGGATGGGCCGTTGACATGCTTGCTCGTCGAATAATCCCCTGTCTCGATGTCCGTGAAAACCGAGTAGTCAAGGGCGTTCGTTTTCGTAACCATCGGGTCGTTGGCGACATCCTCGAACTCGCGATGCGGTACCGCGACGAAGGAGCCGATGAACTGGTGTTCTATGACATCACCGCGAGCCCCGATCGACGAACCGTGGATCGGCAATGGATCACGAAAATCGCTAAGATCCTCGACATCCCATTTTGTGTGGCGGGCGGAATTCGCAGCGTAAAAGACGCCGAAGACATACTCAATGCCGGCGCCGAAAAGATATCTATAAACTCTCCCGCCCTCGAAAACCCTGCCCTAATCGATGAACTTGCACGACGGTTCGGAAGCCAGTGCGTCGTGGTCGGCATTGACAGCGATATGACCACCGAGGGCTACCGCGTGCGGCAGTACACGGGTGACCCATCCAAAAGTTGCGACTCAGGAAGATCGACGTTGGCATGGCTCCTTGAGGCGCAGAGCCGCGGTGCTGGCGAAATCGTTGTGAACTGTATGGCGAGTGATGGCGTGCGTAGCGGGTACGATTTAGCCCAACTCGCGGCACTCAGAGAGGCCTGCCGAGTTCCCCTTGTTGCCTCTGGCGGCGCTGGATCTAGTGAGCACTTCATTGAAGTATTCCGGAAAGCCCGCGTCGATGCCGCTCTCGCCGCAAGCGTTTTTCATAGCGGTTCACTCGCAATCGGCGAGCTCAAAAAACAATTACGTATAGCCCGAATAGAGGTCAGGCCATGATCGTCACACTCGATAACCGCTTCGAAATTGATTTCGGCTCTGACGGACTGGTTCCCGTCATCGCTCAAGATCATGGTACGGGCGACGTGCTGATGTTAGCGTGGGCTACGGAGGACGCAATCAAAGAATCCTTGATTCGCGGGCGAGCAGTTTTTTGGAGTCGAAGTCGAAAGTGTTTGTGGGAGAAAGGCGAAACCTCGGGTAATACGCTCGAACTCATCGCCCTGCATGCTGACTGCGACTGGGATACGCTGCTGATGCTGGTTCGGCCAAAAGGTCCTGCCTGCCATCAGGGCACACTCACCTGCTTTGCCGACAGGTCACTTACTGCCCCGTGTGATTACGCGTTTCTCGGTACCTTGGAAAAGGTCATTGATCAGCGCATTCGTTCAGCTGATTCCTCAAGTTATACCTCCCGGATGATCGCGGCGGGACCCAAACGCCTTGCACAGAAAGTCGGCGAAGAAGGCCTGGAGACAGCGCTAGCGCTAAGCGGAGGAGACGACGCCGAGGCGACAAGTGAGGCCGCAGACCTGGTGTATCACCTTGCAGTCGCCCTTCGAGCCCGCGGACTGTCAATGACCGTGATCGTCGACGAGCTGGATCGTCGACATCACTCCCCGCGGTACGTCAGTTAGTTTAGCTGCGCTCCCTTCTAGCCGTCGAGAACAATCTCTTCCGCAGGAGAACGCAAATTGTAGCGAGAGGACATCGACGCCCCATAGGCGCCCGTCGTTGCAATCAGAATAACATTTCCCTCGCAAGTTAAACGCGGTAGCCGTCGCGCATTCCCGAGCACATCGCCAGTCTCGCAAATCGGACCTACGATATCGCAGCGCATCATTTCTTCATCATCGAGACGGGACAGATTGACGATATCGTGATGAGCCCCGTAGAGCGCCGGCCTGATCAACGAATTCATACCAGTTGCTACACCGACGAAACTAGCCTCACCTTTTCCCTTGATCTGCGTGACCTTGGCGAGCAGTACGCCCGCCTCTGCAACAACATATCGGCCTGGCTCCATCCATAAGGCGACGTCTCCGAGAGAAGCCTTAAGGTCGATTAAAGCTTTGTCGAGCGCTCCAAAATCGAACTCTGCGCCGCCGAGTCGATCCGGGACGCCGATTCCGCCACCGAGATTGAGCACCCGCACCGCCGGAAACTTCCGGAGCAATCCGGTCAGATAAACGCCCGTTTCACGCCAGTTCGCAACATCGAAAACCCCACTACCCGTATGGGCGTGTAGACCGACAATTCGCGCATTTGTACTCTGCGCAGCGTATTGCAGAGTATCAATTTCGCTGTACGCAATGCCGAATTTCGAGCGAGCACCACCCGTTCGGACATGGGCATGATGACCCCGACCGATGCCGGGATCGAGACGGACGAAAATGTCTCGATCGGAAAACAACGAAGGCCACTGTTCGAGGGGATGGAGATTATCGAGAGTGACTTGTACACCGAGCGCGAATGCCCACTCGTACTCATCTCGGCTCGCAAAGTTCGGTGTGAAGAGGATCTCGTGGGGGCGCATCTGGGGGAGAACTTGCAGCGCACGCTCGACCTCTCCTCGAGAAACACACTCGATAGCCAGCCCCGCCTTACTCACCTCGCGAAGCACAACGGGGTGCGAGTTCGCCTTCATGGCGTAGGACACGCGTTCTAAGGCACGAACCGCGAGTAGCCGGTGACATCGGCTCCGAACAGTGGCGAGGTCATAGACGTACGCCGTATCGCGCCCGGTCATTAAAGACAGCAAAGCCTGGCGTTTATCAAACCACCAAGTGGATGTAATCGGTTTGGCGTCGATTAGCGGTTTGGACAACTGCTGCCACGTCGGTCCAAGCACGATATCGTCGAGAATGGGATCGACCAATAGGTGATGGAGCTCGTCCACCAATCGATCCCCTTGAGCCTCGTCTACGACAAACGTCAGGTTGAGATCGTTTGCGGCCTGACTCACCAAATATATCCGCTGATGGGCGAACACCTCGAGCGCGGGTCCAAGCTGATGGAGAATGCTACGAATGTTGCGTCCGACCAGACTGACCGAGGCGCACGGCCCTATGATTTCGGCCCTTCCGAGAGGCGAAAGGTCAGCTATAAGCCGCTCCAAGACATTCTTGTCTAAAGTATTAGCAAGCGAATCGAGCGACACTGTGACATTGGTTTCAGAGGTAGATATCAAGTCGACTGAAAGCCCGTTCCGCTTGAAAATCTGAAATGCATCAGCAAGAAAACCAACTTGATGCCACATCCCGGGGCTCTCAAGTGATATCAGCGTCACATCTTTTTTGACGCATACGGCTTTAACTTGCGCCGCGTCGCTCGGCGGACTCTCGCTGATGCGTGTGCCGCGCATCGACGGTGCTTGGGTAGCAAAAACGTAAATCGGGATGGCCTGCGACCGCGCAGGAAGCAAGCATCGCGGGTGCAGCACTTTTGCTCCTGCAGTTGCCACCTCCTGCGCCTCGTCGTACGACAATTGCAAGAGCTGACGCGCGCCTGCGATAGCGCGCGGATTTGCACTGAACATTCCCGGGACATCAGTCCAAATCTCAAGATGGCGAGCCTCTAGCATGGCAGCGAAATATGCTGCGGAGGTGTCGCCTCCACCACGCCCCAACAGCACGGTTTCGCCGGCGGCATTGCTCGCAATAAATCCCTGGGTGACGACGAGTCGGTCTGCCTGACCCCACTGAGCTTGAACGCGTTTATTGGGAGAAAAATCGCAAGTGGCAGAGAGGTATTTTGTACGCTCTGTCGCAGCTTCGCGATCCTCCGCTTTGAGATACTCTCGCGCATCCATCCAGGTGGCACTAAGGCCTCTAGTCCCCAAAAATCGCGCGCCAATCGTGGTGGCGAGAAGCTCGCCTATCGCCGTCACCCTCGCCCGGATATGGTCATCCACCGCGAGCTCGTCATGAATTAAGCAGCACAGGTTCGTTAGGTCTTCAAACAATGGCTCGATTAACACTCTCGCATCAAATCCAAGCGCCGTTGCCAGCTTCAAATGACGCGTCCGAAGGTCATCAATGAGGGACCGATGCCTCCCCTCAATCGAAGCAATCAAAAGCTTTTCAAGTCGGTCGGTCACCCCGCTCAATGCGGAATACACGACGACAACGCGCAGGCTCTGCGCGAGTCGATCACGAACAATAGATTCGATATTTCGCCAATTGGCCTCGGTCGAGACGCTGGTCCCACCGAACTTCAGGACGACCCACTCGCTAACGGAGGACGTCATGACAGCCCTACGAACTCAGAGCTTGTCGTCGTAATATTCCCGTAAATCTTTAGCGAGTTTTTTATCTGCGAGGACTTCCTCAAGCTTGCTCCACGCGGCCTTGACACGCTTGCCCGGAGTGGGACGCGCGCGACGATCAATACGATCAAGGAAGCGGTCGTAGTCTTGGCTGTCCTCGTCGTGGTTAACCGCCTCGCCGAGAGTCTCCACGTTGACCTCAAAGCCTTCAGAATCTCCCTTAGACATCTTTTACCCTTTTAAAACAATGAGTTATGCGCAACCCGGGTGGTGCAACCGGAGAACTATAACGAAAACGCCGCTCCATGCAAGTTTAGCTACGTCGGACCCTGTCTCGCACGGAGACCGGCGCGCCGCGAGAGAGACCGAGCGTGTCGGTCGCCCTGCCCTCCGCAACGGCGATCTCGACCACCTCGAATGAGTTAATTAGAGCGATTGGATCACCTGGGCGAACATCCCCGTAAGTCCGGCGTAGAGGCAGCGAAAGGTTGCCAGCGCACACCACCGGATCGATAAACCGCTCGCATAACTGTCGATCGATATTCGTAATGAGATTCCCGAAATGATCTACTGTAATGATGATACCCGAAACGCGGTGCTCACCCACCGACGCTTCCTCGACCCAACCGGGTATCAGTGACAGAGCCCTCCGACCGATATCCTCTGGCTTGATCGCGTCTGACGCCAACGCTGCCGCGACTGGGGCGAAAATATCGCGGCCGTGAAAGGTCGCGCTTAGAAGCTTTATGCCGAGCGAGTCGAGTCGCGAAATGTCGATATGCCAAAGCTGAGCATCGCGTTGCTGACTAGCGATGTCAGCAAGCGTGCCATTATCTGGCGCCAGAAAAAGATGGCCCTCGAGTAATACCATCGCGATATTCCGCGCCGTGCCGACACCAGGGTCAACAACAGCAACATGGACAGTCCCCCGCGAAAAATATCGGAACGAGCGTCGAAGCCAGAACCCCGCCTCGGCGGGCCAATGCGCGGCGATGTCATGCGTTAGATCGATAATTTGTGCGGAAGGAGCGATGTCGAGGATGCGGCCTTTCATCACGCCTATAAAAGGATCACGAAGACCGAAGTCCGAGGTCAACGTAATGATCGAACATGGGGAAAACATTACACGCGTTCGATTCCGAGCTACTGTGAGATTTACAACTTAGCGGTCGCGGACGGCGCATCGGCGCCTATTTCGGCTGTCTCCGGGGCAAGCTCGATACCGATTATGACCGGAATACCGCTCGCATCGCGGAGAGCTTCGATGGCGATATCCCAGTTGACGGCGAATTCCGCCTCACCTAGCAACGCGTCTAGGTGCGACTCGAAATCCTCAAGTTTTACTGTCGAGGTTTGCCCCTCGGCATCGATCGGAGGGTGAACCTCGATCCAAACCTCGCCGGCGACTCGCGTCATCTTCAAGGGTTCGTTGATCAGATTCACCTTAGTACCTACTTTGACAGCGTCGAATAGTACCGCCACATCCTCGGGATACATCCGTAAACAGCCGTGTGTGACGGCCATGCCGATAGCATCGGGATTATTCGTTCCGTGAATGAGATACGCACCGCCAGGGATATTGAGTCGCAAGGCATGACGCCCGAGAGGATTCTTCGGACCCGGCGGCACGACGAACGGCAGCGGATCGCCGCGGGCTTCGTGCTCTGCCCTGACAGATGCTGGCGGATACCAGGCCGGATCTTTTTGCTTCGAAACCACGGTAGTAGTCCCCAAAGGGGTTTGCCAGTCCATTTTTCCGACGCTGACGGGAAAAGTCATGATCTTCGAGGGTTCGCCCGTCTTTGCTGGGGGAAAAAAATACATTCGGTGTTCGGGAAGGTTTACGAGGATTCCCTCCCGATTGGAGGTAGGCAGTAATCGCTGCCCTGGGATGACAATCTGCGTGCCCTCCCCCGGTAACCAAGGATCAACCCCTTTATTGACACGTATTAGCTCCTCGTATCCGAGGCTGTAACGGCGTGCGATTTCGATCAGGGTATCTTCGTGGCGTGCGTGTATTCGTTCGAGCTTACCGAAGATGTCTGCGCCGTCGCCGCGTAACTCATATTCGACAGCGCCAATGGGTAATACACCAGCAAAAAGTACGGCCAACATCAACGATTTCAGCATGCCGCAAAATAATAAGCGCACGGGCATACCAATGTTCCGCATAAATACGCCTTACCGCGCTCCGCTGCAGTCAAAAGGAGGGCTGGGTAGATCTTCGTTAAACCCAAACACCACGCGATTTCTAACTTATACTTCAGCGCCTTCGGCGCTTTTTCTTGTGGTTGTGTTCGACGTGCCCATCCCCGTGGTGATGCGGCATATCGCCATGCGCATGTCCATGGTCGTATTCAAAATCGATCGGATGATTATGTCCGTGGGTGTTGATCCATTTATATAAATCGGGCTTCCACTGCATGATTCGATTTGCGGCACGATCGCGGTTTTCTTCTATGTTAGTCCACGGATTGAAATGGAAGTGATTGTAAAGCTGAGTATCCGTTCGACCAATAGCGAGAATGCCGAGTTTTGATGCGAAAGCGCCATGGTTGATATACGGAGGACGCCAGAAATAGCCACCAGTAGGCAGATCACCAAATTGCATCATCCAGGACGTGCCCCAGATGTGATACGCCTCCTCGCAGCAATCGTGGTACGAAATGTTGTCCTGCCAAAAGTTAGGTGTCATACAGTAAAGGAATGTAAAGCCCTGAGTTCGGGGGTCGAAGCGGAGGATCTTCACCATGCAGCCGGGCGCCGTCGCCGGATAGAAGTTCGTGGATGTCCACTGCATATCGTCATATGAGTTGACTGCCGCAAAACGATTACGCTCTGCGTTTTTATGATCCCTCGTCGACTCAATGAACGAAGGTTCGCCGTAGTTATAGAAAATGAGGCCCGTGGCGCCACGCGGCGAGGACAACTCTTCAATCGCTATGCCGGCTGGCACAAAGAAATAACTTCCTGGCCCCCAAACTTTTTCGCCAACCTTAATTGAACCCGACATGATGAAGAGCTCGTATTCAGTATAACTCATACCCGGCGGCTGACGATAGCCTGGCTCAAAGAGGCAGGTCATCGTGCAGGCTCCATCGTCGGTATCGAGCGACAGCATCTTATAGTGCATGCCCTTGGGAAATCCCGGCAGGGTCATTTTCTTGAAGGGTACGTCTCGATCGACGAACGGTTCGATATGCGGTCTAGCCATGTTTATTCGCTCCCGAATTGTTCGTCAGAACACAACCTTAAACTTGCGCTTTGGTTTCACCGGGATTTCCTCCGGCGCCACCTTGCGCATCTGGTTGGAATGAACGTGGACTCCACGAGTCTGAATTCGGTACAGGAAGTCACTGATCCACTTATCGCGCTTCGGCGTCAGAGCCTCTTGCTCACCAACGATCTTTAGGTACCGATTCTTCTGTTCTGACATTTCTTTCTTGAGCCAGGCTTGGACGGCTCTGCTTCGCTTATGAGCGATAAATTTCATCCCTACCCCTCCACGCGATTAATCGAGCCTCACCCGAATATACCCTCGCTCGACACCCGGGTGCAGCCTGCAATCCCCTCCTCGGCCGATTTGTCCACTCTGTGACCTGAAACTACCGGACGAGGATAGGATCGGTAGCATGGTGAAAACCATCCGCATCGTCACGCTGTCGGTGTCCAACCTTAACGCCGCAGAGCGGCCGTATCGCGATTGGCTCGGTTATCAGCCAATGGCCAGAGTCGAGTTTCCGAAAGTCTCGCGAAGGCATGGAGCACACCTAGCGTAGCAAATAGCCATTGTACCATCTTGCACAGCGCCTCGGGCTCGGACGTCTTGCTCCGATTGATCGAACGCCCATTGACCGCCAGCTTTACGACCCTACATACTCACGGGTGGAACGCCAACGAGATTTTAGTTACTGACCCGTTTGCCCTCGAAAAACGTATTCGGAAACCGGGCTCACCATTTTCGGTCATCGGTACTACGGCTGCGCTCGACTCGAACCTAAGCGTCCTCGCCTTGCAGGCGTTAGGTCCCGACGACGAACTTAACTACTTCACGAAAATCCCGCCAGCGGGCGGGATGTTCATCAAGCACGCAGCGCAGGCTTTCGTTGATCGAACTTTCATTGCGATCGTTGGCGGACCTTCGATAACAGCCTTGCGAGAGTTTTATGAGATGAGACTCGGGATGTCGGTGACTGCGCCGTTTGCATCGAAAGTCCCGGTACTCAATACCGCCTTAGGATTGCCCGCGGAGCAAAGAATTCTGCTCGCGCCTGTCCCACTCTCAGCAAAATTCGCCCTCCAGCTTGACGAGTATCCGGCGAATACTGTGCCGCGACCTCGCCGAAACGGTGATCTGCTGTCCGGAATAGCGATGGTGAGCTTCGAGGTGAACGACCTCGAGGAGACGCTATCGCAGCATTTTTTTCATCCGCTCAGGATGCCCCCTTCTTTGGCACGCGCACAGCCCTCATCGTCGGTCCCGCCGGCGAGTGGATCGAGCTTATCGAGACTTTGGTCAAAGATTTCGGATGAAGGTATGGAACGGAATCTCTGCCATACTCTGAAACATCGTGGTGACTATTTACATAGTTTTCTTAGCGATATCCTCGTCGGGCTGATCGAGGCCGTTCTCGTCGATTGCTTCCATTTAGGCATCAGGTTTAATACCCCGACTCAGGAGACCCTCGGACTTCAGAACCTCGAAACGATTCACTGACAGCAGCATATTGATGATGGACAGATTAATACTGCAAGCGAACTCTTTGTAGTCAGCCAAGCACACACCCCCTTAAAAATTAAAGAGGACGCTGATCGTCGCCATGCGAAGTGCCCCTCGTATGTTACCAAATTTTATTTGGACGAAACCGCGTATGACAGACCATAATTAAAAATGACTGTGGCCCGCCATGATATCCCCAATTTCAAAACTATCGTCCCGGTCGTAATGACCGGTGCAGGTGCGTGTGGCTTAACGGCTGCACTGGCGGCCCGGGACCAACGCGCGGACGTCCTCGTACTCGAACAAGACAAGCGACCCTGGGGCAGTACCTCAATGTCCCTCGGCGCGATCTGCGCAGTCGGTAGCCGTAGTCAGCGAGATAACCACGTAGAAGATAATGTCGAGTTATTTTTATCGGATGTACGACTCAAGACGGATGGCGAAGCTGATGAGATGCTGTCGAGACGGATCGGCGAACGCTCTGGCGGTACAGTCGAATTGCTCACGGAAAAGCACGGCTCCATTTGCCACCCGGTCGAAATGGCGAGGAGCTATCGGCACTACTTGCCAATGCCTGCACACGAGCGGGCGCTGAAATCTTGACGGAAGCACGGGTAACCGACTTTTATGCCGACAAAAACGACTGCGTTGTCGGTGTACGCATTCGTTGCCCAGACAGGTCCATCGAACACGTGGGTTGTGAAACGCTAGTGCTGGCAACCTGCGGATTCGGCGGTAATAACGAGATGATTACAACGCTGATTCCCGAAATGTCTGATGCGCGCTATTTCTGTCACGAAGGCAATCGCGGCGACGGAATTCTTTGGGGGAAGGCTCTCGGTGGAGCTGTCGGAGATATGTCCGCCTATCAAGGTCTCGGCACACTCGCCGTACCACATCAAATCGTCGTCCCCCACCCTCTCCTGATCGAAGGGGGTTTTCTCGTCAATATCGAGGAGCGTCGCTTCGCCCACGAGCTCAGCAATATCTCTGGAATGTGCGTACCCGTACTTGCGCAAGCCCAAGGACTCGCATGGGTAGTTTCAGATGAATGTTTGAATCGCGATTCCCTCGAGCACTCGGTAGACCAGCGGAAACTCGAAGAGGTAGGTGCCATTCGACGCGGCAACAGTTGGGCAGCGCTAGAACGTGTCTGTAACCTACCTCTCGGTAGCCTACGAAGAGAAAACGACGAGATAGGCGCTGCGCGAGCGGGTAACTACGCGGATCGCTTCGGACGACGCCACGAAGGTCCCGCCGCCCTGAAGTCTCCGTTCTGTGCAGTGCGAGTCACTGGTGCCATCTTCCACACCCAAGGTGGGCTATTGATCGACGGTAATGCGCAGGTGATCCGTGACGACCGTTCGCCCCTCCCAAATCTTTACGCGGGCGGCGGCGTGGCCCGTAGCATTTCGGGGAAGCGCGTCACGGGCTATTTACCCGGGGCGTCGGACTTTGCATGGCCGTCACCCTCGGAGCCATAGCGGGCGAAGCTGCCAGTCAGCAGCGGTCGCGGGTGGCTCGGCCATCACAGATTAATTTATCGAGTCGCAGCTTTTAGTGCCACTAAGATCTGCCGACGTTCCTCGGCATCGGTAATGGGTTTGTATCTCATACGATGTCGGCCATCCAGAAACTTCGATGGGTCGGCAATCAGCGTGTTGATGTTCTCCTCATTCCAAACTAGCCCACTCTCGCCAGCCTCGACGAAGGCTTCCGAGTAATAGAACCCAGGAGTACTCGCCGCCCGGCGACCGAACACACGATGCAGGTTAGGCCCCACTGCATGAGGACCTCCCTGCTCAAAGCTATGGCAGAATCGGCACCACATGAACGCTTGCTGAGACTGCGCGCTTAGCACCGGCATCGGATCCGTGTCTAGGTAAGGATCCACTGCAAGCGGCGGCCCAGAGGCCACGAGTTGCTCCGAAGTAGTGAATGGCACGACACCAAACACGCGATATGGGGTGTACGCCGATATCGCAAGTGCTGCCACTAATAGCCCTGCGTGAACGATCCGCCAGGAAGCCGGCGTCCTTGCTAAATCGCATGCATCAGAACCGCCCCAAGGCATACCAGGTAACATGCGCCAAGGACCGATGTGATATCGAAACGCTTGCCAAAGCGCCACGAGTGTCGAGATCACGAATAAATAAATGATTAAAAATCCGAAGGCGCTGTGTAGGTAGCCCAGCGCGACTGAGAGTCGGTAATTTGCTGGTACCCAAGCAGGAATAGCAAACATTCCGTACCAAGAGGTTGCATGCGCCTCGGACCACGCGAATAACGGACCGGTCAAACAAAAGCCCGCAAGCGTGAGATAAAGCGCGAGCAAACATACACGTGCAAGATCATCCGCCGCGGGAGGGACTCGCCTCGGACGCGACGGTCTCGGTAACTTGATCCAGAGCCACAGCCGCGGGATGAGTAGCGCCAGTACGGTGAGCCCATTCGAGATGTGCAAATGTTGCAGCGCCTCTCGTGCTGCGGTTCCTCGCGGTGTTACGCCCACTTTAGTGGACTGATACATCTGAAATACTACCAACACAAAAATAGTAACGGACAGCACTCGTTCTAGCCGCTGAAGTGTGCGATTCATCAATATATCCCCGACGATACAGATCTGATGACGGCATTGGGGATAATGGCGTCATCCCAAGACGCGATGGACTTTCCAGTCCGAACGATGACCAACTGCAATGACGGGACCACATACACCCGCTGCCCGCCAAAACCATCAATGAAAATGATATCCGCCCTAACGAAGGGCATGGAGTGAAAAGCTTTGATCGTATAGTCGTTGTAGCGACGCTCCTGAGTTGGCGGAGAACCCAACCACACTTGATAGCCGAAGTTAGCATTCGTTGGAGCTGGAGTGACCATGTCAATGATCCAGTCTAACGGTAACACTTGGTCGTCACCGACGCGGCCACCATCGAGAATAAGGCGCCCTACTCGCAACCAATCGCGAGCCGTCGCAAATAGGCAACAGAACCCACGCGGCAAACCGCCCGCATGATCCATCCACAGCATTGCATCGCTCGCACCGAGCCGCTGCCAGAGTCTCGTAGAGAGATAGGATGAATAACGCTGCCCCGTTGCTCGCTCAACGATTAATAATAGTAGTTGAGAGTTCGCGTTGCTGTACTGAAAATCACGACCTCGTGGCGTCACACTCGGAAGCTCAAGTACACCTGCGGCGAGGTCAGAACCGAACAATATCCTCGCGGATTTCCAAGTCCCGAAAATTGGCACTTGCAATCCGCTTGACATTTGTAGCAAGTCCCGAATCGTGATGTCACTGCGCCGATCGCCTCGCCACTCCGTGATCCATTTCGATGCCGGGGTATCCACCGAGTCGATGAAGCCATCTGAAATCGCCGCGCCGACGAGCAACCCAAGAACCGTCTTATGCATCGAATTGGGGTTGGTACGGGTGTTCTGATCGAAACCGGACCAGTATTTTTCGTAGCGCAGAGCGCCGCGATGATAGATGAGTAATGCAACCGATCCGGTAGCGCCAGCATATCGCTCCGCTTCGAGAATGCCACTTGGGTCACGCCACGTGGGATCAGCCGTCAGAATGTTTGCTGCAAACTGACCGATCACCGACTCCTGCGGCTGTGACTTCTCGATACTGGTAGGGTCAGTCGGCGACTGCCCGAACACTATATTCCGCAGGACGGCTGGATCAGCCACCCAGATCATGAGCGTCAATAAAACCCCTACGCCGACGAGCGCCGCCAGCAGTCCACCGATTATTTTGAAAATCCAACCGAAGACTTTTTTCATAAAGCTATACCACGACGCACGGTAAGAGCCGAACGAATCTCCGCGTGTCGTACACTATCGATTGGATAACGCCACATTAATATTACCGGTATAAGTAACATGAGCGCTGGTAACCAAGACGCGCCAACCCGCACGCCCTGCTCCACTTCAAAGGACAGAGCCTGACTCATATCGACATACCCAAATGAAGATAAAAACCCGAGGCCGATAAAGAGTCCAAAACCCATACCGAGCTTGAACACCGACGCTAGAAACGCCATATGGCCGCCCATCTGCGCCACACCCGTTTGCAGTTCGTCGTAGTCTACTGCATCGGCAGTCATCGCAGCGGGCGTAATCATGGTGCCGCCGTTGCCGAAAGCCATCACGATGTTGGAAAGCAGCACCGGAACAATCGCGCCATCCGGAACAAAAAAGAGGGTGAGATAGCCGATCGATGTAATGAGGTTGGCCACGCAATACCCACGATGTTTACCGAGCCTGTTGGCGATCCAAATCCAGGTTGGTGCCAACAATACCGCAGCAATAGTGTTAACGATGGCGACCGTCAGTACGTGCTGCTGCATGCCGAGCGCTTGAGAAATCAACACGGGCTGAACACCGAAATAGATGCCCAGCGCCAGACGATCGATGAAATACGCACTGACTAGGCGCCGAAATGGTGCGTTCCGAGAGAGGATTCCGAGAAGTTCGCCCCATCCCGGCACCCGCTCCGCATGCACGGCACTTGCCGGAACTCTGGAGAAACACCAAAGAATAGCGATCGGAAGTGCGGCAGCGAAGAACGCGCCGACCGACTGGACTATTTGAGCGTAACTCGGAAACGCGACGCCCTTAATCCAAAGCCAGTAAAAGATTCCGACTGCGCTTGCGCAGAGATAACCAACGAACGCCCCACTCTCGCGAAATCCGGCGATTCGAGTGCGCTCAATGTAGTCACCCGATAGCTCGCCGCCCCAGGTCTGATGCGGCACGTAAATCATGGTCCACCCGACGTAGAACAACAAGAGCCAGCCAAGTAGATACGTGATGGAGGCACCATAGGGAGGCAGCAATAGGAACCACGCCGACACGAGAGTGATGGGCGTACCTGCCAACATCCATACGCGTCGTCGACCCAAACGACACGAGGTCCGATCGGACAACGCGCCGACAAGCGGATCGATTAAAGCCTCCCAGAATCGACCCACCGCAAACACGATCGCCACAGTAAACGCGACCATACCGACTTCGGCCGAGTAATACACCGGCGGAAGAAAGTTGTAGAGGGGGACGAGCATCGCCTGCAGCGCAACGGTCGGTGCGGCGTAGGCAAGCAGTTGCTCTGTGCTCAGCTTCATTAAGCCCCGTCGTGCCGCCCCACATCGCGGCAACACCTGGATTTTGGATTATGGTCACGGTCTAGCGGCGAGCGGGCCTGCTGCAGCCCAGCCGACGGCTTCTCGTTCATTGTGTGGACAACCCCTGAGAGCCTTTTCTATAATCGGTCCCTTAATTGCGGGGGTAGTGACGTTGGAGTCCACGCGTCCAATACGCGCTCTAATTCGCGGTCTTGATACCTTGACGGTGCTAAATTTACGAAATGGGGCCACCGTGTCGGAAGTGGCTCAAGAAATTCGCCTTCCGAGAACCACCACGTACCGAATTCTCGAAACGCTCAGCCACGCTGGGTTCGTTTATCGAGATGCCAACGACGACCACTATCGGCTCACTATTATGGTGCGCGGACTTTCTGACGGCTTCGATGACGAGGCATGGGTTACCCAAATCGCCCGCCCATACATTCACGAGCTCGGTAAAGAGATCGTTTGGCCCGTTGCCATTGCATCGCTGTCGGGTACGTCAATGATGGTGCGCGAATCGACTGACCATCGCAGTCCGCTCGCAGTTGAGCGGTATTCGGCAGGATTTCGTGTACCGCTGCTGACGTCTTCATCGGGACGGGTGTGTTTGGCCTTCTCGTCACCAACGCAACGAGAGTCACTGCTCGAAATTTTGATGCGCTCGAGTCGCGAAGAAGACGCCCTCGCGAAAAATCGCACCGAGCTCATGAAAATCCTTAACGATGCACGGATTCAGGGCTATGCCTCGGCCATACGCGCGCGACGCGTGTCGGACGAAATCAGCATGGCCGTACCCATCTTGATCGAAGATCTTGTGCTTGCAGCCGTCACCATTCGCTTCAGCGCGACGGCGATACCACTTAAGCTAGCTGTTGAGCGCTTCCTTCCGAAGCTCCGAGATACAGCACAAAAGATCCGCCAAACGTTCTCGGAACAGCAAAGCGATCCGCCCCACCAACAAACCTCACGTCCTGTGTCACGCGGGCGCGTATAGGACACCAACGGAATGAACGCAGAACTTCAGGACAAGACACTGACCCTCATCGCTCGTCTCGAGTCGCTGCTCGGTCGCGACCACGTGCTCACCGACCCCGTCGAACGAAGCTTTTTCTCCACTGATATCTACAAGTCAGGTGCGCTGCCCGCGGCAGTCGTTCGACCAGGAAGCGCAGCGGATGTCGCTCAAGTTGTACAACTGGCGGTTGCGGCGGGGGTCTCAGTGGTTCCCCGAGGCGGCGGCGCGTCGTACACGGACGGCTACATCCCGACCGAAACCGGCTCACTCAGCATCGATACGTCGCGCATGAATCAGATCGTCGAGATCAACGAGCGGGATATGTACGTCGTCGTTCAGGTCGGCGTAACCTGGGCTGTACTCAATGAAGCCCTTGCTTCCAAGGGACTTCGCACTCCTTTCTTTGGACCTTTTTCGGGGCTTACCGCCACGGTTGGCGGATCCCTCTCCCAAGGCAGCCTCACTTGGGGGACAGGGGTGTTCGGTGTGTCGGGCGAAACTACGCTTGGGGTCGAGGTGGTGATCGGCGCAGGCCAAATCATTCGCACAGGCTCCTGGGGAGCCGCCAATTCCTCTCCGTTCTTTCGGTCTTACGGACCCGATCTGACCGGTCTTTTTATGGGTGACTGCGGTGCGCTTGGTATCAAGACCGCAGTTGCTCTTCGATTGATGAAACGCAATACGCATGTCATGGGCCTGTCTTTCGGCTTTAAAGATTTTGAGAGTCTCGCTGCCGGTATGGAGGCTGCCTCGAAGCTCAGCCTCAACCTGACGAACTTCGGACTTGACCCCGCTCTGCAACAGGGTCAGCTCGGAAAAGCCGATGCAGCTACGGCGATGCAATCTGCACTTGCGGTCTGGAAAACGTCTCGAGGTCCCGTTGACGGAATTGTTCAATTGACCAAGATGGCTTTCGCCGGACGCGGCTTTTTAAAAGGTGCCATGTTTTCGGGACACTGGATCGTCGACGGTATCGATGATGTCGCATGCCGTGCCGCCGTCGCCAAATTGCGCGCTACGCTTCAACCTTACGGTGCTGAAGTGCCGGCCACCGTTCCAACCGTCGCCAATGCGATGCCGTTCATGCCGCTCTACAATGTGCGGAGCCCACGCGGCGAGCGCTGGGTGCCAATTCACGGAATCCTGCCTTTTTCTCGCGTCGGGGGTTTCCGTGCCGAGATCACTCGCTACTATGAAAACCACGCGGCCGAAATGAAACGCCTGCGGATCCGCTACGGGGCGATGTTCATGACCGTCGCGACAAATGCCTTCCTGTACGAGCCAGTTTTCTATTGGGAAGACGGCTACAACATTACCCAGGAAAGGTTGCTACCTGCGGGTCATCAGCAGACCTTACCCCAATTTGCCGATAACCCTGAGGGTCGGGCCTTAGTCGATAAAATGAAATGCGGGATCGCCGATATTTTCCAGCGGCATGGGGCCATTCACTTGCAGATCGGCAAGTTTTACCCCTACATGCGAGGCCGGGATCCCCAGACCGCCGAGCTTATTCGAAAGCTCAAACAGCTCGTTGATCCGCAGCGACGCCTTAACCCGGGGGCTTTGGGACTGTAGAATCCCGTCGCGGCCATTGGGCCGTTTCTCCGGAGTTAAGGAGCAAAACCGCCCATGAAGCGTATTTTGGTGTCGATCAAACGAGTGATCGACTACAACGTCCGTATCCGAGTGAAGCCGGACGGCTCAGGTGTCGTCACCGACGGCGTAAAAATGAGTATTAATCCGTTCGACGAAATCGCCCTCGAAGAGGCCCTGCGCATTAAGGAAAAAGGCCTGGCTGAGGAAATCTTGGCGGTGTCGATTGGTCCGGTGGATTGCCAACAGCAGCTTCGCACTGCCCTTGCCATGGGTGCAGATCGCGCAGTCCACGTGCAGACCGATGTGGCCGTCGAGTCGGGTTGCGCTGCGAAGCTCTTGCTCAAACTCGTCGAGCGCGAGCAGCCGGTGCTCGCGATCTTAGGCAAGCAAGCTATCGACGACGATTGCAACCAGACCGGTCAGATGCTCGCCGCTCTATGGGGACGCCCTCAAGCGACGTTCGCCTCGAAAGTTGAAATCTCAGGTGACAGGGCTCAAGTGACCCGCGAAGTCGACGCGGGGCTTGAGGTGATAGAGGTCGATCTGCCCGCCGTAATCACCACGGATCTGCGCCTCAACGAGCCACGTTACGTGAAATTACCCGACATCATGAAGGCGAAGAAAAAGCCTCTTGAGACCATCGAACCGTCGGCCTTGGGAGTTACACCAGTCGAGCGGCTCAAAGCCGTCAAGGTCGATCCGCCTTCGATGCGCAGTAAAGGCGTCATGGTCAAGGATGTCAGTGAATTATTTTCCGCACTGCGAAGCAAAGGCCTTGTTTAAAGGCCGTCTTGACCACAAATATCGAGATCGTCATGAGTAAAATTTTGATCGTTGCCGAACACCGGGATGGTAAACTAAATCCTGCCATCGCAAAGTGCGTGCACTGCGCAAGTCAAATCAACGGTGCCGAAATCCATATCGCAGTATTTAGTAACGAACCGAGCTCCGTTGCCGCAGATGCCGCACGCATCTCAGGTGTGGCCAAGGTCGTCACCGTCATTCACCCCGCCCACGCTCATGCGCTCGCGTCAAATATAGCACCGCAACTCGCTGAGATCGCAAAGGGCTACAGCCATGTGTTCGGTCCGTCGACCACTTTTGGCAAAGATCTGATGCCGCGCGTGGCCGCGCTTCTCGATGCGCCACAAGCGTCGGACATCATGGCGGTCGAGGGTGCTACTCGATTCCGACGACCAATCTACGCCGGAAACGCGATCGTCACCGTGGAGGTGGTCGCGGGAACTCAACTCGTAGCAACGGTCCGCACGGCCTCTTTCGAACCAGCTGCAGTCGGCGCCACCTCAGCCCCTATCGAGGATGCGACGTTCTCTGCTGCACTTCCAACTCACACGAGGTTCGTTTCGATCAGCGCCGCCCGAAATGATCGACCGGATCTGCAGACCGCCAAAAAAGTGGTCTCAGGTGGTCGCGCGCTCGCGAGTGCTGATAACTTCAAAATTCTTTATCAACTTGCCGATCGTATGGGCGCTGCAGTCGGGGCTTCTCGCGCGGCGGTTGATGCAGGCTACGCGCCCAATGACATGCAAGTTGGTCAGACCGGAAAAATCATTGCTCCGGAGCTGTATATGACGTTTGGAATTTCCGGTGCGGTCCAGCATCTGACTGGCATCAAGGACGCTCGTACGATCGTCGCGATTAATAAGGACCCCGAAGCACCAATTTTTGAAGTTGCCGATTTCGGGCTCGTGGGCGACCTGTTTCAGGTCGTTCCGGAATTAGAGAAGCTGCTTGCAAGCAACGGTTGACTAACCGCTTAGTGGCTCGGCGCAAGGCCGACCTTCACAAGGGCCTTGCCAAAGTTTTGACCTTGCATAAGGCGGCAAAACGCCTCCGGCGCGTGCTCCAGCCCGTCCGTCACGTCCTCTCTCCAACGAAACCTGTCCTCCTTGATCCATTGCCCGATCACTCGGGTCATTTCTTGCATCCGGTTCATATGGTCGTAGACAACCAAACCCTTCATAGTCGCCCGCGCTCCTACGATGGGCCCGAGCCAGGGACCGGGCGGCGGGGCATCCATGCTGTAAGCTTCTATCATTCCGCACAGCACGATACGCGCACCCATCGCAAGGTTGAGCGTCACAGCCTCAAGTGTCGATCCGCCGACGTTGTCAAAGTAGGCATCGATACCGTTGGGACAAGCCGCCTTCAGCGCTCCGCGCAAATCACCCGCTCTATAATCGACGCATGCATCGAAGCCCAGTTCACTCACCGCAAAGGTGCATTTTTCTTTTGAACCGGCAATACCCACGACTCTCGCGCCCATGTGGCGTGCAACTTGACCCGCCGTACTACCCACGGGACCCGTGCACGCAGAGACGACGAAAGTCTGCCCCGGCAGCGGCTGCGCGAGATGAACAGTTCCCGTATAGCCGGTCAGTCCCGGCATACCAAGAACTCCAAGCGCCGTTGCGATCGGCGCAACCGAGGGATCAATTTTTCGGACTCCCTGCCCGTCACTAAGGCCGTACTGCTGCCAGCCGTTACGAACGGCGACCACGTCGCCCGCTTTGAAATCCAGATGTTTCGAGCTCACGATTTCTGCCACGGTTTCGCCAACCATGGCATCGCCGGGCGACAGCCGATCTGCATAGATCTGGCTGTTCTTCATGACATTGCGATAATAGGGATCGAGGGATAGATAAACTGTCCGCGACAGAAACTGACCCGCGTTCGGTTGCGGGATAGCCGTCTCGTCTATACCAAAATCCTCAGGGACAGGGAGCCCCCGAGGACTACGCAGAAAAATGATGCGTTTGTTGCCGCTTTTCACGTCGGAGGAATCAAAGCCGCCCGAGTACGTACTCAGCAGCGGACACCTCGAACTTACCCGGCGCTTCTATAAAGACGTGCGCCGCAGTACCATTCTTCACGATGATAGCAAATCGCTGGCCGCGCATGCCGAGGCCGAAACCTCTAGCATCAAGCTCCAATCCGAGCGCGCGCGAATAATCGCCATTGCCGTCGGCAAGCATCATCACCTTATCGCCAACGTTGCTGGCCTTACCCCAGGCATTCATAACAAACATATCGTTGACAGCAATACAGGCGATGGTATCGATACCCTTCGCCCTGAGCGCATCGGCGTGCTGTACATAGCCTGGCAAATGCTTGGCATCGCACGTGGGAGTAAACGCTCCGGGTACCGAGAACAGAACGACTGTCTTGCCGCTGAACAGTACCTCCGTAGACAATTCTTGGGGACCCTCAGTGCTTATCATTTTGAAAGCACCCACGGGCATTTTTTCTCCAACCTTGATGGTCATTGACTCGCTCCTTCGTGATGGTCAGTTATTTGAGTGTAGCTGATCGAGCGGCGGATACATCATCATTAGGATTGTTGCGAATACTAACTCAGCGATCGCCCAATCGCTTTCCTGTTATGACGGATGAGAGGGACATGTGAGCAGGCCATAGATGCCAGAGTGAATTCTAAGACCAACGGAATCCAGCGATGCGAGCCGTCCACAGCCCTGGACGACCTTCTTTGGTTCGCTCGTGTCGGCGCATCCGGCCACCTCCTTATCCTCTAAGCTCTTCGCTTGGGACGGTGATGTTGCACTCATCAGCCGAATTTTTCGGAGCATCGACGCGGACGTTCTTACTCAAACCAGCATTTTCCGGCTGTCGGTCGAGGCGTTCTTGATAAATCAAGGTGAGTCAAATATACAAAACGCGACACTCGACAAGGTGTGGTCTAGCTCGGCCGTCTACGCTACGGGCGGGTGTCGGATTTCGCGGGGCGTAGCTAGTCGAGAACGACGCCGCCCGAGATGTTCATAACCGTCCCCGTAATGAATCCGGCTTCCGAACTTGTTAAGTAGTCGATAGCATGGGCCACCTGCTCTGGCTCTCCAAGCCGCCCGAGAGGAACAGACTCCCTGAGGACAGCGAGCGCCTCTAAGGAAAACCGTCCCGTCACCATCGGTGTTTTAATCGGGCCTGGCGCGAGACAATTGACCCGAATTCCATCGGACGCCCACTCCTTGGCGAGATAACGCGCAAAATTAATCAGCCCGGCTTTGGCTACGGCATACGCAGGCCCAGATAGCGCACTGCCACCGTTCAAGCCATTAGTGGAGGATGCCAACACCAGCCCTCCACGCGTATCTCGCAGAGCAGCATGCGCAGCTTTAGCTATCAAAAATGCGGAAGTGAGATTGACCTCGAGCAGTCTATTCCAATCTTTGAGCGAGACGTCCCCGAGCGGGCCCTGTCCCACCATGCCGGCGAGGTGGACCACGTGATCGAGGCGGCCATATTCTGACCGTACCCGCTCGATGATGGAAGCCACTGCAGACTCGTCAGTGACGTCAACACTCGCGACCATTAGCGGAGCTCCACAAGGAATTTCCGCGAGCGCGAGATCAGTCGCGACAACATGCATTCCGCGCTCGCGTAACCGAGCCACGGCGGTCCGACCCAGCCCACCTGCCGCTCCGGTAACCAGAGCGACGGGTGAACCGTTTGCGATCACAAGCGCACCGATATGTTAATGCCATCTAGCATGGCAAATCTCATTTCAGCGGATGCCTGCACAGCAGCGATCGCTCGCTGCTGTTCGGCGCACGAGGTGCAATATCGAGCAGTTAACTCAAGACCGACGTCAGCGTGCTCCGTATCGTTTTCGATATGTACGATGAAAAACTCAAGATCATCTTCAGAGAAGCCCATAGCGCGCATGGTCTCAACGTACTTCGGATAGAGCGTAGGTAATTGCCCCTCGAGCGCAACCATGATACCGGCGCACGCCTCGCCAAGACTACGAAGGGTCGCAAGCTCCCAGATCCAAGCGCGCATCGCCCTTGTGCCCGGCAAGATGAGCTTTGCCCGCTCGGCTCCCGTTATTCGATCGTCACTCACTCCGCAGACGCGCGCAAATTTGCGCAGTAAATCGGGGTGGCGCTTTTCGGGACACGCGGGCATTTCCTCGCCGAGTAAATTTTCGAGTAAATGCTGACGTGCATCGAGATCGGGGAGCCTCGCGTAAAGCGCGGCAAACTGCTGGGGAATCGGGTCAATATAATAAAAATGCTGGATTGCCCAATCGCCGAGCTGTTTACGGGATAACTCGCCGGCCGCCCAGGCACGGCTGAACGGGTGACCACCACCATGCTTCGGGAGACGAGCATTTTGGAGCGCTGCAAAGAAAGAGTCGGTATTAAGTAATTCGGACATTAAATTTTATCTCCCCTAATAATTACCACCATACGATCGTCAGTTTTGCGGCCAGCCGTTATTACGCGCCCCATTCAGCCAGTCAAGGGCGCGACGCCTCGCGGCCTGTGGTACCGTCGCCACGCTTGCAGTAACCGCGCCCGAGGCGTTGATACCCAGCTTGGTCAACGAGGAGACCCCCTCCGGCAAGGAGGGATCGAGACTGGAACCCACCAAACCGTCTAGGCGCAGCAGATCACGATCCCAACGCACTCGAGTGGCAATCGCCCAGAGAATTGAATCGATATCGAAAATATCGGTATTCGAATCTACGGCTACGACCGTCTTTGTCCGACGGTAATTCAATGCCGCAGCCAGTGCGTCGCGCGCTTCGCCCGGCGCGGAATTATGAAGCTGCAAATACGCATGGAAACGCCGCCCCTCAGCCGGGACGTATACATTGACGAGCGACGGCGCGACGCTTTTCACGAGTTCGTAGAGCTTACCCTCCATCGCCATGTTATCGGGTACCAGCATATCGGTAAGTCCTGAGCCGTAGTCATGGTACATCGCATCTTTCCGGCGAGTGATACATTCAACTTCAACAAGAGGCGCCCGCACCTTACCGCCGAGATATCCCGTGTACTCGCCGAAAGGCCCGTCGTCAACGAACTCATCAGGAGCGACAAAACCCTCGATGACGATTTCTGCATCGGCCGGTACCATGATTTTCTCGCCATGCATAATGGACGGTACGAGACGCAGCGGCTCGCCGAGAACGCCGCCAGCGGCCGCCCAATGACTTTCCGGATAGTTGAGTTTCGCTTGCGTACCGAGCAACACCGCCGGATGGTGACCGATCCAGAACGCCACCGGCACACGCTCACCACGCGCACGAAATTTTTTGAGGTTCTGCGCATTGTGAGATGCCGGATACGGAAACCAACTCATACGCCGCTCTGCAAATACGTAGCACCGTTGAATGGCCGTGTTATCGGTGCCCGAGTCCAACTCAAATGTAGTCGCGTGTGCTGCCGTGAGATACGGACCCGGCTCGTGCTCGTGCTGCGTCAGTATCGGTAAGGCGTGCAGACTGGCTTCGGAACCGCGCAATACGATTTCCTGAACGCGCGCCTCCGCACGATTGACGATACGGGGCTCAATCGACACCCGAGTTCGCTCCGCGAACCAACGCGCGGTTTGACGGTGGTCAGGAATTCCAAGAGCACGTGCCGTCAGTTCACGACTTGCCGTGAGGTTTGTGACAATTGGAATTAAGGAGGCTTGACCATCCAAAGAGCACACCCGGTGCGCAACGAGAATTGGGTACCGACGCGCCGTGTCCAACGCATGCTGTAACGCCGTGAGCTCATAGCGCAGCGAAACGGACCCGGGCAGCTCCCACACAGCCGCAGACTGATCTGCTAAAAAGGTTCTTAAGTCTTTCATGACCCAGTTATTATGGTCTCTTGTTGCGCTGCAGTGTGCCCCACATGACGCTATCTTTTACCCGAACATTCCCGGTCTCCCCACGAGTTACCAGCCTGATCGACGGCGAGTCGGTTCCGCCTAAATCCAATGGTTTTCAGATCGACGTAATAAATCCTGCCACCGAGGAGTCAATCAGTCGTTTGCACGAAGCCGATCCCGATGAGGTCGATGCTGCTGTCCGATCGGCGCGGCGCGCCTTCGATTCCGGGATATGGTCGCGCATGGACATCAACCAGCGCAAGGACATTCTTTATGCCATCCGCGACCACCTTAGAAAAAATGCGGAGGAGCTTGCCTACCTCGAATGCCTGAACAGCGGACTACCGCTGCAAAGCGTTCGAATTCACGTACAGCGCATGGCGCGTAACTTTGAGTTTTTTGCTGAGGTCGCAAGCAATGTTAACGGCGAAACTTATACGCAGACAGCAGGCTATCTGACCTATGTCACTCGAGAACCCAAAGGCGTTGCCGGCTGTATCTCTCCTTGGAACGCGCCGCTCGCGCTCTCCTCGATGCGTGTTGCGAGCTGTATCGCATGGGGTAATACCTGTGTCCTTAAGCCCTCGGAATTCACGCCGATCTCCGTTCGTCGTATGGTCGAAATCTTCCACGAAGCTGGCCTTCCGTCTGGCGTCGTCAATTTGGTCAACGGTCGTGGCGCAGTCACGGGCAACGCGCTGATCTCACATCCCGGTATTGATATGGTCGGGTTTACCGGCGGCACAGCAACCGGCCGCGCAATTGCTGAGACGGCGGGACGTCAGCTTAAGCCTGTTGCGCTTGAGCTTGGCGGGAAATCGGCCAATATCATCTTCGATACCGCGGACGTCGAGCGCGCTCTTGACGGCGCGCTCGTGGGTATTTTCGGTAACAACGGCCAACAATGTCTCGCGGGGTCTCGCATTCTGGTTCAGCGTGGAATTGCCGATGCACTGATCGGGCGCTTCGTGGCTCGGACAAAGAAAATCCGTATCGGCGATCCCATGCTCGATAATACCGAGATCGGCCCGCTCGCCTTTCGCGCCCATCTCGAGCGTGTCCTGTCGTTTGTAGGAGTCGCCCACGCCGACGGAGCCACATTACTGACCGGCGGTCAGCGGTCAGCCGCCCACCAAAAAGGATGGTTCATGGAGCCGACCGCCGTGATGGTACCTTCCAACGATACCCGCGTCTGCAAAGAAGAAATTTTTGGTCCATTTGCGACCTTTCTTACCTTCGATACCCTTGACGAAGCTATCCGAATCGCGAACGATTCTAAGTTCGGTCTCGTCAGCTACGTATGGTCGGAAGATTTAAACACCGTGATGCGCTGCTCACGGGATATTCGCGCCGGTACCGTTTGGGTGAATACGCCCATGATGCGTGAATTGCGTGCGCCATTCGGGGGCTACAAAGAATCGGGAATCGGTCGGGACGGTCCGCAGTCGAGCCTCGAGTTCTTTACGGAACTGAAGTCGACCATCATTCCGATCGATCCGGTGACGATGCATCGATACGGTGCGTCATGATTCGGAACAACTGGTTATTGATCTTCACACAGTTTCGACCGCAAACGGCTACAAGGTCTCGATCATGCTCGAAGAGCTGGCGCTCCCCTATCGCGTGGTCTCCTACGATTTGCCGAAAGGCGAGAATCTCAAACCCGAGCTACTGGCTCTCAATCGCGTTGGGCGCTTACCCGTAATCGTGGACCACGACGTCGACGGCGAGCCCCTGCCCGTTTATGGTTCGGCGGCCATCCTTCAATACCTTGCCGAGAAGTCCGGGCGCTTCATGCCCACGAACGTACGTGAGCGCGCGAAAGTCATAGAGTGGATGGGGATCATCTCGAGCGATCTCTCTCCCGCTTACAGCGGACAATTCGTGTTTAACGTGGTTGCTAAAGAAAAACAGCCGTGGGCTATCGCGTTTTACGATCGGCTATGTGCGAGACTCATCAAAGTAATGGATGACCAGCTCGCGAGCACCACTCATCTCGCTGGAGCGCAATACAGCATTGCGGACATACTCGCCTACCCCGTTGCAGCGGTGTCCATGCAGCGCTTTCCAGGCACTCTTGATGGATATCCGAACATTGCACGCTGGGCGTCCACCATCGCGGTTCGCCCGGCGGTGCAGCGCGGTTTATCCGTCCCCTCGTAAGATTCATTTACACAAGAGATTCCACGATGCCCACCGCGCACATAAATCACCATGACATGTATTACGAAATACTCGGCAAAGGTGAGCCGATTCTTTGTATGGGCGGATGGGGAACGTTTTGTCATGATAACCACCACCATCTGGCACGCGGTCTAACCGATCGATATCAAGTCATCATCTTTGACTATCGCGGGATCTGCGACTCGACCGACAATCTGACTGTTCCACCACGAATGGCCTTACATGCCGACGATGCGATCGGCTTGCTTGATCATCTCGGGGTACGTAACGTTCATTTGGTCGGTCTCGTTGGAATGGGCGCCTGCGTCGCTCAGGAAATCGCTATCTGCAGACCCGACCTAGCACGCAGCATGCTCAATACCGGAGCCTGGTGCGAAGTCGACCTTTTTCTACGTGGCCAACTCGAGATGTTCCGTGACATTCATCGTGACGCCGGGTTCGCCGCTTTCCAGAAACTCGTCACACTGATGTCCTTCACGCCCGAGTACTACATTGAAAATCACGAGAAGCTTCTCGGACCCCAAGGCGGGTGGAAGGAACTCAACGGCCGATATATAGCTCACGCTCGACTTGTCGATGCCTGTCTCGGTTTCGAGTCGAAGAGTCGTCTTCACGGTGTGAGATGCCCCACCCTTGTCATCCATGCTGCGCTCGACATCGTAACGAGCCCACGCACCACAGTTCCAATCGAAAAAGCCATTCCAGGTGCTATCGGTGAGACTTGGGACGATCTCGCACACGTGGTCGCCGGAAAATCTCAGAAAATAAGGTTCTGTAACCGTCTTTTCGATTGGCTGGACGAACATTAATGCCGAGACTTGAGCCTGCCATCCGTCTACTGCTGATCGCCAACATCGCCGTCTTCGGACTACAGTGGTGGGTGCCATCGCTGATTGATCAATTTGCACTCTGGCCGCTCGCCAGCAACTTTCAGCCGTGGCAGCTCGTGACCTACGCATTTTTACACGGTGGGTTTACGCACATCGCCTTCAACATGATCGGTCTGGTTTCCTTCGGCAACGAGCTCGAGCAATATTGGGGCGTCCGGAGGCTGTTCGTCTTTTACTTTGTGAGCGTTCTCGCTGCAGGACTTACGCAAGTAGCCGTTACGGCCTCGATTGGCGAGGTCGCGCCAACGGTCGGCGCATCAGGCGGAATCTATGGCCTGCTGCTCGGCTTTGCAATGATGTTTCCGCGTCGAAAAGTCGTACCCCTTATTCCGCCCATCCCAATGCCAGCGTGGTTGTTCGCCGTTTTCTTTGCTGGACTTGAACTTTACCTCGGTGTGACCGGCACCTCAGCCGGGATTGCGCATTTCGCACACCTTGGCGGAATGATCGGCGGATGGATCATGATCCGTCGCTGGCGACACCTCGCGCGCTCCAGATATTGATTTGCTGCCAACGCCCGCTGCGCCATCGCAAGTACATAACCGTTCCGAGCAACATGGCGTAGCTCATCAACGCAAGCCAACCACCGAGCGCACCAAGACCAAGCTGTGGCAGTCCTGAGATCCATGCGCCTTGCACATCAAAGATCAGCAGATGCGAAAGCGGAACGAAGATCGACCAGGACAATACGATCGCCACGCCCGCCGGGACGCTCGTATCCCCCGCGGCACGTAGCGCGAAACTTGAACCAAAATAAAGACCATCGAACATCTGGTAGCACGCGGCAGGCAGTAACAAGACAAGCGACATCGAAACCACCGCGGCTGCATCGACATCGGCAGAATTGATGAAGAGCGGCATCAACCACGGGCCGACCACAAGCAGAAACACAGCCACCGATAGCATGAGAATCGAGCACGACCGGGCGACGAATGTACCGACCCGCATCGCCCACTCCCGATCACCCGCCCCGATCGCCTGGCCGACGACTGTCGTGCCCGCCGACGCCAGTCCGAGTGCCGGCATGTAGGCGATAGATGTCAGCATGATGACAATCTGTGTGGCCGCAGCACCGACCTTACCAACTTGCGTCACCATCAACTGCATCAAAGCTACGCCGAGTACATCGGCCCCATACATCACACCGACCGGAAAACCCACCGCAAGTTGACGGCGAATCATCGAGAGCCGAGGACGCCAGGTCAAAAAGGTTTTATACCGCCAAGCGAGATCATCACGAAACAATAAGCCCACGCCGACAAGTAGACCGATAAGCTGCGCGAGGTTAGTTCCCCATGCGGCACCCGCCATACCCATATCGAGCCAAAACATGAAAAATTGATTTGCCGGAACGTTGGCGAATGTTGTGACAACGGCCACGATGAAGGTCAGTCGAGTCGCTCCGATCCCGTTGAAGAAGCTGACCAAACCCCAACTCATCGCGCCGAGGAACGCCCCCGCAAGGCGCGGTTCCCAATACGCTTCGGCGAGACTACGGATCGTCTGGTCGAGATTGAAGAGCACCAGAATCGGACCACCCGCAAAAGCCGCTGTAAGAAAAAGTGGCAACGCTGCTAACGAAGCCCACATCGTGTTCCATAGACACTGCGACGCCCGCGCGCGCCGCCCAGCCCCGTCGGCCTGCGATACGAAAGACTGGGTCGCCAGTCCCACGCCACCCAATACGAAAATGGCGCATGACATAAGCCAATAAATCGCACCCATCGCTGCGACCGCGTCCGTCGACAGACGCCCGATGAACCAGGTATCCGTCAGGTTGAGGAACGCCTGGATCGCATTTGTCACCATAAGGGGCGCAGCGATCTTGAACAGCGCCGAGGTATCGACACGCAGCCGACCCTGCCCGTTGCGACGCGCGACGGGTAAACGTGAAATATCTTCACTCACAGCTCGGGCGTCCGACTCTCGTTTCGGGCGAATACGGTTCCGAGCCACAACGCCACGACGAGCATCACTGAGCTTACACCCGCGAGTACCCAAGAGACTCCCGCAAGACCAAGGCCTGCAACTAACGGATAGACGAGCTGACTCAGGCTGTCGCCACCACGTTGCAGCAAAGTATCGATGAGACTTTTACTTTTGAATTTGGACTCGGCATTAAGTACGGTGAACAACATCTCGCGCGTTGGCTTAAAAAGCCCGTAATCAACGGCGCGACGTACGACCTGCGTCCCAATCAACACTAGTCCGACGGGTAACAACGCTAGCAAAACGAGCGAGCCAATCAGGATGACGGGTACCAGACCGAGCGCCGCTCTAAGCCCACCGCGCGAGGCCACCCAGCCGACTACAGCGGTCTGAAAAATAAGCGATAGGACGCTCACAGAAAGATCGATACGCGCAAAAAGGGCGGCCCGCTCGATGAGCGTGGTGTAGGTCGTCTCGACGTACTTGGCCTGCTCTTGGTACATAAAGCCGCCCAAAACCTGACCGCCCACGACGAGTCCGGCGATCGCAATCAAATATGGCGAGGTCACAAGTCGCCTCAAATCGTCAATGGCTCGCCCACCGACGGGTAGCGCGAGTCGTTGCTTGGAATCGATATCCCCGGCTTCGCTGCGGAGCTCAACAAACTGGGCTCGGCGCCCGAGCTCCGTGGCAAGCAAAATCGCTGTACACGCAACAAGGATGGTAATCGTTGGCCCAAGACGCTCGACGAATAGCGCATTAAAGGCCGGACCCGCAATCGCACCCGCGCTGCCTCCTGCCGCGATGTATCCGAAAAGCCGCTTGGCCGATGTGGCGCGCCAAGTATCGACCATGACGCTCCAGAACACGGAGACAATAAAAAGATTGAGCGAAGTTACCGCGACGAAATACACAGCGGGCAACCACTTGTTCCCTGGGTACGCCGCCATACCGACTGCGAGGGTAGCAAAGAGCGTCACGACGAAGGTGTAAATCGCCGGAAATAACCAACGCCGTGGAAGCCGCGCGACGACGAGCCAATAAACGGGCAGGATCGCCATCATCACGAAGAAGGTAATGTAAAATAGATTGGCGATTTGCTCACGCCCCACCTCAAGGGCAAACGCCTCGCGCAAACTGCGCAGCATGTAGTACCCACCGAGCAGCAAAAAGTAAGCGTTCGCCGCCGCAAACAGGGCACGCCCCTCTCCTCGGCCCACCAACCAGCGAAAACTCGCAATTGGCGCAGTCACCGTGCTCACGGCGTTAACCCATCGATGACGACGGCTTTCTTGAAATCGCGACCGACGATGTAGCGAGTTTTGCCGAACGGATCGCCGCTGCGCAGCGTTGCGCTGCCATCGCTTGATACTTTTGCCGATATCTCGACCGTATCGTTGGCCGTAAACGTCACCCCTTCAACCATACTGTCCGCAGCCGTGAGTTCGACAGACACCGGAAACACTGCTGGCAGTCGCTTGACAGCGAGCGGCGGACCGGGACGCCCCGGTGCACGCACAAAAACGAATAGTGTCGAACCAGACGAAATCATCTTGGCCAGTGTTGGCTTCACCGACACCGCAACAATCACCCGAGGTTTCTCTGCCGCCGTTGTCGCTAAGGCCAATGGCATCCCACTTGCACTCGACGTCGACTCCGCCGCGCCAGCGAGAGGAATCCCCCTACGCAACTGCTCGACCTGTTTTTGCAGGATGACCCGAATATTTTCCGGGGGCGCCATCGTCAAAATTTTCTCGAACCGGGCTACGGCGAGCGCGGTTTCCCCACGTCGTTGGGCCGCCACAGCTGAAAAGAACAGCGCCTTCTCGGAGTCGGGCTCGAGTACTAGCGCTTGCTCGAAAAGTCGTCCTGACCGCTCGTCAACTACCCCATCAGCCTGTAAAACCATGGCTTCAGCTATGCCGATGATAGCTTCGGCATTGCGTCCGCTCTCGAGACGATCGGCGCGCCTGTAAGCGCGTTGCGCTAGTGGATATTGACCGAGCGCCGAATGCGACCTCCCGAGCATAAGCCAGCCTTGTACGTCATCCGGCTCGCGTTCGAGCCGCCGAGCCAAACGACTGACCATCATCGTTTGACCGTCGGCGACAGCCGCATCGGAAGGCCACGTCCAAACGCTCGTATAGCGATAGAGGGCAATCGCCGAAACCGCGAGCAAAGCAACTACTATGCCTGTAGTGGTTCGCTGTGACCGTTCACGCCAGAGTGGACGCAAAATCCAAAAAAAACTTACTGCGGCCAGTAACACCGCGGCGATGACGAAGATGACAAGGGCATTTAAACTCATCGTGAATCACCTAAATCCTAATCGTCGCCAGGAGTGAGGGCTGCACGTTGGCGAATGATGCGGATTGCGACTCCGAGACCGACGGTTAACAGCACGATGGGCGCAAGCCAGAGCCAAGCATTACGCGGTGAAAACTCCGGTCGGAACAAAATAAAATCACCGTAGCGATCGCGCATGTGGTCGCGAATTTGCCGATCAGACTTCCCCTCTACCAGCAATTGACGAACCTCTCTTCGAAGATCGCCTGCGAGACCTACCGGTGAATCGGCGATGGACTGGTTCTGGCACTGCATACAGCGTAACTCGTGCGAGAGATTTCGATAACGCTCTTGTAGTGAAGGATCGGACATTTCGACTGGATCGATCGCAAAGACAGGCGTCGTACTCCACCCGATGAGACATATCAGGAGAACCTTTTTCACGTGTTACTCCCTGCGGGCGGCAGACGAGCCACGAACTCTCTCTGCCAAATCTCACGAGTCATTGGTCCGACGTGTTTATAAATAACCTTACCCATGGCATCGATGAGAAACGTTTCCGGAGCGCCATACACACCCCACTCGATGGCGACTTCACCATCACGATCGACCGCTACAATGTCGTAGGGATCGCCGAGTTGAGATAACCAGGATTGTGCTGCCACAGCATCGTCTTTCCAGTTGAGCCCGATGATCGGGACTCGCTCAGATCGCGCGATCTCGAGCAGTATCTCGTGTTCGTTGAGGCACTCGGGGCACCATGTCCCCCACACGTTGAGCAGATACCAACGGCCCCGCATCGACGACTCAGAAAACGCCTGATCCGACCCGAGTATAGGCAGCGTGAACGCAGGCGCCGACTTACCGATCAAAGCGGAGGGAATGACAGTTTTTTCGGGGGCACGCTGGACGCCGATGAAGAGTATGACGACCAAGAGCGCAAAGACGAAGATCGGCAGCAACGCCCGCTTCATTCAGCGCTGCCCTCGCGCCGACGATAACGAGGATCGGTCGCGGCGATGACACCACCCACCGCCATGAAAAACGCCGCAAGCCAAACGTAGTTAATGAGCGGCCGTACTTGCGCACGAACACTCCAGCGCCCTGACCCAAGATCCTCTCCCAGGGCCGCGAAAATGTCGCGAGTCCACTGCATGTCGATGCCGGCTTCAGTCATCAACTGCCGCTGCACCCAATAATTGCGTTTTTCCGGGTGCAACAGTCCGACTGGCTTCCCGTTTTCAAAAACCTGTACCTCACCGCGCAGGGCATCGTAGTTCGACCCCTCAACGGTCTCGAGATTCATTAGGCGGTATTCGAACTCGCCGACCTTGCCCGACTCGCCGACAGCGAGCCCGAGGTCACGCTCTCTCGTGTAGGACTCAACGGCGGTAATCGATACTACGAACAAGCCGAGCGCCGCATGAGCGATCGCCATACCAATGACGCCGCGACTCAATGACAGACCCCGACGCCAACGATCGATGGGATCGACAAAAGCAGAGAAAAAAAGCCAGAGCCCGACGGCAAATCCGACAGGTGTCAGGATTTTCGCTCCCTCCCACACGCCCAGTACGAGTACGAGCGTGATCAACACGCCGACGACCAGTGCGATGAGGATCGCCATTCTGCGATCGGTGAGACGACCTTTCTTCCAACTCGAATGTATGCCGACCGCAGCTAGTGCCACCAACGGAAGAATTGGTAGCAGGAATACTGGATCAAAGTATTGCCGACCTACCGAGAGCGTCCCGAGACCAAGAGCATCCGAAATTAGCGGCGCCATGGTACCTGCGAAAACTACTCCCGCCGACACCACGAGCAGGATATTGTTAAGAAGAAGGAAAGACTCGCGGGCGGTAAACTCAAAACCTACCTCACTGCGCAAGAGCGGTGCGCGCCAAGCGTAGAGCGTCAGCGCTCCGCCGATGATGATGACTAGAAACGCAAGGATAAACATACCCCGCGCAGGATCGGCTGCAAATGAGTGCACCGACACCAACACGCCGGAGCGAACGAGGAAGGTACCGAGCAAAGACAAAGAAAATCCAAGTATAGCGAGCAACAAGGTCCAGCTTTTGAAAAGCCCACGCTTTTCTGTAACGGCTAACGAATGAATTAGTGCCGTCGCAACCAACCAAGGCATGAACGAGGCATTTTCCACTGGATCCCAGAACCAGTAGCCGCCCCACCCGAGCTCGTAGTAGGCCCACCAACTACCGAGCGCGATACCGAGTGTGAGGAAAGCCCAGGCGATGGTGGTCCACGGTCGAGTCCAGCGTGCCCAGGCTTGATCGAGTCGACCCTCAATCATCGTCGCACAGGCGAACGCAAATGCGACGGCTAGCCCAACGTAACCGGCGTAAAGCACGGGCGGATGCGCCGCAAGCGCTGGATCTTGTAGGAGCGGATTAAGATCACGCCCATCCGGCGCGGCCGGATCGAGCCGCATGAACGGGTTCGAGGTGAAGAGGGTAAAGATAAGAAAGCCTAGACTCACTAGTCCAAGCACTCCGAGCACACGAGCCGAAAAAGAAGGCGGCAAACCGTTCGAGAGCGACGAAACGGCTAACGTCCACGCGACCAGAATCCACGCCCATAAAAGCAAAGACCCTTCATGAGCGCCCCAGACCGCAGCGATACGATACCCAACCGGCAATGCCGAATGAGAGTTACCTGCGACGTATTCAACCGAGAAGTCGCTCTGAATAAATGCCGTAACGAGAAGACCGAGAGATAGCGTCGTCGTCCAGAACTGAACCATTACTGCAGGGCGAACGGCTGCAACCCAAGAGTCTCGAGCAAGCCAAGGCCCCGCGAGACCAAAAAGGCTCTGCGTCAACGAGGCAAGAAGCGCGAGAACGAGTGCAAACAGTCCAATTTCAGCAAGCATGTCAGGTCCCAGCACTTGGCGCAGCGCGACTGTGCGGGTTTACCGGTATGATTCCGCCGTACTTATCTTTAATGGCCTCGGCCACTTCGGGTGGCATGTAGTTCTCGTCGTGCTTCGCGAGGATCTCATCGGCGACAAAGACCCCATTAGAGCCGAGACGCCCATGCGCCACAACGCCTTGGTTCTCTCGGAAAAGATCGGGCAGGACACCCGAATACACGACTCGGACATCATGTTTGAAGTCGGTCACGACGAAACTCATCTCGAGACTACCCGCCTCGCGATCGACCGTGCCTGGTCGCACCATTCCACCGAGTCGAAAACGCTTCTCGATAGGCGCCCCACCCGCCGCGACTTGCGACGGGTCGAAAAAGAACATTACGTTTTCACGAAAAGCATTAAGCGCTAGTACCACGGTAATGGAGACACCGGCCAGAATTCCAACCACAAGTGTGATTCGGCGTTGACGCGGAGTCATAGTGGTCCTTCATCCTCGATAGCGATACGACGCCGAGCCTCTTGCTTGGCATCCTCATGAGCGCGGCGTGCGAGCACGATGTTTACGCCGATGGCGAGAAATGTCGCAAGGTACGCTGGCCAAAGAAAAATAGCGTAACCGCCCATGGCGAAAAACTCGCTCATCGGAGGACCTCCCGAATCCAACTCGCCGTCCGCTCACGTCGTAAAATTTCCGCCCTCAGGCGCACGAGCAACACTGCAGCGAAGTAAAGCGTAAACCCTAACAACATCATAAGGAGCGGCGCGAGCATATCGATGGGCATCGATGGGCGCGCCATTTTCATTACCGACGGAGCCTGATGGATGGAATTCCACCACTCCACCGAGTAGCGGATGACTGGGATATTGATGAAACCAACGATGGCGAGGACGGCGCTTGCGCGATCGGCACGACTGAGGTCATCGAACCCCGCACGCAGGCCCAAGTAGCCGAGGTACAAAAACAGAAGGATAAGCTGCGCGGTGAGGCGAGGATCCCAGACCCAGTAAGTGCCCCACATCGGCTTACCCCAGAGCATACCGGTCACCAGGGATACTACGGTGAACCAGGCGCCCACCCCCGCACAACTGGCGGCCACGGCATGCCCAATTTTCATACGCCAAATTAAGCCGATGGCTGCAGCGGAGGCCATGACGCCATAGATCATCACTGCTAACCATGCCGAGGGCGCGTGCACGTAAAGGATGCGGAACCCGTCGCCTTGCTGATAATCCGGGGGCGCCAAGACTAGCCCACTGTACAGCGCAACAATAATGAGCAGTCCAGCCAACCACGCGAACCATGGGGTCAGTGTCCCGGCGATACGGTAGATGTGTGGGGGCGAACCCAATCGATGGAACCACGCCCAGTTCATTCGTTTCCCTCTCACTCCAGCCCGATTCGAACAGCCGCGGCAGCCGCAATCGGGGCTAGGGTCACGCCGAGCACCGCCAACGCTCCGAGTAAATAGAGCGGCCCTGTCAGACTTTCACCCGCGATCGCGAGTTCCGTCGCCTTGGCGCCAAATATCAGGACGGGCACTGCAAGCGGCAAGGTCAACAAAGCCAGCAACACCCCGCCTCTTCTGACACCCAACGTCAACCCCGCCCCAACCGCGCCCAAGAGACTTAGCGAGACCGTGCCAATCGCCAACGAGAGGAGTATGCCGGGCATCGCGGCGACTGACACCCCAAGCGCAATCGCGAGAACGGGCGCCATTAATGTGAGTGGAAGACCCGTCAAAAGCCAATGTGCGGCCGTCTTAGCGCCCATCAAAGCCACCAGCGGTTGCCCGCTCACCACGAACTGCTCAAGCGTGCCATCCCCCGCATCCTCCCGGAAAAGCGACTCGAGAGCGAGCATCGAGGCGAGCAGCGCGCCGACCCACAGCACTCCTGGAGCAACGGCGCGAAGCTTGCTGAGCTCCGGCGTATAGCCGAGCGGAAACAAAAGCGTGACCACGGCAAAAAACGCGAGCGGTTGGATGAGCTGCGCAGGTCGCCGCGTCGCCAAGCGTAGATCGCGCTGTAACACGAGCCAGACCGCGGTCATCGTGGACGTTCGCTGGGCGCTCATGGCAATCCCTCGCCGGTCCCGACGTTAAGCGAGAACCGCCGCGATAAGGACAAACCGAGATCTTGATGGATCGCCGCCACCACCAACCCACCGTGCACCAAGTGCTCCTCGATCAACGACACAACGAGCGACTGACCCGCCAGGTCGAGATTGGTGACCGGCTCATCGAGCAACCAAAGATTTGTACCTGACAGTCTGAGTGCGGCGAGCGCGACCCGTCGACGCTGACCTGCCGAGAGCGTACGCACCGGAAGATCCGCAAATCTTTGAGCCCCTACCCGCTCGAGCGCCGCACGGACATCGGACCTTGAGACGCTGCGTCGAATGCCAACATTGAAGGCGACATTCTCGACCGCTGAAAAATCGTCTTTGAGGGGAGGATCGTGGCCGAGGTAAAAAAGCGTCGCGTGATACTCCGGATCGCGGGGCGACACTCGCCCTCCTCGCCAGCGCAATTCGAGAGCCTCAGGCTCCAGCAACCCCGACATAACTCGAAGAAGTGTGGTTTTACCAGCGCCGTTCGCACCGGCGACCTGCAAGCAAACGCCCCTGGGCACCTCGAACTCGAGGCCCTTCAAAAGATAGCGTTCACCCCGAAAAACATGAAGATTTTTTACCGACAGCTCACACATTTGAGCGACTATTTTGAGGCGGCATCGCGATGAGAAAATCGCCCATCGATACCACCAGCGTAGAGCGCAATTCTAACACAGGGCCCACCTATGAGGGCCGGTCCTAGCCTACACTTATGACTCGCGGGGCCCCGGTGGCGAAACCCGGTAGACGCAGCAGACTTAAAATCTGCTGGCCGCAAGGCCGTGTCGGTTCAAATCCGGCCCGGGGCACCACGCACCCGCTTGACTAGGAGAGCGACGAATGAAAAATACGTTTCTTGGCCTACTTGCGGCGCTCGTTTTTGCGGCATGCACCTCGCAACCCGTAACTAATTTCAAGCCGATCGTCGCTCCCGAGTCCTCTCGCTCGCTCCCGGGCGGTCAGGTCGTCGGTTTTCAAAATGCCGCAGGAGGGTACAGTTGGTTAGGTATTCCCTACGCGGCATCGCCCGTCGATGATCTTCGATGGCGCGCCCCGCGACCTTACCCGGCTTGGTCGGGTCGTCGAGAAGCACTCGAGCCTGGTAGTCCCTGTATTCAATACGGCTCACCGCTCTACGTTGGTGGTGTCGGGGGGGCGGGTACGCGGCAAGGCAGCGAAGACTGCCTTTTTTTGAACGTCTACGCCCCGCCACTCTCCCAAGGCGAGGCATCCGAGCAGCGTTTACCCGTCATGGTCTGGATCCACGGTGGTGGCAACACGGTCGGCCACGCGGCGTTCTACGACGGTCAGGTTCTTGCGACGCAAAAGCGCCTCGTCGTCGTGATGATCAACTACCGTCTCGGACCGCTCGGTTGGTTTGTGCCACCCGAAAATATTTCCCTGACCAGCTCCAATCCCGATCCTGACTTGTCAGGAAACTACGGGAATCTCGACATCGTCGAGACCCTGCGCTGGGTGCAAAGTAACGTCACCGCTTTCGGCGGAGACCCGGCAAACGTGACGGTTATCGGAGAATCCGCCGGCGCAACCAACGCACTCGCCTTGCTGGTGATGCCCGCCGCCGAGGGATTGTTCCATCGGCTTATCGTTCAAAGCCTCGGGTTCGGTTTTGCCCGTACGCCGAGCCTTGAGGCGTCCTCGGGTACGGTTCAAATCCTGCGACGCGCCTTGATCGCAACAGGTCGCGCCCAAGACTCCGCCGAAGCCGAGCAGGTCGCTCGTGCGATGAGCGCGAGCGAGCAATCCGCCTTCCTCCGTTCGCTCGACCCGTGGGCGATCTATGGTACTTATCGCCGCGACGGAGACTATGGTCGAGTGCCGACGGTCTTTCAGGATGGTGTGGTAATTCGGCGAGGAGAATTACGCGATCTGCTTGCCGACCCCACAACCCACATCGACGTCCCGGTGATCCTAGGCACTAATCGAGATGAACCCAAGATATTCATGGCTTTCGACCGTAGGCACGTGCGCACGGTCGCGGGTCTTCCATTTGCGTTGCGCGACACCAAAGCCTATGACCTCGAAGCGCGGTACCGCTCGCTCGTGTGGAAGGCTGACGGCGTTGATTCTTTAGCCGAGATTCTTTCCCGAAGTGGCGCACCAGCCTGGGCCTACCGCTGGGACTGGGACGAACAAGGGAAGCTTTTCGGTGTCGTTGATCTTTCGCGTATCGTCGGCGCTGCGCATGGGCTAGAGATCCCCTTCGTATTTGGTTTCTTTGACGTTGGGCCTCAAGGCAGGATGCTTTTTAATGACGGCAATATCGAGGGTCGCCTTGCACTGAGCGAACGCATGATGTCCTATTGGGCTGGCTTCGCCCGTGACGGCAACCCCGGCAGGGGCAGCGACAGCGTTGGACCCGAATGGGCGCCGTGGGGCGCCGACAAAGCTTCGCCACGTATGATGGTATTCGATACAGTCGCGGGCGGCGGCGCTCGTATGCAACCGTCGGACGTTTCCCGCGAATCGATATTTGCCGAAATGGAGAAAGAGTCAATGCCTGTTGGCGAACGCTGCGCGCTATTCAAAGCCACCTTTCGTAATCGGGAGGATGACTGGGCGGATGGGGCATGGCGTCGGTTTGCGGGCGGTGCCTGCGTGGGTCAGCGTCTCGGCTCGTAACTTACTCGGTAGACCACACCCGCGTAGTCATCTGACACGTAGAGGGACCCGTCGGGTCCTTCGGCGACGTCGACTGGTCGGCCGATCAACCCCGTGTCGTTTCGGAATCCGTTTAGAAACGGTCTTTCTTCGATGGATCCATCCTCGTTCCAGTGAAGGGATACCACTTTATATCCGTCGGGCTCGGATCGGTTCCAGGAACCGTGCAGCGCCACAAGTGCCGCACGCTCGAAACCCGCTGGACGTCCTGGGTGTATGAGAAATCGAATTCCGAGCGGCGCATTGTGGGCGCGAAACTCATGCGCTGGCGCGATGGCTTCTACAATGCGCGCCTCATTCCCTTGCCCAAACTCAGGGTCGATCACGTTGCGCCCGTGCACGAACGGCCAGCCATAGAAACCGCCATTAACGATGCAATTGAGCTCATCTGGAGGACTATCGTCGCCGAGAAGATCGCGGCTGTTTTCCGTAGCGTATAGCGACTCGTCCCAAGGTGCCCAGTCGAAGCCGTAGGGATTCCTTAGGCCCGTTGCGATGATCGCGCTCATGGAAACATCGAGATCGAATCGCATTATGGTGGCGCGGCGCGAATCCTTTTCGATGCAGACGTTGCAGGTAGAGCCCTGCCCCACATACAACCTGCCGTCCGGGCCTACACGCACCGTTTTACGCCAATGATTTCCGTCGCCGGTTAGGCCCGTAATCAACGGCTCGAGTTTTCCTGAAATAGCCCCACTCTGCTCGTCGAAACGAACGCGCGACACCGAGGTCGTCTCAGCAATATAAAGCCAGCCGTCATGTAGATCGACGCCATTAGGTCGATCGAGCCCTTCGAAGAGATTTCGCCTACCGTCTGATCGACCATCACCGTCACGGTCGGCGAGCAGCAGCGCCACGAGGCCGCCGCGTGGTTGGCTCAGGATCACATCGCCTGCTGCGGTTGGGACCATCAACCGAGCGCTCGGTAGGTCCTTTGCCCACAAGCTCAACGAAAATCCTTGCGGTACAACGAGCTGTCGAGCCACCACTTCCGCGGATGGCGGCCCAATGCCGCCGTCGCGCAACATCCGCCAGATCATCGTACGATCAGACAAGGCGACGCCACCCAAGAAAAATAACCAGGTGAATCCGACGATGGCGGCTAGGGACAGCACGAGTCCGATCCCGACCAACCACCGTGTCGTCCGCAGCAACCGCTTAGTCATGGATCCAGACTCCTCGCTACTAAAGTATTCCGTGAACCCCATCGGGCCCGTTAAAATCATGGTATGAAATATCTCATCGCCGCCGTCGCGCTCGCCTTCAACCTGTCCCTCGTCTCCCACGCTACCGACTCAAGCAAAGTAATAAAAGGTATGCCGGGAGATCCGGACAAGCTTTTTGCTCAACTCGAAACGCTGCTGCCCACCCCGGGCGTGACGCGAACGGCTTCAGGTGCACCCGGCGCACAGTACTGGCAGCAACGCGCCGACTATCGAATTCGGGTGACGCTCGACGAAAAGCGTAATCGTTTATCAGCCAAGCAGTCGATCACCTACATGAACCGTTCGCCGGATACCCTCAACTACATCTGGCTGCAGCTCGATCAAAATATTTTCCGTGACGACTCGATCGCCCGCCGTTCAGAGGTCGCTGCGAACGCGGGTACCCGTCGTGATACCGTCGGTAGCGGCGACAGCCTAAGCTTTGCCGCCATGCGCCGACACCAGGCGTTCGAAGATCGTAAGTACGGTTATGAAATAGGTCCGATACGTGACGCTTCCGGTCGCGTACTCGAAACGACTGCCAATGACACTATGATGCGCATCGACTTGCGGGAGCCGCTGCGTCCGGGCACGAGTATCGAAGTCAACTTTGAGTGGCAGTCGAATATCGTTGACGAAGCGGCCATCGGCGCTCGTGGGGGTTACGAGTATTTTCGGAAGAGCAATACCTACCAGTATTTCCTCGCGCAGTGGTTTCCGCGGCTCGTTGCCTACACCGATTACACCGGTTGGCAGCACAAACAATTCCTCGATCGCGGCGAATTCACTCTCGAGTTCGGTGACTACGACATCGAAATCACGGTTCCCGCCGATCACATCGTCGCCTCAACTGGCGTGCTGCAGAACCCCGACAGTGTCCTGACTACTGAGCAGCGGGTCCGCCTGAAGCAGGCGGAGACAGCAAAGAAACCGGTGTTCATCGTCACTCCGGAAGAGGCGCTTGCCAACGAGAAAGAGGGCACGAGCCGCGTACGAACCTGGCGCTTCAAGGCGAAAAACATCCGTGATTTCGCATGGGCGAGCTCGCGTAAATATATTTGGGATGCCATGGGCTACCGGCAGGACGACGTCAAGCGACCGTTCGTGTTGGCTATGTCGTTCTACCCCAACGAGGGCGAACCAATTTGGTCGAAGTATTCAACCCATGCGGTGATCCACACCATGGGGGTATACTCGCGCTTCTCGTTCCCTTATCCGTACCCAGTTGCGATCTCGGTTAACTCCTGGGAACGCGGCGGCATGGAGTATCCGATGATCACTTTTAACGGATACCGACCAACAGCTGACGAGAAGACCGGGAAGGTTACCTACTCGCGTAATACCAAGTACGGTCTCATCGGCGTGATCATCCACGAAGTGGGACACATCTACTTCCCGATGATCGTCAATTCAGACGAGCGGCTGTGGACATGGATGGACGAAGGACTCAACACCTTCCTCGAGTACCTCGCAGAGCTCGAATGGGAGGAAAACTTCCCCACTTTCGGCGACAAGACCAACGTCCTCGACTTTATAACCGGTTACATGCAGTCGACGGACCAAGTGCCCATCATGACGAACTCCGACACCATCGTGCAGTTTGGGCCTAATGCCTATTCCAAGCCCGCGGCCGCGCTCGCAGTACTACGCGAGGCGGTGATGGGTCGGGAGCTGTTCGATCACGCCTTCCGCGAGTACTCCAATCGTTGGAAATTCAAGCGTCCGACACCTGCGGATTTTTTCCGTACCATGGAAGATGCATCGGGCGTCGATCTTGACTGGTTCTGGCGCGGCTGGTTTTACGGGACGGACCACGTTGACGTAGCCGTGCGTGACATTCGTGAGTACCAAGTGTCGACCCAAGATCCCGATGTGGAATTCCCGCTGAAGCGTCAGGAGTTCGCTGCAAGCTGGCCCGAGTCGTACTCGCAGCGACAGAATCGAGCCGAGGGTCTGACAACGCGTGTCGACCGCTATCCGGAGCTCAAGGATTTCTATAACGAGAACGATCAGTTTACGGTCACCAATAAAGACCGTAACGAGTTTAAAGATTTCCGCGAGAAGCTTCGCGATTGGGAACGCGAGGTACTTGACCGAGCCATCAAGGCGGGCGAGTACGTCTACTTCGTAGATTTCCGCAACATCGGCGGACTCGTAACCCCCCTGCCGCTGACGCTAACGTATGCGGACGGCAGCACTGAGGAATACGCAGTCCCAGCGGAAGTCTGGCGGTATAACGCCGTTGATGTCACCAAGCTCTTCGTTCGCAAAAAGCGTCTCGTCAGCGTCGAACTCGATCGCAAACATCTGATCGCAGATGCCGACAAGACAAACGACATCACCCCGAGGCGGATCGAGCCGAGCCGTGTCGAGTTGTTCCGTGGGCGCGATCGCGATCGTAATCAGATGCTCGATGCGTTGGCAGAGCTCAAGGGCGAGCCGAAGGTGGAGAAGCCCGAAGGCGCTGCAGGCGGTAAGGATCTTCCGCTGCAACCCGTCGCGAAGTGACCTAGGACTCCATCTTGCGACGGCGAGAACCACACGCGTTTGTAGCCCTCGCTGTCGCGGCGATATTCGGGCTGGGTAGCATCGCCGAAGCCCACCGCTCGCACGTCACCCTGACGCGCGTCGCCATCAATCCGCGTAGAGGAACTCTGGAACTTGTCCATGCCATCCACTACCACGATGCACAGCGCCTTTTGGCCGTGCTCGGCGTGAACGATAACGTAGCACCAACCTCAGTCGAGGGCCGCGCCCGCGTTGCTTTCGAAATCGAAAAGGGGTTCCGCTGGTCGATGCCACGAGGTCGAGTGGCGACGCCCCTCACGGTGGGCGCAGAGCTCGAAGGCGACAATCTGCTCGTTTATCAGGAGCTCGATGCACCCTCGCCCTGTCGGTGGATCGTCGAATCGTCCTTCATGCACGATGTGTTCGAGAGCCAGACCAATCGGATCTTGCTCGAGTACGCGACACCCATGGTGGCGATTACGCTATCTCGGAGGTCGCCTAAGGCGGAGTTCAATGGTCCGCGCGCGGCGAATAATGGAGGCTAGGGTCGGAATCGAACCGGCGTAGACGGCTTTGCAGGCCGCTGCATGACCACTCTGCCACCTAGCCGCACCGACAAAATAAAATGGAGCGGGAAACGAGACTCGAACTCGCGACCCCGACCTTGGCAAGGTCGTGCTCTACCAACTGAGCTATTCCCGCCCGGAGGCAGGGATAGAAGTTTGTCGGTACGACCTCCGTTTAGTCAAGTTTGGGCCCTGCGATACCCCGACCCGTGAGGGTCAGCCACGAGCTACTTAGACTTGAGATCAGGCCATGCTGCGCGAAGGTAATCGACGGCGGATACTAGCGTTAGCACTGCCGCGATCACGGTCAAGACCAGTCCCACTTTGTAGGTCGGCAAAATCCACACATCCCAGCGGATCAGCATCATCGACAAGCCGACGATCTGCAGAACGGTCTTAATCTTACCAAGCGGCGACACTGCCACCTTGGTGCGCTGCCCGATCTCAGCCATCCATTCACGCAAGGCCGAAATCGCGATTTCTCGCCCGACGATGACGATTGCGGGGAGTACGATGATTAGACGCGTGTCCTTGCTAACGAGCAGCACGAGCGCCACCGCGACGATCAGTTTGTCGGCGACGGGATCGAGGAAGGCCCCAAGCCGCGAAGTCTGTCCGAACTTGCGCGCGAAATAACCATCAAGGCTGTCGGTGATACCTGCAATCGCAAATAACACCCCTGCAGCCGGATCCGACCAAGGAAAAGGCAGATGGAACAACACCACTACGATGGGGATCGAGAGGATCCGCAACCAGGTGAGCACATTGGGAACAGTCAGCAACATCGTGAGAGCCGAAGTGGGTAGCGATCAGCCGCCAGGATGTAATGCATCATAAAGTTTTCGCGCAAGCGCTGGGCCGATGCCCGGCGCCCGCTCAAGATCCATTTGTCCCGCCTTGAGAACGCCCTGCAGGCCGCCGAAATGTTGTAACAAGGCTCGGCGCTTGGCGGGTCCGAGTCCCGGCACTGTTTCGAGTATAGATTCATTAAAACGCTTGGCGCGGCGACGGCGATGCCCGGTGATGGCGAATCGATGCGCCTCATCACGGATGCGCTGGATTGCCTTGAGAGCCACCGACTGCGGTCCAGGGATCAGGGGCGGCCTCTCGACATCTGGAAAATGAATACGCTCCTGCCCCGCTCGACGATCGGGCCCTTTCGAAATACCAATCACCGATTGATCCGCAAGACCTGCTCCAAAGAGCACCTCGAGCACCCCGGCAAGTTGCGCGGGCCCTCCGTCGATGACGAGGAGATCGGGCTTTTGGATTTCGCCCGCTGCAATGCGCGCGTATCGTCGGCTGATGGCCTCCCGCAGCGCACCGTAGTCATCACCCGGCGTGACGCCCTCGATATTGAAGCGCCGGTAGTCCTTTTTGAGCGGACCTTCGCGTCCGAATACCACGCACGAGGCGACGGTACCCTCACCTTGCGTATGGCTGATATCGAAACACTCCATGCGCTGTGGCGCCTCGGGCAGCTCGAGCTCCTCGGCAAGCGCGGCGAGCAAGGCTTCGTAGCCGTCCTTTCGAGCCAGCCGCATTCGCAGCGCGTTGCTCGCGTTCTCGCTCGCCATCTCGACCCAGCGTGCAGCGAGCCCTCGCTGTGCGCGACGGACGCGAACCGAACGTCCAGCGATTGAGGCCAGCGCCTCGGCAAGCGACTCAGCGTCATCCAGAATGATATTGGTGTAAATCGCAGGTGGCGGACTTGTTGCGCCGTAGTACTGCATGATGAACGAAGACATTGCTTCGGGCGTTTCGGCGAAAGCCGCCTTTGGGAAGAACCCGCGCGTTCCGAGGCTGCGACCCCCGCGTACCGGCATGACACTGATCGCGTAGCCGCCCGGATCGCCGGTGATGGCAAAGATATCGACATCGCGCTCGTCATCAGCCGCAACTACCTGTTGAGCCTGTAGCTCCTTGATAACCGCGATCTGATCGCGAAGCGCTGCCGCCCGTTCGAATTCCAGCCGCTCCGAGGCTTCATCCATGCGAAGGGCGAGCTGCTTCTGCACTTCGTCGTTGCGCCCTTCCAAAACCTGCACGGCCGCATCGACATCGCGCCCGTAATCGGTCTTCGAGATGAGATCGACGCAGGGCGCGGAACAGCGCCGTATCTGATGCTGCAGACACGGTCGGCTGCGATGCGCGAAGTAGCTGTCGCGACAATTGCGTAGACGGAAAATCTTTTGCAGGTACTGAAGCGATTCACTCACCGCACTGGCATTCGGGTACGGTCCGAAAAATCGGCCTGACAGACTTCTTGATCCGCGGTACACCGACAACCTCGGAAACTCGTGATCCGCCGATAGCCAAAGATAAGGAAAGCTCTTGTCGTCGCGCATCACGACGTTGTATTTCGGATGCAGGGCTTTGATGAGGTTGTGCTCGAGCAGCAGGGCCTCAGTTTCCGATCGCGTGACCGTGACCTCCATCGAGGCAATCTGCGTGACCAGCGTCTGAACCTTCAGCAGGACGTTCGAGGGCAGGAAGTAGCTGCCGACCCGATCACGCAGGCTTTTGGCTTTGCCCACGTACAGCAGCGATCCATCGAGCGCAAACATCCGATACACGCCCGGGCGACGCGGCAAGCTCGCGACGAATTCTTTGGAGTCGAAACTGCCGCTCACGTGCCCTATTCCGATGGCTGCACAGCGAGGTATCGGGCGCGCGCAAGCACCGATCGAAACATCTCCTTGGTCAGACGTTTCGTCTGCGTGTTGTAGCGACTGCAATGGTACGAGTCGACGAGCCAGCGCCCGTCCGCCAGGCGATGCTCGGCGGCGTGTCCAAAACGATAGGCATTGCGACTCTCGCCTGCGGCATCGAGGATCGCATCGTGCGCAATGCGACCGAGCGCCACCAGAACCCTAACCCGCCGATGCGCCGCAAGTTCGGCGCGTAAGAACGCGTTGCAACTGCGCGCCTCCGCTGGCATTGGTTTGTTCTCGGGAGGCAGACACTTCACGGCGTTGGTGATACGCACCCCCTGCAGCGCCAGACCATCGTGAATCGACTCGGACTGCGCACGCGAGGACGCACCGAGTTCGTGCAAGGTCTCATAGAGCATGATGCCGGCGTGATCGCCGGTGAACGGACGACCGGTTCGGTTAGCGCCGTGCATTCCGGGAGCCAAACCGACGATCAACCACTCTGGTTCGTCGTCGCCGAAAGCAGGAACGGGAGCCGCATGGTAGCCGGGGTAACGCCGCCCCGATTCCTCGCGAAAGTCCGCGAGCCTCGGGCAGCGCCGACAGGCCGGATCAAAAAGAGTGGAGGACATCCGCGACCCTCAGATGCAGGTCGCGGATTGTACCCGAACCGCGTCAACCGGCGGCGAACTGCTCCTCCTCCGTCGAGCCCTTCATCGCGTTAACGGAGGACTGTCCGGTCGTGACTGTCTCGGTCGCATCGTCGAAATAGCTGGCACCCACTTCGCGCTGATGCTTGGTCGCGGTGTAGCCGTCCTTCTCGGAACCGAACTCGGCCTGTTGCAGCGCGACGTACGCGGTCATTTGCGATTCGCGGTAGCCCTTGGCGAGCGTGAACATCGAATAATTGAGCACGTGGAAACCGGCCAATGTAATGAACTGGAACTTGTAGCCCATGGCACCGAGCTCAAGCTGGAAATTTGCGATCGTCGCGTCATTTAGATTCTTCTTCCAGTTAAACGAGGGAGAGCAGTTGTAGGCAAGCAGCTTACCCGAGAATTTCCTGTGAATGGCCGCTGCGACGAGCAAGCCTCCAAGAGTCTTGAAGTCGCACCCGTCTCACAGATCTCGATCATGCGTGACCGCGGAAATCCCCGGCTTTATTGCTGCCACTCTCTGCGAACGCGAGATGCTGCGGACGTCTCGCACGTGCTCTCGGTGGGCATAGACCTCGCACCCGCTCTCAATGCACAAGGCTTCGATTCGCATCTACTGATCGACCTAATCGATCAGCAATGCGGGCATGGCGGCGGTGTCGCTCGACTTCCCAAGGAAACCGCGGAGGCCATCCGTACGGCTAGCCATGTGCTCAACATTGCTTGGGTGGCGCGCTCACTCGAGGCCCCCGCGAGCATCATCTGTCCGCGAAGTCGATCCTGTCCCCGCACCACGCCGTGCGGCGTTAGTTAGTTAGACCGCGTAGTTCTGCCGCCGACGCTACTCGCCGCGGCGCGGCGCTCGATTGCGCTCAGCGATCATGAGCGATAGCTCCAGCGCCTGTTCGTAGTTCAGTCGGGGATCAACAGTCGATTTATACGCGCGCTGCAGATCAACATCCGTGAGTCCCCGCGCGCCACCCGTACACTCGGTGACGTCCTCACCCGTCAGCTCCACGTGCACGCCACCGAGATTCGAGCCCAGCGACTGATGAATCAATCCTGCGAGCTCGAGCTCCCGCAGGATGTTATCGAACCGTCTGGTTTTGAGTCCGCTCTGACTGGTTTCGGTATTGCCGTGCATCGGGTCGCAAATCCAGAGGACCGAGTGTCCGGTAGCCTTTACGGCCTGTATGGCCTTCGGCAAACCGCTCTCGATATCATCAGCCCCGTAACGATGGATAAACACCAGCTTACCTGGAATATTTTGAGGATTGAGCGTCGTCACGAGACGCTGTAACCAGCTCGCGTCCATCCCTGAACCGATTTTCACGCCCACCGGATTCGAGATCCCGCGGCAATACTCGACGTGCGCTCCGTCGATCTGGGTGGTACGCATGCCGATCCAAGGCATATGGGTCGACAAGTTGTACCAGCGACTCTGCCGCGGGATAAAACGAGTTTGCGCTTGTTCGTAATGCAAGATAAGCGCCTCGTGGCTCGCGTAGAACTCCGCGCGCAGCGCCTGATGTACCTCTTTGGCGCTGATACTCTCGAAGAACTCTAGGCCGTCGGCGACCGAGGCGACGATACGCGCGTACTGCGCCTTGAACGGCGAGCACCCGACAAAACCTAGATCCCAATACTCCGGATGGTGCAGATCCGCGAAACCGCCATCGATGAGGGCGCGCACGAAATTGATGGTGAGCGCAGCCCGCTCGTAGCCCCGAAGCAACAGTTGTGGATCGGGCTCTCGCGCCTCGGGCGTGAACTCGGCGTGGTTAACGATGTCGCCCCGATACGACGGTAAAGTTACGCCGTCACGTGTCTCGGTGTCGGTTGAGCGCGGCTTAGCATATTGGCCACCCATGCGACCGACGCGAATGACGGGCTTCTTTAGGCCGTGCGTGAGTACAAGACTCATCTGCAATAGAATCTTGAGGCGCTTGGTGATGGTGCTCGACTCGCAGTCGTCGAAACTTTCGGCGCAGTCGCCGCCCTGCAACAAAAAACGCTCACCTCGCTGCGCTGCCGCCAGCTCCCCGCGCAAACGCTCGATTTCCCATGAGACAACGATCGGCGGGAGGCTTGAGAGCTTGGCCACGGCATCGGCGAGTGCAACCGGATCTCGGTAGACCGGCTGCTGCCGCACAGGCCGGGTCTGCCAGCTCGTCGGGTTCCAGGGTTGATGATCTGGCATCTTCATTTAACCGGCATTCTACCCTTAAGCGATCTACCACCCGACAAAAGGCGTCATTCAGTCGCCTAGTGGACTGTAACGACTGATCTGGAAGGATCGATTCGCCGTGTTGGATCGAAGTATTTCCATTTCACGGTTTTGGGGGCCTTGTTGTAGTGGCGGATATAGCGCATGAGTTTTCGCTTCAGGTCA
>VGVG01000002.1 GCA_016874055.1 Gammaproteobacteria bacterium | reverse complement strand
CCCCAGCTTCCGCCTCACGCAGTATCCCGACGATCTGCTCTTCGCTGAACCGCTTCTTCACGTCCGACCTCCTGCTTCAGGGTCAGACTCTAGACCGTCCTGAGACTAGTTTCCGGGGGGACGTCGAGCTTGCCCTTGCAAACCCATGATTTCCAGAGAGAATGTGGGAGACCGTGGGGTGGTCCGGAAGGGCCTGAGATGCCGCAGTCTGCGGTGAACCCGTTGAACCTGATCCGGTTAGTACCGGCGGAGGGAGCAGGTGATGTTTGATTTACGAGTGTTTTTTTCTGTAATCGTGGCCGTGTCAACGGTTGGCGCCACAGCGAAAACCGAAGCGAAAACCGAATTGGAAGAGGTTGTCATTACGGCCACGCTACGTCCGCAGACGGCGCTGAACGTGGCAGCGAGTGCGACAGTCATCGACTCGAGCACGCTCCGAGAGGCGGGCGTACAACACCTGCAAGACGTGCTCCCGCTCATCCCTAACCTCAACTGGGCTGCAGGTACATCCCGACCGCGATACTTCCAGCTGCGAGGGATCGGCGAGAACGATCAGTGGCAAGGTGCGCCTAATCCGTCGGTGGGATTTTTGATTGATGGCATGGATTTCTCGGGGATAGGCATGCCGGCGACGCTCGTCGATCTCGAACAGGCCGAAGTGCTTCGCGGACCTCAGAGCACTTCACTCGGCGCCAATGCGCTGGCAGGACTCATCAACCTACGCACGCGTATACCCACCCCTGATGAGACGCTTCGCGTCGAGATTGGTACGGGTAATCTTGGTGTAACGTCGGTGGGACTCGTGGTGGGTGGTCCGTTCGCCGAGGGAGGAGATTCGGCTTTCCGATTGGTCGCCCAAGGTTTTCGCAGTAATGGGTCGCGTCGTAACGTGACGCTGGACCGTGACGATACCAATGGTCTCGATGAGCGAACGCTACGCTTTCGTAGTTGGCATGAACTAAACACCCGATGGAAAGCGGATCTATCGCTGCTCGCGGTAGATCTCGATAACGGCTTCGACGCTTTCTCAACGGACAATTCGCGAAGGACGCGCTCGGATGATCCGGGTCGCGACAGCCAACATTCGCGCGGTGCCTCTATGGTGCTGCATTATGACGGCGGCGATTTCGAGTTCAAAAATCTCACCGCCGTGGTTGACGCCGACATTGTCTACTCTTTCGACGGTGATTGGGCGGCTGATCCTTCTTACGACTTTACATCTCGGTTTCTTCGGGACCGGCAAAGCTTATCGCAGGATCTGCGTTGGTCTAGGAAGACGAGGGCGGTTGATCTTGTGGCGGGGATTTATGCGCAGCGCTTGACGGAGGATAACGATCAACTCGATCTCTACGGAGGCGAGGTGTATCGAGTGCTCGTCAGTCATTACGAGGCGAGATCGTTCGCGGGTTACGCCAGTATGGGATATTCATTAAGTGACGCGTGGCGTACGAACTTCGGCTTGCGTATTGAGCGACGCGATGCAAGCTATCGTGATACCGATGGCAGCGATCTATCGCCGGCTGAAAGCATGCTGGGTGGTAACGCCTCGATCGAATACCGTCCGGATCGACAGCGCATGGCTTATCTGGCGTTCGCGCGGGGCTACAAGGCAGGGGGCTTCAACCTCGGCTCAGTTGTACCGACCGATCGCCGGGAATTTGACGCCGAGTTCCTGCACAGCCTCGAGCTTGGCTACAAGTTCGACGATGCAATACGCGGGCTTCGGTACGACCTTGCGATCTTTTACATGAGGCGTACCGCACAGCAGGTGAATACGTCTGCGCAGCTCGATCCAGGTGATCCACTTTCATTCATCTATCTCACCGATAATGCAGCACGCGGTGTCAACTACGGGCTGGAAGGTTCGATCTTTGCAAGACTGTCGGAAGCTTGGTCAATAGGTGCGACCGTTGGCGGGTTGCGCGCTGTATTTCGGGATTACATCGCCGTGGGTGACGATCTTGCGGGTCGTGACCAAGCGCATGCGCCAAGCTTTCAAGTGTCGATGTCACTCGACTACCGTAAGCCCTCGGGTTGGTTCGCGCGACTGGACGCACAACGGGTGGCAGCGTTCTACTTCAGTGATAGTCACGACCAGCGTTCTGCACCGTATTCAATCGTCAATGTGCGTGCGGGTTTTGATGCGGGACACTGGCGAGTCGATACCTGGATGCGTAATGCTTTAAATGCGCGCTACGCCATGAGGGGATTTTTCTTTGGTAATGAACCGCCGGATTACCCCGATAAACTCTACGTTCAGCTAGCCGATCCGCGCGCCGTCGGCGTCTCGGCGGTCTGGCAGGTACGCTGAGTGAGCGGCTGGATCGAATACATTGCGGTAGCTGCGGGGGTTGCCTATGCGTTGCTCGCCGTACAACGCATTCGCTGGGCCTGGGTGTTTGGAGGAATCTCGTCGGCCTTATTAGCGTGGCTCGCTGCACAATCTGCGCTGCCGCTGCAGTCTATTCTGCAGACGGTATACGTCGGCATGGCTGTATACGGGTTCCAGCAATGGAGTTTGGGAGAAACGTCGGTTAGTCCACGGATCGTCCGCTGGCCATGGCAAGCACATCTGGTCTCGGTATCAAGCGTTGCGCTGGCCTCGCTTGTTTTCTCTCCAATGTTTGCCGCGGCTACAGGCGCCAGTTGGCCGCGCCTTGACGCGGCCGTTACGGGAGTGAGTCTGCTCGCTACTTGGATGACAGCGCGTAGCGTACTCGAGAATTGGCTCTACTGGTTTGCCGTCGATATGGCGTCGATCTTTCTTTACGGCATACAGGGGCTTTCTTTGGTGGCAGGTCTTTATGCGGTCTATTTCATCATCGCTATTTTTGGCTGGCGCAAATGGCTCGCCCAGTACCTCCGCCAGTGAGTGCCGTCAACCGAGTCCTAAAGCTCCCAGATGCGCAAGGAGGGCTTGTGCGTCGTGAGTGGGCGTCTCCCGAGATCGCCGGCGAGCTCGGAATCGATCCGCAGTCGGAAGTTGCTGCACAACGTCTGGCGGCTTATCACGGGCTCGCTCCTGCGGTACTCGAATACAACCGGGCATCGAGATTTTTGCTTATGTCTTTCGTCGAAGGCCTGCAGCTCGAGAGGGACTGGATCAAGCGGCCTGAGCGTCGTGCAGCCATGCAGGTCCTGATCACGCGCTTGCGGTCCATCGTTACCGCATCGTTACCAACGCTTGATCTTTCAGCACGACTTTGCGATTTGCATGAAAGACTCGTACGACGCTCACCCGACTGCGCGGAAGTCTATCGAGAGGAGCTCTACGTCTGTCTTTACGGACTATCCAAAGTGGTTGATGGAGCGGAAGTTCTTGTCCATGGAGACCTTATCCCCGAAAACGTTCTCGTCCGCGCCGATGGATCGCTGTGCCTTCTCGATTGGGAGTACGCGCACTGCGGACATGGCGATGAGGACCTCGCCGGTCTTGCGCTCGATCATACTGAGCTTAGAGCGTGGAGCCTTGCCCCTGAGGATTTTGATTTACGGGTGCGAGCGAGGAGACTCCTAAACGAGCTTTGGCATGCGCTCGCCGCGACATGGGTGGCGTCGGGCGATGGACCGGGGCAAACTATATGAGTGCCCACTCTAAAAGTCATCGACCGCGACGGTCGCGAACACCACGTGCCTGCTCGTAGCGGTGTCAGGATTATGGAAACCCTTCGGGAGCTCGATTTCGGCGTTGCAGCCATTTGCGGCGGCATGTGCTCATGCGCAACCTGCCACGTCTATGTCAACTCGACCTTAGCGAGCAAAATTCCGGCTCCAATGGCCGATGAGCGCGAGTTGCTGCAAGAACTCGCGTACGTCAAAGACGGTTCTCGTTTGTCTTGCCAGATCGACATGACGGACGCGCTTGACGGACTGCGCGTTACTATTGCACCAGACGAGTAATTAAATGCGGCGCCACGCGTCATTGCGTGAGCGTCGCCCGACTCGGAGGGGCGTATGGACTGGTTCGTGGTTTTTCTGGTCGCTGGTGCTGCGATTGCAGTATGGCGTATCGTTTACAATGCCCGGAACGCCGCTCGACCCCGCACGGATGATTGGGATTCTCGTATGATAGAGCGCCTGCGACGTAGCGGTGTTGATCCGTTTAAGCCCGTCGATATCGATTTCTTCCTCGCTGTGCCCTCACGGGATAAAGCCGAGACCATCGCAGCACGGTTGCGCGCAGAAGGCTTCGAAACTGACATCCGGGAGTTACCCGACAGTCTCGATCAGTCATGGAGCGTGCATGCCCTAAAAAGTATGTCGCTCAATGTACAAGGTGTGCGCGAGGCTACCGCGCGGCTTCGACAGCTGGCCGATGAGGTAGGGGGTCGTTACGATGGTTGGGCACCAGGTCCAGGAAAACCGGCCGCAGGACCCAATTAAGCTTGGACGTGACTGGCCGAGCGCGCGCCGCTGAGCGCAGGGACTCAGCGTTTTTCGGTTTGACGACGAACGGTCCCGACAGCCGCCGTGGTGGCCTCGGCGTTTCCTAGATAGTGACGGTCCCTGGGTTTTAGGTCGTCGTCCAGATCGTAGAGCAGCGGTACACCTGTCGGAATGTTGAGCTCGACGATTTCACTCTCGTTTATACCGTCTAACATTTTGACCATCGCGCGCAGGCTGTTGCCGTGCGCTGCGACGAGCACGTTGCGTCCTTCGCGCAGTGCCGGCGCCATGCGCGACTCCCAGAAAGGCTGAACCCGCACGTGCGTGTCTTTTAAAGATTCGGTGGCCGGCAGCAGTGCAGGATCGATGCCTGCGTAGCGTAAGTCGAAGCGCGGGTGACGCGGATCGCTGGTCTCGAGTGCCGGCGGCGGGGTGTCGTAGCTGCGGCGCCAGATCTTGACCTGCGCCTCACCGTGACGGGCGACCATTTCGGCTTTATTGTATCCCTGCAGCGCGCCGTAGTGACGTTCGTTGAGTCGCCAGCTGCGCTCGACCGGAATCCACATGCGATCCATCTCGTCGAGCATGATGCATAACGTGCGAATGGCTCGTTTGAGCAGAGAGGTGAAGGCAATATCGACAGCGATTCCCTCGCGCAGCAGTTCCTTGCCGGCGGTAGCCGCTTCAAGTCTCCCTTGCGGCGACAGATCGACATCGTGCCAGCCTGAGAACAGATTCTCGACGTTCCAAATACTTTGACCGTGTCGGATGAGTATGAGTTTACCGGGCACGACGGACTCCTTGTGCGGGAGGGCTATTCACGCGGCGCGAATGCTAGCATGCAGGGGGCAGAATGATGCGGATTCGGAGGCCGCGAGGCTCTGCCGGCTCTGCCGAAACCCGTCCCCAGTGCGCCTCGAAGACACGCCGTGCGATGGTGAGTCCGAGACCCGAACCCTGATCGTCGTCGGCACCGGCTGGTAGTCGGGTATAGGATAAATATATTTGTATTTGCGCGCGCATCTCTACGGGAACCTAGGGACTGCGATCTTCGATGGTAACGACGATTTTCGTTTCGCCCAATTTGTCGAGACGCGCATCGATTTGGATGGAGGAGTACGGTGGCGCGCAGCGGATCCCGTTCCATAATAACTTGTGGAGCCCGCTGCGTACTAAGTAATTTTGGATCGGCGACAACGTAGAGTTTTTCAGCGTCTTTCAAGAGGAGTTGAACCTCGCGAGTAGTAGCCTCGTCGTGCTCGTCTGCGACCAGGGTGTAGCGATGCTCATTAAGCTGCAGCAAATGTTTGGTGCTGACAGGCTCCTACTCGAGGCGCGTTAAACGAAGCACATCGCCAATCGCTTGGTTCATGCGCTCAAGTTCCCTAACAATGTGCGTGTGCTCAGCCAGTGTTAGCGGATGCTTCCGCTGAGCGAGAGCGATCGTAGCCCGCAGCCGTACAAACGGTGAGCGTAGCTCGTGAGACATATCGCGCATGAGCTGTTGACGAGAGCCGAGTAGGCCTTCGATTCGGGAGGCCATTGCGTCGAAATCTTGGGCAAGAGCGCCGAGAATGTGAAGCTCGAGATTGCCAAAACTGATCGTGGTATTCGCGGCAGGGGCCCTGTGGCAGAAGTCGCCACGGCGGTACGCTTAACGATAGCCCGGATACGAGCGGCCAATTCGAGAGGATTGAAGGGCTCGGCAGGTAGTCATCGGCGCCCGCTAGGAGACCGGCGATTCGATCGCTGTCCTCACCTCGAGCCGTTAGCATGATCACCGGTTCGGCGTATGGCACGCCCAGACGACTGAGTTTCTCGGTGCCGTCGATATCAGGCAGGCCAACGTCGAGCGCGATGCGATCGGGGCATTGCATTTAAACGCGCGCGAGCGCATCGTCGGCGTTTGGGACGGAGGCGACCTCGAAGCCCTGCGGGGTGAGGTTATCGCGCAGCATCGAGGCAAGGGCGCAATCGTCTTCGCCGAGCAGCAAGGAGGACATGACCCCACGTTTACGTTCTGTTGACCCACGAGTGCAAGCACGAGGTCTAGACTCGATCAACCCTTGGCAAATCGGTGGAGTGGTCAAATCATGAATGCAAGTCTCGAAAAGGGGCTGCCACCGGCAGCCGGCGGGATGAAGAGTTTTCTGGCGCGGCCCCCATGGCCGGGGCTGATGGCTTTTATCATCGTCTTCGTCGTTCAGGCTCTCGGCCATACGGTGATGATCATGATGGAGGATATTTGGCCGGGTCCGGGACACGTCTACGATTCGGCTATAGCACTCGGCTTTTTTGGAGCGGTGTTACTGTGGCTCGGTATGCGAAATCCGAACGAAGTCGCGGCGACCTGGTACGGCTTTTGGGCGGGTACTTTTCTTTGGACCGGCTGGATCGAGTTCGCTTTCGTATGGTCGGCGCAGGTGCTCGACGTTCCTGATCTTATGGACAAGTACAACCCAGACTCAATCGCGACCAAGGGCGAATATCTCGTCATGATGTCATCGATCGGCGTCATGGGTGCGACGCTCGTCTACTTTCTATTTAACAAAGAAACAAAGTGCAACTTCTTCGTGTGGTTCCAGCGTCACCTCGGAATGAAGACAGGGAAGCCAAACCCTGCGCACGAGCGTAGTTTTGCCGGTATTACGGCGCTTGAGACCATCTACGTCATATGGTTCTTTTATCTGTTTTTGCTTTTTCTCTACGATGAATCTTTTTTTGGTGATCGTCATCCGGCAGCCTACATCGTTTTTGGATTAAATATCATCTGGGCGGTGTATCTGTTTCGGAGGCTGATGTTGTTTTGGAAGGTGACCTCGGCAATCCGTTACGGCATTCCAACGGCAATCGTCGCTTGGAATGCTGTGGAACTCGGTGGACGCTGGAGACTCTTTACGGAGTTCTGGGAATACCCCGAGAAATACGCCATCGAGTTAATCGCTATTTCCATTGGGGTGGCGCTTGCCGCGTGGCTTGCAGTCCGAACGCCCATGCACCAGAAGGCGGAGCTGTCTAAGCAGAAGCTCGCTCAGGCGAGTGACTCCTAGTCGAACTAACATCGATCTGTAGCCGCCGCCGACGGTCAGTCGGTGAGAGATCTCAGGGCATCGAGACAGACAGAGAGCGACGCGAAATCGGCTGAACCGAGGCCCGAAATCTCCGTCACCGCACGCTCCCACTCTGCGAGCGCTGGTTTGCGGCTCGCACTCCAGCGTTCGAGACCACTTCCCAATATGACCCGTTCAACTATCTTGCGCTCAAGCGTTCGGCCGGCCTCGCGCAAGCCAATTCTGGCGGTCGCCTGAAGAGTGGACTCCACGGTCAGCGCAGAAATTTTATCCTCCAGCCAGTCGAGCTTGAGTGCCGCGGTAGTGGCGAACCATACCTTCGCCGTCTCGGCGACGCCGCGACGCACGGTTGTTGCACACGCGAGGATGTCGAGCGCGTTGTCGAGAACTCGTAGCTCCGCAAGGATGGCACATAGCGGCGTAGGCAGGCCCGCCTGGGCGAGCTCTACCACGGCTGCGCGATGCCGTTCTGCTGGGCTGCCTGCAAGCGCCGCGGGGATTGCCGCGCGTAGCGCTTGCATGGGCGACCAAAGCTCGCGAACAGCTTGGTCGACATTGAGCGAGTTGCGACGATGGCGCAGTAACCAAAGTGTGATGTGCCGTATAAGTCTCGCTGTGTCCGAGTACGCCACGTATTGGACTCGGCTCGGTACGTGATTATCAAGCGCCTCGAGCTTACCCCAGACCTCGCGCATGCCGAGGATCTCTCTGGCGATGCTGTAGGCGCGTGCAACATCGGCTGGCACCGCACTGCTCTCGGCGCAAGCTCGAAGAACGAAACTCGGCCCCATGCGGTTGACTAGGCTATTCGTCACCGCAGTCGTGATTATTTCACGGCGTAACTTATGAAAATCGATGTCCTTTTCGAATCTGCGCCGTACTGCTGTAGGGAAATAGCGCGCGAGTTCTGCAGCAAAATAACGATCATCGGGTAGCTCGGAAGTAATTAGCTGCCGATTAAGTGAAATCTTTGAGTAGGCGAGCACCACGGCGAGCTCGGGTCGGGTGAGTCCGATACCTTGCTTGCGACGTGCTGTGAGTGTTTCCTCGTCGGGTAGATTTTCTATCACTCGATCGAGGTCGCCGCTACGTTCAAGCTCGCGGATGACGCCGCGCATCTCGGGTAATCGTTCGGCCGACTGAAGCTCGAGCGTCGAGAGTGCCTGGCTCTGCAGGTAGTTGTTACGCAATACGAGCGCAGCCACCTCGTCCGTGAGGCCCACGAGCAGACGATCACGGTCCTTACGCCGCAGGCTTCCACGCGCCTCGATACCGCTCGTTAGAATCTTGAGGTTAACCTCGACATCAGAGGTATTCACGCCAGCTGAGTTATCGATAAAGTCCGTATTGATTCGTCCGCCCGACAAGGCGTACTCAACCCGTCCACGCTGCGTGAATCCGAGGTTGCCACCTTCACCCACGACTCGTGCGCGAAGCTCGCGACCGTCGACGCGCACAGCGTCATTACCGCGATCACCCGCCGCCGATTGTGGCTCGAGCGAGGATTTAACGTAGGTACCAATACCACCGTTCCACAATAGATCGACTCGCATGCGCAGGATGGCTTTAATGAGCTCGACCGGCGTCAGGGTGTCGGAGCTTAGGTCGAGTAGAGCGTGAGTCTCGGCGGACACTCGAAGAGATTTCGCGGTGCGCTCATAGACGGCGCCACCCCTAGATATGAGTTTGTTGTTGTAGTCACTCCAGTTCGAGCGGGCCATAGCAAAGAGCCGTGTGCGTTCGACGTAGGATTTCGAAGGATCCGGATCCGGATCAATGAAAATGTGTGCGTGGTTGAAAGCGGCAACGAGCTTTATCTTGGGTGACAGCAGCATGCCGTTGCCAAATACGTCACCCGACATGTCGCCGATACCTGCCACCGTGAAAGGTTGCGACTGAACATCTATGCCGTTTTCACGGAAGTGCCGCTTCACACATTCCCACGCGCCTCGTGCCGTTATCCCCATTTTTTTATGGTCGTAACCCGCCGAGCCGCCAGAAGCGAAGCCATCACCGAGCCAGAAGCCGCGCTCAACCGCGATGGCGTTCGCCGTGTCCGAGAAGGTGGCTGTGCCTTTGTCGGCAGCGACGACAAGGTAGGGATCGTCCTCATCGCGCCGCCGTACGCCGCTCGGCGCAACGACTTTTGAGCCTGCGAGGTTATCGGTGACATCCAGCAGAGCGTGGATAAAAGCACGATACGCCGCGACGCCCTCTGCTTGAACAGCTTCGCGGGTGCCACCGATGGGTAAGCGGCGCGCTACGAATCCGCCTTTCGCACCCACAGGAACGATCAGCGTATTCTTGACGTTCTGCGCTTTCATGAGGCCGAGCACCTCGATGCGGAAATCTTCGCGTCGGTCTGACCAACGGATACCGCCACGAGCGACATTGCCCATTCGCAGATGCACGCCTTCGACTTGCGGTCCAAACACATAGATTTCGTGAAGGGGCCGCGGAAGGGGAAGATTTGGGATCGCGTGCGGATTGATTTTGAAGGCGAGCGTCGAGCGACGCGAGCCATCGAGGTTGCGCTTGTAGTGATTAGTACGGTCGATCGCTTCGATAACCGCGAGGAAGGCGCGCAGGATGCGATCCTCATCGGCGCTCGCAATTGCCGCGAGACGTTGATCGATTTGCGCAAGTAGACGCTTGTCGCCATGGTTACGCGTGCAATCGAGCGACAATCGCTGCTCGAAGAGAGTATGCAGATCCGTTGCGAGATCGGCATGGGCTACGAGCGTACGCTCCATGTAGCTCTGACTGAACGGAATACCCGTCTGAAGCAGGTAGCGACAGCAGGCTCGTAAAACGTTGACCTCGTATGCCCCGAGGCGTGCGAGCAGGATCAGTCTATTGAAACCGTCGTTTTCGAGTTCGCCTTGGCGAACGACTCGCAGCGCCATAAGCAGCCGGTCCCCGTCACACGCGACGTCCAGTGTTGCCCCGTTACGCAGTTCGAGGGAAAAGTCTTGCAACGAAACGATAGGTCCGCCGCCGATACCGGCGAGTGTCCACGGTCGTTCCACCAACATGCGCAGACCAAAGTTTTCGAGCAATGGCACGAGCTCGGCGATCGGCAACGCCTCGGCATACTTTGCGACCCGTAGGTGAATAATATTCTTTGGCGAATGCACAGGCCGATGCAGTCGTAAGTGTGGCAGATCGGGCGTTGCGATGAGCGCCTCGAGCGCCTCGAGATCTACCATTGCATCTGTTGGCGTGACTTCACTTTGGTAAGCGAGCGGAAAGCGAGCGCCATGACGTTCAAGCAGCTCCAAGGCACGGGCTGAAGGCATCGAATCGAGCAACGCTGTGCGGAGGTTGTCCGACCAGGTAGCGACAACAGCGGCAATGACTTTTTCAATCTCCGCTGCGTTTAGGCGGTTCGGGAGTTCGTCGCCACGTACCGTGATGTGAAGGCGTGCGTGGTTTGAAAGAACGATTTGCAACTGTGACTCAAGACTACTGCCACTGCAGCGTTCCAGCAGAAGGCGTTCGATACGCCGACGCACTTCGGTGGTGTATTGATCGCGTGGTACGAACACCATGCACGACCAGAATCGACCCGGTGCATCATGGCGCATCATGAGACGCGTAGTGCGACGCTCATACAGATTGACGACGCTTCGGACGAAGCTGACTAATACTGACACCGGCGACTGGAAAAGTTCATCGCGAGGCCAAGTTTCGAGCACAGCGAGCACGGCTTTACCGTCGTGGCTCTGTGGATCTAGGCCGAGTGTATCTATAACCCGTTCCACTTTGTGGCGCACCACGGGAATCTCCCTCGGCGAGGCGAAGTAGGCCGTTGAAGTCCAAAGGCCCACAAAACAATGTTTGCCGCGTACCTGACCCCATGGATCAATATCTTTAACGATGATCTGATCAAGATGACCGGCACGGTGCACGGTCGAGCTCATCGGCGACTTGGTGATAAGGAGTAGTTCCGAATTACGGAACGCTTTGCGTGCCGCGCCATGAAGTGCCTCCGTTTGCCCTGCACGGATACGCTCCGAACGCAACAATCCGAGCCCGCTCCGGGCTACCGACAGCAGCCGGTCAGTAGTGCGTCCACGACGAAATGCGTGATAGCGGTACCCGAGGAACACGAAGTGCGCTCCCTCAACCCATCGCAACAATTCAACCGCTTCCGTTCGAGCCACTCGACTGATACGTTTTTCATACCTCGCTTTGGTTACCGATGACTGCATCGCGACCAACACACCGAGCACCTTAGCGCGCATGGCGCGCCAGTCCTCTACGGCGATACGTACATCGTCGAGCGTAGCGCGCAGCGAGGCGGCGATTCGTTCGCGTCGAGCATCACCAAACTGGTGGTCGATTTCATAGAGCTGCCATGATTCACGGCCAGTCGCATTTGTGTCCATCGCTAGGGATGCAGTCTGCAGCACGCCATCGCGTCGACGCGTCGCTTGCAGCACTGGATGGATCAGCATGTGGACGCCGACACTGGCTGTCGCAAAGGCGAGGCTGATGGAATCGACGAGAAAAGGGCGGTCATCGGTAACGACAAGCGTATAATTAAATCGATCACCTATTGGGTCATCCGAGGCGGGTGAAAAGACGCGTACAAGCGTTTCGCCTGGTCGGCGGCGACGAGCGAGTTCGTAGTGGCGCTGGGCGAGAAAGGCGAGCGTGCGCGGATGACGGCTCGCGAGCTCCTCCTCGCCCACGCCCCTAAAATAATCGCGCAGCAAAGCTGCAGGTGGTGCTCCTCTCAAACTACGCGCCGCACGCGCGATCTGATTGATGAGGGTGATTCTTCGTCGCGGAAGTCGACTAAGCATAATATTTCGGGCCTCGATGAATCGTTTAAGAGTGATCGCCAAGCGTTCGTGCACGCCCAAGCAGGATATCGAGAATGCGTTCGAGTGCCTCGCGGTCGGCAGCATTGAGTACTTTGATTAAGGATTGTTCGTGATGCAAGGCAAGGGGCACAACCTCGCGATAAATACTTATTCCCTCTGCGGAAAGTTTGAGAATCGATCGTCGTCGGTCGCCCGGGGACACGTTACGCTCGATACGACCTTTGTCGAGCAGACTCGAGACGGCGCGGCTGACGGCGACCTTGTCCATTGCTGTGCGCTTGGCAACTTGGGCAGCGGAGAGCTCCGGCTGCATAGCGAGCACGGCCATGACGCGCCACTCCGGGATGCTGATGCCGAAACGAGAGGAGTAGCTTCCAGCGATGGCGGAGCTTACGAGATTGCTTAGCACCGACAAACGGTAGGGCAGGAAGCGATCGAGTTGCAGATGCGGCGTATCCCTCATGAGAGGCGAATCGCTGTCAAGTTTGCGACTAGGCGACTTTCTGATCGAGCGCACCGAAAATCGAACGACCATCATCGCCGTACATCTCGATGTGAACACGATCGCCAGAATTCATGAACGGTGTGCGGGGTTTGCCTTGCGTGAGTGTTTCAACGGTACGCTGCTCGGCGATGCACGAGAAACCCACGCCACCATCCGTTACCGGTCGACCCGGTCCGCCGTCCGCTCCTCGATTGGATACCGTACCCGAGCCGATGATCGTTCCAGCGATAAGCGCACGGGTTTTAGCTGCGTGCGCAATGAGCGTCGGGAAATCGAAGGTCATATCGATACCGGCGTTCACGCGCCCGAAGGGTTTGCCGTTGTAGACCACTACGAGTGGGCGATGCAGACGACCGCCGTCCCAATACGTGCCGAGTTCATCGGGAGTAACCGCTACCGGCGAAAGGGCGCTCGAAGGCTTCGACTGGAAGAATCCGAATCCTTTGGCAAGTTCATTGGGAATGAGGTTACGAAGTGAAACATCGTTCACGAGCATCAAGAGTCTGATTCGAGTGGCTGCCTCGGCGACCGTCGCACCGAGTGAGACGTCGTCGGTCACTACGGCCACTTCAGCCTCAAAATCAAGGCCCCACGAAGCGTCGACAAGGGGAATCGTGCCGGTGGGTGCGAGGAAGGTGTCAGAGCCGCCTTGATATATGAGCGGATCAGTCCAGAAAGAGGCCGGCATCGGCGCATTACGCGCCTTGCGAACGAGTTCGACGTGATTTACGTACGCCGAACCGTCTGCCCACTGGAAGGCCCTTGGCAGTGGCGATAGGCAAGCCTGAGGATCAAACGGTTGGCCTTCGCCCGATTCGACTTTGGCCGAAAGCTCCCGCAGCGGCGCCTCGAGACTCGACCAGTCATCGAGGGCGGTCTGCAAGGACGGTGTAATGCTGTCTGCCGACAACATTCGCGAGAGATCCTTGGAGACGACGATGAGACGACCGTCTCGGCGACGCGAATCCTCGGTGCGCAACGTAGCGAGCTTCATACCGATGTTCCGTCTGCGAATTCAGCGGCGTGCAGCCATGCAGCATGACGTGGAGCACGCTTGGTCCGACTCCATTCTTCGAGCATCGCCGAAGCAACCTCGCGGGCCAAGCGCTCCTGCTCGGGCGTGCCCGTATTCACCGTGAGTTCGAGTCGGTGACCGTTCGGATCAAAGAAATAAATCGATTTGAAGAGACCGTGGTCGGTGGGTCCGACGACCTCGATACCACGCTCGATAAGTTTTTGGCGGGTGCTCGCGAGTGCGCCGAGATCGGCTACCTCGAAGGCGATGTGCTGCACCCACGTCGGCGTATTCGGATCGCGTCCCATCGGATCGCGGGTCGGTAGCTCGAAAAACGCCAGTACATTACCCATCCCGGCATCGAGGAACACGTGCATGTACGGATCGAGCTCATGGGTAGAGGGCACGCGGTCTTCCGAAAAGGCCGTTGTGAGAGCCATACCGAGCACGTCGCGATAAAACTCCACGGTTTCTTTGGCGTCGCGACAGCGATAAGCCACATGATGAATTTTTTTTACGAGACTCATCTCTTGAGTGCCCCACGTCGCATCTGATCACGCTCGAGCGATTCGAACAGCGCTTTGAAATTACCTTCGCCGAAGCCCTCGTCGCCCTTGCGTTGAATGAACTCGAAGAACATGGGCCCGATGAGGCACTCCGAAAAAATCTGCAGTAGGAGCTTACGTTCGCCGCTCGTCGTACCATCGAGCAGGATACCGCGTTGCTGTAGCGCTGCCGTGGGCTCGTCGTGGCCGGGCAGCCGACCGTCCAGCATTTCGTAGTAGGTCTCGGACGGTGCGGGCATGAGCGGGACACCGCGCTTCCGCAAGTCATCGACCGTGGCGCATAAGTCCGTCGTCGACAGAGCGATGTGCTGAACGCCCTCGCCATTAAAGCGGAGCAGGTACTCCTCGATCTGTCCACCACCCTGACCGCCCTCTTCATTGAGCGGAATGCGAATCTTATCGTCGGGCGCCGTCAAGGCGCGCGACCGCAGTCCCGTGTGCTGCCCGTGGATGTCGAAGTGACGGATTTCGCGGAAATTGAACGTTCGCTCGTAGAACGTAGCCCAGTGCGCCATACGACCGTGATAAACGTTATGCGTCAGGTGATCGATGAGTTGCAGGCCGACGCCGGCGGGACGGCGCCCGACGTTCGGCAACCATTCGAAGTCGGTATCGTAAATGCTCGCACCGTCGACGTAGCGATCGATGAGGTAGAGCGCCGCGCCGCCGATGGCCCGAATGGCGGGGAGACGGAGCTCCATAGGTCCGGTCGGCAGATCGACAGGTTGGGCACCGAGCTCTAGCGCTCGGGCGTAGGCCTTCTGCGCATTACGGACGCGGAACGCGATACCGCAGGCGCCGGGACCGTGCTCATTGGCGAAATAGCCGGCTTGGCTGCGCTTCTCGCGGTTGACGATAAAGTTGATGCCGCCTTGTCGGTAAAGCGTCACATCTTTCGAGCGGTGATGCGCCACCGCCTCGAACCCAAGCTGCTTGAACACCGGTTCCAGCAAGGCGGAGTTTGGGGAGGCGAACTCGACGAATTCGAAGCCGTCGAGCCCCATAGGATTGGCGCGGGGCTCCCTCACGTCCTCAGCCATTGATGAATCCTTTAATTACATTTGAAACAGTTTCAAATGTAACGTTTTTACTTCTGGCAGTCTACGGGGTATAATGTTTCCGGATTGCGAAATCCTGAAATTCCAGTGAACGCCGAAATAATGTCGCGGATTTTGCGTGCCGTCGCAGACGTGGCGCGACTGCGGCTGCTTCGGCTCTGCGCAGATCGACTGACCAGCGTTTCGGAACTCGCAGCGGCCACCTCCGACAGCGAGCCGAACGTCTCTCGTCATTTGAAGCAGCTCGCCGAGGCGGGGCTGCTGCGTCGCGTTCGACGAGGGCAGCGCGTCGAATACCAGCCGGTTTCGGGGTTCGATTTCTCGGCGGACCTTCTTGGCTTGCTGTTGTCTCGACTTGCCGTAGACGACGCACCACTGCGTGAGGCGAGGGCTCGTCTTCATGCCATCGAGGCCGGTGCTCGCGGGAGCCTGCGTGGCTCAGCGGCCGATTGGGTAGTCACTAGTCGCCTTGGACGCAGTCTACGAGGCGCTCTTGGAGGCGAGTTTTGTCGCGATATAGCTGGAGCGAGCGTGCTCGTGCGCAGTCAGCATCGCGAGGTTCTTGAGGCGTTACTGAAGGATGATCAGCGCGGCGCACATCGCGTTACCCTTCGCGCGACGTCTAAACCCGAAAAAAATGTTTTGCAGTCCTGGCTCGGGGCCGAGGGGTTTCAAGCCGAGGTTTTGACGAGCGGCGAACTGCGTGCCGGCGGGATGTTTGATGTTTGTCTCGAAGCACCGACGCAAGGCGAAGTCCGCGAACTTGATCAACTTCCAGTCCTTTTGCAGCGCGCGCGCGCTCACCTCAGTGATTCAGGCGTACTCTGGTGCGTAATTTCGTACGACCTGCTCGAAGGACAGGTTTCGCCACCGCTGCATTTACGCTCGCTGCTCGCCGAGTGCGGTATCGACTGTTTATCCATCGCGCCCGTTGAAGCCGAGGGTCATCACGTGCTCGTCGCCCGCGGTTGTGTGCTCGGGGCTCGGTCGAGCGAGCCTGCGGCGTCGTTGCAGCCGGCGTCTGTTCACGGCTAAACCCACTGGATTGATTCGAGGTAGTTGTAATGTCTGCTGAACCGATCCGGGTCTCCTTCGAATTCTTCCCGCCGGCCGACGCGGAGATGGAAGCAACGCTATGGCAGTCGGTGCAGCGCCTTGCGCCGCTTGCGCCACGTTTCGTCTCCGTGACCTACGGTGCTGATGGATCGACCCGCGATCGCACGCATGGACTCGTAAAGCGGATTCAATCCGAGACTGCTCTCACGAGCGCGCCACATCTCACCTGCGTTGGCGCGCTGCGCGGCGAGGTACTCGACATCGCCCGTAGATATTGGGCTGAGGGTATTCGTCATCTCGTAGCTTTGCGTGGCGATGCGCCGCAGGGCGTCACGAAGTACGAACCACACCCCGACGGATTCGCTTACGGCGCAGATCTTGTCGCCGGATTACGATCCGTCGCTGACTTCGATATATCGATTGCGGCCTACCCGGAGACCCATCCAGAGGCGAGTTCGCCTGAGGCAGATTTTAAGAATTTTCGGCGTAAGGTCGAAGCCGGAGCCACTCGGGCGATCACGCAGTTTTTCTTTGATACAGACGACTATCTGCGCTTTCGCGATCGTTGTGTTGCCGCTGGAATCAGCATCAGCATCGTTCCGGGCATCCTGCCAATCACCCGCTTTCCGCAGGTGACGCGGTTCGCCGCCCGCTGCGGCGCGAAGATTCCGAACTGGCTCGCTGAGCGATTCTCGGGTCTTAACGACGATCCCGACACTAGACGATTGATCGCGGCCAACGTCGCCATTGAGCAGGTGTCTCAGCTGCGCAGTCACGGCGTCAATGAATTTCATTTTTATACGCTTAATCGCGCTGAGCTCACTTACGCGATCTGTCACGCACTCGGCCTGCGACCGCAGCACGCTGGAGCAGAGGTATGAGATGCTGCCCGATACACTTGCCGGGTCTGCCGTACACCGATTCTATACGGGCGCTTGATAAGCGTTCGGTGAGTGCCAAGGCTGCGCCGTATTTAATCGTATCGGTTGATGTGAAGGCGCGCGAGAGGCGGATCCGCCGCCTGCGCGAGCTCATCGAGGAACGCATCCTGGTGATCGACGGTGCGATGGGTACGATGATCCAGCGGTACAAGCTCGACGAGGCTGGTTACCGTGGCGAGCGTTTTCGCGGGTACGGCTGCGATGTCCAGGGTAACAACGATTTGCTGACGCTCGTTCGTCCGGACATCATTTCTGATATCCATCGTGCGTACCTTGAGGCGGGCGCGGACATTATCGAGACCAATACATTCAATTCGACGACGGTCTCCCAGGCCGACTACGGCATGGAAGCGCTCATCCCCGAGCTCAACTTCCGCGCCGCCCGCATCGCACGCGATGTCGCCGATGACGTGGCTGCCAGGACTAAAACAACGCGCTTCGTCGCAGGCACGCTCGGTCCGATGAACCGTACTGCGTCGATCTCGCCGGACGTCAACGATCCCGGGATGCGTAACGTCAACTTCGACCAGCTCGTTCTCGCCTACGTCGAGGCCGCACGTTCGCTTGTGCAAGGTGGGGTCGATATTCTCCTAATCGAGACGATCTTCGACACCCTAAATGCCAAGGCTGCGCTCTTTGCCGTGCGTCAGGTGCAGCATGAACTTGGCATTGACCTGCCCGTAATGGTATCGGGTACGATCACCGACGCATCGGGCCGAACGCTTTCAGGTCAAACCACCGAGGCGTTTTGGAACTCTGTGCGTCACGGCGAGCTTTTCGCTATCGGGCTCAATTGTGCGCTCGGAGCGAGCGAGATGCGGCCGTACATCGCGGAGCTCTCTAGGATCTCTGACCGGTACGTCAGCGCGTATCCAAATGCGGGTCTGCCCAACGCCTTCGGTGAATACGACGAGACGCCCGAGCAGACGGCGGCTTTACTCTCGGAATTCGCCCAATCGGGCCTGCTCAACATCGTCGGCGGCTGTTGCGGTACGACTCCCGACCACATCCGACTAATCGCCGAAGTAGTGAAGGGCGTGAAGCCGCGCCAGCGTGCGAAAGCGGAGGTGAAATGTCGATTGTCGGGTCTTGAGCCGCTCAATATCAGCACCGAGACGCTTTTCGTAAACGTTGGGGAGCGCACCAACGTCACGGGTTCGGCGAAGTTCCGCAAGCTCATCGAGGCAGGCGATTACGGTGCTGCCGTCGACGTCGCTCGCCAACAAGTCGTTGCCGGCGCGCAGATTATCGATGTCAACATGGACGAGGGCATGCTCGATTCCGAGGCGGCGATGGTTCGATTCTTGAATCTCGCGGCTTCGGAGCCCGACATCGCGCGCGTGCCGGTGATGATCGACTCGTCCAAGTGGTCGGTCATCGAGGCGGGCCTCAAGTGCGTACAGGGTAAGGCGATCGTTAACTCAATCAGCCTAAAGGAAGGAGAGGAGGCCTTCATCGCGCAGGCGAGAAAGGTGCGCGCCTATGGTGCCGCGGTCGTCGTCATGGCGTTCGATGAGAAAGGCCAGGCCGACAGCGTCGAGCGCAAGGTTGCGATCTGCGAGCGCTCCTATGACGTACTGACGCGAAAGATCGGCTTTCCGCCTGAGGACATTATCTTTGACCCGAACATATTCACCGTGGCGACGGGCATTGAGGAGCACGCCATCTACGGTATGGATTTTATCGAGGCGACGCGCATTCTTAAGCAGAAGCTGCCGCACGCTCTAGTAAGTGGTGGCGTGAGTAACGTCTCGTTCTCCTTCCGTGGCAACGATCCGGTTCGCGAGGCGATGCACAGCGTATTCCTTTACCACGCCATCCGCGCCGGGATGGACATGGGCATCGTGAATGCGGGACAGCTTGCGATCTACGAGGATATCCCTGCGGATCTCCGCGAGTCGGTCGAGGATGTAATCCTTAACCGACGCGCCGATGCTACCGAGCGTCTGCTTGGGATCGCAGGTCGCTTCAGGGGCGAAGGGGGTACGAAGCGTGAGGTCGATCTAGAGTGGCGGACGCTGCCGGTCACCAAACGCCTTGAGTACGCGCTTGTGAAGGGTCTCGATGAATTCATTGTTGAAGATACGGAGACCGCACGTCTCGCGACCGAGCACCCGATTAAGGTCATTGAAGGGCCGCTGATGGACGGTATGAATGTGGTCGGCGACTTGTTCGGTGCCGGCAAGATGTTCCTACCTCAGGTCGTTAAGAGCGCCCGAGTGATGAAGAAGGCGGTCTCACATCTTGTGCCGTACATCGAGCGCGAGAAGTCTGGCGCAGCGCGCAGTAACGGCAAGGTCGTGCTCGCGACTGTGAAGGGTGATGTTCATGATATCGGTAAGAATATCGTCGGCGTGGTCCTACAATGCAACAACTTTGAAGTCATCGACCTTGGCGTCATGGTACCGGCCGAGCGTATCCTCGATGTGGCGCGCCGCGAGAACGCGGCACTAATCGGCCTCTCAGGGTTGATCACGCCGTCTCTTGACGAGATGGTGCACGTCGCACGTGAGATGCAGCGGCAGGGATTTTCGGTGCCGTTGCTGATCGGCGGAGCAACGACTTCGCCTGCACACACTTCGGTGAAGATTGCGCCTCAATATCGCGAGCCCGTCGTCTATGTGAAAGACGCCTCGCGTGCGGTTGGCGTCTGCCAATCTTTGGTCACGCCGTCCTCGAAATCCTCTTTTGCTGCCAAGGTAGCCGAAGAGCACGAGCGTAGACGCGAGCAGCACGCCGGCAAGACAGTTAAGCTACCAGAGGCCAATCTCTCTGCAGCACGTGCGAATCGGCGGCGCATCGATTGGCAGGCTTATCGGCCGGTCGCTCCGCTGCGTCCTGGCGTACAAGTGTTCGAGGATTACCCACTCACCGATCTGCTCGACTACATCGATTGGATGCCGTTTTTCAATGCTTGGGAATTTGCGGGTAAGTTTCCGGACATCCTCAACGACCCTATCGTCGGTGAGGCCTCGAGCAATCTCTATGCCGATGCGCGTCGCATGTTGAAGCAGATCATCGCGGGTAAGTGGCTATCGGTTCGTGCGGTGCTCGGGTTCTTCCCGGCGAACTCCGTCGGCGATGACATCGAGGTGTACACGGGCGAGGATCGTCGCGAGGTGCTGATGACGCTGAATCATCTTCGTCAGCAGAAAGGTAAGCCCGTAGGACAGCCGCATGAATGCCTATCCGACTACGTGGCGCCTCGCGATAGCGGCATACGCGACTACATCGGTGGCTTTGCCGTCACGACGGGCATAGGCATCGAGGAGCACGTTGCGCGCTTCGAGGCTGCACACGATGATTACTCGAGTATCATGCTTAAGGTGCTGGCCGATCGTTTTGCCGAGGCGGCAGCCGAGCACTTCCACGAGCGCTCACGTCGTGAGCTTTGGGCTTACGACTCCGTAGAACAGTTGACGAACGAACAATTGATTCGTGAGGAATATCGCGGTATCCGTCCCGCGCCGGGATATCCAGCCTGTCCCGATCACACGGAGAAAGCAAAGCTTTGGCAGCTGCTCGACGTGGAGAGCAACGCTGGTATCCGGCTTACCGAGAGTTTTGCAATGTATCCAACGGCTGCCGTGAGCGGTTGGTATATCGCGCATCCGGAGTCCCTTTATTTCGCGATCGGTAAGATTGATCGCGATCAAGTCGAGGATTACGCGCGCCGTAAAGGGCAGACCGTGGATCAAGTCGAGCGCTGGCTCGCACCGAACCTCGGTTACGACCGAGGTTGAGAGGGCGGATAGGACGAAAGGCCCTCAGCGGCTGCGCGTCGCGGTGGGATCGTCGTCGTCCAACTGCCTGAGAAACGACGGACCACCGAGTGCCCGCATCTGTCCCATGATGCTATCGCGCCGCTTCTGAATGTAGTTCGACGGCCGATCTGCGCGGAACCGCTTCGGATTTGGGAGTACCGCAGCAAGCGTTGCCGCTTCGCGGCGCGTGAGGCGCGCAGCATTCTTTCCGAAAAATCTTTGAGCGGCCGCTTGCACGCCGTAGGTACCGGGACCGAACTCGGCGACGTTAAGATGCACCTCAAGGATGCGCTCCTTAGGCCAGACCGCCTCGATGAGTACAGTGAAGTAAACCTCGAGACCCTTACGCATCCAGCTACGCCCCGACCAAAGAAAAAGATTCTTTGCGACTTGCTGAGAGATAGTGCTGGCACCGCGCTTGCGTTTGCTCTTGGCATTGTGTTGGACGGCTTTGCGGATCGACTCGAAATCGAAGCCGGTATGGAAAGGAAACTGCTGATCCTCAGCGGCGATCACCGCCATGGCGGCGTGAGGTGAGATACGCTCAAGTGGCTCCCAATTGTAGGTGTTGGAGTAACGAAAGTTACCGTCGGCGAGCGCAGCAGCACGCGTTGCGATCATGAAGGCCGAGGTCGGCGGCGATACCCAACGCAGCAGAACGACGAGCACGACTGAGGCACCGATCGCAATCATCGCGGCGCGCAATAACCAACGACCGACCCGGGCGAGACTCAGGCAGCGCTCTCGCGAGTGATGGAGATGATTACGACTTCATCGATCGGTACGCCACTGTGTCCGCGGCGGCGGGTTGTCGGAACTGCTGCGATAGCGTCGATGACGTCCATTCCTGAGGTTACACGTCCAAAAACGGCATAGCCGTAATCGCCGGGTTTGTGATTCAGGAAATCGTTATCGACAAGATTAATGAAAAACTGCGCGGTGGCACTGTGTACGTCGTGGGTGCGCGCAATGGCGAGTGCGCCGCGGAGATTTCCGAGACCATTAGTCGCTTCGTTACGGATAGGCGGTCGAGTGTCTCGCTGTTCCATGTCCGAGTTAAAGCCGCCACCCTGGATCATGAAACCCGGGATCACACGATGGAAAATCGTACCGTCGTAATGTCCGTCATCGACGTAGCGCAGAAAGTTAGCGCTCGACTCTGGCGCCTCATTATCGTGTAGCTCGACGGTGAAATCGCTGGCGTTGGTCGTGAACTTAAGCAAGAATAGATTCCCTTTTTAGGTTAAAAATTTGATCGCAGAGTGCGTTACGTCCAGACACCCTCGGTTACGCGTTCTCGTCCTGACAGATCGAAGTGGGAGACTACGTAAGTGAAACCCCGCGCGACAAGTTTCACGCGCAAGGCCTCGCCCTGCCATGCGCCGTGCTCAAGCAGCAGCGTGCCGCCCTGCTCAAGATGAGTTGGTGCGGTCTCGATGAGATGAACGAGATCGCGTAGCGCGTCAGTCCCCGGCGTAAGTGCCTCCTGCGGCTCGTACCGCAGAGAGTCCCCACGTAGTAGAGGATCATTCGAGCAGACGTAGGGCGGATTAGACAACACGATATCGAAATATCGATCGGATACGGGTTCGAACCAATCACCCTGCATCAATTCGAGGCTTGTCGAAGCGTACCGCGACGCATTACGTCGGGCAACGGCGAGGGCGCCAGTCGATTGCTCAATGGCTGAAACCCGCCAGCTAGGGCGCTCGTGAGCAATGGCGATGGCGATAGCGCCGGAGCCTGTGCCCAGATCAAGCACCGTCGGCAGCGAGTTACCAGTGCGCTCAAGACGATCACCCACGCTGAGCGCGCGCTCGACCAGTAATTCCGTTTCAGGTCTCGGCACGAATACAGCAGAGCTAACTTCGAGCGGAAGCGACCAGAACTCCCGTTCGCCAGTCAGGTAGGCAAGTGGTTCCCCGTCGCAGCGCCTTGTAAGCCACTGGCAAAGTTTGTTTTTCTCAGTTGCCGATAGCAGTCGATCCGGATCCGCGTACAGCGTGCTTCGTGGCAGACCGAGGCAACCAAGGACTAGGGCCTCCGCCTCACGTAAGGCGTCGAGGGGGGTGACGTCAGCCGTTGAAGTGTGGGGCGGAGGTGTAAGTGCGACGGTCAGCGACGAGGCGGCTAGCGCGACGGTCTCGCGGAGCCGCAAGGGGAGGTGTTCCGAGAGCGGAGGCGTTGCTGGGTGCCCGAGCGTCATAGGCGTAGTTTGGCACGACCGGCCGCCCACTCTGATAAATTGCGTGCGTGAACAACAGCCGCTTTCCGACAGATCGTCTCCTGCCGCCGCGGGCTGCCGCTCTTAGCGAGTCTTTGGATGCAGGGTTCACGTTGTTCAGACGTTCGCTCATTGGCTGTCTTCCGCTATCGCTTTTCGCGGTGCTGCTCGGACAATTACCGTCGGTCTATCTGCTCTCCAAAAATCAGTCGTCGTCTCTCGGTGACCCAAAAGATTTGACTTGGTGGTGCCTGATAGTAGGGTCGGCGCTCGGCACGCTATGGTGCTGGATCGCTATAATGCTCCGGCAGCGTTCGGTATTAACCCCCGCAGTGCTTTCCTCGGATCTGTGCATCGCTCTCGTACGACTGCCCTCGGCGCTCGGTACGCTCGCACTCGGCTTGATTGCCGTTGCCACTGGGTTCTTATTTCTGATCATACCCGGCATTTATTTGTTGGTCGCACTCTGGCCGGTGCTCGCGCTCGTCGTCTTCGAATCGGCGGGTCCACGCGAGGCGCTTGATGGAGCGCTGCGGCTCGTTCGCGGCGCGTGGCGTCCGCTCGCCGTCAATCTGCTCGTCGTCGTCATGACGTTGCTGGGTCTTTTCGTAATGGGTGCGTTCGTCGGTTTGGTGGTCGCCGAGTTTTTACACTCGTCAACGTCGGGCGTTGAAACCTGGGTACGAAGCCTCGTCACTGGTTTGATGAGCGCGCTATTTCAGCCGCTTTTCATTGCCTTCGGCTTGGCCGCCTACGCTGATCTGCATAACCGACGCGCTCAAACGCCCTCTTCAGCCAGTAACTCAGCCTGATGTTCTTGAGATAACGGCTCGACGAGATCCTCCAGTCGACCATCTATGATTGAATCGAGCTGGTAGAGCGTGAGATTAATACGGTGGTCGGTAACGCGACCCTGCGGAAAATTGTAGGTTCGAATCCGCTCTGATCGATCGCCACTGCCCACTTGTAGTTTGCGCTTTCGAGCCTGAGCAGCGTCCCGCTTCTCCTGTTCCTGCGCTTTCAGTCGCACCCTGAGCAGTGCCATGGCGCGGCTGCGGTTCTTGTGCTGCGAACGTTCGTCCTGACACTCGACTATCATACCGGTCGGCAAATGGGTGACTCGGATTGCAGAGTCGGTCTTGTTGACGTGTTGACCGCCTGCGCCCGAGGCGCGAAAAGTATCGACGCGTAGATCGGCTGGATTGATCTCGACGTACTCAACGTCATCGAGCTCCGGCAGGATGGCGACCGTGACGGCCGAAGTGTGGATGCGTCCCTGTGCCTCGGTTGCGGGTACGCGCTGCACGCGATGAGTGCCCGACTCGAACTTGAGTTTTGAGAAGACGCCCGCGCCGATCACGCGGCAGATCACCTCGCGATAGCCGCCGTGTTCACTAGGACTCTCGCTTAAAGTTTCGATCTGCCAACCCTGACGTTCGGCATAACGACTGTACATACGCAGCAGATCACCGGCGAAGATCGCCGCTTCATTACCACCACTACCTGCTCTAATTTCTAAATAAATATTACGACCGTCGTGAGGATCGACGGGCACGAGCAGATGTTGAAGAACTTGCTCCTCGTCGGCGATCGAAGACTCCAATCGCTTCGCTTCTTCCTCGCCGAGAATACGCATCGCCGGGTCGATATCCTTGGCAAGCACGTGGGCGCTATCGAGTTCGCGCTCCAGGCTTTTAAAGGTGGCATAGCGCTCGGCGAGGGGCGTAAGCCTCGCGTACTCCACCGATAGCTCCCGAAACTGGTTGGACCCACCGTCCATTTGCGGATCGGCAAGAAGGCGTCCTACTTCTTCGAAGCGGTCTGCCTGGCGATCGAGTCTTAAGCGAATGGAGTCTTTCATTGAATTTCGGTCCCGCTGACGGAAGCGGAGAGGCGCGATTCTCGGGGTGCAGACGCGAGCTGACAAGCGGCTCTCTTCCGATATAGTGGGTACCGATGTTCCGACCATCCTTCTTTTTGACTTTGATCGCCCTCCGCCTGATGTCTCTCCCATCGGCCATGGCGCAGCAGTCTGCCGTAATTACCAGCGCCGACCAGGCCTTCATGAACGGGGATTGCCGCAGTGCCGTAAAGGGTTATCTCACGGCAGGCCTGTCGGAGCGCGATCCCCGGGTAGCAGAACGCGCCTTGCAAGCCGCTCGGACTTGTCAGAATCTGCCGGCGGCGTCGAAAGCAGCCGATCGACTGCTTGAACTCGATGGCGAGAACGTCTTTGCGCTGCGTCTTGTGGGTCTCGTCGCGCTAGAGACCTGGCAAATTGACCGCGCACGAAAAGTCTACGGCGCGTTGCTTACCAAGCCCGACGTCGAACCCGACCGTGCGCTTGCCGATCTGCTGCCCGAGCTCGCCGAGCGGCATACCACGCACGCGGCTTGGCTCGTGCTGCGTGGCACCATCAATCCGGAGACGGTTTCCGGCGAAACGCTGGCCGCTTTTGCTCGCATAGCCTGCAATGCCGACGACCTCAAGGCCTGCTTGTCTCTCATCGAATCCGCACGAAAGAAAGGGGCGGGTAGTGACGCGCGAAGCTTGCGTATGGTTTCGGCCGCTCTTGCCGCGTTAGGTCAGGGGGAGACGGCACTCGCAGAGGCCGATCTACTCGTGCAGGGCGATCCTGAGAACTATCGTTTCGCGAGAGTCGAGACGCTAACCGCACTCGATCGACTCGACGAAACACGCGATGCCTTGCTCAAGATCGAGCACGAGTCCGCAGTCGGTAACGAGCGTGTAGCGGCAGAGGTCGATCGTCGACTGGCTTTACTTGCTCTGGCGACAGGCGATGACACCGAGGCAGAGCGTCGGTTCGCTAGGCGACTCGCCGCCGACCGCAACTCCGGCGAGTCGCTTTATTATTTAGCACTCATCGCCGAGCGTCGTGCTCTGCCAGATCTAGCCCTTCAAGGCTATCGGCAGCTTATTTCGGCCGGCGCGGGTTTGCCGCCGCGTATACGCGCCGCACATTTGCTGCTTGCGCGGGGCGATCGCGCCGAGGCGATGGCCCTGCTCGATCAGGCGACTCGTGGCGGACGCGTTGATGCCATCGAGGTCGAGATCGTGCGTTCTCGCGTGCTATTCGATGCCGGTCTTGTCGAGCCAGCTTTCGAAGCGCTCGACGACGCACTCGAACGTTTCCCGGATCATCCTAAGCTAATCTTTCAACGTGCCGCATTACTCGATGCTGCCGATCGTACGAATGAGGCCATCAAAGTATTCGAGTCGCTTCTGAAGACGCGACCGGGGGACGGCAATATCCACAATGCGTTAGGCTACACGCTCGCCAATCGTAAGCGTCAGCTTGCGCGTGCCGAAACGTTGATCCGTGAGGCGATCGTGCAGCGCCCGGATAGTGCGGCTGTCGTCGACAGCCTCGGCTGGGTTCGTTTTCGGCGCGGAGATAAGGTCGGCGCGTTATCGGAGCTCCAGCGGGCGTGGCGTCTCTCGCGTGAGGCCGAAATCGGTGCTCATTTCGGCGAGGTGTTGTGGGCTGCGGGAGACAAGGCCAAAGCGCGCGAGGTATGGACGAGGGCGCTTGTGATCGCGCCTGACTCCAAACACTTGCGTGCGACCGTCGAGCGCTTGACCGGCGAGGCTCCCAAATCCGAATCTCGCTAAATGATCTGCAACCGCTACCTTCCCATCGTCGTGTGTCTGCTGAGTGCAGCCGTGCTTGTGGGCTGTAAGAGTCTTCGTGACGTCACAATTTTTCCATCGACTCTGCCTGCGAGTTGGGAAGCTCGTCGCCACAGCTTGCAGTCTTGGACGAGGTTTGAGTCGCATGGACGAGTAGCGGTGGCGAGTAATGGCGAGGGTTTTTCCGGCTCTTGGCGGTGGGTGCAGAGCGCAAAGCGCGCGAGGTTAGAGCTTGAGGGTCCGCTGGGTGTCGGTGGTGTTCGACTCGATTTTGAATCTGAGAGTGGAGTCAACGAGGAGTCTTATGCTGCTTTAGAGCAGCAACTTGGTTTTGCTTTGCCGGTAGAGTCTCTCCGATATTGGATACTCGGTGTGCCTGATCCGAATTTTACGGTCGACGAGCGTTTAGCAAGGGATGCACCGCGACTCGATAGTCTTGCGCAGCGCGGTTGGACTGTGACCTTCGAAAATTATGCGTTGGTAGTCGGAGTGGACTACGAACTGCCGCAGCGGATTGAGGCACACCGAGAGGCGCTCCGTGTCCGACTGGTCATTGTAGGTTGGGGCGGGGACGGGAAGTGAGCGGGGCGGGGTGGTCAACAACGGGTCATACGGTATGGTGGCCCGCGCCGGCGAAGCTAAATTGTTGTCTTCACATCACCGGCCGTCGTGCCGACGGTTATCACGAACTGCAGACGATCTTTCAGCTCATCGATCTCTGCGACGAGTTGGCTTTTGAGGTCGCCCCGTTGGGGGTGATCGAGCGGCGGAACGACGGCCCTGCCCAGCCCGGTGGGCTCGCCGCCATCCCCCCCGACAAGGATCTCTGCGTCCGTGCCGCGTTGGCACTGTTGGCTGCTGCGAGGCAAAAGGGATTGCCAGAGACGCAGTCCGGCGTTTGCATCCGGGTTCGCAAGCGAATCCCGATAGGCGGTGGCCTCGGTGGCGGCAGCTCCGATGCCGCTACGACCCTGCTCGCCCTCAACGAGCTGTGGGGCCTGGGGTTGAGCGAGAATGAGCTAGCCGGGATCGGCCTTTGGCTCGGTTCAGATGTCCCGGTCTTCGTTCGGGGCCGTTGTGCGCTCGGGGAGGGGGTAGGTGAGCGACTGCAGCCCTTGGAGCTTCCGGAGCGATGGTTTCTCGTACTCCACCCTGGGGTGCTCGTTTCAACCGCTGCGGTGTTCCAGGCGCCTGAATTGACACGAAATTCCCCCATCCTCACAATATCGACCCTCTTAGCGTCGGGGGGCCGGAACGACTGCGAGCCGGTGGTTCGGCAACGCTACCCCGAGGTTGCAGAGGCGATTGACTGGTTGGCGAGGTACGCCCCGGCGCAGTTGACGGGAACAGGTTCCTGCATTTTTGCGAGTTTCGACCGCGCGGCTTCCGCCGAGCGTGTCGCGGCTCGCGTTCCGGAGGTGTGGCGAGCTTGGGTCGTGCGCGGTCTATCGAGTTCACCCCTGTTCTCTCGACTACCGAATCGGGTCCAGCCGAATTGATTTTTTTGACTGTGCGTTTGCTGGGGTGTCGCCAAGTGGTAAGGCAGCGGGTTTTGATCCCGCCATTCGGAGGTTCGAATCCTTCCACCCCAGCCACTTGGTGATATACCGGCGCCTTATGCGTCCATAATTCAGAGGTACGATTGGTTAGCCAGAGCCCGACCTTCGCTCTCTTCACCGGCAGCGCGAACCCCGCGTTGGCTAAGGATATCGCGCGACACCTCATGGTGCCGCTCGGGCGATCCGTCGTCGGTCGCTTTAGCGATGGCGAGGTCAATATTGAGCTGATGGAAAACGTGCGCGGTCGCGACGTCTTTCTTGTGCAACCGACATGTCCGCCCGTCAACGATCACCTTATGGAACTGCTCGTAATGTCCGACGCCTGTCGTCGCGCATCGGCCAGAAGCGTGACCGCCGTCGTGCCCTACATGGGTTACTCTCGCCAAGATCGTCGGCCACGAGCCACGCGCTCTGCAATCTCAGCCAAGCTCGTCGCCAACATGATGGTCGGAGCGGGCATCGACCGCGTGCTCACGGTCGACCTGCATGCTGAGCAGATCCAGGGTTTCTTTGATATTCCCGTCGATAACGTTTATGCCTCGCCTGTCTTGCTTGGCGATGCGTGGAAACAGGGTTATGCCAAAATGATCGTGGTGTCCCCTGACGTTGGCGGCGTGGTGCGTGCCCGTGCGCTCGCCAAGCGTCTCGACGACATCGAGCTCGCGATTATCGATAAGCGTCGGCCGCGTCCTAATGAATCAAAGGTGATGAACATCATTGGTGAAGTACAGGGAAAAACCAGCATACTAATTGACGATATCGTTGATACCGCTGGCACGCTTTGCTTCGCCGCGCAGGCGCTCAAGGATGAGGGCGCCGTACGTGTCGTCGCCTACATCACCCATCCCATCCTTTCCGGCAGCGCCGTCGAAAAGATCAGTAAATCAATGCTCGATGAGCTCGTGGTTACCGATACCATCCCGCTCTCTGAGTCGGCGAGATCGTGCGGGCGAATCCGTCAGCTTTCGGTGGCGAGTCTGCTCGGCGAGACGATACGTCGAATTCGGGACGAAGAGTCCGTGAGTTCGCTGTATGTCGATTGAGTCCGCTCTGGTCGCGGAACGGAAAAATACCAACTGGGAGTTAGTCAATGAAAATCTCGTTTGAACTCGCTGCGGAAGTTCGTAACGACGAAGGCAAGGGCGCGAGCCGCCGCCTGCGTCGTGACGGAAAAATCCCGGCCATTCTCTACGGCGGCAAGCGCGATCCTCGCATGCTTTCGCTCAACCACGACAAACTGATGACACTCGTCGAGGACGAAAAGTTTTATTCCACCATCATCGGTCTCAAGGTCGGCAAAGAAACGCAAGCTGCCATCGTCAAAGATCTGCAGATGCATCCGGCTGAGCGGCGTGCGCTGCACCTCGATTTGCAGCGCGTGCTGGAGGAGGAAAAGATCCGCATCCGTTTGCCGATTCACTTCAAGGGTGAGGGGGCCTCGCCGGGCGTGAAGACGCAGGGCGGCATCGTGTCACATCGTATCGCCGATATCGAAGTCACCTGTCTGCCGAGAGACCTTCCCGAGGAGATCATGCTCGATCTGTCGCAGATGAAGCTTAACGAATCGAAGTACATCTCGGATATCGTACTGCCGACGGGTGTCGTGTCGACGGCGGTGCTACAGGGCAAGGACCAGGTCGTGGTCTCGATACACAGCCCGCGTGCTGAGGAACCCGAAGCGGCCCCGGTCGAGGCGTCTGCAGCGGTTCCGGCTGTGGCGGCGACTTCGGGCGACGCAAAAAAGGAAGATCCGAAGAAGGAAGCTGCGAAAAAGTAGTTTAGCGGTACTTTCCAAGGTCTTCTGTCTGTAGGAAGACGCGAATGGAGGCCGCCAATTGGGCGGCCTCCGTCTTTTTCGGAGGTCGAGTGGCGGGAACAGTGCTCAAACTTATCGTGGGTCTCGGCAATCCGGGCGAGAAATATGCACGGACCCGCCATAACGTGGGCTTCTGGTTCGCGGACGAGCTTGTACGTCGATATGGCGGCGTGTTTCGGACCCAGTCGTATCATCAGGGCGAAGTGGCCCGCGTACGCGTGACGCATGAAGGCAGCGCCCAAGCAGAAATCTTTGTACTCAAGCCGACGACCTACGTGAATAAAAGCGGTGGAGCCATCGCTACGCTTGTCAACTTTTACGATATCACACCGGCAGAAGTACTCGTCGCCCATGATGAACTTGATCTTCCGGTCGGTGTCGCGCGCCTCAAGCTCAGCGGTGGCCATGGTGGACACAACGGACTGCGCGATACCATGAAATCCGTAGGTGCGGACTTTTGGCGTATGCGACTCGGTATCGGACATCCGTGCCACAAACACTTGGTACATGACTACGTCTTGCAGCGTTCGCCAGCTGATCAAGAAAGAGCCATTTATACCGCAGTCATCGACGCAGTGGACGTGTTGCCGTTGTTGCTCTCGCAGGGCGCCGAGAAAGCCATGAACCGACTTCACTCAAAGGACTGAAGTCATGGGAATCAAATGCGGTATCGTCGGCCTCCCTAATGTGGGTAAATCGACTCTCTTTAATGCGCTGACGCGCTCGGCAATCGCAGCTGAGAACTACCCGTTCTGCACTATCAACCCGAACGTCGGCATCGTCCCGGTACCAGATCCGCGACTCGATCAGCTTGCAGCCATCGTCAATCCTGAGCTTATCCTGCCGACAACCGTGGAGTTCGTCGACATCGCGGGCATCGTCAAGGGTGCTTCGACTGGGGAAGGGCTGGGCAACAAGTTCTTAGCGAATATTCGTGAGGTCGACGCCATCGCGCACGTCGTTCGGTGTTTCGTCAACGACGATATCGTGCACGTGCCGGGTCGCATCGATCCGCTGGCCGACATAGAGACTATCAATACCGAACTTGCGCTCGCTGATCTTGAGACGGCGGAAAAGGCATTGCAGCGCGCCGAGAGGGCTGCGAAGGGGATGGAAAAGGAGCCGATTAAGGTACGAGAGATTATTCGCCGCGTCCGTGACGCGCTCAACGCGGGGCAGCCTGCGCGCGATATTATACTCGACGAAACTGAGCGGCCGATCGTCAAAGAAATGCAGCTCCTTACCTTTAGGCCTATTCTTTATGTGGCGAACGTACAGGAAGGGGGTTTCGAGAATAACCCTATGCTCGATGCCGTGCGCGAGTATGCCGCAGCGGGGAACTCGCAGGTCGTTGCCGTGTGCGCAGCTATCGAAGCAGAGATTTCGCAGTTGGACGATGCGGACCGCACAGACTTCCTTAAGGATCTTGGACTTGATGAGCCGGGACTCAATCGCGTGATCCGGGCAGGCTACGCACTGCTCGGTCTGCGGACCTATTTCACTGCTGGCCCGAAGGAAGTTCGGGCGTGGACGGTTAGGAAGGGCTCAACTGCTCCGCAGGCTGCGGGCGTAATCCACACTGATTTCGAGCGCGGGTTTATTCGCGCCGAGGTCATTACGTTCGGAGATTTTGTCATGCTGAAGGGAGAACAGGGCGCCAAGGAAATCGGTAAACTGCGTTTAGAGGGCAGGGACTACATCGTTCAGGAGGGCGATGTGATGCACTTCCGGTTTAACGTCTGAGTCGAACAGATGATGCTGCAGAGCTTCCACCGCGAACGGCGATCCATTCAGGTGAATTTTGTGGACCTTTAGGTCAAAAGTGCATCACACATATGACGAAGTTCAAGGTTATCTCTTTCCTCCCGGAGAAAATCGGACATTGGATGCATCAGACTAGTCGATATTGTCGAAGTTCGGTGTCGACTGTCAGCCATAGCTCGAGAGCTTCTCGTCTACGAATATGAGTACTTCGAGATCGACTTTTCCGCGCAGGCGCAGGACAACTTGTGGTGTGATTGCCCCGGCTTTTTCAAGCACGCTGATGCGTCGCCAGCAGGGCGTTTGCGGCAATCCCACGTCTTTGGCAATCCCAGCGTTCACCGCGGAGCATCGCGCCGATCGTAATTCAGGACGGCGATATCGTGCTTAAGCACTTCGAGCATGCCGATACTCAAATAACCTGATTTATTCGATAATTCACTCTTGAAACCGCTATGAGTAATGGGAAATGGGCATTTCTATCTAGGGAATCTGATTTATTCTCCTGATCCATGATGTCTCGCCTGCACATTCCAGTGGTCCCCGCACGGCCCGGAGAACAACCGGATTTCAGTTACGTGAAAATCGTGGCGGCGGGTGCATGTCCGCGGCCGCCCATTGATGTTCCCGTTCTTGGAACGGTTCCACTGGCTGAGGGTTTGATTCGCGTGCTCGATGACGAGCATCGTGCCGTAGGCCCTTGGGAACCCAAACTCGATGCCGACACACTGCGTCGGGGCTTGCGCGTTATGATACTCACGAGAACCTTCGACGACCGCATGCAGCGTGCTCAGCGTCAGGGACGTATCACGTTCTATATGCGTTCCTTGGGCGAAGAGGCGGTATCCGCTGCCGCAGCGATCGCACTTCGCGACCGTGACATGCTCTTCCCGTCTTATCGAAATCAGGGACTTTTTTTCGCGCGTGGGCTCTCGCTCGTCGATCTCATGTCGCAGTTGCTGTCGAATTCTCGAGATATGTGTAAGGGTCGACAATTACCGGTCATGTACCACTCTGCTGAGCGACACATCTTTTCGATCTCCGGAAACCTCGCGACGCAGTTTCCTCAGGCCGTGGGTTGGGCGATGGCGGCGGCAATTAAAGGCGAAACCGATATCTCTGCGGCATGGCTTGGTGAGGGCAGCACAGCCGAGGCGGATTTCCATCACGCGCTGACGTTCGCCAAGGTCTACAAGGCGCCCGCCGTCCTAAATATCGTCAACAATCAGTGGGCGATCTCGACCTTTCAGGGATATGCAGGCGGGGAGCAACGCTCGTTTGCCGCCCGCGGTCCTGGCATTGGCATCGCAGGTCTGCGCGTCGATGGCAACGATTTTCTAGCGGTGTATGCCGCGACGGCCTGGGCTGCAGAGCGTGCACGGGAAGGTCATGGCGCGACGTTGATCGAGCATGTCACGTATCGCGCTGGCGCTCACTCGACGAGTGACGATCCTACGCGTTATCGACCGCGTGACGAGTTCGATGTATGGCCGCTCGGCGATCCCGTAGTGCGTTTGAAAGCCCACCTCATTACTCTGGGCGAGTGGGATGAGGCTTGTCATACGGCGCTCGCACGAGAAGTCGAAGAGGAGGTCACTGCGGCGTGGCAAGAGGCCGTTTCCTTCGGCACGCTCAATGAGGGCTTTCGGCTCGATCCGTCGCTGTTGTTCGAGGACGTCTTTAAAGAATTACCGCCGTCTCTGCGTGCCCAACGAGATGAATTGTTGGCTGAGCTTGCAGAGCGAGGGCAGTAAAGCCGTGCCGACAATGAATATGGTACAGGCTCTCAATTCTGCGATGGACATTATGCTTACCCGCAATTCGGATGTGGTGGTTCTCGGTGAGGACGTCGGTTATTTCGGTGGTGTGTTCCGAGTCACCGAGAGCCTGCAGAAAAAGCACGGCACTCACCGAGTGCTCGACACGCCCATCGCCGAGGGGGGTATTGTGGGTGCAGCCGTCGGTATGTGTGCCAATGGCTTGCGTCCCGTAGTGGAGATCCAGTTCGCCGACTACATCTATCCAGCCTACGACCAAATCGTGAGTGAGGTTGCGCGCCTGCGGTATCGCAGTGCTGCTGCCTTCACCGCGCCGCTCACCATCCGCACGCCCTGCGGCGGTGGAATCCGTGGCGGTCAGACGCACTCGCAGAGTCCGGAAGCAGTGTTCGCACACGTGAGCGGTATCAAGACGGTGATGCCGTCGAACCCGTACGACGCAAAAGGCATGCTGATCGCTGCGATCGAAGATGATGATCCGGTCTTATTCTTTGAACCCAAGCGCATCTATAACGGCCCTTTCGATGGTGAGCCCGACAAGCCTGCGCAGTCATGGGCGGGACATCTGCTCGCTGAAGTGCCTGAGGGATATTACACGGTGCCCCTTGGTCAGGCGGCCGTGACGCGCGAGGGTAGTGCGGTCACCATCGTGACCTACGGGACGATGGTCCATGTCAGTCTCGCAGCGGCGGCTGCACTGGATCTTGACGCCGAGGTCATCGACATTCGCAGCATGGTACCGCTCGATGTCGATACTATTGCGGGGTCCGTCAGTAAAACCGGTCGTTGCCTCATCGTGCACGAGGCGACTCGTTTTGCAGGGTTCGGTGCGGAGCTTTCCGCATCGATCCAAGAGCATTGCTTCTGGAATCTCGAGGCACCAATCACTCGTGTAACCGGTTGGGATACGCCGTATCCGCACGCGTTCGAGTGGGAGTATTTCCCCGGCAAGCGTCGGGTAATGAATGCGCTGCGCCGGCTTATGGGAGAGCAGTCATGACCCGATATGTGATGCGGCTGCCCGATCTCGGCGAAGGTACGGTATCCGCCGAAGTCATCTCGTGGAAGGTGGAGCTGGGCGATGTCGTCCGGGAGGACTCTCCGCTCGTCGAAATGTCGACCGATAAGGCCGTCGTGGAGGTGCCCTCGCCAGTGAGTGGGCGAGTGGTATCGATCACGGGTAAACCCGGTGATGTCATCGCCGTCGGTTCAGAGTTCATCGTGTTTGAAATCGAAGCTAAGGCGGGAGCCAGTAGCGCAGCGCCTGTCGCGGCGAATGCAGCGAACTCGCCCTGGACTTCGCAGGTCTCACTCGCAAAGGCTGCGCCTGCTCAGGCCGCGTCAGCTCAGATCGCATCGGCAACGTCGTCTCTCGGATCGATCGCTTCAGCGGGCCGGGTGATGACCTCTCCGGCAACGCGTCGGCGAGCCTTTGAGACAGGCATTGATTTATCGACTGTCTCTGGATCGGGACCACAGGGCCGCATTTTGACTCCTGATCTTGAGCGTACGCGCAGCGAAGGTGCAGGCGTGACCGAAATTCCGGTTATCGGCGTGCGTCGCCTCATCGCTCAGCGTATGGCCGAGGTAAAGCGAGTAGCGCCCCATTTCGCGTATGTCGAGGAAGTGGATGTCACTGAGCTCGAGGCTTTGCGCATAGCGCTCAATACGCAACGTCCGAAGGGTAGTCCGTCGGTGACTTATCTGCCTTTTATTGTCAAGGCGTTGGCGCAGGTGCTGAAGGATTTCCCTCAGTGCAACGCCCTGTACGATGAAAAGCGTAACGTGATTCTGCGCCACGCCGCCGTACATGCCGGGATCGCCACGCAAACGCCAGATGGGCTCAAGGTCCCGGTTGTGCGCGATGTCATGTCGCAAGATTTCGAAGGGCTCGCCGCTGAAATCCGCCGTGTCAGCGACGCGGCTAAATCCTCAAATGTGCGCCGAGATGAGCTCTCCGGCTCCACAATCACTGTTACCAGTCTCGGCAAGCTCGGCGGCATCGTCTCGACGCCGATACTCAACTTGCCCGAGGTCGCCATCATCGGCATCAATAAGGCGGTAGAGCGCGTCGTCGTGGTCGACGGGCAGATGGTGATCCGCTGCATGATGAATATTTCGTCCTCATTCGATCATCGCTTCGTCGACGGATTCGACGCTGCTGCAATGATCCAAGCGCTCAAGAGCAAGCTCGAGTCCCCCACCAAAATTTTCAACTGAACGGATCAGGCCATAGCTGGTGATCACGATCAGCCGCTCACGCTCAGTCGATAAGTGGTATTGGGCCGAATACATTTTCAAATTAATATACGGTGGGAGAGACGAATCGCGCACGTCGTAACCCGTCTGGGTTCTCTTGCAGTTGCGCAGCCCTGCAACCAGTTCGGCTTACAAAGAGATTTCTGATGCTGCTTGTATCGGTGCTCAAGGTGACGCGTGCGATGCCTTATAAGACATGGGAGCCTCCCCACTTGGTGCCACCATCGCGTTCGCTGTAACAGGTGTATCGATCGTGGGCTTCCGCGAACGGACCTCGCGCTCGTGCTAGGGTAGGCGCCAATGACCCGGTTCGATCTAATTCAGACCCTCGCGCTAGGCGGGTTTGCGATGCTCGTGGGTAGGGCGCTCGTCAGGGCTACTCCCGTGCTAGGGCGGTACAACATTCCCGCAGCGGTAGTGGGTGGCTTGCTCGCCGCGTTGCTCATCACCGCGTTACGCATCAACAATACCGTGGTCGTCGATTTTGACACCTCTCTCCAGGCTCCGTTGATGACGGCGTTCTTCACGTCTATCGGGCTCGGCGCGAGTTTGTCCTTGCTGCGTGTAGGGAGTAGCCAGGCACTTTTGTTCCTCGTGCTCGCGAGTATTCTCGCCATCGCTCAAAACCTCATCGGAATCGGTGTCGCCATTGCGTTTGGCGAAACTCCCTTGCTGGGCGTGCTGATGAGTTCGACCGCACTCGCCGGAGGCCCTGCCACTTCACTCGCTTTTGCACCGCAGTTCGCGGCAGCCGGCGTGCCCGCGGCGGAGAGTCTTGCCATCGCGGCAGCTATGGCGGGTATCGTCCTCGGTGGATTATTCGGCGGACCTATCGCCACACAATTATTAGAGCGTCACGGTCTGAAAGGTCCGCTTGGCCGTTCAGCGCGTAAGTCCTCGAACCAATTTGAGGTGACGAATCTCGAGAAGCACCGCGATGACACGCAGGATAATCACGACGAGGATGGCCTCCGAGATGCCATAAAGGCCTTAACTGTGTTGCTCGTTGCAATGGCGATCGGCGCCATTTTGAGTGAAGTTTTCATCAAAGTTGGACTGACGCTTCCGGGTTATGTCGGTGCCATGCTTGTCGGCACCATGATCAGAAATCTTGACGATAGAACTGGCTGGATCCGCATTCCGCACGATCTCGCCGCGAGAATCGGCGCCGTGTGTCTCACGCTGTTTTTAGTCGTCGCCCTCATGAATCTCAAGCTCTGGGAGTTGGCATCGCTAGCCTTACCGCTGATCGTGAATCTCGTTTTACAACTAATCGCTGTGGCGCTCTTCTGCGGCTGGGTTGTATTCCGGTTGATGGGTCGCGATTATGACGCAGCAGTGATGACCGGTGGATTCACCGGATTCATGCTCGGTACGACGGCCAATGCCATGGCGGTAATGCGCACGATCGTGGAGCGCTTCGGCCCCGCTCCTCGGGCGTTTCTGGTGGCTCCGCTCGTCGGTGCGTTTTTCATCGACTTCACGAACGCTATCATCATAACCACCTTCCTAAACTTTTTCTCATGACGGGCTTTCGTCCTCTTTTGGTTCGCGGGACTCCGCTCGGCAACGGTGTCGACCCTGCCGTATGCCTGCCTTTGCTCGCCTCCGATTCGGGAGCGCTCGAGACTGAAATCCGCGGTTTAGTCGCCCTCCAACCCGACATCATCGAGTGGCGTGCCGATTACTTTGATGGGAGAGGCTCGACGGACAGCATTCTTTCTGCAGCAGCGCGACTGAGGGCGGCAGCAGGCGAGATGCCGCTGATTTTCACTCTGCGCTCCAAGGGTGAGGGGGGTGCAACGGGTGGTTATGAGCCGTCCGAAGCGACGGGGCTACTCGAGCAGGTTGCGCGATCCAGAATTTTAGAATTCGTTGATGTGGAGTTGTCGCTGCCATCGCTATGCGTCAAGACGGTGATCGACGCTGCCCGCGAGAGCGGCGTTCAGGTCATCCTTTCCTCACACCATTTCGGTGGTACGCCGTCGGATACCGAGATGATGTCTGTGTTGTGCCGCGCAGCTGCGATGGGCGCAGATGTCGCCAAGCTCGCCGTGATACCGAAGTCGGTATCCGATGTGGTCGCTCTTCTTGCTGTAACGGAGCGCGCACACCGTGAGTTATCGCTGCCGCTCGTCACGATGGCCATGGGACCGCTCGGTGTGGTTACGCGCGTATTCGGCGGTACGTTCGGGTCTGCAATGACGTTCGCAGTGGGCTCGCGGGGTTCGGCGTCCGGTCAGTTACCCTTAAAGGCATTGCGAGAAATCTTCGACTCACTCCGTCAGTTGGAAAAGTAGACAAACTCCTCGTTCCGCTTCGGGGGCTCCAGCGAAGACCGATCGATCGGCACTGGATTGGCGGCGAGTGATTGCCAAAGCGGTGCGGATTGCTGTTTGTTGAATTCTTCGAGTCGCGCTTTCATGTCGGCCACTCTTGCGGGGTCTCGCGTGGCGAGGTTGATCCGCTCGAGCGGATCCGTCGAGAGGTCAAAGAGCCAGGTTTTCGCGGAGCGCTCACTCGTTTGGAGTTTCCAATCGCCAAGTCGCAGGGTGAGGTAATCGTCCGTCCGCCAGAAGAGCGCTCCGTGAGGTCGCCCCCTCGCTTCGCCGCGAGCAAAGGGGAGCAGGTTGACGCCATCGATGATGCGATCCTGCGGCACGGAGGCGTCTGCCGCTGCGGCGATGGTCGAAAAAATATCGAAGTGCGCTGCAGGACCTGAGACCATTTTTCCGGCCGGCAGGGTAGAGGGCCAGCGCATCAGGAAGGGCACTCGTATGCCTCCCTCAAAATATGTGGCTTTCCAGCCCCGATAGGGTTGATTACGATATCCGACCCCCGCGTAGTGAGGTGCGCCGTTGTCGCTCGTGAACAGGATGAGCGTGTCCTGCTCAAGACCGCGTTCGCGAAGCCCGTCGAGCAATCTTCCGATATTGCGATCGAGTGATCGTAGCATCGCCGCATAAACCCGCAGCGTGCGATCTTCGATGAAAGGTAGGGCGTCATAGTCCGCACGAGTCGCCTGAAGCGGCGTATGCGGTGCGTTGTACGCGAGATAAAGAAAAAACGGTCGATTGCGATTAGCGTCGACCACACGCACCGCCTCGTCGGTCAGGTAGTCGGTGAGATAGCGATTGGGCTCGAAGATCTCCCCATCATTGAACCGAACACCCCAAGGTTCATTGGCAATAATGAATTCTGAGATCAGATCGCGCTCGGCAACGGCCGTGACGACACGCGGATCGTCCTCGGGGAGGTACATCGCTGCGCCGTATTGCAGACTCAAAGATTCATTGAAGCCGTGCGCGTAGGCGCGATATCTCGGGCTATCGCCGAGATGCCACTTGCCGATCTGAACGGTATGATAGCCCGTTTTTTGCAGCAGTTTCGCGATGGTGATCTCGCTCGTTGGCAGACCCATATCCGCGACGGGTGGTTGATCCGACGCACGGTCAGAAAAATAAAGTGGCGGAGGTTCACCGGGATTGCGATTGATGCCCGAAGAAATCAGCCTCATGAATGCCGTAGGCGCCGGCGTGAACTCGAACCCGAAGCGAGTCGCGTAGCGACCGGTCATGATGGCGGCGCGCGAGGGCGCACAGGTCGCGTTTCCGGAATACGCTACATCGAATCGGATGCCGTCTCGAGCCAGACTGTCGATGTTGGGCGTTGGAACTCGTCCACCCGCGACGCCCGAGCCGAGCGCGGTCAGATCGTCGTAGCCGAGATCATCGACGACGATGAGGATGACGTTAGGCTTTCTTTGAGCCACGGGTTCAGTCGGGCCTTTCTGCCAAATGACCTCGCGAAACGGCGCGCTTTCCTCATGCAGCACGTAGCGCGCCACCCAGAGCGCAAGCCCGGTTCGACCGCCAGCCAAGAAAAACACGGCGACCAGCGCGGCAAGGATCGCAACGACAAGTAGGGCGAGGCGGAGTATGCGGGTCATGTGGCCAGACGAATCAGATCATCCTCAAGACACCAAAGCCTATCTTGCCCCCAATAGGCGGGCAAACCCGTCACCCTAAAGCTCGGAACCCCCCACAAGCCTGTCGATAGGAGTTGGATGCGATGCTGCTCGGCAGCGATGCGCCACGTTTCATCGGTAATTGCGAGATCGACGGTTCGTCGATCAAGACCCGCTCTCTCTGCAATTCGTTCGAGTCCTCGCGAAGTGCCGGCATCGATACCTTCTGCGAACACGCCGCGCAGAAACGACTCCAGATACTCTTCTTTGCAACCGCGTCGGATGGCGTGGTGCAGGACGGCGAGACCTCGCTCTGCCGGGCGTCCAACCGGATCGGCTATATCACCGAAGGGAAGCCCCAAGCGCGAGGCTTCGCGCTTGGCATCCATGAGGATGTAAAATCTTTTATCAGTCGGTATCGGCAGACCGCGCATCACCATCGGGAGCACGAACTTGAGTTCGAGCTTCGCGCCATAATGCTCCGCGAGTTTTCGTATCCGGGGCACCGCGAGCCAGGTGTACGGGCTACGCAGTGAACAGAAGAACTCGATCGTTGGCGGCGTTCGAGTGGGATCTTTCGACTGCGGTAACGACAGAAACCGCAGATCGGGTGGCATTAGGGTGCCGGGGTCTTCACCGTTTGCTGCGAGGCCCGATTGGCGCAATCGCGACTCGAGGTGATGAAGTCGATCAATGCCCCAGTACCACTCACCCTCAAAAAAAAACATCGCGCCGAGGTAATGTCCGAGGCGTTTCCGCAGCGCGCCACCTCGCTCGATCGACTCCGGCGTCTCGGTGAGCCCGGATAGTACTGCTTTGTTTTCCGAGGTTTCTAGACCGAAACGCGAGGCGAGGGCGGCGGCATCGCGCTTTGACCACTCGCGCAGCGCAGCAGACTCGGGTGCTGCCGCGAGATCGGGCGGAGGCACGGCGTGGCACTCAAGCCGAATGGCATAACGACTCTCCAGTCGCTCGAGTTGCGAAATAGCAAGTTTGCTGTAGGGATCATCAAACTGATGGAAGTAATGGACCGTTGGCGAACGACCAGCCACTCGTCGTTCGAGCAAGCGCAGGGAGCGAATCAAATCCCGCTGTCGTTCGCTGGTCAGGAATCGTGCGATCCGACGTCCGACCTGTGCGCGCAGACTGCTCATGGACGGGAGCTCATCTCAACGTCGGTCGATCCGACGCCTAAAAAAAACCAATCTCCATCGACGCCGACGCGGATGGGGCCATCGAAACGCGATGTGGCGTCGCCGAGGAAACGCGCATCCAAGAATCGGCTCGGTAAAGGCGGCACGATGTGATTGAACACGAGCATTTTGACGCCCGCACGCTGCGCGATCTCGGCCGCCTGCTCGGGACTCGTGTGGTAATTGCGGATATCCGCCATGACTTGCGCGTACGCGGTCCGTGCATGGCGGGCGAAACCGCGTTCCATCAGCGCGACGAGTCGCGGCGAAAGCCCCTCGTGGATCAATAGATCAACATTTTGAGCTTCGCGTTCGACTGCCGTACTCGCTCGCGTGTCGCCGCTGATCACGATGCGGCGACCTTTGTAGTCGAAACGATAACCCACGGCCGGTTGCACCGGTCCATGATCAACTAAGAAGGCAGTGATTTTGAGTGGCGGTGTATCGATGAGAACCGCTCTGCCGTCGGTTCCAGTCGAAAACTCCCGGGCGGACAGGCCGCGCCCCTCGGGCGGAGCAATGAGCGAACCATGGTGAGCGGTTCTGTAATCGTTATCGCTCGAGTACGCGCGTTTGATGCCTTCGACCACCGCCACGGCGCCCGCGGGTCCGTAGACCTCCAAAGGCGTTTTCGCTGAAGCCGAGATCCATCGCTGCAGAGCGAGGTCGCCGAGTCCGCCGATGTGGTCGCCGTGAAAGTGCGTCAACAGCACGGCGTCGATCCGCCCGGGGTTGAGCAGCATTCTGTTCAAGACAGACGCGCTGCCGGGACCGGCATCGACGATAAAGAGACGGTTTCCGGCGAGAACGGCCGTACAGGGGCCGCTATGGCGAGAATCGGTCATAGGAGAGCCGGTGCCGCAAAGTCCGACATGAAGACCATCAGGTAGACCGACGGCTGGGTCGGGAAGGGCGGCAGACCGTTCAATTACTCGGACGATCAACTTTTCCGTGATTTCACCTCGGAAAATCCAGCTGAGAACGAGTACCGCCACGAGGGCTGCCAAGGCAACGGATGCCGAGCGAGATCGACGGAGCATGTGAAGAGACTAACTCATCCGATTCGGAAGTAGAGGAATCAATCGAGGCCGGGGTATTTCGAAAAGATTCGATCGGCTAAGTTTTTGATCCGCGTTGTTCGCCTACTTGACTTGCGCTGGACGCACGCGCCAACCTGGGAATCCTCCCTCAACACGATCAGGGGCTGATCAGCACGTAAACGATGAGGGCTACGCTTTGCGTGAGTAGTCGTGCACTCTCGAATAGGCGGGCAAAACGACATCCCTCAAGCAACCATCCAAGACTCGTTGTTGACAGCATGATCAAAAGCGCCCAAATGATTCGACCTTGCAGCGTAAGAGTTGGGGTGATAGCCAAAAAATAAGTCGCCATGACGGCAAGCAGGGTGTACTGCACTATGGCATACCGTTTCATAGTTCGAGATGTTTCGGTTCCAAATTTTTTAACGCTGTAAGGATCGAGGTGGGCTGGCACGACGCCGCGTCCGCCCGGTGGATCGAACCACGTTCGAATGGAAGAGGATATGGAGCCCGCGCGCAAAGATTTACGAAACACGTCGACGTAAACGTTGAGATTTCCCCACACCGCGTTATAACTGGCGAGCTGCTTACGAATGCCGTATACCACCGGCTCATCGTCTCGCTCTTCCGCAAACGTACCGAAGATGCGATCCCAAATAATGAAAATGCCGCCGTAATTGCGGTCGATGCAGTAGCCGTTCTGGCCGTGGTGCACTCGATGATTGGAGGGCGTGACGAGGATCCGATCAACCCAGCCGAGTTTGCGGACGAGTTCGGTATGGACCCAATACTGATAGAGCAGATCGGCGAGCGCGACGGTGCCAAATACGATAGGCGGAACCCCGAGTACGGCCATTGGTAGGTAAAACGGGAAGGCTGCGAATGCACCCGTCGACGTTTGGCGCAAAGCCGTCGAGAGATTGAAGTATTCCGAGGAGTGATGGACTTGGTGAGCTGACCACATGAGGTTGATCTCATGGCCGCAACGGTGGACCCAGTAGTATATGAAGTCGTAGGTAATCAGCGACGCTATCCAAACCCAGATCGAGTCGGCGGGCAGCACACCGATACGGAGATTCTCAAAAGTCCAGACATAGACGCCGAACGTCAACACCCGAACGAATACTGCCGACACCTGACTCAGGACGCCGAAGTTGAGGCTCGTGATGGCATCGGGAATGTTATAGGTGGCGATGCCGCGGCGATGTGCGATCCATGCCTCAATAAGAATCGAGGCCATGAATACTGGGATGGCATAGACGATCGGATTCACCAGTCGATTATAACGGGAACTCGCTACACTGAGCAGGCATGGCGTTGACTAGGAAAAGTTTGATGTGCAGACTTGTTGCGGCGATCGGGGTCGCGTTGACCGCACAATCTCCCAACTCGTTTGCCGCGCGGCAGGCTGCGGAGCCGACCGTGCTGATCATCGTGCGCCATGCAGAAAAGGCGAGCGATGAAACTCGCGATCCGTCGCTGAGTTCTGAAGGCGTCGAGAGATCACTAAGGCTGTCGACCGTGTTGCGCGACGTCGGCGTCGCCGCCGTATTCGTAAGCGATACGCGCCGGGCACGAGAAACCGCGATGCCGTTGGTATCGAGTCTAGGCATCGTCGCGGAGGAATATCGAGGTCGCGAGGTCGCCGCGCTTCTTGAGCGTATCCTGAAAGCCGATGCGGGGAGAACAGTTCTCGTTATTGGTCATTCGAATACCGTACCCACAATGATTTCGATGCTGACAGTCGGGCGGGAGACCGTCACGCTACGCGATGACGAATACGATGCAATGTTTATCGTGACCGTTGGAAGCGGTGCATCGACAACTTTGCTACGCCTGCGTTATTGAACGCGTTGCGTCTCACGACGCATCGCGTGCGGACTCAAGTTGTTTCCTATTGCCCTGAAAATAACGAACCGTCGTCTCAAGCAACGCTGCTCTAAGCCCCGATACGAATCGCGCACTCGCGGGATTAGGGTGCTCCAGCGGCGATACAGAGTCGCGCCGTCAATGAGGCGAGAGCGGGGTAAATCGAACCGAACCCTGCAGGGAAAAAATAGTCGCCTGATGATTCGACGTGCTTTCTAAGGTCGTACCCGCTAGCCTATCCAAAAAGAAAGCAAACTGAGGCATGCCGTTTTGGCATCTATTTCTGAAAATTGTATCGGATTAATATAAGAATTAGGGTGCGGTGGTGCTAGACTGTTGTCACGCGGGAGGGGCGGTAGCTCAGCTGGGAGAGCGTCGCGTTCGCAATGCGAAGGTCGGGAGTTCGATCCTCCTCCGCTCCACCATGCGTGGTCTCCGGGCCGTGCCCCCGTAGCTCAGTGGATAGAGCGACCGCCTCCTAAGCGGTAGGTCGTCGGTTCAACTCCGGCCGGGGGCGCCACTTTACCTTTTGCACCCTCGCTCAGGAGGGGGCTTTCCAAGGCTTCGGGTAGAATGTTGGGCTTTAGTCAGTTTCTGGGGGCTTACTTTCAACATGGGCGCTTCGCGCAGCGATCAACTCGCTTCCTCTTCGCTTTATGATGGTAATGCCGACTACGTCGAGTCCATTCACGAACAATATTTAAACGACCCGGCGTCGGTCTTGGCTACTTGGCGTGAATACTTTGCCCACATTCCGGAGCCCGCAGGCCTTGAGCGTTCACATCGGGCAATTCAGGGTGCGATCGCCGAGCGCGCGCGGGCCGCAAGGCAGGTTGGTGGCGCGGTTGCTGCAGCCTTTGATGGCAGCTCGAGCGCGAAGCAGGGCGCGGTATCGCGTCTAATACAAATATACGCAAACCGTGGTCACCTCATTGCGAGACTCGATCCGCTCAATCTGATGCAGCGTGAGCGACCGAAGGTTCTAAGTCTGTCCTACTTCGGATTGACGGAGGGTGACCTGGATAAGCTGTTCTTCACGGGTAGCCGAGTTAATAACGTCCCAGGCCGGGCGTCGCTGCGCGAAATCATTGCCACGCTCGAGCATGTCTATTGCGGCTCGGTCGGTGCCGAGTTTGCTCACATTTCGGATACAGAGGAGCGGCTCTGGCTGCAAGATGAATTCCAGTCGGGTCGCGTTCATCATCGTTTTTCGTCGGAGGAGCGTCGGAACATTCTTTGGGAACTGACGGTGGCCGAGGGCCTCGAGCGCTACTTGCACACCAAGTACGTGGGTCAGAAGCGCTTCTCGCTCGAGGGCGGTGACTCACTGATCCCGCTGCTCGACGATCTGATTCAGACGGGCGGTAACCTCGGCGTCGAGGAATTTGTCATCGGCATGGCTCATCGTGGCCGCTTAAACGTACTCGTCAATGTTCTCGGCAAAGCGCCGTCCGTGTTGTTTGGGGAATTTGAGGGCAAGTACGACATTTCGCAGATCAAGGGTTCGGGTGACGTGAAGTACCACAAAGGCTTCTCGGCCGACCTGCTTACGTCAGGTGGCAACGTTCACGTGGGTCTTGCCTTCAATCCCTCGCACCTCGAGGTGGTCAATCCTGTCGTCGAGGGCTCAGTGAGAGCGCGACAAGAGCGCCGCGGCGACACGCTCGGTGAACGGGTCGTACCCTGTCTCATTCACGGTGACTCGGCCTTTGGCGGCCAGGGCGTGGTTATGGAGACGATGCAGTTGTCGCAGGCACGCAGTTACTACACCGGCGGCACCATGCATATCGTCGTAAATAACCAGGTGGGCTTCACCACCTCGAACCCTGCAGACACGCGTTCGACGATGTATTGCTCGGATGTCGCGAAAATGCTTGAGGCACCGATTTTTCACGTGAACGGGGATGACCCTGAAGCGGTTGTGTTTGTGACGCGCCTCGCGATGAGGTATCGCCAGCGCTTCCATAAAGACGTCGTGATTGATCTTGTGTGCTATCGCCGTCTGGGTCACAACGAGGCGGATGAGCCGGCAGCGACGCAGCCGGTGATGTACAACATCATCCGTAAGCATCCTACTACGCGCAAACTCTATGGCGATCGGCTCGTGGCCGAAGGCGTGATCACGCAACTCGAGGCTGATGATTTAATCGAGCAGTGTCGCGCGGGCCTTGATGAGGGACGACCGCAGGCGAAGGCCTCTCTTGGCATGATCGGCAACAAGTACACGGTCGATTGGGGCGCCTACACGGGCAACATCGACTGGACTGCAACGATTTGTTCGGGCATTGACAAGAAGCGTCTCAAGGCGCTCGGTGCTCGCCTGGTATCAATGCCGAAAGGGCAAACGCTGCATCCACGCGTACAGCAGGTGATCGCCAATCGGGCCCGGATGATTGCCGGCGAGTTGCCGCTCGATTGGGGATGTGCGGAATCGTTGGCGTATGCGAGTTTGCTGGAAGACGGCTACGCCGTGCGGATTTCGGGTCAGGACTCGGGACGCGGAACGTTCTTCCATCGTCACGCGGTTCTGTTCGATCAAAGGACCGGTGCGGCCCATATACCGCTCAAACATATAGTTGAGCATCAGCCGCGTTTCGAGGTCATCGACTCCGTGCTTTCCGAGGAAGCCGTTCTTGCTTTCGAATACGGATATTCGCAGACCGACCCGTCCGTGCTGGTCGTTTGGGAAGCGCAGTTCGGTGATTTCGCTAACGGGGCGCAGGTCATCATCGATCAGTTCATCAGTTCCGGTGAAGCGAAGTGGGGTCGATATTGCGGTCTCACCTTGTTCCTACCGCATGGTTACGAGGGCCAGGGTCCTGAGCACTCGTCGGCACGACTCGAGCGGTTCTTGCAGCTGTGCGCTGAACTCAACATGTCGGTCTGCGTGCCCTCGACGCCTGCGCAGATGTTCCACATGCTGCGAAGGCAGATGCTGCGCGAGTTCCGAAAGCCATTAATCGTGATGACGCCAAAAAGCTTGCTGCGTCACGACCTGTCGGTATCGGGACTCGAAGATTTTGAAAGCAGTTCGTTCAAAAATATCATCGACGAGATCGATAAGCTCGATCTAGCGAGGGTGAAGCGAGTTGTGCTCTCGAGCGGCAAGGTGTATTTCGATTTACTCAGGGCGCGTCGGGCGTCGGGTCAAGACGATGTTGCGCTCGTTCGTCTTGAGCAGATTTATCCTTTCCCCACCGAAGAGTATGTCGCCACCATCGCCCGCTACCAGAACGCGTATGAAATCGTCTGGTGTCAAGAGGAGCCGCAAAACCAAGGTGCGTGGTATCAGATCCGTCATCGACTCGAGCGTCTGCTCGAAGGCAAGCGCGTTTTGCTCTATGCAGGCCGTGCTCCTGCTGCGGCGCCTGCGACCGGCATTGGCAAGATCCACGATGCGGAGCAGTCGGGCTTGGTGAAGGCTGCGCTGCAATCCATTGCACGAGGGGACGACACGCGTGTGACGCGGCGACTCACCGAGGAAAACCTCCAGCCCGACCGCTTGGCGGAGGGCTCTGGTAAGCGTTGATTAGGAAATATCGAAACCATGACTATCGAAATTCGCGTTCCCCAGCTTCCCGAATCTGTCGCCGATGCGACGCTTGTCGCTTGGCGTAAGCAGCCTGGTGAGTCTGCTAATCGTGACGAAAACCTCGCCGATCTCGAGACCGACAAGGTCGTGCTCGAGGTTCCAGCCCCAGCGGCGGGCGTAATTAAAGAGTTCACGGTTCAGCAGGGTGCCACGGTCAAAAGTGGCGATTTGCTCGCCATCTTTGAGCCTGATGCGGTAGCCGCTGCGCCTAAGGCTGCGGCGAGGAGTGAGACCGCTGTGGTCAAGTCAGAGGGTGCTTCCAGATCGACATCGAGTGGCAAACTCGGTCCAGCGGCACGGCGCGTGGCTGAAGAGACCGGTGTCGAGACCAGTGTGGTAAGCGGGACGGGTCGTGACGGCCGTGTGACCAAGGCGGACGTTGTCGCTCACGCGGCGAAACAGCCATCTGCTGCCTCTTCGGTGACGCCACCGGCTCCCGCCGTTAGTGACGCTGTGAAGGATGTAGTACCAGCCGTTCCCCGCGCCGAACAGCGAGTACCGATGACGCGGCTGCGTCAGCGTATCGCAGAGCGTCTGGTTCAGGCTCAGCACACGGCTGCGCTCCTCACAACTTTCAATGAGATCGATCTGACGGTTATCAACGAGCTTCGCGCTCGCCATAAGGATCGTTTTGAGAAGCAGCATGGCGTGAAGCTCGGTTTCATGTCGTTTTTTGTAAAAGCGAGCATCGAGGCACTGCGTAAGTTTCCTTTGATGAACGCCTCTGTTGATGGTAGCGACATCATCTATCACGAGTTCTATGACATTGGAGTCGCAGTCTCGACTGATCGCGGACTGGTCGTTCCTGTGTTGCGAAACATAGAAAATTTCGGTTTTGCCGAGATCGAGAGGCAGATCACCGATCTCGGTGCACGTGCGCGCGCGGGATCGCTCTCGATCGAAGAATTACAGGGCGGAACGTTCACGGTGACGAACGGCGGCATTTTCGGATCTTTGCTGTCCACGCCGATTGTGAGTGCGCCGCAAAGTGCGATTCTAGGTATGCATAAAATTCAGGAGCGACCCATTGCCGTCGACGGCCAAGTGGTTGTCCGGCCGATGATGTATCTCGCGGTTAGCTACGACCATCGCATCATCGACGGTCGCGAGGCCGTTCAGTTCCTGGTGACAATCAAAGATTGTCTGGAGGATCCGAGTCGTATCCTGCTCGGTCTCTGACATCAGCGGGGACAAAATCATGAGTGATTATGACGTCATCGTCATCGGCGGCGGTCCCGCAGGTTACCCGGCCGCCATTCGTGCAGGGCAGAATCGCTTGAAGGTCGTCTGCATCGACGAATGGAGGAACTACGACGGGAGTGCAACCTTCGGCGGCACTTGTCTTAATGCTGGCTGCATTCCCTCCAAGGCTTTGCTTGAATCGTCTGAGCTTTTTCACCGTGCGCAGGCCGAATTTTCGGTGCACGGCATCAAGACCGGTCCCGTGGCAATGGATGTCGCCGCGATGCAGCGACGCAAGGCCGGGATCGTGAGGAATATGACGGGCAGCATCGTGCAGCTGCTCAAAGCTGCAGGCGTCACCGCGGTGCAGGGTCACGGCAAGTTACTCGCCGGGCGCAAAGTGGAGTTCACAGCGCACGACGGTAGCGTCATGACGTTTTCGTCGAAGCATGTGGTGCTCGCGAGTGGGTCACAGCCCATGCCGCTTAAAACGGCTGCTTTGGATGGTACGCACATAGTCGACAGTTGGGGTGCACTGGAATTCGACGCCGTACCCAAACGGCTCGGCGTGATAGGTGCTGGCGTCATCGGACTCGAGCTCGGTAGCGTATGGCGCCGTCTCGGTGCGGATGTCGTGGTGCTCGAAGCGATGCCGACTTTTCTCCCGATAGCCGACCAGCAGCTCGCCAAAGAAGCGATGAAACACTTTAGAAGGCAAGGGCTCGACATTCGTCTCGGCACCAAGGTTTTGGGAGCGACGGTGACGCAGGGGGAAGTTTGGGTTAACTACTCCGATGGCACTGTTGCCTCGCAGTCGCTCACGGTCGATAAGCTCGTCGTCTGCATCGGCCGCCGTCCGCACACCGCCGATTTACTCGGTGAGGGCACGGGTGTCGTCATCGACGATCGCGGCCTCATCAAAGTGAATGACCATTGCCACACCGGAGTCGAGAACGTATGGGCGGTCGGCGATTGCGTGCGGGGCCCCATGCTCGCGCACAAGGGAAAGGAAGAGGGCATTGCCGTCGCTGATCGTATCGCCGGTCTCTATGCGCACGTGAACTACGAGACGATCCCTTCAGTGATCTACACGGCTCCGGAAATTGCCTGGGTGGGCCAGACCGAAGAGCAAGTGAAGGCGAGCGGTCGACCGTATAAGGTTGGTTGTTTCCCGTTTATCGCGAGCGGTCGCGCGCGGGCGATGGAGTCGAGCCAAGGTTTTGCAAAACTACTCGCCGCTAGGGATGACGACCAGATCCTCGGCGTCCACATCATCGGGTCGATGGCCGGAGAGCTTATTGCCGAGGCGGTGCTCGCCATGGAGTACTCAGCCAGCGCCGAGGACCTGCAGCGCACCATACATGCACACCCCACCTTATCCGAGGCGTTACACGAGGCGGCTCTCGCGGCTGATAAGCGCGCCATCGATATGCCGAATCGCTGAGGGTTTCCGGCTATCATAAGCCGGTTGCTTTTCAGCGCATCCTCGGGGTCGCGAGCGCATGGCGCGATATCGGTCCAAGTCCTGGCGTAGCTACGATTCGAAGTCCTCGGGCTCGGTCGCCACCCCGACGATATTCGCTTCGCAGAACTGCCGAATCCTTGGGCTTGATCCTGGTTCGCGTCGGCTCGGCTACGGCATTATCGAAATGACGGGACCTGATTGTCGCTGCGTCGCACACGGGTGTATCGAAGTCGATAGGCTGCCGATGGCTGTGCGGCTCGCTCGAATTCATGAGGGCGTCAGAACGCTCGTGCTCGAACACTCACCGAGGGAAGTCGCCGTCGAAAAAGTTTTTGTCAATCGAAACATCGACAGTGCACTAAAGCTTGGACAGGCGCGGGGCGCTGCGTTGTCGGCGCTCGGCGAATTCGAGATCGCCGAGTACGCGCCACGAGCCATCAAACTCGCGACGGTGGGTTTCGGCGGCGCTGACAAACCTCAGGTGGCACACATGATGCGAATCTTGCTCAAGATCGAAGGACGTCTGACTTCGGATGCGGCCGATGCGCTCGCCGTCGCGCTGTGCCACGCGCAGCAGCGCACGCTCGGTAGTCTCATCGCCGGTCATCGTGGAGTTGCAGGATGATCGGTTCAATATGCGGTCGCATCGTGGTTAAAGCGCCGCCCCAGCTGCTTATCGAGGTGGGCGGTATCGGCTACGAGATTGAGGCGCCGATGTCGACCTTCTATGGGTTGCCCGGAGTAGGCGAAGAAGTGCGTTTGCTGACGCACCTTGTGGTGCGTGAAGACGCGCATATTCTCTACGGATTCTCGTCGGCGGCCGAGCGGCTTCTGTTTCGAAACTTGCTCAAAGTATCTGGCGTGGGTCCCAAGATTGCACTCGCAATTCTCTCCGGGACGACGGCTGAGGGTTTTGCCTCCTGCGTCACGTCAAATGATGTGAACGCACTTACCAAAATTCCGGGTGTCGGACGAAAGACCGCCGAGCGACTCATCATTGAGATGCGCGATCGCCTTTCCGCAGCTGAATTCAGCAGTTTGGTTTCTGCCGACACCGCCGCAGGTGGTGCGGAAGGCGAGGCCTTCGCGGCACTGGTTGCGCTCGGATATAAATCGGCCGAGGCCTCTCGGCTCATCAAGGCTGTGACGAACTCAGGAAGTGAAGGCACTGAGGATCTGATTCGTCGTGCATTACAAGGCGCACTCCGATGACTAAAGGTGCTGAGAGCGCCGAGGGCAGTCGCGAAGAAGAGGTAATTGATCGGGCGATACGTCCGAAGCGCCTCGCAGATTTCGTCGGACAACAACCGGTAAAAAAACAGCTCGAGGTTTTCGTTGGTGCGGCTCGAGCACGATCGGAAGCGCTAGACCATGTGCTGATCTTCGGGCCTCCTGGACTTGGCAAGACTTCGCTCGCCAACATCCTCGCCGCTGAACTTGGCGTCAGTTTACGACACACTTCCGGTCCCGTGCTCGAGCGGCCGGGCGATCTCGCGGCTATCCTCACGAATCTGCAGCCGCGCGACGTTCTTTTCGTTGACGAAATTCATCGACTGTCACCGATCGTCGAAGAGATCCTTTATCCGGCGATGGAAGATTTTCAGCTCGATATCATGATTGGCGAGGGTCCGGCAGCGCGCTCCATCAAATTATCCCTGCCACCGTTTACGTTGGTAGGTGCAACGACGCGCGCTGGTCTTTTGACCTCACCGCTGCGCGACCGTTTCGGTATCGTGCAGCGACTAGAGTTCTACGATGTTCAAGATCTCCAGAGCGTCGTGCAGCGCTCGGCCAGCATTATGGGTGCTCCGCTCGAATCCGATGGGGCGCTGCGTATCGCCGAGCGTTCGCGCGGCACGCCTCGAATCGCCAATCGCTTGCTGCGTCGGGCGCGTGACTACGCGCAGGTCAAAGGTGACGGAACCATTACCTCGGCTCTCGCGGTCGCGGCGCTCGATCTTCTCGAAGTCGATCCGGTCGGCTTTGATATGCTCGATCGAAAATTATTAACCACCATCATCGAGAAGTTTGAGGGTGGACCCGTCGGCATCGATAGCCTGGCGGCCGCCATCGGTGAAGAGCGCGGTACGCTCGAAGATGTGATCGAGCCGTTCCTCATTCAGCAGGGATTTTTGATGCGCACTACTCGAGGCCGTGTCGCGACCCGTACCGCCTATTTGCACTTTGGTCTCACGCCGCCGCAACGGCCGACCGGGGCGATGCCGCTTTTTGAGGAGGGCACTTGAGCGTATTCGAGTGGCCGGTTCGGGTGTATTGGGAGGACACCGATGCCGGTGGAGTCGTTTACTACGCGAATTATCTGCGGTTTCTCGAGCGCGGTCGGACGGAATGGCTCCGCAGCAAGGGGGTCGCGCAGCGCGAACTGGCCGCGAACGAGGGAGTACAGTTCATGGTTCTCGGTCTTTCCATTGAATACAAAGCGGCGGCGCGGCTTGACGATACGCTCATCGTGACCTGCCAGATACAGCCTGAGGGACGTACCACGGCGATCTTCGATCAACAAATTTGGCGTGATTCCGCCCCGCAGGTTGAGCGGGAACTGCTCATCGAGGCGCGAGTCCGCGTCGTATGCGTGGACGCGAAGACCTTGCGACCGCGTCGTGTCAGAGGGTATTTGACTTGAACGATTTGTCCATCCTGAAGCTTATCCTCGACGCTACGATCATCGTACAGGCGGTCATGCTTTCTTTAGCCCTGGCGTCGGTGTACTCCTGGAGCATCATCTTCAACAAGCGAGCGGTGCTCGCCCGCGCTAAGGACGATCTTGCTCGCTTCGAACGCGATTTTTGGTCGGGCGGCGATCTTTCCAACCTCTACAAGAGCATCGACGCGCGCGGAAATCCCGTCGGTATCGATAGCATCTTCCGCATGGGATTTCGCGAGTTTGCACGGTTGCGTCAGCAGGGTGAGAGTGCTGTCGACTTGTTGCTCGAGGGTGTGCGTCGAGCGATGAAGGCACAACAAATCAAAGAAATCGAGTACCTCGAAAAGAGTTTATCGACGCTGGCAACGGTTGGCTCGACGAGTCCTTACGTCGGTCTCTTCGGTACGGTGTGGGGCATCATGCATGCCTTCGTGGGTCTTGGCTCCGTGCAGCAAGCGACGCTAGCGACGGTGGCGCCCGGTATCGCCGAGGCGCTCGTAGCGACGGCCATCGGTCTTCTCGCGGCTATTCCTGCCGTAGTGGCCTATAACCGTTTCGCCGATCAGGTGTGGCGTATCGAGGCGCGCTACGATGCGTTCATGGAAGAGTTCTCGACCATTCTGCAGCGTCACGCGACGCGCGACGCGAGCTGAGACGAGGTCAGTTTATGCTGCAGTCGGGTCGAAGCCGAAAACCCATGAGCGAGATCAACGTCGTTCCCTACATCGACGTGATGTTGGTGCTACTTATTATTTTCATGGTGACGGCGCCGTTACTGACGCAGGGCGTTAAGGTCGACTTGCCCGATGCGGCGGCGCAGGCGATCGATCCTGCGGATCTTCGGGACCGACCGCCGCTCGTCGTGTCGGTCGATCGACAGGGGCGACTGTATCTTAACGAGGGCGACAGTCCTTCGGAACCACTAGAGGATTCGCTGTTACAGGCCCGCGTCGCAGCAGTGATCCGCAGCGCACCGGGCGTGCCGGTGTTCGTCAAAGGCGATCGCCAAGTTGCGTACGGTCGCGTGGTTGAGGCGATGGTGTTACTGCAGAGCGCAGGCGCCCGGAAAGTCGGATTTCTCACCGATCCGGTAACCGTTCGAGGCGCGCCTTGAGGGGTTCATGTCGGGCGTGATGTCGCGCTTTCGACCGTATTTTTTGTCCATCGCGTTGCATGTCGCGCTGGTCGTCGTGATCGCCGTGCTCGGCGTCAAAAACTGGCGGTTCGAGCCCGAGATGCCGCAGGTGATGGCGATCGAGGCGGTCGCTGTCGACGCGGCAGAGCTCTCTCGACTCACTCAAGACAAGTCTCCAAGGAAATCAGAACCACCACCCACTCCTGAACCGATCGTCAAGCCGCAGCCTGAACCCGAGCCTCCCAAGAAGTCCCGGCCGGCCGAGCCGGCGAAGCGCGACAGAGAGGTGCAGGCGCTGAAGGAGGCGCAGGTTCAAGCAGAGAAGGTGAAAGCGGAGAAGGCTCAACTTGAGGAGCAGACGCATCGCCTGAAAGCGGAACTCAACGCCGAGGAGCGGCGTCGTATTGAGGAGGCAAGAGTTCGTGCCGAGCGCGAAGCGTCATTGCAACGCGCGTTATCCGAAGAGATCGCCGCCACCGAAGCGGCGGAGGCGCGACGTGCGGCCGCCGCCCGTGCAGCCTCGCTTTCGGCGCAGTGGGCTGCGGCCATCCAGGCGCGGGTGCAGCGCGCGTGGATTCGTCCGGCATCGGCGCAGGCAGGGCTTGATTGTCGGGTCGCGGTGACTCAGGCGATGGGCGGTACGGTGATTCGGGTCGAGGTCAAAGAATGCAATGGAGACGAGGCCGTGCGGCAGTCACTCGAAGCGGCAGTTTTTCGAGCTTCGCCGCTGCCCGCACCGTCCGAGCCGTCGCTGTTCGAGCGCAACATCGAGTTGAGGTTCAGACCGAATGATTGACATGAAGAGATTTTCCCGCGGCGCCTTGTTAATGCTCTGCGCAGCGTTCGTCGGGGTATCGGCGTCACCCGTCGCCGAAGCTCAATTAAAAGTCGATATCACGTCCGGCGTCATCGCGCCGATCCCGATCGCCATCGAGAATTTCTCGGCGGATCCGCAGCCATCGGCGGAGGTGATCCGTCGCAATCTGACCCGCAGTGGACGCTTTTTAGTCGGCGAGCGCACGGCGTCGGACTATTTGGTTACCGGGCGCGTGACGGTAGGAGCAGACGGACGCTCAACTATCGAGTACGAGCTGCTTAATTTGTTAACGGGTCAGCGCTTGCTAATCGAGGAGATCATTGCCGGACCTTCCGCGTGGCGTAACGCTGCACATCGTATCAGTGATCGGCTCTATCAAAGAATCATCGGTATCCGCAGCGCCTTCGCGACGCGTATCGCTTATGTCTCGGTAGATGGTCAGCCGCCGTCGCTGCGTTACCAACTCATCGTCGCCGATGCCGATGGCGAAAATGCCAAGGTCATCCTGCAGTCGCGTCTGCCGTTGATGTCGCCGTCGTGGTCGCCCGATGGAGAATCTTTGGCCTACGTGTCCTTCGAGACCCGTACTGCGACGATCTACATACAGCGTGTGCGCACGGCTGAGCGACGTCGCGTTTCGTCGCGGCCGGGCGTCAACAACGCACCGACCTGGTCGCCCGACGGGACTCGACTCGCGCTCACCTTGTCGTCCTCGGGCGGCAATCTCGATGTCTACGTTTTGGAGATCGCTTCCGGCGCACTCACGCGCCTCACGGATCATCCGGCGATCGACACCGAACCTGTGTGGTCTGCCGATGGCAGCCAGATTTACTTCACCTCCGACCGCGCTGGGGGACCGCAGATCTATCGCCTCGGGACCGAAGCTGGCTCACGCGCTCAGCGAGTCACGTTTGTCGGCCCATACAACGCTCGAGCTCGGCTAAGTCCCGATGGACGCTCGCTTGCGATGGTGACGCGCGAGGACGGGGCGTACCGAATTGCCATCCAGAATTTGGGGAACGGAAATGTTCGTGTCCTGTCGAAGGGTCGACAAGATGAGTCGCCGTATTTCTCGCCGGATGGCGGCACGATCGTGTATGCCTCGCGGGAACGCGGGCAGGGTATGCTCGCCACGGTGAGTGCGGACGGACTCATCGCTCAACGCTTCGCAGCCGATCGCGGCGAGGTGCGCGAGCCGGCGTGGCGGCCATTCCTACCCGACGCAGCGACCGTGCGATAATTCAAACAAATCCCTCCTAAGGAGTTAAAAAAGATGAAAAAGCTGATCGCTGTGGCTGCTCTCCTCGGTTTTCTGGCGGCTTGCAAATCCGCACCTTCGGTCAAAAGTGACGCCGGTGCCGACCTCGCCGACAAATCGGGGGCGTCGGCGATCGCCCAGCCGGACGATTCGGCTGGCCCTGTCTCGGCAGGTGAAGTGGGGACCTCGAGCGAATCAGCCATCGGGCTTCCGGTGGAGCTCGCCAATCGCACCACTATTTACTTCGATTTCGACAGCGATTCGATCAGCGCCGATGATCAGACCTTGCTCGCCGCTCATGCGCGCTTCCTCGGCAGCCGTCCGGGATTAAGTATTCGACTCGAAGGACATACGGACGAGCGAGGCACCCGTGAATACAACATCGGACTCGGCGAGCGTCGCGCTCAAGCCGTTCGCCGTGCTCTGGGTCTTCAAGGCGTGACCGATTCGCGACTCAGCACGGTGAGCTATGGCGAGGAGCGTCCCGCTACCGCCGGCGAGGACGAGTCCGCGTACTCGCGCAACCGTCGCGTCGAAATCGTCTATTTCGTCGGTTGACGCCAATGCGTCGCCAGCTTCTTGCTGCGCTGCTTTTGCTAGCCTCTCTCCCCGCGCAGGCGCAATCGACGCGTGAGCGGCTCGAGAGTCTGGAGTTGCAGGTAGCACAGTTACAGGAGGTGTTGCGCGGACAGGCGCTCGTCGAGTTGTCGCAGCGTCTCGATGCGCTCGCGGCTGAAGTGCGCGCCCTGCGTGGTGACCTCGATGTCCTTCAGCGCGAAAACGAAGCGCGAAGACAGCAGCAAACCGATTTCGCCGTCGAGTTCGATCGGCGCATGGCGCCCATCGAGAGTCGTATGACGACTGCCACCGCCGTCACGGGCGGGCCGACCCCCGCGGCGACGTCTATCGCTGACGGGCCGACGCTACCATCGCCATCGGCTCAAGGGACTTCAACTACGACGGAAACTCCAGAAGTGGTGTACGGACGTGCCTTCGATGCGCTGAAGGCGGCCAACTACCCCGATGCCATTACGGGTATGAGTGGGTTCATCGCGCAGTTTCCATCGCACCCGCTTGCCAACAATGCGCATTACTGGCTCGGACAGACCTATTTCGTGACTCGCGACTATGAGCGAGCCATCGATTCCTTTGCGGCGGTCGGCACGAGCTCGCCGGACTCGTCCAAGGCCCCGGATGCGCTGCTCAAAAAAGGCCTCGCGGAGGTAAGTCTCGGTCGTAACGATGCTGCCCGGATCTCGCTCAGCGAGGTGATTCGGCGCTATCCGCAAAACGACGCTGCGCGCCTCGCACGAGAGCAACTCGTGCGGATGCGCTAAACGGTTTTGAACTCGAGTCGGCTTAAGCTCACCGAGATTTTTTGTTCGCTGCAGGGCGAGGCGGACTCCGTCGGTGTTCCAACCATCTTCGTCCGCCTCACGGGTTGTCCGCTGCGTTGCAGCTATTGCGACACCGCGTACGCCTTTCATGGCGGAAACTGGTGGGCTTTGCCAGATATCCTATCTCGGGTCAAAGAACTCGAGGCGACGTACGTCTGCGTGACGGGCGGCGAGCCGCTGGCACAGCCCGCCGTATTTGAGCTTATGACGGCGCTCTGCGATGCGGGATATCGAGTATCGGTCGAGACGAGTGGCGCTATGCCCCTCGAGCAGGTTGATCCGCGGGTCGTGAAGGTGGTGGATATCAAGACACCCGCCTCAGGCGAGGAGGCGCGTAACCGTTACGACGAACTCACGCATCTGACGGCGACCGATTTGGTGAAGTTCGTGATCGCTAACCGCGACGATTACGAATGGAGTCGTTCGCAGCTGCGCGAGCGCGGCCTAGTTGGGCGCTGTACCGTGCTCTTCTCGCCGAGTCACAGCGAGTTACCTGCGCGCGATCTCGCCGAGTGGATCCTAGAGGACCGCTTGCCCGTTCGGTTCCAGGTCCAGTTACATAAATATCTGTGGGGCGATGTGCCTGGACGATGAACATCGCAACCAAACCGAAAGCCGTGGTTTTGTTGTCCGGCGGCCTTGACTCGGCCACCGTTCTCGCGATGGCGATCGAGCGGGGCTACGACGCGTTCGCGCTTTCCGTGTATTACGGTCAGCGGCATTCGGCCGAGCTTGCGGCGGCGGCGCGTGTGGCCTCCGAGCTCGGGGCGCGAGAGCATCGGGTGATGGGGGTGGATCTCGCCGGAATCGGCGGTTCGGCGCTCACCGATCACTCGATCGACATACCGACGGCGCCGGTGGCTGACATCCCGGTTACGTATGTGTCGGCGCGTAATACCTTGATGCTCTCGCTTGCGCTCGGATGGGCGGAGGTGCTCGGTGCACAGGGGGTCTTCATCGGCGTGAACGCCGTCGACTTCTCGGGTTATCCCGACTGCCGACCGGAATACATTGCGGCCTTCGCGGAGGTGGCTCGGCTCGGCACCCGCGTCGGGGTCGGGGGCTCGCCCATCCGTATCGAAGCGCCGCTTGTTCGCCTATCGAAGGCCGAAATCATACGTGAGGGGCATCGGCTCGGGGTTAATTTTTCCTTGACTGTGTCTTGCTACCAGGCCGACGAGGCGGGGCGGGCCTGTGGCCGCTGCAACAGCTGCTGCCTACGAAGAGATGGATTCCTGGCAGTGGGCGTGCCCGATCCGACGCGATATGTGTAGAATTCGCGCCCTCTTGACAGGTATGGGTCCTTAGCTCAGCCGGTAGAGCAGCTGGCTTTTAACCAGTTGGTCGCGCGTTCGAATCGCGCAGGACCCACCAGTCTCTTAATTTCCTTGTGCGATGAACCCCGGATTCTCGAATCCCGGTTTGCCGTAACTGAGCGCGTGTCCGTTATCCACTCGAGTCACTCGACCGCCCGCTGCAGCCAACACCGCGTGGCCGGCGGCGATATCCCACTCCATGGTCCGTCCGAGGCGGGGGTAGAGATCGGCTCGACCTTCGGCGAGAAAACAGAGTTTGAGCGATGAGCCTGCTTTAATTCGCGAGGCAACGGGTTTTCCCTGCAGCCACGCATCGAGTATTACGCCGTTGCCATGCGATCGACTCTCTACGACGGTGAGGCCCTCCGCAGGCGCCGCCCGACAGTGGATGGCGTATCGATCTCTCTGCTGCGTCTTGTACGCCCCCAGCCCACGAACGCCGGTGTAGAGGACGCCAATGACCGGCGCAAACACCACGCCGAGCACAGGCTCTCCGGCACACACGAGGGCGATGTTGACCGTGAACTCGCCGTTACGGCTTACGAACTCGCGCGTTCCATCGAGGGGATCGACCAGCCAGAACCAGCCGTTCGCGGATTCGACCGGAGGAACGTTACCCGCCGCCACGGATTCCTCGGCGACGATCGAGACCTCGGGAGTCAGGCGCTCTAGACCCGCGAGGATCAGGGTCTCGGCCCGCTGATCGGCAAGGGTGACCGGGGAGGCGTCGGACTTCGTTGAGATGGCAAAGTCAGTGGCGTAGATCTCGGAAATGACCTGACCTGCGCTCTCCGCGATACGCACGACCTCGCCGAGAAATTCGGACGTCGAGCGGTCGGTGGGGATGTCGACAGAAGGCGCCATAGGGTAACCGATTATGGTGCATTTTGTTGTACGCACACGGCGGATACGGCAACGGGTTGCATACGCGCTCCAAGTAAGCTGCGCGGTATCCTTGTCGTGGGGAGGTGATCCATGTCGAAGCCAGCCAACGATCCTCACGCCGAAATTCGGTCCGCGGTCCGTAAACTCTGCGTACAATTTCCAGATCAGTACTTTCGCAAGGTCGATGCCGAGCGTGGTTACCCGGTCGAGTTCGTCGACGCATTGACCGAAGCGGGTTGGCTCGCCGCTCTTATTCCGCAGGAATACGGTGGATCGGGGCTCTCGCTCGCCGAGGCCTCGGTCATCATGGAGGAGATCAATCGATCGGGGGGCAGCTCAGGCGCGTGCCACGGGCAGATGTACGTCATGAACGTGCTCGTCCGCCATGGTAGTGAGGCGCAGCGACGCGAGTTCTTGCCGAGTATTGCCGCAGGACGGCTGCGAATGCAGTCGATGGCGGTGACGGAGCCGACGACGGGTTCGGATACGACGCGACTAATGACGACCGCGGTCCGAAAGAGCGATCGCTATGTCATCAATGGGCAGAAGGTGTGGATCTCCCGTGTGCAGCACTCTGATCTCATCGTGCTACTTGCGCGTACGACGCCGCTTGCTGAAGTTCAGCGTAAGTCAGAGGGACTTTCGGTATTTCTTGTCGATGTTCGCGAGGCGCTTAGCAAGGGGATGTCTCTTAAGCCCATTCCGAATATGGTCAACCATGCGACCAATGAAATCTTCTTTGTTAATCTAGAGATCCCGGCGAGCCGTCTCATCGGTGAGGAGGGGAAGGGCTTTGAATATATTCTCGATGGACTCAATGCCGAGCGCATACTCATCGCCGCCGAGTGTATCGGCGATGCCTACTGGTTCGTTGAACGCGCGACGAAGTATGCCAACGAACGCGTCGTGTTCGATCGACCGATTGGTAAGAATCAGGGTGTGCAGTTTCCGATCGCGGAGAGTTACATCGAGACCGAGGCCGCGAGCCTAGTGCGTTTCAAGGCCTGCGAGCTTTACGATGCCAAGCTGCCCTGCGGTGCGGAGGCTAATATGGCGAAGTACCTCGCAGCGAAGGCGGCGTGGGAGGCGGGCAATGTCTGCCTGCAGACGCATGGCGGATTCGGGTTTGCAGCCGAGTACGACGTAGAAAGGAAGTTTCGCGAGACGCGGCTTTATCAAGTCGCGCCGATCTCGACAAACCTCATTTTATCGTACATTGCTGAGCACGAGCTTGGACTACCACGGTCCTATTGAGCGATCAGGCAAGGAGGGGATGACCGTCTTGAGATCATTCTCAAGAAAATCGCCCTCGTGTTCAACGATACGATAACTCGGACTGGAAAGAATGCCCGTGTGGCGACTCTGATCCATGGTGGCATGGCGCTCCTTACGGGATTCGAACCCGTGTTACAGCCTTGAGAGGGCTATGTCCTGGGCCTCTAGACGAAAGGAGCGGCGGACCAAAGTAAAGGCCCGCACCGCACGTTATTATAAGCGTCCACCTCGATTGCTCAAGCGGCTCGTTTTTTCATAGCGGAACATCAGCATTGAATCCCTCACACGCCTCCTCTGAGGCCGTTCCTCGTCTTGCGCGCATTATTCCACGCGACTCGCATCCGATTTCGCGTTCGAAGATCTCCCGCGACGCTCTGCGTGTTCTTTATCGTCTGCGGGAAACGGGCTTTGACGCTTATCTCGTCGGCGGTTGTGTGCGTGACCTCATTCTCGGGCTCGATCCTAAGGATTTCGACGTCGCAACTAACGCATTGCCGGAGCAGGTTAAGCGTCTATTCAGAAATTGTCGTTTGGTCGGTCGTCGTTTCCGTCTAGCGCATGTTTTCTTTGGACGAGAAATCATTGAGGTGGCGACCTTCCGCGCGTCTGGCGCATCGCTGCTAGCCGATGAGTCGGCGACCGAGGAAATACCGGGGGATGAGACCGATGCGGATAGTGTACCGCCCGGAGGTGATGAGGTAGTCGACGTCGAGGACTCGCGTGACCTTCACGACTTCGGCGAATCGCTCGAGCGCGTTGTCGATCAGAGTGGCCGCATTCTTCGGGACAACGCTTACGGTACTATCGACGAGGATATTTGGCGTCGCGACTTTACCTGTAACGCCCTTTACTACAGCATCGCTGACTTCTCGGTCTGGGATTTCTGTCAGGGTTTCGAGGACATTAAAGCGCGTCGTCTTCGGCTAATTGGCGACCCTGAGACGCGCTATCGAGAAGATCCCGTTCGTATGCTGCGTGCCGCTCGCTTTCAGGCCAAGCTCGGTTTCGAGATCGAGCCAGCAACCGCTGAGCCTATTGCAAATTTGAATAGTTTACTCCGCGGAGTTCCGCCAGCTCGACTATTTGATGAGACGCTCAAACTGTTTCTGACGGGTCATGGAGCTGCGAGTTATCGGGTGCTGCTCGAACGCGGACTACTCGACGAATTACTGCCCAACGTGGCAGCTTTCGCCCGCAAGCATCGAGGTAGCGCGCCGGAGCGCATGCTCATTCAGGGGCTGCTCAACACTGACGAACGCGTTCGCACTGATCGTCCGGTCACACCGTCCTTCCTGTTCACATTATTACTTTACGGGCCGATCGGCCTAGCCATCGAAAAACGCCCACAAGCGGAGTGGCATAAGGTTTCGACCATCCTTGATGCGGTCGACACAGCCATGCATGAGGTCTATGCTCGGATGGCTGTTCATCGTCGCTTTATACTCAGCATGCGCGATGTGTTTGCGTTGCAGCCTCGACTCGAGGCGCCGCGTGGCCGTCGTGCGTTGCGAACACTTGGGCACCCGAGATTTCGTGCAGCCTTCGATCTGCTCCAACTGCGCGCCGCATCCGGTATGGCCGACAAGGCGATCGCCGAGTGGTGGGGTCGCCTGCAGTCTGCGTCTCCCGAGCAGCGCGCCTTCATGAGTGAGGCAATCGCCCGCACCGGTTCGGCAGACGAAGGACATGGGTCATCGGGAGGGTGTGACCGCCGTCGTCGGCGAGGCGAAAGACGGCAGGAGCGCGGCGGCGGCGGACCGAGCGGCTGAGTCTCGGGGCCGAGATGACACAGTCGGTTGTGTGGCAACCCGTGTATGTCGGCCTCGGCAGTAACGTCGGCGACTCTCTCGATTATCTTCGTCTGGCGATGGAACGAATCGCGATCTTTGCAAACACTCGACTCATAGTCTCATCGCCCTTTTATCGGACTAAGCCGTTCGGACCAGTGCCGCAGGGGCCGTTTATTAATGCGGTCGCAGCGGTGCTGACCCGCCAAGGGCCCGCTGACTTTTTAAGGTTACTTTGGACTCTCGAACGAGAACTCGGACGTACTGAAGCTAGGGTCCGTTGGGGGCCCAGAGAAATTGACCTCGATCTACTGGTGTACGGCGACGTGAGACTCATGACCACCGAGCTGACGCTGCCTCACCCCGGGATTCCGGAGCGTGACTTCGTTCTGTATCCTCTCCGGGATATAGCGCCCCAATTGCTCATACCAGGGATGGGTAGGACGGCCGACCTTGCGAACTGGGTGATCGATCGAGGCATCGAGCGACTCGACCTAATATGAACGATTCGATTCCTCAACGTTATATCGTAATTGAAGGCCCTATTGGCGTTGGTAAAACAACGCTTGCGCGGCGTCTTGCCAAAACCTTGAATGCCGATCTTATTCTCGAGCAAGCTGAGTCGAATCCCTTTCTGGAGCGGTTCTATCGGGACCCGGTTGGCGCTGCATTACCTGCTCAGTTGCATTTTCTTTTTCAGCGCACTCAGCAGCTCGCCGCATTTCATCAGGACGATTTCTTTTCTACGATCCGTATTGCCGATTATCTACTCGAAAAAGATCGACTCTTCGCCCGTGTCACTCTGGATGAGGCGGAGTTCGGTTTGTACCATCAAATCTACTCGCGGGTTGTCATCGATCCGCCGAAACCTGACCTCGTGATTTTTTTGCAGGCACCGGTCGATGTACTCCTGCAACGGATTGGTCGCCGAGGCATCAAAGCCGAACAGCTGATCGGCCGAGCTTATCTCGAGCGTTTGAATGAGGCTTACGCACGGTTTTTCCACGACTATGATGCTGCGCCGCTTCTTATTGTGAACGCGGCGGCCATCGACCCGACTTCCAACGATGCGGACTTCGAAGAGTTGCTTGGCGCCGCTCGGCGTATGAGGCGAGGTAAACTATACTTCAACCCGCTTCGACACGCGCTCATCTGAGCCCGAATCCGTCCGTATATTGGCTGGAATTACGTAAAAAGTTTTTTTGCAGGTAGTTACGGCCATTGCCAAGGCACGGCAGGTGGTAAGGGACGAGCGATCGTGTCGGCGCAGGGTCTCTCTCTGAAATCATGCGGCCCGAGTCGAAGTCGCGAGCTGTGTTGCACGATGCGCAGCTCGCCTCATCGACAACACGCGCGGTTAGCGTCTCTAGTTCGGCTCGGCTCGCACGCCATCACCTAAGTTTTTGAGTGCCCACTCGACGTGCTCGCGCACGAGCGGGGAGGAGTCATATGCGCGCCGACGTAACGCTGCGCGAGCACGCTCTGCTGCAGCCCCGGTTTTGTAGCCGTTACCGAGTGCTACAGCGATGTTTCTTAGCCAGCGTTCGTATCCGATACGGCGGATCGCCGAGCCTCGCAGTCTCGATTCGAATTCCTCAGCTGTCCAAAGAAAAAGCTCGGCGAGCGGCCTCTGATCGAGATCGTTGCGAACGGCTTTAAGATCAGGGTGCGAGGCCGCACGGGCAAATTTGTTCCATGGACAGACGATCTGGCAGTCGTCACAACCGTAAATGCGATTGCCAATGAGCGAACGCAGTGGATCCGGTATCGACCCCTGCAACTCGATGGTTAGGTATGAAATGCAGCGTCGTGCATCGAGTTGCCAAGGCGCAGTGATCGCACCGGTCGGGCAGGCGGGGATGCAGGCTTCGCAGGTGCCGCAGTGCGCGCCGGTGGGCGGGTCGATCGGTAGCGGCAGATCGGTATAGATTTCACCCAAAAAAAACCACGAGCCGGCATCTTTCGCGATGAGATTGGTGTGTTTACCAATCCACCCGAGCCCCGCGTTACGGGCTATGGCTTTTTCTAGAACGGGGCCAGAGTCGACGAATACGCGATAGCCAAAAGTGCCGATGCGAGCTGCGATTCGATCGGCGAAATCCTGCAGCGCGTTGCGCAGGATCTTGTGATAGTCACGGCCAAGCGCGTAACGAGACACATAGGCATCGTCCGGCGATGCGAGCACAGTTTCGGCATCGGCCGCTTCGCTCGGCCAGTAATCAAGACGAACACTGATCGCGCAGACGGTGCCCGGCTTGAGCTCTGCGGGTCTCGACCGTCGAGTACCGTGACGTGCCATATAATGCATGTCGCCGTGGCGACCCTCCTCGAGCCAGCGCAACAGATGGGCCTCATCTGCAGCAAGATCGAGGTGAGCGATGCCGATCGCCGAGAGCCCGAGCCCGCCCGCCATGGTATCGAGTTCGTTGCGCAGCGACGCGAAGTCGGGTGATGACATGCGACGAGTATATCGGCGCCCGTATACTGGCACCCGTCGAGTTGGGAGCGAATGGAAGATGAGCCTGCAAACGGGACAGAGAAACGGCCACGGCGTGAGTCCTTTCTGGCTCTACGGTATTGATGCCGTTCGTAGCCTCGAAATGCAGGCGATCGACTCCGGCGTTACCGGTTACGAACTCATGTCTCGGGCCGCGACTGCGGCTGTACATGAATTGCGAGCCCGCTGGCCCGCAGCGCGCGATCTTCTGGTGGTTTGCGGGGGGGGTAACAATGGTGGCGATGGTTACATGTTCGCGCGCTTGGCCCACGAGGCGGGTCTAACGCCGCGGGTGATGGCGTCGGCTCCCCTCAATCGTCTTACGGGCGATGCCGCTCGCGCTGCTAACGACTGCGTGCAACATGGTGTAATCGTCGAAGCCGTAAATGCAACGCGGATAGCATACGCAGATGTGATCGTCGATGCCCTGCTCGGCATCGGACTGCAACATGACGTACGCGCCGACTTGGTAACTCTGATTTCGATGATCAACGAATCAGGTCGTCCGGTGCTAGCGCTTGATGTGCCGTCGGGGCTGTCCGCGGAGACGGGTGATGTGCGAGGGGCTGCAGTTCGGGCGGCTGCGACCGTTACCTTCGTTGCTCTCAAGGCGGGCCTTTACCTCGGCGCGGGTCCCGAGTACGCCGGCGAGGTGGTACTCGCGGATCTCAACATCGGTTCGATTTCATTATTAAAAAGGAATCCTCCGAAACTAAAAGTTTTGAGGCAAGCAGATCTGGTCGCGGGTTTACCGCCGCGTAGACGACAGGCTCACAAGGGCGATTTCGGGCATGTGCTAGTGGTCGGTGGTGGCGAAGGTATGCCAGGTGCTGCGCGCCTTGCGGGTGAGGCCGCGTTGCGCGCGGGCGCGGGAAGAGTCACTGCGGCCGTGGCGATCGAGTCAACCGTGGCCGCGGCGGCGGGGTGTCCCGAGCTCATGGTCCGCGGGCTGATTGCGACGGCAGCGACCGACTTGCTGCAGTCTGCGGACGTTCTCGCAATCGGTCCTGGCTTAGGTCGCACCGAATGGGGGCGGGCAGCTTTTTCGAACGCTCTCCATGCTGCTCGCTCGCGCGATTTGCCGATCATCCTAGATGCCGATGCGCTCAATCTTCTCGCTGAACAGCCCAGAATGCCTTTGCCTGCCCGATGCGTATTGACGCCGCACCCAGGAGAGGCCGCTCGACTGCTCGGGTGCTCAACGGCCGAGATTCAGCGCGACCGACTAAGCGCGCTTAAAAAGTTACAAGCACAGTATTCTGCCACCGTCGTTTTGAAGGGCGCGGGCACCCTCGTTTCCGACGACATCCCGTGGATCTGCGATCGTGGAACGCCGGTCATGGCCGCGCCCGGAATGGGCGATGTGCTCACCGGGGTGATCGCGGCGTTACTGGGCCAGGGTATGTTGAGCGCGCAGGCTGCACGGCTTGGTGTGCTTTGGCACGCTGTGGCAGGTGAGGCGGCTGCGCTCGGGCGCGATCGGGGCGTGTTGGCAGGGGAGGTTTCTGAGTGTTTATCGCGAGTCATCGCTCCATGATCACGATCGCCTCGCGTGATGACGAATTCACCCGCGGTCTCGGTGCTGCGCTCGCGCGCACCCTGCCGACGCCACCTCGGCGGTCACTACGGATTTTTTTAAGAGGTGATCTCGGTGTCGGCAAGACGACTTTCGTGAGAGGTCTGTTGCAGGGCATGGGCGAGACGCGAACAGTGAAGAGTCCAACTTACAGTTTGCTCGAAACTTACGAGCACAGTCCTTGGCATGTAGTTCACCTCGACCTGTATCGGCTCGTGGAGCCCTGTGATCTGGACCGGCTTGAGCTCTCAGATCACGATTACGAGGGGACGCTCTGGCTCATCGAGTGGCCCGAAAGGGGAGAGGGTGCGCTGCCGCAGCCGGATCTCGATATATTTTTGGAAAGTCGTTTAACCGGACCGCTAATCCGCCTGGTTGGACAGACACCGATCGCTGAGGAATGGTTGCGTAAGGTCTCAAAGGAGTCCGAGTTTTCCTCCGCAGGACGTTGATTTTCGTTGAAATATTGACGCTATTCCGCGTACTCTCTCACCCTATGGTAAGTCTTTTAGGGGCGTTCTCGGCTCGAGCTTTGCATGCTCTGCTTGCGGTCTTCTTGTTCGTCGGGGGTTCGCTCTTAGCCGCCGATTCGGCGGGTTCGGCTGGCAAGCTCTTGCTCGATATTCGTTTCGAGGCTCCGGCAGTCGAGACCGAGTCGCTGCGCGTCGTCATCGAAGTAGAAGCTGACACCGTGGCGAAATTCTTTGTTCTCGAACGTCCTCTGCGAGCGGTGATCGATTTGCCCGGCACGCGTCAAACGTCCTCCCTCAAGTTGCCTGCCACCCAAGGTACGGTGCGCGCTGTGCGAGTCGGCCCGCAGGCCGACGGCTCCCTGCGACTGGTGCTTGATCTCGAAACCGGTACGCTCGTGCGATGGAACGGCGGCACCTTGGCTGCGCGTCGATTCACGCTCGACGTCTCCAGCAAGGCTGCATCGATGGCGGCGCCTGCAGTGTCCGCTCCAGGGGCTGCGCCTGAAGTGACCCCGACTTCTGCTCCATCGGCGATGCCCGAGCCGGCGACCGCGTCAGTTAAGGCGATCAAAACCGATCACGCACCCATAGCAGGGCGCGACGTGGTGGTGGCGATCGATGCGGGGCACGGGGGTCAGGATCCCGGTGCTATTGGCCGTGCCGGAACGCGCGAAAAAGATGTTGTACTCGACATCGCACGAGACCTCGCCAAGCGCATCAACCGCGAGCCGGGCATGCGTGCCATCCTTACACGTGAGGGGGATTACTTCCTGACTCTTCGCCAAAGAATTCGACGTGCGCGCGATGCCGGTGCAGAGCTTTTCGTCTCGGTGCATGCGGACTCGGTACGCAATCGGTCGATTTCTGGCTCCTCAGTGTATGTGCTATCGCTTAAGGGTGCGACCGATGAGCAGGCGCGCTTGCTAGCCGACCGTGAAAACGCGGCCGACCTCGCGGGCGGGGTCTCGCTAGACGATAAAGACCCAGTGATTGCCTCGGTTCTCGTCGATCTCGCACAGTCCGCACAAATCAGCCAGAGCATGCTGGCTGCTGAGCGGGTGCTGCGATCGCTTGCGCAAGTCAATGACGTTCGAAAAACAAAGGTACAACAGGCGGGCTTCGTCGTGCTCAAAAGTCCGGACATCCCGTCCATGTTAGTCGAGACGGCATTCATCTCAAGTCCGGCTGACGAGCGCCTGCTCGGAAAAGCCGAGCGTCGACAGGCGCTAGCTGAGGCCATCTTTGATGGTGTGAGACAGTTCTTCGTCGATCATCCGCCCGACGGGTCACGCTTCGCGCAGGCTCGCGAGTCGGGCCGCACGGTAGTGGCCACAGCAACCGACGGTACGCTGGCCCGTCCGGGCAAGCTTTAAAGCTCTGATCGTGCCGATTCGACTGTTGCCGAGCGCGCTCGTCGACCAGATCGCTGCGGGCGAGGTGGTCGAACGACCTGCATCGATCGTCAAGGAGCTTGTAGAGAATGCGCTCGACGCTGGCGCACGTTCGGTCGATATTGACATCGAAGCGGGCGGGGCGCGACTCATACGCGTGCTCGATGACGGACAGGGTATCCTCGCAGATGAGGTGCCCCTTGCTGTGCAGCGACACGCAACCAGCAAAATTGGTAGCTTAGAAGACCTTGCGGCCATACGATCTTTGGGATTTCGCGGCGAAGCTTTACCGTCCATCGACTCGGTCGCGAGGCTGCGTATTGCCACGCGTGCCTTAGGGGTGGCGCAGGGGTCCGAGATTCGTGTTGAGGGCGGCGTAATCTCAAACATTTCGCCGTCGCCACAGCCTCGAGGCACGTTGGTCGAGGTTCGTGATCTTTTTTATAACGTCCCCGCGCGTCGCAAGTTTTTGCGTGCCGAGAGCACTGAACTTGCGCACGTCGCACATCTCGTCGAACGTTTTGCACTCGCCCGATTCGATATTGCGTTTCGGTTACGACATGAGGGTCGCACGCTTCTCGATGCGCCGTCGGCAACGATACCCGACATGCAGCGGGCGCGGATTGCTTTAATCATGGGCGATGAATTCATCGCCGAGTCGTTACCCTGCGAGCGATGCTCCGGATCCGTCACCCTCTGGGGATGGCTCGGCCAGCCCCATGCGGCGCGCGCCAGCAGCAAGCAGCAATTTGTCTATGTGAATGGTCGATCCGTGCGCGATCGCATTCTTAACGGAGCGATGCGCTTGGGTTATCGCGACACGCTGTATCACGGGCGACAGCCCACCTATCTCATTTACCTTGAGCTTGATCCTGAATGTGTCGATGTCAATGCGCATCCGCAAAAACTGGAAGTGAGATTCCGTGACATAAGACGGATTCACGATTTCGTAAACCGAACGGTGTATGAGGCGCTTGGTGTAGGTGCGGGTGGCGCGGCGCCAACTGCTCGCGCGTCGACGCTCGGTATTGGAGGTCTGCAGGTCGGGTTCGAGCTGCCTGCGGAGACGATGGGTCCAGCACCCGCATTGGTCGCTGACCGCGCGCACGAGCACTCGGCACACGAGCGGTCGACACCCGAGTCATTGACTTCAACGGGCTCGCTCGGTTTCGCGCTCGCGCAACTACACGGCACCTATATTTTGGCGCAGAGTGAAGCAGGGCTGATTTTAGTCGATGCCCATGCAGCTCACGAGCGCGTGCTCTACGAGCGTATGAAACGAGACTTCGGTAATGCCCGCGCGGTTCAGCGTCTACTCGAGCCGCATGTGGTCGAGGTGGCCGCACACGAGAGCGAGAGCTTTACAGCCTTCGCCGAAGATTTCGCGCAAGCAGGCTTCGAGATCGATGTACTCTGGGCGGGAAGGTTAGCGGTACGCGCGGTACCCGCGTTGCTCGCGCCGCTCGATCCGATACCGCTTGTACGTGAAGTACTCAAAGATTTGCGCGACGATCGCGGCGGTCATCACCTCGAGTCTGCAGCCCACGTGCTGCTCGGTAATATAGCCTGTCGTAGTGCCATTCGAGCTAATCGGAAACTGAGCTTGACCGAAATGAATGCCTTGCTGCGCGATATGGAAATTACGGCGCGCGCGGGGCAGTGTAATCACGGTCGTCCTACCTGGACCCTGCTCAGTCTCGAGCAGCTCGACCATTTATTTCTGCGCGGACGATGAACGACATCGATGCCATTTTACTGGCCGGACCTACGGCAAGTGGCAAGACGGATCTTGTGATTACTTTGGCTGAGCGCGCACCCATCGAGATCGTGAGCGTCGACTCCACGCAGGTTTATCGGGGACTCGACATCGGTTCAGCTAAGCCCGATGCTGCCACGCGATCGCGGGTACCTCATCATCTCATCGACATTCGCGAGCCGTGCGAACCCTATAGCGCAGGCGAATTCGTCAATGATGCGATCGCCGCCATCGGCGATATCCGCGCACGCGGGCGTATGCCCGTTTTCGTGGGCGGGACGATGCTTTATTTTAATGCGCTGGTGCATGGGATCGCTCCATTGCCGGCCGCCGATCCGGCGATCCGACGCCGGATCGATGAGCGAGCGCGGGCGATCGGCTGGCCAGCATTGCACGCCGAACTTGCCAAGGTCGATCCTGCAGCGGCGGCACGCGTTCACCCGAATGATCCGCAGCGCATCCAGCGCGCCCTGGAGGTGCATGAGGCCAGCGGCCGACCAATCAGCGACTGGCAACGCCACACCACGCCTACAACCGGTCTGCGGTTCAGATGCGATGCGTTGGTACCGACGGATCGCACGATTCTCCACGATCGGATCCAACAGCGATTTCTCAAAATGATGTCCGCAGGGTTTCTCACCGAGGTTGAAAAACTTCGGGCCCGACCCGATATCGACGACTGTCGGGGGGCGATGCGTTCAGTGGGTTACCGGCAGCTCAGTGGCCACCTCGCGGGTGAGTATGACCTCCAAGAGGCAATTCGGCGGGGCACCGCGGCGGCGCGACAATTGGCGAGGCGGCAGTTGACTTGGATTCGGGCGGATGCGAGTTGGCGGCTTTGGGAGCCTTTTGACCACGAGACTCGGGAACGCTGGATTGCTGAGACCGCGACTATGTGCCGGGCGCCAGGACGCGGAACCCGGCCGATGGTAGCTTGGTCTACTGTAGGGGTGATTTAAGAAAGAATAGGGGAGACATCATGGCTAATGGCCAGTCCCTGCAGGATCCGTTCCTTGACCAGCTCCGTAAGGAGCGAGTGTCGGTCTCCATTTATTTGGTGAACGGCGTTAAGCTGCAGGGTCAAATCGATTCGTTCGACCAGTTCGTCGTGCTTCTTAAAAACTCAGTCAACCAGATGGTTTACAAGCACGCGATATCTACTATCGTCCCCGCACGAAACGTTCTTGTCCCACTACCCGGCGAGGTAGACGGCGACATGAATACCCCTCCCGTCGAGTGATCCCGAACGTCCGTGTTTGAGCGTCCCCGCGGCGGCGAACGGGCCGTCCTTGTTCGTATCGGTCTCCACGGGCCGGTCGAAAACGAAGATCTCGAAGAATTAGTGCAACTTGCCGAGTCGGCGGGCGTTAGTGCGGCGGCCACCATCACGGGTCGGCGCGAACGCCCTGATCCGCGGTACTTTGTCGGGAGCGGAAAGGCCGACGAAATTCGTCAGGCTGCGGAGGCCTGCTGTGCCGAAGTTATTCTGGTCGATCATGCGCTCTCGCCGAGCCAGGAGCGTAACCTCGAGAAACTTATCGGGCTGAGGGTTCTTGATCGTAACGCGCTCATCCTTGAGATCTTTGCACAACGTGCGCGTAGCCACGAGGGTAAGCTAGAGGTTGAGCTCGCGCAGCTGAGGCATCTATCGAGCAGACTCGTGCGAGGGTGGACTCACCTTGAGCGTCAGAAAGGTGGCATCGGTCTGCGCGGACCCGGTGAAACCCAGCTCGAAACGGATCAACGATTGCTCGGTGAGCGCGTTCGGGTGCTCAGTCGTCGCCTCGAGAAATTGAAGCTACAGCGTGAGACAGGTCGACAGCGCCGTGTCGAAATTCCGATTCCGTCGGTGGCTCTGGTGGGCTATACCAACGCCGGCAAGTCAACACTGTTCAGATCTTTGACGGGTGCTAATACCTACGTGGCCGATCAACTCTTCGCCACCCTAGATCCTCTTGTGCGTCGGGTGAGTTTACCCGGTGGCTCGCCGATCGTGGTGGCTGACACGGTCGGGTTCATCCGGGAGCTGCCGCACGAACTCGTGGCGGCATTCCAATCGACGCTCACCGAGGCGCGGGAAGCCACGTTGTTGCTGCACGTCATCGACGCCTGCGACTCTCGACGCGATGAACGAATCGAGCAGGTTAACGCTGTACTTACGGACGTCGGGGCGGGTGGGCTACCGCAGATTAAAGTCTTTAATAAAATCGACCAGTTGGAGACAACCCCGAGGGTTGAGCGCAACGAGGCCCTCGAGGTTCAGAGCGTGTGGATTTCTGCAGCTCGACATCTTGGACTCGCCGAACTCATGGATTCCGTGGCCGAGCGCTTATCGCGGTTCGCGAAGCCGAGAACGGTCAGGGTCGATTCCCGCTATGCCGGGACTGTGCGGGCGCGGCTCTTTGCGTCCGGCGTGGTTAAGGGGGAGCGAGTTTTGGAAAACGGTAGTATTGAGCTCTCCGTCCATCTGCCCGATTTCGGGGCGCGGGAACTCGCCCGGATCCCGGGCGTCGAATGTTTTTATTCTGAGCCCTCGCAAACTTGTGCCGCTGAGGGGGGGTACTTACAATTCCCACCTGTAAAGCGCCTCTCTTAAATTTCACCCGGCGCAACCGACGCAATATTTATGGCATGGAATGAACCTGGCGGCAGCCCGAAAAATCCTTGGGGCAAGCGCTCCGGAAAATCTGGCGGTGACGATGCATTTCGCAAGTTCCAGCGGAAGCTAGATAACATCATGAGGGGCTCTGGCTCTGGAGGTAGCGGTCCGGAAGGCGAGGGGTCCGATCAGTTGGTGGGCGAGAGCAAATTCCAGATCGGTATCATCGCGGGTCTTGCGATTTTGCTCTGGGCTTATCAAAGTTTATTCACCATCGATCAAGCCGAGCGCGGAGTCATCCAGCGTTTCGGTCAGTTTGTGGGGGTGCGTGACCCTGGGCTCGGGTTCTACTTTTGGCCGCTAGAGAGGCTTACGAAGGTCAATACGCAGCAGGTTAGCAGCGTCAACTACACCGCCAAGGTGCTCTCGCGGGACATCAACCTCATCGACATGTCACTTGCAGTGCAATACCAGCTACGCGATCCGGTCAAGTATTTGTTTCAGGTTAAGGACCCGGAGGAGACCTTACGCGAAGTCGGTGAGATGGCGATTCGCGAAGTCGTTGGCCGCAGCACGCTCGAAGAAATCCTCATTTCGAAGCGTGAGCAGGCCACGACGCGTACTAAGGAATTGATCCAACGAACACTCAATCAGTATGGAGCCGGCATTTTCATCACTAGCGTCAACCTCACCGACATTCAGGTGCCGACCGAGGTACGTCCTTCCCAGGAGGACGCCAACAAGGCGATCGCTGACAAGGAGCGACTCGTCAAGGAGGCCGAGGCGTATGCGAGTGGTATCTTGCCGGTTGCCGAGGGTAGTGCGGCTCGGCAACTTCAGGAGGCCGAGGCGTACCGCGCTCAGGTCGTCGCAGTCGCTGAGGGCGAGGCCGAACGCTTCCGTCAGCTCGTGGCTCAATATGAAAAATCGCCGCGAGTCACTCGCGAGCGCTTGTACGTTGAGGCCGTTGAGACCGTTCTGGCGCGCTCACAGAAGGTCGTGGTTGACACAAAGGGCGGCAACCAGATGCTTTATCTGCCGCTCGATAAGCTGATCGAAAAGCAGAGAAGCGCGAGCGAGACCGAAATTTCCGTAACAGCCCCCCGCGCAGGTGCTGCCGCTGCCGAGGATACTGCCCCCATCGATCCGCGGGCGCGAGTGGAGCGCTGATATGCCGCAGTCGATACAAAAAATTCTTGTAGCCTTCGTAGCCCTAGGGGTACTCATTAGCCTTTGTACGTTTACGGTTTCAGAGACCGAGCTTGCGGTGCGCAGACAGTTTCGCGAAATCATTGGAGCCAATTTTGAGCCGGGGCTACATTTCAAGCTGCCGATCGATACGGTGCACAAGTTCGAGCGTCGTATCGTGTCGCAGAGCTTCGAGGGGGAAACTTTCCTCACCAGTGAGAACCGCGGCCTGATCGTCGACTACTATGTCAAGTGGCGTATCAAAGACGCTGGTCGTTACGCGCAGGCCTTCGGTAACGATCCGGGTGCTGCCGGACAGCGTCTATCCGATATCGTCAAAGATGGCATCAAAAACGCCGTAGCACAGCGTACGCTGCAGGAGATCGTCTCAGCTGAGCGGACCGCGTTCACTGGCGATATGTTCGATCGCGCGAGTAAAAGCGCCGAGAGTCTCGGTCTCCAACTCATCGACACCCGCGTGCAAAAAATCGGTCTACCTCCAGATGTCGAGTCGCGCGTGTATGCGAGCATGCAGCAGAGCTTTAGTCGGCTGGCTCGCCAGCTACGCGGCGAGGGTGAGAAAGAAGCGCTCCGCATTCGCGCTGAGGCAGAGCGCAAGCGCACCGAAACCATCTCCATCGCGATCCGTGACTCCCTCAAGATTCGCGGTGATGCCGATTCAAAGGCCGCCGCAACGTACTCGGCGGCTTATGGTCGTAATCCCGAATTTTACGCGTTTTATCGGAGTATACAGGCCTACAAAAATGCACTTGGGAGGGAAGGGGACATCATGGTCGTCTCGCCCGACAGTGACTTTTTCAAATATTTGCGTAATCCGAACGCCGGTACCCGTTAAGCACACACCTCGCGATGACAACGGGCCGTTTTGTCGTTGTGATCGGTACCCAATGGGGTGACGAGGGAAAAGGCAAGATCGTCGATCTGCTCACCGAACGCGCATCAGCCGTCGCCCGATTTCAGGGCGGGCACAACGCAGGGCACACGCTTATCGTCGGTAGCGAGAAAACCGTTCTTTCGCTCATACCTTCGGGTGTGCTGCGTGCGAACGTCACCTGTTTCATTGGTAACGGTGTGGTGCTGTCGCTCGAGGCCTTGCTGCGCGAGGCCGATTTGCTGGTCTCTCGGGGTGTCCCCGTGTTTGATCGCTTGCGTATCGCGCCAAACTGCCCGCTCATTTTGCCCCCGCATGTGGCGCTCGATTGGGCTCGCGAGCAGGCTCGCGGCGTCAATGCCATCGGGACGACGGGTCGGGGTATCGGTCCTGCGTATGAAGACAAAGTGGCTCGACGGGCGCTTCGGGTGGCCGATCTTTTCCAGTGCGAGCGATTCGCTTCGAAACTCGGCGAGATCCTCGACCTTCACAACTTCGTTCTTCAGCAGTACTTCAAGCTGCCACCGGTCGATTTTCAGGCGACGCTCGACAGTCACTTATCTATGGCCGAGCGCATCAAGCCGCTCGTGTGCGACGTTACTAACGAATTGCAAAAACTTCGCGATGCAGGCTCAAACGTTATATTCGAGGGCGCACAGGGTGCCATGCTAGACGTCGACCTCGGGACTTATCCCTTCGTCACCTCTTCCAACACAACGGCCGGATTTGCCGGCACCGGCACGGGCCTCGGCCCACGAAACTTCGATTACGTCCTTGGCATTCTGAAGGCCTACACCACGCGAGTGGGTGCTGGACCGTTCCCGACCGAGCTTTTCGATGAGACCGGGGAACACCTGCAGCGAGTCGGACAGGAGTTTGGGGCCGTCACCGGACGTCGTCGTCGCTGTGGCTGGCTCGATGCGGTGGCTTTGCGGCGCTCGGTCATTCACTCGAGTGTGTCCGGGTTGTGCATGACCAAGCTCGATGTACTCGATGGGCTCGATGTCATTCGGGTTTGTGTCGGTTACGAGTCGGACGGCGTGGTCGCGCGCGAACCGCCGTTGTTGGTCGATGGCTTCGCCGACGTCAGGCCGGTTTACGAGGATCTGCCGGGATGGAAGGGCACGACCTTTGGTGTCACGCGAGAGATCGATTTGCCTGCCGAGGCTCGTACCTACTTGCGTCGAATCGAGGAACTCGTTGATGTTCCCATCGACGTGATTTCGACCGGTCCGGACCGAGATCAGACCATCACCCGACGTCACCCGTTTGGGTGATCCGCACATGAAGGGATAGAGCCGATGCGAGAGTTCGACGTTGTCGTGTTTGGAGCCACGAGTTTCGTGGGTCGAATTCTTTGTCGCTATCTCCTCGATACCTACCGTGGCGACGGCAGCTGTTTGCGCTGGGCCATCGCGGCGCGCTCAGCAGCCCGCCTCGCCGAGCTCAAGAGCGAACTCGCCGGTACTGCGCATGGACTTTCGGTCATCGTGGCCGATGCAGCCGACGAGAACGCCATGCGCTCACTTGCGCTGCGCGCCAAGATCGTTGTCTCGACGGTAGGTCCTTACGCGCTATACGGTGAGCCACTCGTCAAGGCTTGCGTCGAGACGGGCACTGATTACTGCGACCTCACCGGCGAAGTGCAGTGGATTCGCCGAATGATCGACCGCTACGAAAGCGCCGCGAAGGCGAGTGGCGCTCGTATCGTTCATTGCTGCGGTTTCGATTCCATCCCCTCCGACTTCGGCGTGTACTTCCTGCAGCAGGCAGCCATGCGACGTTTCGGGCGTCCGGCGACACATGTCAAAATGCGCGTGCGTGCGATGCGCGGTGGATTCTCGGGTGGTACGGCGGCAAGCCTGCTTAATGTAGGCAAAGAAGTTCGCGCCAATCCGGCGCTGCGTAAAGAGCTCGCGAATCCTTATTCGCTTTGTGTCGGCTTCACCGGTGCGAACGTGCGCCAGCCGAATGTGTCTTCTGCGGTCTACGATGCAGACTTCAAATGCTTCGTGGCACCTTTCGTGATGGCGGCCATCAATACCCGAATCGTGCACCGCAGCAATGCGCTGAGTGGCCACGCTTACTCGCGCGAATTCCGATACGACGAAGCGGTGGCGACGGGTCGCGGACTACAAGGTCGGTTGGCAGCGATCGGCTCGACTGCCGGACTCGGTGCATTTATGTTCGCAAGCGCTATCGGCCCCACGCGCGCGTTGCTCGAGCGTTTCGTGTTGCCGAAGCCGGGGGAGGGTCCGAGTCCCGAGGCACAACGGCGAGGTTTCTTTGATCTGCGTCTCCTCGGGCGAACAGACGATGGTCGGGTGATTCGCGCCAAGGTCGCAGGCGATCGTGATCCCGGCTACGGGTCGACAGCCAAGATGCTCGGAGAGGCCGCGGTATGTTTGGCACTCGAAGTTAAAAAATCGGAGCGGAGCGGGGGTTTCTGGACGCCCTCGACCATGTTCGGCGAGCGTCTGTTGTCGCGGCTCGTCTCGCGAGCGGGACTCTCGTTCGAGATTGCCGACTGAGTCGTCGACGATCCCCAATCTGGTGCCCGGGAGAGGACTCGAACCTCCACGGTGTTATCCGCTAGTACCTGAAACTAGTGCGTCTACCAATTCCGCCACCCGGGCAAGGTAGGCCGCATAAAGTACGCAGCACTATGAGGACTGTCAATTGAAGTCACGAAAATCGAGCCGAGGGTCTCGCCACGGCCAACATGGTAACGCGCGGCAAGGTGAGCGCCGCGGCAGTAGAGCTTCCCAAGGCGCTCGCAGCGTTCACGGCCGTAGCAGTATCGGGACTATGGAAGGCGTCGTGTCGGCCCATCGATCCGGTTTCGGTTTCGTTCGGGTCGAAGGACAAGAGGAGAGCGTGTTTCTTCCACCTCCGCAAATGACGGGACTCACCTCGGGCGATCGCGTGCGCGTGCGCGTGGAGCGCGCTCGTGACGGACGTCTCTCTGGCGAGATGGAGAAGATCCTCTCGCGGGGTGTCACCGCGTTTCTGGGGACGGTCGAGGCTGTCGGTCGTACGCTCTTCGTGCATTCGGCCGACCGTCGGCTCAGTCTGCGCTGTCTTGTGCCTCCTGAAAAACTCGCTGGAGCGCGAGCGGGTGATTGGGTCATCGCGCGCATCACGCGTTATCCCGAGGCGCATCGCAGCGCGATGGCCGAAGTCGTCCGTCGCCTCGATCCCGAGCGTCCTCTCGAGATGGCCACGGAAACCGCGATTGTGCGTCATTCTCTGCCAGTAGAGTTCCGTGCCGCAGCTCTTCAAGAAGCCGAGGCTTACGGTGAGCGCATCGATCCGCACGAAGCGAAAGGTCGTATCGATCTTCGTGGCATGCCGCTCGTCACCATCGATGGTGAAGACGCTCGCGATTTTGATGACGCCGTCTATGCCGAAACTCGTGCGAACGGATTCAGGCTGGTCGTCGCGATTGCCGATGTCAGTCATTACGTGCGCTCGGGTTCGAGTCTCGACGTCGATGCACTCGAGCGTGGGACGTCGGTGTATTTCCCGCATCGCGCCTTGCCGATGTTACCGACTGCGCTTTCGAATCACTTATGCTCGCTCGAGCCCGAAGTCGATCGGCTGTGTTTCGTGGCCGACATGCTGGTCAGTAGGGGCGGCGCGCTGCTCGAGTTTCGGTTCTATCCGGCGGTGATGCGCAGTCACAAGCGCCTAACCTACAAAACCGCTTTCGAGGCGCTTTTTGAGAGGCGTCCTGCGGCCTGTCGCTCCGTGGGAGCGTTGCTGCCAAAGCTGTTGCCACTCGTCGATCTTTACCGTGCCCTCCTCAAGGCGAGACACCGTCGCGGCGCACTGGATTTCGAGAGCACTGAGCCCGCCTTCGAATTCGATACGGAGGGGCGCGTGCGGGCCATCGGTCTCTATGGCCGCAACGACGCGCACAAGCTCATCGAGGAATGCATGATCCTTGCAAACGTCGCTGCAGCGCGGCAGCTCAAAGCGGCGAAGGCGGGCGGTCTCTATCGTGTTCACGGTACCCCGGAAGAAAAGAAAATTGACCAGTTGTTGACTCAGCTCACAGCGCTTGGCGTCGACGTCCATCTCCCGAAGGAAATCGAGCCGCGCGACCTGCGACAAATCACGGAGCGATCGAGTGGCATTGCATATCTGCCCTTCATCGAGTCGCTCGTTGTGCGTTCGATGCCGCAGGCGATCTACCAGCCGACCAATATCGGACACTTTGGTCTTTCGCTTACTGAGTACGCGCATTTCACTTCGCCGATCCGGCGCTATCCGGATCTCGTCGTCCATCGTGCGCTGAAGGCGGTCGTCCAGGCGCGCGATCCAACGGGTCGACGATACGGTGCCGATGAGCTCGGTCGTCTGGGTGGGGATCTGTCTCGCCTCGAAAGGCGTGCCGACGAGTCTGATCGCTACGTCGATGTGTTTCTCAAATGCAGTTATCTGCGCGAACGTCTGGGGCAAACTTTTGACGGACTCATTACCACGGTCGTGGAATACGGCTGCTTCGTGCAGTTACGCAGCCTCGGTATCGACGGTTTGTTACGCCTCGACTCGCTCGATCATGACGAGTACGTTATGGAGCCGAACGGTCAGGCCTGGTTCGCCAAGCGTCGCAGGCAGCGGCTCGGGATTGGCGTGCCGGTCAGGGTGGTTGTAACTAACGCTAATCCCGTCGAGGGTCTTATCGATCTCGAGCTGGGTGATCCTGCTCCCATCGCCGAAGGAAAAACCCGACGGACGCCTCGTTCCTCGCTTCGGGATGGTGTACGACACCGTCATCGACCGCGGTAGGATGCGCGCCATGGGTTCGACCGAAACGGTTCATGGTCTGCATGCCGTGCAGGCGCTACTCGACCGACATGCCGATCGCGTGCTCAAAGTTTTCGTGGCACGTGGCCGCGAAGACGCGCGCACGGCGTCGCTGCTCACCGCGGCGTCAAGGGCCAAAGTGTCGGTGGAGCGCGTCGAGGCTCAGCGCTTGGAAAAAATCGCGGGCGTTGCCGTGCATCAAGGTGTCATCGCTGAGGTGCGGCCGATGGCGCCGTGGAGCGAGGATGATCTTGGTGCGGCCATCGAACGAGCAGGGTCCGCGCCCATCGTGCTCGCGCTCGATGGTGTGCAAGACCCACACAATCTCGGCGCCTGTCTCCGCACCGCCGATGCCTGCGGGGCGCTGTCGGTCGTCATCCCCAAGGATCGTGCGGTCCAGCTCAATGCGACGGTCCGCAAGGTTGCCGCCGGAGCGGCTGAGACCACCCCAGTTACGGTGGTCACCAATCTTTCTCGCTGCTTGCGCGAGCTCAAGGAGCGGGGGCTTTGGGTCGTCGGAGCCGATGCTGGAGCGATGAGGCGTGTTGACGAAATCGATCTGAAAGGAGCCGCCGTCCTCGTCGTCGGAGCCGAGGGCAGTGGACTACGACACAATACCCGGGAGCACTGCGACCTGCTCGTCCGCTTGCCTTCTCTTGGGGCGGTCGAAAGCATGAACGTCTCGGTCGCGACCGGGATGTTGCTGTATGAGGCCGTTCGGCAGCGCCAAAAACGTTAACCCTTGCCCGCTTTGAGTCGCTCAGCTATGCTTGCTAGGTAACATTTGTTGGGGAATTCCTTGCTCCACTGACAGCCTCGTCGGGGAGCTGAACATCCGGAAGGAGACAATATGAGGCATTATGAAGTCGTATTTCTGGTTCATCCGGACCAGAGCGAGCAGGTGCCGGCCATGCTCGAGCGGTACAAAGGTATGATCTCATCGGGCGGCGGACGGATTCACCGCGTCGAAGACTGGGGTCGCCGGCAGCTTGCCTTCCCGATCGCCAAAGTTCATAAAGCTCATTACATCCTGCTGAATATCGAGACCGATCAGAAGACGCTGTCGGAGCTCACGGGTGCCTTCCGTTTTAGTGATGCCGTGCTTCGTCACCTCGTCGTGAAAATGGATGGTCCGGTGACCGAGCCCTCGCCGATGGCCAAGGCGACCGAAGAAGAGGGCGAAGACGGCTTCGATCGCCCTCGTCGCATACGTCGTGACGACATAGGCGATGACGAACAGATCGGGGAGTAATCTGAATTGAGAGATAACAAGCAGTCGAGCGGCGCAGGTCGCTTCACCCGTCGCAAGAAGTTCTGTCGCTTCACCGCTGAAGATGTGAAGCAGATCGACTATAAAGATCTCGCCACGCTCAAAGGCTACATCACCGAAACCGGCAAGATCGTGCCGAGCCGCATCACTGGCACGCGCTCGTTCTACCAGCGTCAGCTCGCTCAGGCGGTGCGTCGCGCGCGTTACCTCTCGTTGCTTCCATATACGGATCAGCACTAAAAGTCGGCAGGAGCAATTATGGATGTCATTCTGCTGACCACGGTCGCGAACCTCGGTGACGTCGGAGACCGCGTCAAAGTGAAGTCGGGCTACGGTCGGAATTTTCTTTTGCCCTCGGGCAGAGCCACGCTCGCCACAGCAGCGAACGTCGCTAGGTTCGAGGCGCGTCGTGTCGAACTAGAAAAAATCGCTCGCGAGCAATTGGTGGACGCAGAGTCCCGAGCAGCAGCGCTTAAAGATTTCACGCTCCGCGTCACGGCAAAAGCAGGCAGTGAAGGTAAGCTCTTTGGCTCTATCGGCACCACTGACATCGCGGAGGCTTGCACGGCTCAAGGGCACACGGTTGCTCGTTCGGAGGTTCGTTTGCCCAACGGGCCGATCCGTATGGTGGGTGACCACTCGATCGTGCTGCACCTGCACACTGCCGTCGACGTGCAGTTGCCGGTCACGATCGTCTCCGAGGAGTAATCCCTCTTGAGCGTCCGCGGCGGAGACGTTCGAACGCCGCCGCACTCTCTCGAGGCGGAGCAGGCCGTTTTGGGTGGCCTGATGCTAGACGCTTCGGCCTGGGATAACGTCGCCGACGTTCTGCGGGCCGAAGATTTTTTCCGTCCTGACCATAGGCTTATCTTCGACGCGATCGGTCAACTCGCCGCGCAAGTTAAGCCTGTCGACGCAGTGACGGTTAGCGAGCAGCTCGAGCGTAACGGTCGACTTTCCGATGTGGGTGGGCTTGCCTATCTCGGGGCGCTCGCTCGCGATACCCCGACGGCCGCCAATGTACGTGCCTACGCGGCGATCGTCCGCGAGCGATCGCTGCTTCGCCAACTGCTGACGGCGGGAACTGAGATTGCAGCCTCCGTGTTCAACAACGAAGGCGAGACGGCGCAAGAGCTCGTCGAAAGTGCAGAAGGTCGCGTATTTGCGATTGCCGAGCGGGGCGCGCACGGCAAGCGTGATGGTGCCGTGTCCGTCCAACAGATTATGCCGGGACTCATCGATCAAATTGATGAGTGGCACAACAATCCCGACGGTATGCGTGGCTTGCCGACCGGATTTGATGCGTTCGATCGGAAGACCGGCGGATTGCGCGGCGGCGATCTCGTGGTCGTCGCGGGTCGCCCGTCGATGGGTAAGACCACTTTTGCGATCAATATGGCCGAGTACGCAGCGCTTAAGGCCGGTGTGAACGCCTCAGTCGCTATCTTTTCCATGGAAATGCCTTCTGAGCAGTTACTCACACGCATGCTGTCGTCCATTGGCCGCGTGTCACTCGGACACATTCGCAGTGGTCAAATCTCCGATGACGATTGGCCGCGCATCACGGGTGCGGTGGGGCAGCTTTCAGACGCAAAGATCTTCATCGACGAAACGCCGGCGCTCACTCCGATAGAACTTCGAGCGAGGGCACGGCGCGTCTATCGCGAGAATGGACTCAATCTCGTCATCGTCGACTACCTACAGCTTATGCAGGTGCCGGGGACAAAAGAAAATCGCGCCACCGAGATTGCTGAGATTTCGCGTGGCCTCAAGACACTCGCCAAGGAACTCAGCGTCCCGGTGATTGCGCTCTCGCAGCTCAATCGCGGCGTCGAGCAGCGTGCCGACAAGAAGCCGGTGATGTCTGATCTGCGCGAATCGGGTGCCATCGAGCAGGACGCAGATATGATCCTGCTCATCTATCGCGAAGAGGTGTACGATAAGAACACCACCAAGAAGGGTATTGCCGAAATCGATCTCGCCAAGCACCGTAATGGTGAGACGGGTGCCTTCTTGCTGACCTTCCAGGGTCAGTATTCACGTTTTGTCAATTATGCGCCCGACTCTTACGCCGAGGGTGTGCTGCGCTGAGTCGCTGCCATCGGCTATGGCCAACTCACTTACGTCCGCTACTCCGGTCCATGCGACCATCGCACTCGCTGCGTTGCGCCATAATCTCGCTCTCCTACAGGCGGCGGCGCCTGGATCTAAAATGCTCGCAGTCATCAAGGCGAACGCCTATGGGCATGGCGCTGTGCAAGCCGCCCGAGCCCTTGAATTGGCGGCGGCGTTCGGCGTGGCGCGGCTCGGCGAGGGTCTCGAGCTGCGCGAGCGTGGGATAACTAAACCGATCGTGCTGATGGAGGGCGTGTTCACGGACGAAGAACTCGAACTCGCGCTTGACAACGAACTCGATTTCGTTGTGCATGCTGATTATCAGGTTGACCTGCTCGAGCGTAGGGTATCCGCTCATTCATTAAAGAAATCACGACCAGCTCGCGTGGTCTGGCTCGAACTTGACACGGGTATGAGCCGACTAGGTTTTCAGACGGGACAAGCTGCGGCAGCGGCAGCCCGCGTGCGCGCGAATGGTCTCGTCGGCGAACTTCGTGTGATGACTCACTTTGCGAGGGCCGACGAGCCTGCGGCGTCGATGACAACCGAGCAACTACAGCGTTTCGATGCCGAACTCTTTGGGCTCAGTGCGCCGGCCACGGGCGTTGCCAACTCAGCAGCGATTCTCTCGGCGACGGTCGGGCAACACGAGTGGGTAAGGGCGGGGATCGCTCTCTACGGTGGTTCGCCGGTAATCGGTAGAACGGCCGACTCGTTGGGTCTCAAGCCTGTCATGACGCTTTCTACTCGGGTGATCGCGTTACGCTCCATCAACACTGGAGACAGCGTGGGTTACGGCGCGTCGTGGCGTGCGGCGCGACCGTCTCGCATCGCGACCCTTGCAGCCGGTTATGCGGATGGGGTGCCTCGGCATTTACCGAGTGGTGCGCCCGTTCTGGTGGCCGGGCGTCGAGTCCCGATTGTCGGTAGAGTGTCGATGGATATGATCACCGTGGATGTGACAGATGTGCCCAAGGTGTCCGTCGGAACTCCCGTTGTGCTGTGGGGTGATGGGTTGTCGGTAGATGACGTGGCGACCGCAGCGGGGACGATTTCTTACGAGCTCCTGTGTGGGGTCACGCATCGAGTGGCGTTCGATTACGTCTGATTGCTGATTCTGGCGGGCGTGGCGAGAGCGACACTGATATTGTCGAGACCGCCACGGCAATCGGCTGCCTCATATAATCTTTTCGCGGGTGAGCCGATTTGTACATCGTTAGACGTCAGTACTTCGCCGAGCACCGCGGCTATGTCGGTATCGACCAGCGTATTGCTCAGCCCGTTGGAGTACAGCAGCAGGGGATCGCCTTGCAAGAGCGGCGTCCTAAGCAGGTCGATGTCGATTTCCTGCCCGCCGCTAACGGCGTTGGTCAGCACTCGTTGGCGCGGCATTAGCCGCGCCTCGGCAGGTGCAAAAAATCCTTAACTGCTGTGTGACTGAGCACTCGAATGGTCGTGCGTGAGGCTCTCGAGAGTTGGGGTTTGCTGTGCCCGGTACCCAAAGAAGCGAGAGTCGCCGACGTCTGCGACGATGAGCTGCAGACCGGGTTCGGCAGCGGTGATTGCTCAGCCTGCTAATGGCGGCTTCCGACTTATAGGCGACGTTGGGCCTGCTTCACGATTGTCAGCGCTTAGTTGGCTGCGCCGCCGAACCTATGCGCAAAGCGCGGCGTTTAGACCGCCGAGAGCCTGTCGGAGGTTTGCAACGGCGCACTGGCAGCATCTCGCCCTCGGAGCAGCGGGCGTCGTATTGGCGGCCGGAACTGCCGCTTCGCAACCTGTCGGGGTTGGGACTCCGAAGGCGGCCCCTGACGCGGTCTTGGCGGGGTGCGCACTGACCGCGATCTCCCTACCGCCGAAAATGGAAGATCAGCAGGCTGTGGTGACGGCCACGGTCGACGGTAGGGAAGGCCCTTCCTGATCGATGGCGGGCTTTGTCCTAGCCGGCCTGCATCATTTGCTCGACCCCGACAGCATACAGCGACAGCTGACGAAGAGCGGGTTGAGGGTGGAGCGGAGTGCCTAGCCGTTAGGCATGGACGCTGAATGCCGGCGTACTATCAGCAGCAGCGCCACGACGAAATACCAGCCAAAGAAGACGCCAAAGTTGATCCTCTGCACAAGGGCGGGCGTGAGGGGCATGAACCCATAAAGCGCGAACCCGCACAGCGCGGCTAGGAAAGCGATAAGACTGGCGGCCGCGATGTCCGGCCGTGTCCGGTGCGCCAGCATGGCGATCGCGATCACTCCCGCCGCCCAAGCCAGTAGGCTTGTGAGAGACCCCATGGCGTGGAGCATAGTCTCCCGTCCCTCGCGATCGTCCATGTTGGCGGGAAAGACCCCGGCAAAAGTCATCCCGATGCCCGCCAGAGCCAGGAGACCTGCGACCCATCTGCTGCCCGGACGTAATCGCCGCGCCAAGTTCCAGCCGAAGCCGGCCAGCAGAAGCCCCGGACCAATGAATCCGAAGACGTTCCACACCCACATCCAGGGCGCTCCGAACGACCCCAGCTCGCTGATGGCTTGGTGGAGGTGGGAATAGTCGGACCGCATCGCCGCCATCGCGAACATCAGAGGCCAGAACAAAAGGTTGGCGAGTATGCCCAACCGCGCAATCGACACGTCGGTCATTTACGCGCCCGAGAGTTATGTTAGTTGCATTACCTAACTATGTGGTAGGGTCAGATGTCAACCTTTGCGAACCTGGGTAGAGCGTAGTGCCGATCCCGGTGAAACCCTAAATGCGAGACGACTAGGGGTAGACACGGGCATTAGGCTGCGCCTCCGCCTCTCGTGAAAAGACCTCCGGGTTGCGATGGGGCGTGGTAGCAAGCGTCCGGAGGGCTTGCGATACGGTGTCGATGATCAGGCGGCTTGCGATATCCCCCGTGTTGCTGCGGCCGAGCCCGTTGGCGATGGCCACGTAAGCCAATGATGCATCGACCAGAACCACCACCTCGTTTGCGAGCGGACGCGCCCAATGTGGGCGCAGGCTGCAGCAAGGATGATGGGTTCGGTCCCGCCGGTACCTTCGTTCGATTAGTGAGGTGCCGTGCCGCTGGTATTTCGCGCTGCGATTCCGGCCGTTTTGACGCTCGAGCGCTCGATTACACGTACCGTACGAATGGCGTTATCAGCGATCTGCAGCACTTCCATGTCGAGGTTGCCGATATGCAGCGACGTTCCAGCTGTCGGAATAGTTTCGAGTTTCTCGAGCAACAGGCCGTTCAGTGTCTTCGGTCCGTCAGTCGGCAGTTGCCAACCAAGCTTCCGGTTGAGTACGCGAATCATCGCCGAGGCATTCACGATGCACGCGCCAGACGGCTCACGGTGGATGTCACGATGCGAGATCGTGGCCGGGTCGCTCGTAAACTCACCGACGATCTCTTCGAGGAGATCCTCCAGAGTCACAAGACCCTCAATATCGCCGTATTCATTTACGACGAATGCGAAGCGGCGCCGATCGCGCTGAAAGTTACTGAGCTGCATCGGCAGCGGCGTACCGTCCGGCACGTAATACGGCTCACGCTGTGCAGCGATCTCTCCCAGACGATCGCGATCGAGATCGCCCTTCGCGAGCTCCTGCGCGATTCGCCGCATGTGCAGTAAGCCCACCATCTGTCCGAGATCTCCGCGATAGACCGGCAGTCGCGTATGCGGCGTCTGGCGTAACTGATCGAGAATGCGCTCCCAATCTTCCTCGAGATCGATACCCGCAATCTCTTGCCGCGGAATCATGATGTCGTTGACCGTCATACGCTCAAGATCGAGCACACTCATCAACATTCCCTGGTGGCTCTTTGGGATCATGGCACCGGCTTCCGCTACCACGGTGCGCAGCTCCTCGCGCGAGAGAGCCATTTGTTGAATTTCGCGATCGACTCTGAGACCGACAAGTCGGAGGGCACCATTGGTGATCCAGCTGATGGCGAACACGGCAGGGCGCATTGCCCACTGCAGGACGGTGTAGATGTAGGCCGAAGTGACGACAAGTCGACGCGGATGCAATGCGCCGTAAGTCTTGGGTCCCACTTCGCAAAAAATGAGCATAAAAAGGGTGAGCACGCCCACGCCGAGGGCGACCCATCCGTCACCCCAAACGCGCAACACGATGATCGTGACCAGAGTGGCCGCGAGGTTATTGACGAGGTTATTGCCTAGCAGGATAAGACCGATGAGTCGGTCGGGCCGCGTGAGCAGGCGCTCGGCGAGAATGGCGCCACGGTTACCAGCCTTAGCCATGGTTCGGAGCCGATAGCGGTTAAAACTCATCATCGCCGTCTCGGTGCCCGAGAAAAACGCGGATAACACTAGGCAAAGGACCAGAAGTCCGAGCAACGGCAGGAGTGCGGGGTCACTCACGACTATAATCATCAGGTGTTCGAAAACCTTAGTCAAAAATTCTCCAAAACAGTCCAAAACCTGCGGGGTAGGGGACGGATAGGCGAGGAGAATATTGTCGAGACCCTCCGGGAGGTGCGCATGGCCCTCCTGGAGGCGGACGTGGCGTTGCCCGTCATCAAGGCCTTCATCGATTCGGTACGCGAGAAAGCCCAAGGTACCGAGGTTGCCTCCAGCCTGACCCCCGGCCAAGTCTTCGTCAGCATCCTGCATCGCGAGCTGGTCGAGCTCATGGGGGGAGCCCGGGAGGGCTTCGAGCTGCGGGCCCAGCCGCCATACGTGGTGCTCCTTGCCGGTCTGCAGGGCGCAGGCAAAACCACGACCGCCGGCAAGCTCGCCCGTTGGCTCATTGAGAAGCGAAAAAAGCGGGTGCTCCTCGTCAGCACCGACCTTCGCCGCCCAGCTGCCATCCTGCAACTACAACGACTCGCCGAGCAGATCGGTGCGGACTTTCATCCTTCCGAAACCGGCGGGAATCCGATTGCCATCACCGAGTCGGCGCTCGAGGCGGCACGACGCGGGGTCTACGATGTGCTCATCGTCGATACGGCCGGGCGTCAGCACGTCGATGCTGACCTAATGAACGAGGTGCGGGCCATTGATGAGCGCGTCGGTGCGCACGAAAAACTCTTCGTCGTCGATGCGATGGCCGGGCAGGACGCGCTCAATTCCGCGAAGTCCTTCGGCTCGGCGCTCGAACTCACGGGCATTATTTTGACCAAAACCGATGGTGATGCGCGCGGAGGTGCGGCGCTATCGGTTCGCCAAATCACCGGCAAGCCTATCGTCTTTCTCGGTGTCGGAGAGAAGTCCGGTGCCCTCGAGCCTTTTGATCCCGAGCGCATGGCTAATCGCATTCTCGGCATGGGTGATGTGGTTGCGCTCGTCGAGCAAGTGCAGGGTAAGGTGGACGCGGCAGAGGCCGAACGCTTCGCCAAAAAAGTCGTCGCGGGTGATAAGTTCGATTTCTATGATTTGAAGGGCCAACTCGAGCAGTTGCAGAATATGGGGGGTTTCCAGTCGCTCGTCGACAAGCTGCCTGCCCAGCTCGCCAAGAGGGGGATGCCCGCTGGGGTGGGGGATCTGCAGGTCTGTCGGCAGATTGCCATCATCAACTCCATGACCCACCGGGAACGGCGTCGTCCCGAAGTGATAAACGGGTCGCGCCGCCGTCGGATCGCGGCCGGGTCAGGGACCCAGGTTCAGGACGTCAATCGTCTACTGAAACAATTTTCGGAGATGCAGCGCATGATGAAAGGCATGAAAGGGGGAAGGTTCCGCCGCATCCTTGGGGCCCTGAAGGGAGGGGGGTTGCCCCCGGGGTTTATACCTCCCCGCTAGCGCCGTGCGTGGCGCTTCCATTGAGCCTCGGATTTCTGTAGGCTTTGCCGCCTTTTTCGACTCCCCGGAAGCGCCGATTGACATGGTAACGATCCGTCTAACCCGCCATGGCGCGAAACATTCGCCATTCTATCACGTCGTGGTCACCGACAGCCGTAAACGTCAAGGCGGCCTCAGCCTCGAGAACGTCGGTTTCTTCAACCCGGTGGCTCGCAAGAGTGAGCCGCGGCTGAAGCTCGACCTCGCGCGTATTGAGTACTGGGTCGGCAAAGGTGCTAAACAGTCGGATCGCGTGAAGACACTCGTCAAGGATTTCCGCAAGCAGGCCTCGCAGGCTGCGGCCTGAGGCTCTTGCCGTTCGAGCGCGCGTGGACGACTCCCGCGTGACTTGGGTGGAGCTGGGACGTCTCGGACGTCCCAAAGGTTTGAAGGGTTGGTTGCATCTCGAGTCCTGGACCGAGCCCGTTGAGGCGGTAATGATTTACTCGTCTTGGCACCTACGCTCGGCGACGGGTGAGCGCCGAGAGGTGAAGGTCGCCGAGTCGCGACAGAGTCCTTCGGGCCTTGAGGCGCGAATCGAGGGCGCGACCACCCGCGAAGGAGCAGAGGGTCTCGTCGGGTCGATTATCGAAGTGCCGCGCTCGGCTCTGCCGGACACGGCACCGGGTGAGCACTACCGGGTCGACCTCATCGGGTTTGAGGTACTGAATCTCGAAGGCGTTAAACTCGGCGTCATTGAGCGATTCGAAGACATGCCGGCCAGTGTCGTCATGGTGGTGCGAGGCCAACAGGAGCACTGGCTCCCAGTGACGCCGCAGCATTTGAAGTCTATTGATTCTTCAACGCGATGCGTGCGGGTCGAATGGCCGGGGGAGTTTTGAGGTGACTGGGCGGGGAGCGCCACTGCGTATCGCGCTCGTCTCCCTGTTTCCCTCGATGGTGCGCGGGGCGCTGAAGTACGGAGTGTTGGGTCGCGCACTAGAGCGTGACCTTGCGAGGGTAGACTGTGTCGATCCTCGATCTTATGCCGATGATCCGCACAAGGCGGTTGATGATCGGCCCTTCGGTGGCGGGCCGGGCATGGTGGGATCACCGGTACCTTGGGCAGCGGCCATAGACGCTGCGACAGGGCAGCTGCCGAGGGGAGTGCTGCGGGTGCATCTGGCGGCGCAGGGTCAAAAATTTGACCAAGGCGTGGCGCGTGAACTCGCAGCCTTGCCCGGGTTTGTGCTGGTGGCGAGTCGCTATGAGGGGCTCGACGAGCGGGTGATTGAATCGCGAATCGATCGTGAATTGTCGCTTGGAGACTTTGTTCTCTCGGGCGGTGACTTCGCGGCGCTCGCGGTGATCGACGCGGCGGTCAGGCTTTTGCCCGGGGCGCTAGGTGACGAGCGGTCGAACGTGGAGGAATCTTTCACCGCAGCTCGACTTGACTGGCCCCAGTTCACGCGACCGATCGAGTGGGAAGGTCGAAAGGTGCCGGCGGTGTTGCAAGGTGGAAATCATGCGGCCATTCGGCGGTGGAGGTTGCGGGAGTCGTTGGTGCGTACGCAAGCGCGTAGACCCGACTTGCTGCAACCGGGCGGATCGGGTCGTGCTCTCACCGATGAAGAGCGCGAACTTCTGAAGGAAGACAATAATGGCTAATGTAATCGCCGAAATGGAAAAGCGTCGCACAACGCGAGAACTGCCGAACTTCAATCCTGGAGACACCATCGTGGTGGAAGTGAAGGTGGTCGAAGGTGACCGCGAACGCGTCCAGGCCTACGAGGGAGTCGTGATCGCCAAGAGTAATCGCGGCTATAACTCCTCATTCACCGTGCGCAAGATCTCGCACGGTGAGGGCGTCGAGCGCACTTTTCAGTCGCAGAGTCCCTCGATTGCGGCGGTCTCCATCAAGCGTCGTGGCAATGTTCGCCGGGCCAAGCTGTACTACCTCCGTGACCTGTCGGGCAAGGCCGCCCGAATCGAAGAAAAGGTCTGATTTCGGCACGGTGCCGTGAAGTCTTTTGAGACTTTATGGCACCAGCCCTGACCACCTGTTAGACTGTCGAACACTGGAGTAGTTTGCTAGAGATTAGGGGGTTATGCCTCTTCGGCTTGAGAACGTCCTGTCACCTCTAGCCCGTTCTCGCTACCCCCTACTCCAGTTTCCTTCGTCGGTCGGCCCGCTGATCGATTTTGTTTGTTGCCTCCTGATTAAAACATTAGGTTATTTAAGTCATGGAACTCGTCAAAAAATTCTTGCGTGGTCTTTTCAAGGGTCTCGACGGACTACGCAAGGTGCTGCATCTGTCATTGCTCCTCGTGATCTTCGGAGTCATCGTCGGTGGGTTGAGTAGCTCTATTCCCAAATTGGTCAACGATGCGGCACTCGTGATCCGTCCGGTAGGCGAAATCGTCGAGAAGCCTAGCGAAGATGCGTTCAATCGTGCGCTGGCCGAAGCCCAGGGACGCGGCACCGGCGAAACCGTGCTGCGCGATCTCACTGATGCTATCTTGGCGGCGAAGGGCGATTCCCGAATAAAAACCCTCGTACTCGAGTTTGATGAGATGTCGGGAGCGGGGCAGCCGACGCTCGATGAGTTCGCCCGGGCCATCTCCGAGTTCCGCAGATCTGGCAAGAAAGTCATCGCCACGGGTCTTGGCTACTCGCGCGACACCTACTATGTCGCGGCGCACGCCGACGAGATTTACCTCGATCCGCAGGGTCGCGTCGTTCTTGAGGGCTACGAGCGCTATCGCAACTACTACAAGTCGGCGCTCGACAAACTCGGTATCGACATTAACGTCTTCCGCGTCGGCACTTACAAGAGCGCGGTGGAGCCATTCATCCGCGACGATATGTCGCCCGCGGATCGCGAAGCGAGCCAGGCGTTCGTCAATTCGCTGTGGGAGACCTACGTTGGTGTGGTGGCTAAGGCTCGAGGTCTCAAGCCAGAAGATATCCGCACCTACGCCGATACTTTGGCACCGCAAGTGAAGTTGGCGAAGGGCTTTACCGCGAAGGTGGCGCTCGATGCCAATCTCGTCACGGCGCTAAAGACGCCGCTGCAGGTTGAGGAGCGCGTCATTGCGCTATCGTCGAAGGACGAAGAGACCGAGTCCTACCGTTCGGTCACGATCAAAGATTACCTGCGTGTAGTACGCGCCGAAGATAAGAACGCAAAGTATCCCGATTCACGCATCGCCGTGATCGTCGGATCCGGGGAGATCGTCGATGGTGACGGTGGTGGTGGTGTCATCGGGGGGGACGAAACGGCTGAGGTTATTCGCAAGGCGCGGCTCGATAAGGACATCAAGGCCCTCGTGCTACGTATCGATAGCCCAGGGGGTAGCTCCACAGCCTCCGAAAAAATCTATCGGGAGCTCCTGGCGTTCAAGCGTACGAAGCGCCCGATCGTCATCTCGATGGGTGACCTCGCGGCCTCCGGTGGCTACTACATCTCCGCGCCCGCCGACGAAATCTGGGCGAGCCCAGCCACCATCACGGGGTCCATCGGCATCTTTGCTCTGTTTCCAACGGCGCCGCGCACCTTCGACAAGCTAGGTATCGGCGTCGATGGCGTGGGCACGACGCCGTTGTCGGGGGAGCTACGCATCGATCGTCCGATTGGGCCCGATGCCTCGATGCTGCTGCAATCGATCATCGAGCATGGCTATGAAGAATTCCTCGCCCGCGTGTCCCTCGGTCGAAAAAAGACCCGAGACGGAGTACACAAGATTGCGCAGGGCCGAGTTTGGACGGGCCGCGATGCGTTGCGTCTCGGCCTCGTTGATAAGTTGGGTTCGCTCGATCAGGCCGTCGCGTCGGCAGCCAAGCGTGCCGGTCTGGCAGAGGGCAAGTACGAGCGTGATTATCTAGAGACCGATAAGACCTTTGCACAGCAGTTGCTCACGATCCTTGAGGCGAAGGCGGTAGCCTTGGTTATCAAGACCGTGGGTGTCGAGGCTTTTGGCGGCTTCGGTTTCGGTACAGCGGCTTCGCTCGACGGCCCAACCCGCGCGGCGGTTCTCGCGGCGCGGCGTGACTTCGGTCCGATCGAGCGCAGTGTGTCGCGGTTCAATCGCTACGCTGTGCCCGGGCAGATTTACGCGCACTGCTTTTGCACGCCGTACTGAGCTAGGCTGAGCCCCGCGCATGCATGTCTCCGATCAGCGGTCCAACCGGCTGTTTGTGGTGCTCGCGGGATTCTTCCTGACCAACGCGCTTCTCGCTGAGTTCGTCGGGGTAAAAATATTTTCCCTGGAAGCGACGTTGGGTATTTCGCCCATCGAATGGTCCTTACTCGGTGTATCCGGAACGCTTAACTTCACGGCCGGAGTGCTGTTGTGGCCGGTTGTATTCGTAATGACGGACGTCATCAACGAGTACTACGGTGTGAAGGGCGTGAGGCTTGTATCTTGGGTGGCCGTAGGTTTCATTGCGTACGCATTTCTCGTGGCTTACGTCTCGATCGGTCTTGCGCCCGCCGGATTCTGGGTCGAAGCCAACCAGTCACTCGGTGTGCCGGACATCCAGCACGCTTACGCGCAGGTTTTCGGTCAGGGGCTGTGGACCATCATCGGATCGATCGTGGCATTTCTGGTCGGGCAACTAGTCGATATCACCGTGTTTCGTAAAATCCGCGCGGTGACCGGTGAGAAATTGATTTGGTTACGCGCGACGGGTTCGACGGCGGTGTCACAGTTCATCGACAGCTTCGTCGTACTGTATATTGCCTTTGTGCTGGGACCGCAAAAATGGTCCATCCCGCAATTTTTCGCGGTGGGTACGGTCAACTATCTCTATAAAATATTGGCTGCGATCGCGCTGATTCCGCTCCTGTACCTCGCCAGACGACTCATCAAGAGTTATCTCGGTCATGACGAGACCGAACGCCTCAAAGCCGCTGCGCACCGAGCGTAGCTTCGTGGTCCGTCATACGCCGTACTGGGTGAGCGTCAATCCACCGATGACGTAGCTGAATACGCCGTATCTCTCTACCGCTTATCTGACGGGTTCTGTGTGCTCCCGAGGGTTCGAAATACGCTAGGAAGATCTGACCCTCAAATTAGAATAAATGCTGCTTTCGCGATATCGCACTCGATTACACCCCACGGTATGAGACGGCGGACGTATCGGTACTCGTCGATCGCATCGATCGGATGATCGAAGAGACAGGGGAGATCGACTTTCACCTCCTCGATGAAGCGGCTCCACCCAAAGTACTCAAGGCTCTAGCGTAAGAGTTGCTGCGACGAGGTCGCTAGATCTCGTAGTGGAGTAATGTTCGCTTAGAAAAATCTTTCATGCCTGAGGCCTACGAGTTACTACAACGGGAGTAGTTGTATTGTGATTGCTATCGGCGTCGAGGACGCCTCCGATCGCTTACTCGTGCTTGTGAAAAAACGTATCGGTGGCGCAGGTTGCGCAGGTGATGCGATCGTTCCACGAAGCAGGTATGCTCGTGTGCACGTACATGGTGTATAGATTTCCGACCCCGACAATCGCGGACGGAGACGGTTGAATCGCGCGAGAATGTACGGGAGCCCTTTTTAGGGACGCTGTATCCGGTCGGGATTTTTCGCCGTCACACCTGCACCGTTCACTCGCCCGTTGGCCGAGATCCGGCTGCGTATTGTATCCCGCTGGCATCGCTACCCACGGGTTGCTTTGCCACGCACGGCATTCACTTCACCGATCTAAAAGGCATCGATCACGATGCCCTAGGCGACGCGCTGAATGTTACGCTCCACAACTACATGGACGGCGTCGCGCTCAATCGCGATGTACGCGAATGGTTCGATCCTTACACCGAGAGGACCCTGAAGACCACGGCTCTTCGCGAGCACTTACGTCGTGCGGTTAGCTTAATACGACGTCGATCGGCGAGCTGATCGAACGCCAATCTCTGGTATCGAAGGTTGCCGAGCACCACCCGGCTGTCGGCAGGCCGCCGAATGCACGATCGAGCGAAAACTTTTGCGTCCAGCGTTGAGCGAGCTCCGAAAGCCCAGGGTTGTGACCTACAATCAGAGCGTGTTGGGTGGTGATCGGGATGCTGTGAATGAGTCCGTACAAAGTTTGGATGCTCGCGTGATAGAGGCTTTGAGAGGTTTCGAGCGCAATGTCACCTGAGGCATAACCCGGTGGCGATCGAAAAAGTTCATTTAGCAGCTGAGCCGTTTCTCGCGAGCGCAACGCCTCGCTTACGATCATCAAGTCTGGCGGAGGTAGGTTACTGCAGAGGGCCGCGGCTGCGCACGAGGCTTCGGAGCGTCCTTGAGGACTCAACTCCCGATAAAAATCACCTCCGTCCGCGCGCGTCTCCGCATGACCGTGACGGACCAGCGTCAGGCGTTTCATGGATACTGTACCTCAATGCGGCCGTTGCATTTACGAACCTCGAAAACTTTGAGGGGTTCGTAGGCAGGGGGTGTCAGCGCATTACCGGTACGCAGACAAAATTTCGCGCCGTGCCTTGGGCAAATGACGACGCCGCACGGTGTTGAGGCATCGGACTCTAAATCGGCCCCTGAAAGCGGCTCGCCGTCGTGTGTACACCGATCCTCAAAGGCATGCAGGATGCCATCAAGCTCTACGACAGCGACATAAAAGCCATCTAGCTCGACCTCGAGTCTTCCGTCCGATGCCAGCGTCGCAGCTTCGCCGACGTCAATCCATTGGCCGCCTGGACTCATCAGAACATCATGCCCGTTTGCAGACGCGCGGCCTCTGACATCATAGACTGGTTCCAAGGCGGATCAAAAACGAGCTCGACGTCGGCCTTGGAGACGGTGGGGATGATTTCGATCTTTTCCCGAACGTCCTGTACCAGTACCTCGCCCATGCCGCAGCCCGGAGCCGTCAATGTCATCTTCACACTGATGGTGCGCGTACCGTCTTCGTTAGGACGAACCTCGCATTCGTAGACAAGCCCGAGTTCGACAACATCGATCGGGATCTCAGGGTCATAGCAGGTGCGCATCTGTTTCCAGACGAGCGCCTTCACGTCTTCTTCGGTGGCATTTGGAGGGAGCTCCGGCGGGATGAAACCCTGTTTGCCGATGGCATCGGCATTATCGCCAGAGAGACGGTAAAGATTGCCCTCAACGTAGAGCGTAAAGCTGCCTCCCAAGGCTTGCGTGATGAACCCCGAGAGTCCCTCCTTAAGTTCGATCTGATCACCCGAGGGGACCATAACCGCGTACGTATTACGGCTGAGGACAAACGCTTCGTTCTCATGACTTCGCATGATGGAGGCTTCAGCAGTGGTTATTCGGTGGATACCGCGGCACAGCCGATTGCCGTCTCGCCAAGGTTATTCGCTCGGTGCTTGAGTGCGGCATCGAGCGCGTGCCAACAGAGGCTTGCGCACTTCACGCGCGCCGGATACTCACGCACTCCTGCGAGCGCAGCGAGCTTGCCGAGCTCCGCTGGCGGCGCAGAGGTCTCGCCATGCGCTGTTAGCATGTGGTGAACGAGATCACTCAAATGTTTAATCGCTAAATCGTCTTTCCCTTTGACCGCCTCGGTCATGAGCGACGCAGAGGCTATCGAGATCGCGCAACCTTTACCCTCGAACCTAATATCGCTCACGCGATCACCCTCGAGGCGCAGCGTCAGCGTGAGGCGATCGCCGCAAAGCGGATTATTACCATGCGTCGTACTGTCACAGGGGTCAAGTTGCCCGAAGTTTTTCGGGTGCCTGTTGTGATCGAGAATAATATCTCGATACAAATCTTTCAGGTCCATCAGCCGAATACCTCGCGAGCGCGTCCGAGAGCACGGACCAACTGGTCGATATCCTCGTCGTTCGAATAGCAGCCGAAAGAGACCCTCAACGTCGCCGGAACTCCGAAAAATTCCATTAAGGGCATTGCGCAGTGATGACCCGTGCGCACTGCGACACCCTCATCATCGAGGATGGTGCCAAGATCATGGGCGTGAACGCCCTCAACCACGAAAGAAATAACCCCAGATTTTTCTTTGGCTTCGCCGATAATCTGTAGTCCGTCGATGGAATGACATGCTACCGTGGCGAGGGCAAGTAAGCGTTGTTCGTGAGTGTGCGCCCGTTCGATGCCGAGTGAGTCGAGGTAATCCATCGCCGCAGCAAGCCCCACAGCACCTGAAATGTTGGGCGTTCCTGCCTCGAACCGATAGGGTAGCTCGTTGTAGGTGGTACCCGAAAAACGGACGGTCAGAATCATGTCACCGCCGCCTTGCCATGGCGGCATCTCGCGCAGTATCGCCTCTCGCGCCCAAAGCACACCGATGCCAGTCGGTCCGTAGAGTTTGTGGCTCGAGAATACGTAGAAATCGCAACCCAGCGCCTGCATGTCCACGCGCTGGTGCGCAACCGCCTGAGCACCATCGAGTAGCGTGAGCGCACCCACCGACCGTGCGGCGGCGATCATGTCCTTGATCGGCAGCACAGTACCCAGAACATTGGAAACTTGCGTGAACGCCACAAGTTTGGTGTGCGGTGACAGCAGCGCCCGGAACGCCTCGATATCGAGTTCACCGCGGCGATTGATCGGGGCCACCTTGAGCGTGGCACCTGTGCGTTCGCAAAGCATCTGCCAAGGCACGATGTTTGCGTGATGCTCCATCCAAGTGATCAGGATTTCATCGCTCGGTCCGAGACGTTGTCCCCACGATTGCGCCACAAGGTTAATGGACTCGGTGGCACCTCGCGTGAAGATGACCTCCTTAAGGCTCGCAGCGTTAATGAAGCGCCGCACACGTTCGCGGGCACCCTCAAAGGCATCAGTGGCTTTTTGGCTGAGCTGATAGACGCCACGATGCACGTTAGCATGGCTCGTACGCTCGTAGCGATCAACTGCCTCGATGACGGCAAGCGGACGCTGTGCCGAAGCAGCGGAGTCGAGAAAGGCGAGACGCTTTCCGCGCGTTGTGGTGGAAAGCACGGGAAAATCCGCCCGAATGCGAGCGACGTCGTAGGGGATTTCGGCTGGGCGCGCGTTCACGTACCTGACCTCGCCGCGACGGCGCCGGGCAGCACGCGCTCAAGCGAGTACTCGATCTCGGCTCGAATGGCTGGGTTTGATAGCCGGCGAAGTACATCGCTGACAAATGCCCACTTAAGGAGCGATGACGCCGACTCCTCGGGAATACCGCGCGAGAGCAAGTAGAACAGCATGTCGGGATCGAGTTTGCCAACGGTAGCTCCGTGACTCGCCCTGACGGCGTCGGTGAGGATTTCCAGTTGTGGTCGTACGTCGGCTTCTGCCTCAGATCCCGTAAGTAGGCACTTCAAAGATTGATCACACTGCGCGTATGGTGCGTTGGTATCGACCCGCATGTGACCGGTAAACGAAACCCGCGAGCGGTCTGCGGCGATGCCGCGGAACTGCTGCAAAGTTTTGGCACTGGGCGCTGAATGCGCGACATGCACAAATGCATCGTGTGACTGGGTGCCTTCCCCGAGCGCGGCGGCGTGCCATTCGAGCGAGGAGTCGCGACCGTCATGAGCGGCGAACGCGGTCGTCCGGCTTAAGGCGGCACCGGTCGTCAACTGAAAGAATTTGCTCGCCGACCCTTCGCAAAGGCGAAGTTCGATCGTCTCGACATGTTGGGCTTTCGGGCTTGCTTGCACAATGCGCGAGAGCTCGAACTGCGCATGCACCCCAACGACCGCGAAAATTACGAGATTGATGACGGTGGCGTCCGCGGAAAGCGGGAGATGACGTTCGATCAGGGATAGTTCGGCACCCTCTGCGAGGGCGATCTCGATCGCCGGATGTGAGGTTCCGAGAGACACGACGACCACCTCCACGGACCGTTTCTGGTGACGCGCGACCGCAAGACGAAGGGTGTCGGAGCGCAGGCGGCGATTGAGCTCGAGAAAGTATCGGTCGGCATTGAGCTTGGCGATTGAGATCGGCGACGTCGTGGTAAAGGCGCTCGGCGTAGAGGAGACGCTGGACACAAATCCGTCGATCAAGACAATGCGCTCGAATCCCTCAAGTGGCTTGGGGAGCGCCGCGGTGATGCGAGCGACAGTCTCCGCCGGGGGCGAGACTGAGGGCTCGAAGCGCGCACGGGCCAGTCCGCGAAGGTTCGCGTACTTCCAGTGCTCGTCGCGAGGCGTCGGCATAGTGGCGGGGAGCGCACTCATGGATTTTCGTGATGCCTGAGAAAACGTCAGGCAGCCTCGATGAGCAACCAGTCGTAACCACGTGCTTCGAGCTCTCGCGCGAGTTCCGGACCACCGCTGCGGATAATCTTGCCGCACGCGAGCACGTGCACGCGATCGGGTTTGATGTAATCGAGCAAGCGCTGATAGTGCGTGACGAGCACGATGGCACGATCCGGCGCGCGCAGCGCATTGACGCCGTTCGCCACCACTTTGAGCGCGTCGATGTCGAGACCTGAGTCGGCTTCATCAAGTACGGCGAGCGAAGGTTCGAGTACCAGCATCTGTAGAATCTCGTTACGTTTCTTTTCGCCGCCCGAGAAACCCTCGTTCACGCCACGGGAGAGAAAGGACTCGTCCATTTGCATAATTTTCATCTTCTCGCGCACCAGCATGAGGAATTCGAGGGCATCGACCTCGGGCAGACCACGCTGCTTGCGCGCGGCGTTGAGAGCGGCCTTAAGCAAATAAACGTTATTCACACCCGGAATCTCAACCGGATACTGGAAGCCCAAGAAAAGTCCACGCTGAGCGCGCGCTTCGGGTTCTAGCGAAAGCAGATCCTCGCCACAATAGCTCACGCTGCCACCGGTTACGTCGTAGCCCGGCCGACCCGCAAGGGTGAAGGCGAGGGTGCTTTTGCCCGAGCCGTTCGGACCCATAATGGCGTGCACCTCGCCAGCGGACACCTGGAGACTGAGTCCATCGAGAACTTTGCGGCTACCGACGGTGGTCCTTAGATCTTTGATACTGAGCATGGCTTGGATTTCGGTCATAGATATCTCTTCGCAGAACGGCTTCAGCCGACCGCGCCCTCCAGGCTGACGGCGAGCAAGTTTTGCGCTTCAACGGCGAACTCCATGGGCAACTCCTTAAAGACGCTCTTACAGAAACCGTTGACGATCATGTTGACGGCGTCCTCTTCGCTGATACCGCGCTGCAGGCAGTAGAACAATTGGTCTTCGCTGATTCGCGAAGTCGAGGCCTCGTGTTCAACGATGGCCGTCGGGTTCTTCACTTCAACATACGGGAAGGTATGGGCTCCGCAGCGATCACCCATCAGCAGCGAATCACACTGCGTGAAATTTCGTGCGCCCTGCGCGGTCGATAAAATCTTGACGAGTCCACGATACGTATTTTGACCACGTCCGGCGGAGATGCCCTTTGAGACGATGGTGCTGCGAGTATTTGCGCCGATATGAATCATTTTGGTACCGGTGTCGGCTTGCTGACAGTGGTTGGCGAGGGCGACTGAGTAGAACTCGCCTACAGAGTTCTCGCCGCGTAGCACGCAGCCCGGATATTTCCAGGTGATCGCCGAGCCGGTTTCGACCTGTGTCCACGAAATGCGTGAATTACGACCGCGACACTCGCCACGCTTGGTGACGAAGTTGTAGATGCCGCCGACACCGTTCTCATCACCGGGATACCAGTTCTGAACAGTCGAATATTTGATCTCTGCATCGTCCATGGCGACGAGCTCCACAACTGCCGCGTGCAGTTGGTTTTCGTCGCGCATGGGCGCGGTACACCCCTCGAGGTAGCTCACGTGACTGCCCTGGTCGGCAACGATCAGCGTACGCTCGAACTGCCCTGTCTTTGCGGCGTTGATTCGAAAGTAGGTCGAGAGCTCCATCGGACAGCGCACGCCTTTTGGGATATAGACGAAGGAGCCGTCGGAGAATACCGCTGAGTTGAGACATGCGTAGAAGTTGTCGGTAAGCGGTACGACGCTACCGAGGTATTGCTCGAGGAGCTCTGGATGCTTCTGCACCGCATCAGAGAAAGAGCAGAAAATAACGCCGGCCTTTTCGAGACGATCTTTGAAGGTGGTAGCAACCGATACGCTGTCGAATACGGCGTCTACGGCAACGCCCGCCAGTCGCGCGCGTTCGTGCAGCGGCACGCCAAGTTTTTCATAGGTCTCGAGCAGCCTAGGGTCGACCTCATCGAGACTCTTCGGTCCGTCGGTTTTCACCTTGGGCGCCGAGTAATAGGAAATACTTTGATAATCGATCGGCTCGGCGCGCACGTGCGCCCATGTGGGCTCACGGAGGGAGAGCCAATGCCGAAAGGCTTGAAGACGCCACTCGGTCAAGAACATCGGCTCGCGCTTGATGCGCGAAATGGTACGCACGACATTTTCATCGAGACCCGGTGGCAGAGTCTCAGATTCGATGTCTGTTACGAAGCCGTGCTGATAACCGCGGCCGACGAGATCATGGAGTTGGGCGTTTTCGGTCATGGTGAGGTCACGCTTCCACCGATTTTTCGCGTCGCAGGGCTGCCGCTGCGCGGCCACCGACGACGGGGTTGAGTTGCTGCTCGATACCGCGCAGTGCGAAATCTTGGGTATCGAGCCCCGCTAGCTGTGCGAGGCTGACGTTATAAAGCGAGCGACGAATGGCGAGATTGACTCGCTGCCACGCCTGCCCCACCCCGCAAGTGGTCTCGATTTCACAATGGCCTCGTCCTGCAGAGCAGTTGGTGACGGCGACTGGACCCTCGAGCGCATCGAGGATAGCCGCTGCCGAGACCGCTTGCGCCGGGCGCGCCAACGAATAGCCGCCGTGAAGTCCGCGAGTCGAGCGCACGAGGCCACCCCGTTGCAGGATCTTTAGCACCTTACTTACCGTCGGCATGCCGATCCGCGTGCGCTCGGCGAGAGCCGGTGCGCTTAAGCAGGCGCCCGGCTCCCATGCGAGGGCAGCCAAAAGCACCGTGGCGTAGTCGGTCATGCGGGAGATGCGGATCATAAACGGCACCATTTTAGTACTGATTTAGAATTCCTGCAAGAAATTCTCGCCTCTGGTGGGGGTCACCTGCCCTGTAACCGAGTCGTTAGATCAGTGCTTTGGTACACTCCGCCGCGTTTCCGGGCCACCATGGGGGTGTCGCCCCGGTGATCTCCAGAGATGGCATGTCAGAGCCTGTAATCAAAGTACGCGGTCTGGAGTACGAGGTCGGCGGTCGGTCGATCTTCAAAGGCCTAGATTGCGAGGTTCACCCGGGTCGCATTACGGCCGTCATGGGGCCTAGCGGTACCGGTAAGACGACTCTCCTGCGGCTCGTCACTGGACAGGTGAATCCCACCCGAGGTCGTATTGAGGTTTTTGGCCAGGACGTGTCCAAGCTCAATAGGCCAGATCTTTATGCGCTGCGCCGTCGCATGGGCATGCTCTTCCAAAATGGCGCGCTGCTCACCGATCTTGATGTATTTGAAAATGTTGCTTTCCCCGTCCGCGAGAACGCGTATCTCCCTGAAGCCGTATTGCGTCAGCTCGTCATCACCAAGCTTCATGCGGTGGGACTACGCGGTGCGGCCAAGCTCATGCCCTCGGAGCTTTCCGGTGGTATGGCCCGTCGTGTGGCGCTCGCGCGCGCCACGGTGATGGATCCCGAGCTGCTCATTTATGACGAACCGTTCGTCGGTCTCGACCCGATCTCCCTGGGTGTCATCGTGCGGTTGATCCGCGAGCTCAATGAGACCCTCGGTATAACGAGCATTGTGGTCTCGCACGACGTGAACGAACTGTCGTTGATTGCTCACTATAGCTACTTGCTCTCTAGCGGATGCGTCGTGGCCTCCGGCACCCCGGATGATCTGCGAGCGAGCCCGCTCGAGGCGGTACGACAATTTATGAGTGGGCAGGCCGATGGCCCTGTGCCGTTTCATTATCCCGCGCCGGATTACCACACCGAGGTACTCGGTAAACGGAGCGACCGATGATTGTCACCTGCATCCAGCGCGTCGGACGGATCGCCGTATTTCTGGTGCGGGTGATCGCGCAGAGCGGTCCGGCCTTAGCCCGCCCGCGGTCGGTCGTACATCAGGTGTATAACGCCGGTGCGCGCTCGCTCATAGTCATTATGCTGTCGGGACTATTCGTTGGAATGGTGCTCGGGTTGCAGGGCTTCGATCTGCTGCAGCGATTCGGCTCCGAAGATGCATTAGGTGTCGCAGCGGCGCTCGGGCTAATTAAAGAATTGGGTCCTGTGGTGACCGCGCTGCTCTTTGCCGGTCGTGCAGGCACGGCGCTCACCTCCGAAATCGGTCTGATGCGGGCTACCGATCAGCTCACGGCCATGGAAATGATGGCCGTCGATCCGCTGCGTTATGTTGTGGCGCCGCGATTTTTGGGTGGTGTCATCGCCATGCCGTTACTCGTTGCTATATTCAACCTCGTCGGACTGTTCGGAGCGCAGCTTATCGGTGTGCAGTTGATGGGCGTGGATCCCGGTGCATTCTGGTCGCAGACGCAGGGGGCAGTCGAACTCAACGACGTCACTGAGGGCATAGTCAAAAGCGTGTGCTTCGGCGTGACGTGTAGTCTCGTTGCCGTACACGAGGGCTTCACTGCGGAACCCACTGCGCAGGGCGTGGGTCTCGCCACGACGCGTACCGTCGTCATTTCTTCGGTCGTGACACTTCTGCTTGACTATATGCTCACCGCCGCTTTCCTTGGAAGGTAATCGATTATGAAACCGCAACGCTCTCTCGAGATTGGCACCGGTCTTTTCGTATCACTTGGCTTCGCCGCGTTATTTTATTTGACGATGCAGCTGCCAGGTAGTGGCCTGACCGTGGGCAACGACGGCGGTTATCGCGTCACGGCGCGCTTTAACAATATCGGCGACCTAAAACGTGGATCTCCGGTCAGCATGGCGGGTGTACCAATTGGTCGTGTGGAGTCGGTGACGTTCGACTCGAATAATTATCGCGCGGTCGTCACTCTGCGTATCGATCTGCAGTTTAATCGCATTCCCGATGACAGTGACGCGAGTATTCAGACGCAGGGTCTACTCGGCGGTAAGTATGTAGGCATCGGCCCAGGCGGCTCTGAGACTTTCCTTAAAGAGGGCAGTCAGATCGAGTTTACCCAAGACGCCATCGTGCTTGAGTCACTGGTTAGCAAGTTCTTCGCCAACATGGTAAGTCGAGGCAGCGAGGGTGATGCTGCCGCTAGCGAGGGCGATTCCAAGGAAAGTGGGCAATGAGGTCAGGAGTTTTAACGGGTGTTTTTTCAGCGGTGTGTGCCGTGCTCGTGTTGAATGCGCCAGTGGTCGTAACGCTAGCGTTTGGACAGACTAAATCAGTGGCTCTGAAAGCGGTCGATGCCAGCGATCCAAACACGCTCATCGATTCCACAGCTAATATTATGATTTCAGAGCTCGATGGGCGCCGTGTCGAGTTCCGCAAAGACCCCTCAAAGGTTTCGGCGTTGGTCGAGCGAGTGCTCTTTCCGCATTTCGATGTTGAGCATGCCGCTCGCCTCGTGGTGGGTCGACACTGGCGTGCGGCGACGTCTGAGCAGCGCGAGCGGTTCATCGACGCGTTTTATGGCTCGCTACTCAGTAACTATGGTGATGCGCTCATCGAGTTTACGGGCGATCGTATCAAGGTGTTGCCGTCGCCCATCGCTGCCGATGCGATTAGCGCCACGGTGCGCACCGAGATTAAGCGCAGCAACGGTCAAAAAATACCGGTCAATTACACCCTGCGCAAGACCGAAGCGGGCTGGAAGGTCTGGGATGTGGTCATCGAGGGCATCAGCTACGTTAAGAGCTTTCGCGAGGATCTCGGATCGGAGATCGAGCAGAAAGGTCTCGATGCCGTCATCGCTCGTCTCGAGGTGCAAAATCGTGCCGTCCAGAGCGGCGGATCCAAGCCGAGCGGTTCGCGCGGAGCACCGCTATGAGTTCTCTCGTCTTTGAAGATGGTGGGTCACTTTGCCATTTGATACATGGCGAGCTCACGTTCGCTACAGCGTATGTCGCGTACTCCGAGGGCGTCCGTCGATTGACTAACCTTGATCAAGGCGCTCGCTGCGAGTTCGATTGCAGAGGGATTACCAATGCCGACAGCGCAGGACTCTCCGTGCTCATCGAGTGGAAGGGAGAGGCCGCCCGTCGCGGCGTCTCGCTTGTTTATTTCGGATTACCGTCAGTTATCGGGCGACTAGCTCGCATAAGCGAAGTCGACACACTACTTAACGTTGATTAGGGCGACGCGCCAAATCCTAATTTGGCTGATCCTCGTCAGCGAATTCCACTTCCAGATCTTCTGCAGGCAGATTGCCGTCGCGAACTTGATATTCGCGGCGCTGCAAGTAAGCGCTACGTACAAACGCGTAAGGATCACCTGATCGGTCGAGAACCGCGTCGGCGTTGAGTATCCGAACGCGAGTCTCGAATCTATCCAATATCCAGAGTGACCACCGCGTGCTGTCGTCCTCAAGGCGTGAGCGCGGCTCGGCGATGTCATCGGCGAGACTAGCGAGTGCATCGCGTAGGGTCGTCGGTCCGAGTAAGGGGATAAAAAAATAAGGTCCTGAACCGATACCCCAAACGCCGAGAGTCTGACCGAAATCTTCGTCGTTCCTTTCTAATCCGACTACGGACGCCGGATCGAACAATCCGCCGAGGCCGACAGTGGTATTTAGCAGGAACCGGCCCGTATCGTTTGCTGCTGCACCAAATTTGCCCTGTAGGGCGTTGTTAACCAGCGTGACCGGGTACTTCGCATTGCTAAACACGTTCGCGACGCCCGTTTGTACAAACTTCGGCGTCACAGCTCGGTACGCCTTTGCAGCAGGTCGGACCAGCGCACGGTCGAGTCCATCGTTGACGGTAAAAGAGACTCGGCTGATCGGCTCAAACGGATCGCGTGGATCGGCCGCTCGCGTCACCGTGGTGGCACAAGCGGAGAGGAAACCGAGCAGGTTTAGCGCGAGGACAGCGCGGAGCATGTAACCATGGTTTCGGACATGCGATCCACGCCGATTTTGAGAGAGTATCAACATGGACTTAAGGTCTCCCCGCTGTCTCGCGGGCGTTCCGCTTGCCGCTAGCAACTAAGGCCTCGCGAACTTCTTTCATTCGTGCCTGAAATCGCGCTCGCTGAACGCTAGTAATGTCGGGGTCGGCGAGTGCGAGTTCCAGTTGTTTAATAGCGAGTATAAGATCGCCACTCGACAGGTGATACTCGCCCATGTAGTAGTACGCGTCGCCCGTATCACCGGCGCTGCTTGCGGCGAGTGCCGTTAAGCGGATCTGCTCCGGTGTCGGAGGTACATTGTTAAAGAGATCAAGCAGTACGGCGTGAGCCTCTTTCGCGCTTCCGGTTTGCAACAGCACTTCGGCGTAGCGAATGGCGAGCGGCACGTTTCGAGGCGCCACCGCGAGCGCGCGCTGCAGGGTTGGACGGGCGAGGTCGGGCTGGCCCGCTGCGAAGAGCGCTTGTCCTAGCGCAGCTTGGAGCAGGGGGCTCTGTGGCTGTGAGGCTGATAGCTCGATGAGAGCGCTCGCGGCGAGATCACGATCGCCGGCCTCAAGCCGTGCTAGCGCTTCACCATAACGCTGCGCCGCATTGAGTGGCCCGCGATCGGCGATTGCCGCGTAGAAGGGCCGCAGATCGGAGCCGCTCGGCGCGCCGAGCACACGAACTCTCTCGCGTACGAACTCGTACGACGCAGTCTGCAGCTTCACCTCGGGGGTGATCTGCGCGGCGCGATCGCGCGATTCGGCGATACGGTTAGCGGTAACGGGGTGAGTACGCAAAAACTCCGGGACGCCGCTGCCTGAGAGCCCTGACCGTCGGTTTAGTGTTTCAAAGAAATCGGGCATGCCATTCGGGTCAAAGCCCGCTGCAGCGAGAAAGCTAATCCCGATTCGATCGGCTTCGTATTCATTGGCACGCGTGAAGTTGATCCGTTGCTGCGCCATCGCACCTTGAGCGACGGCGATACCAGCTTGAACGGCGTCGGCGCTGCCCGTAGTCATGCCGATGAGGATGGCAGCGAGCATTGCCGCGGCAGAGGTCATGGCGCTACGTCCCTGTGCCTGAATGGCACGGGCGATGTGCCGCTGTGTCACGTGGGCAATCTCGTGGGCGAGTACGCTCGCCAGTTGCGACTCATTGGCCGTTGCAGTGATGAGCCCGTAATTGACGCCTACGAAACCACCGGGCAGCGCAAACGCGTTGACCCCCGCCTCACGCACTACGAAAAACGTGAAGCGCTGCTCGGATTCCGGGATTTGTGAGGTGATGCGACTGCCGAGGGCTTGAATGTAGTCCGTGGCCTCAGGATCCTCAAGCACCAGACCCTGGTCGCGAAGTCCGCGCATGACCATGCGCCCGATCTGGTGCTCGTCGTCCAGGGTGAGAGCGGAATTGGCCCCAGAGCCGATGTTGGGTAGATCGGCCGAGGCAGACTGCGCGGCCGCGCGCCCCGGCAGCAGCATCACGAGAGCCGCGATCAACACTATCAACGAGCGCACGGCAAACTTTTGCAGCACGAACGGATGCACCATCGGGTAGATCGGGGTGGCGCCCGCAAGTTCAAAGTGCCTCGGAGGCTTGATCGGCGAGTCTTGAGCGTTCGCCGCGCATCAGCGTCATGTGACCGGCATGCGCCCATCCTTGGAAACGGCTCACGACGAAAGTGAGACCAGAGGTCGTTTCTGTGAGGTAAGGTGTATCGATCTGTGCGATATTACCGAGGCAAACGACCTTAGTGCCCGGTCCCGCACGCGTCACCAGCGCCCGCATTTGTTTCGGCGTGAGATTCTGCGCCTCCTCAAGGATAACGAAGCGGTTCAGGAAGGTGCGTCCGCGCATGAAATTCAGCGAGCGGATCTTTATGCGATTGCGCAGTAAATCGTTCGTCGCCGCGCGACCCCAGCTTCCACCCTCGGCGCTTTGAGTAAGCACCTCGAGGTTATCCATGAGGGCGCCCATCCACGGAACCATTTTTTCTTCTTCGGTACCGGGCAAGAAGCCGATGTCTTCGCCAAGCGGTATCGTGACCCGAGTCATGATGATCTCGGCGTAACGGTTGTACTCGAGCGTTTGAACCAGTCCCGCAGCGAGCGTGAGTAGCGTCTTACCTGTGCCTGCGGGCCCGAGGATGGTCACGAGGTCGATCTCGGGATCCATCAATAAATTAAGGGCGAAGTTTTGTTCGCGGTTGCGCGCGCTTATACCCCATACGCCGTGACGCTCACTTCGAAAGTCGCGCGCGAGTTCGAGTGTGGCCGAGTTACTATGGACGCTTCTCACTAGCGCTTCGATACCGCCCTCCCGCTCCTCGTAGACGAACTGATTGGGGTACCACTTGGCGACCGTTGGACCCGAGATTTCATAGAAGGTCCGCGCGCCGTCTTTCCAAGAGCGCATATCCGTGCCGTTACGCTCCCAAAAATCGGCAGCGAGCGGCTCGCGCCCAGTCGCAAGGATGTCGGCATCCTCGATGGTTCGATCGCTGAAATAGTCCTCGGCATGTACGCCGACAACCGCGGCCTTGATGCGCAGATTGATGTCCTTGGAAACGAGCACGACTTGCGTCGTCGGGTAGAGCGCCTGCAGGGCGAGGGTTTGCGCGAGGATGGCGTTATCGTTGCCCTGCCCAGGCAGGCTGTCCGGCAGCGCCGAACTTAGACGTTGTGTTTGGAAATAGAGTCGACCTGTAGAAGGCGCCTTGCCGTGGTTACCTGAGAGATTGTCAGGCAGCGGAAGACCCTGCTCGATCCGTTCGCGTGTAGCGTCACTCAAGAGGTCATCGAGAAAACGGCTGATCTGACGAACGTTACGTGAGGCCTCTGAGACGCCCTTTTTATTGACGTCGAGTTCTTCGAGAACCACCATTGGCAGATAAATATCGTGTTCTTCAAATCGGAATATGGACGTCGGATCGTGCATTAGCACGTTGGTGTCGAGCACGAACAGCCGGCGCTGTCGCGCGGCGCGGTGCTTGCTCAAAGTGCTCTCGCCGCTGCGAGAACTTCGGTCGCATGACCGTCGGCCTTGACCTTGCGCCACGCCTTGGCGAGCATGCCGTTTTCATTGATGAGAAAGGTACTGCGCTCGATACCCATCACCGTTCTTCCGTACAGATTTTTTTCTTTGATGACATCAAACATTTTACACACCTTCTCGTCGGTATCGGAAATCAACTCGTAATTGAGTTTCTCCTTGATCTTGAACTTCTGGTGCGACGCGCTTGTGTCGCGCGATACGCCGATGACAAGCGTATTTATCTTACGAAAGGCGTTGTACAGATCGCGAAACTGCTGAGCCTCGACGGTGCAACCGGAAGTCAGGTCTTTTGGGTAAAAAAAGATCGCTACCTTACTGCCCCTAGCATCGCGTAGCCGCCAGGTTCCGCCATCGGTGGCGGCGGCGGTGAAATCCGGAATCTTTTTACCGAGTTCAATCTTTACTGAGACGGACTTAGACATTCGAGGAGATCTCCAGCGTTAAGATTTTACGGGCTCTAAAATGGCATCTAGGTTACGAGTGTCGCAAAACTCGATGAACTCTTCGCGAAGGTGGGCAAGATGCAGTTTGCTCGGGACGTTGATAATCATCTGGACCGAAAACATGAGCGCGCCGGTATGAGCAGCCGGATAGATGCGCGTTGCGACCTCTGCGATGTCGATACCGCGATTCGCGCAAAAACCCGATAGTGCAGCGACAACGCCGGTTTGGTCCAGACAGACGGCATCGATAGAGTAAGGGAGTTGGTCGGAGCGCGCCTCCCGCGGATCGGTACGGTGCAGGTGCAGCGTTAGCCCTGATTCGGTTGTAAAGCGCTGAAGTTCCGTTTCGAGTTTTGCAATGGAATGCCAATTCCCAGCTACGAGTAGCACCATGGCGAACTCGTTGCCGAGACTTGCCATCCGGCTCTCGCTGATGTTACCCCCGCAGTCGCTAATGACTTGGGTGAGATCGTGAACGAGCCCGGTGCGGTCGGCACCGATGGCCGAGATGGCAAGGTATAGCTTCATTTCTGTACCCAAGTGTACCGACTGCGACGCGTGATCGCGACCCAATCACGAGGTTCGGCGACGGGTTGCGTCGTTTAGTCGCGCGCCCGTAACATTCGAGATCGTTTCCGCCTCTTGGTCGTGTGATGTTTTCTGGTAGTTCCGTAGCCGTAGTCACGCCGATGCATGCCGACGGTGCCATCGATCTCGAGTCCTGGCACCGCCTGCTCGAGTTTCACTTGGCTGGCGGCACGACGGCTGTGGTAGTCGGCGGTACGACGGGCGAGTCTGCCACTATCACCGACACTGAACTTAAGCAGCTCGTCGTCGCCGCGCGGCTCTTTGCACGCGGACGCATGGCGATTATCGCTGGGGCGGGCTTAAGCAGCACGGCCTTGACGGTTGATCGCGCGCGCTGGCTCAGCGAGCTCAACATCGACGGATTGTTGGTAGTGACGCCGACATACGTTAAACCGACACAGGAAGGTCTCTTCCAGCATTACTTAGCGGTCGCTACCGCATCAAAGGTACCGGTGGTGCTCTACAACGTTCCCGGACGAACGGGCGTAGATATGTTGCCATCGACCGTTGGAAGATTTGCGACCGTGCCGCGTATCGTCGCTATCAAAGAAGCTGTACCGGGGACGATGCGCGTAAAGGAGATTCTCTCGGCTGCGCCGTCTTTCACCGTGTTGTCGGGTGATGACGCCACCTGCCGGGAGGCGGTGCTCGCGGGTGCGCGAGGCGTTATTTCTGTCACTGCGAATGTTGCGCCGCAGTCCATGAGCGATATGATCGCTGCGGCCCTCACAGGGGACGCAAATCGTGCTGCGGAGCTGGACGCGCCGCTCGCGCGTTTGCACACAGACCTTTTCGTCGAGGGCAATCCAATCCCGGTCAAGTGGGCGTTACATCGAATGGGTATGATTCGCCCTGGGATTCGCTTGCCCATGACCCCGCTTTCCCAGGCGTTGCATGAGCGGGTCGCCGCGGCCTTGACGGCCGCAGGTGTTCATCAGGCATCCAGAGGTGTTTAGCGTTATGAGTATGGTCCGACTAGTCCCTCTTTTAATAACTTTTCTCATGGCCTCGGGCTGCGGGTCGCTGTTCAAGATGACCTGCGCCAAGCCTGAGGATTTCGCCAACGTCGAGGACAAGCCTGCGCTCAAAATTCCGCCGGGTTACGATGCCCCCGATACTCGGGCTGCACTGACGATCCCTCCGCTTGAGAATACGGAGATGGCCCGTCCCTCGGAGGCCCCGTGCCTCGATCAGCCTCCGAAATTCAACCCCGCACCGCCCGGGCGCTCCGAGGCTTGATATCATTCCGCCTGCTGGAGAGATGGCCGAGCGGTCGAAGGCGCTTGATTGGAAGTCAAGTAACATCGCAAGGTGTTCGTGGGTTCGAATCCCACTCTCTCCGCCAGTCCCTCTTTTAAAGCAAGGGGTTATCTCTGGTAATTCCCGCTGCATACCCAACCGCATACCAAAAAAGCCGTCATAAAGCCTGTCACAGGCATTCGCCAATCTGTGATGTCCGGCCAGCTACGCCTTTCACTTGCTGTGGACGAGTGGCGAGCGGTCCAGTTGCGCCTCCCAGTAACCCACTGCGCGCTCTGGCGCAGGCAAGAGCGAATTCTTTGCACACAGACCCCCACCGGGGTGGTACCGTCGGTTGCGTGCGCTTTGAGGTACGCGCCAGCGCACTCCTCGAAAGTCTTTTGTTTTGAGGCTGAGGCGATCTTAGCGCTGCGTTGGGCGCGCTTCTGGGCAACCCCAGGTCTACCCCTTTTCGCGCCTCCTGGAGGAGTTGTTGGGCGCGTTCCCGAGCTTCGGCCAGAGTTACCTCTGGATACCGACCTAAACCTAACGGTTGTCGCTTACCTGCGCTTCTAAGGCGAAGAATCCATGATCAAGAGGGAAGGTTACCCTTGCATATCGCTGCCCTAATCTGTAATAGGGTTCCTGATGGTCCGCCCACTGCATGCCAGCCGGGCCGGGTCAGACGCTTCACCTCGAGTGCGGAGAGTTCCCTGACAATCGTCGGCATACACACCGATCATATCCGAAAAGATGAGCTTTGATGGTACGGGATGAGTTGGCTTAATTCAATGAATTTACGAGAAACCCTATTTTCATCGAACGAAAGTTATATGCTTGGGCGAGTTGAAACGAAGAATGAGCGGACCCTCTCTCCGCCAACTTTTTATTGCGGCAAGCAAGGCCTCTAATGAACACGATTCAGGTTGCTCACGTAAAGGTTCAAGGGAGCGATTTTGTTTTCGTTCCAGTGTCATCGCAGATCAAGCAGGTCGCCCCAGACGTTAAGCAAACTCTGCTGAAACAGATCCGCGATATCTGTCGAGTAGCCGGACTCGGGGGTGAGGTCGTGGTGGCTTGGCCGTCGGAGACAGGCATCAGTTATATGGCCGACAGTCGTTACCACGCCGTGCTGTCCAAGACGCTGACGATGGCGTACCTTCGCGGTAGTCTCAACAAAAAGTTCAGTTCCCCGACCATCACGGGATTACTTGCGCAATTGCTCGCTGAACCCTTTGCCAAAAACTCGCCGCCGTCGTCGGGTGGGGCGGCAGCGCTTCGGGCTCCTACTCAAGATACTGGCGGAGACGCGGCGCATCGCTCGATGCCGACAATGCATGCGGAGAGCCGTAGTTCTTCAGCGACTCGCGTCGTGACGATGCTCTTCACAGATCTTGTTGGGTCAACCAAGTTAAAACAGGAATTCGGCGATTCAGAGGCCGTGCAGCATGTGCGTGACCACCATGACATTGTGCGCAGAGTGCTGGCGAGTACAGCGACGGGGGAGGAGGTGTCGACCTCCGGTGACTCTTTTTTCATCGCTTTTGCGACTCCCTCCGAAGCTGTGACGTTTGCCCTCAACCTGCAGCATCAACTCGTCGATAAATTCTCATCCGAAGGGATCAGAATGGAGGATCGTGTTGGGATCCATGTCGGAGAGGTGTATGTCGACAACGCGAAGGTGGCCGGGAAGACTTTCGACTTCAACGGTATCCAGGTGGACACCGCGTCACGCATCATGTCACTCGCGCTGGGCAAGCAAATTTTGATGTCGCGTTTTGTTTATGAAAATGCCTTCCAAATGCTCAACGGGTACGAGTTTGAGAGTATTAATCTCGTAGCCTGGCGTAACCACGGCAGCTATGTGGTCAAAGGCGTCAAGGTGCCGATTGAGATTTTTGAGGTTGGCGAAACTGGACTAGCGCCGCTTAAACCACCACCTGACTCGGAAAAAGCCAAACGGTTGGTTTCGGCCGCTCGTTAATCGTCTCGACACGGTGTGATCATCAGATCCACCAGTTCTTTTGCCTGCTTTGCAAGTTCAGCGGGCACCCGGGTTAGTAATGTTTTACTGATCGGTGTTCGGTCCGAAACTTCATTTGTCAGTTCTTTGATCTCGGCTGCCGACATCGTCGAGATGACTCGATGGGATAAAGGAGATCGATCGATGTCGAACTCCGCAGAGGAGTCCTTTCCTATCGCGAGAATCGATTCCACCGTTCGTGCGTGAGTGATCGATCTCGGCGCGGCAGACCTCGAAGTAATTCGAGGACTGAGGTGTGCGGTTGTTATATCCGCCGTCGCGGTCTCGATTAGTGCGACTGCGAGCAGTTTGGTCTGCATCACTGCCGAGATGATAGAAAGATTTTCAGATGTAGACGAGAGGATGTGCGGGAATTGGTGCGCACTTGGCTCATCGTCAAAGCATCGAAAGACGTTCTCAGCTTGAAGCGAGCCCAAAAAACGCGTCATTTTTTGAATAATGAGTCGGTAGGTGTCGATTTTGACTGGGCGATCTCTGCGCAAGTCGGCCGAGCTCTCGCGCATCAAGTTCCATGTGTCATCTAAAAACGCGGGAAGATTCTCACTGGCGAAGCTGCCTACGTCGCGATTGGCGACGCGCACGGAGCGACGAAGGTAATCGCGACTCTGCTCATTAGAAAAGCCGATTCCATAACGTCGGTCGATGTCCTCGAGCGCGCCCAAGGTGCGTTGCGCGATACCATCTGGATCTTTGCGAAAGGGGATCGTGGCTTCGATCCCGACCGCCAGGGCGGCGATCGTCGATGGATCGACTGCGCGCTCGAGGATCCTGCAGGCGACCATCGCGCTCAAGAATTCATTCTTGCCACCGAAATCGGGCAAGAGTTGCCCCGGCTGTAGATTGAAAATTGCTTTGACGATTCCGAAGGTTTGGTCAGCTCGAGTCTGCGCGTCGTCGACGAGAGTGAAATGGACACGATCGTCTGATCGTACGAGGCCGGCCAGCCAAGGCTCCGCGGCAGCTGGCAGTCCACCGTCGACGTCAACCTGCACGATGTCGTGGCATAGGCCGATAAGGATATCGAGCACATCGTCCGAATCCGCAACCAGCAGCGCGTGGCTCAGGGTGTGATAGTGCCTCGTTTGACCTTGCATCGACGAATCGATCAGCAGTGTCAGGTTATCAATGTGCCGACGATCGATCTGTGGCGCGATACATGAGAGCGCGCGTTCAACTTGGGGTCGACAGGATGAAACACGCGGCATCGATGTTCAGACTCTCAAAAAGAGTAATGATAACGCCTGATTGGCCGTCACGATGGCGTGTTCCCTAAGATTTGAAGATAGATGTTGCGATACGCCTCCGCCGATTTCCCCCAGCTGTGATCTGTCCGCATCGCAGTCGACACCATTTGCATCCAGCGCGGGCGATCCTGATGGGTCTGCAGAACGCGATCGATCGTTGCCGTCAAGGAGGATTCGCGCTCAACAAAGCTAAATCCTGTCTCGATGGTGACCGTGTCGGCGAGACCGCCAACGGCATGCACGAGGGGTAATGTTCCGTAACGCTTCGCGTACATTTGGGTCAAACCACAAGGCTCCTGTCGCGACGGCATGATAAGCGCGTCCCCGCCAGCTATCGCAAGATGTGCAAGCGGCTCTGAAAATTCGGTGTGGATAGTCACCATTCCGCCATGCCGATTTTGGAGCTCCTTGAATCGCTCCTCAATTTGGCGATCACCGCTGCCGATTACTACGAGTTGGGCTCCGCGCGCGACGAGGTCGTCGGCGGCGTTGGCGATGAGATCAGACCCTTTTTGCCAGCCAAGTCGGCTGACGACGACGAAGATTGGAGCATCACCGCGATCGTTGAGTCCTACACGCGAGCGTAGCGTTGTCTTGCAGCGCGCCTTACCAGCGAGGTCATCGATTCCGAAGCGCGCCGGTAAATGTTCGTCGTTCCGTGGATCCCAGACGCTGTAGTTGACACCGTTCAGGATGCCGATGAGTGCGTCGCCCCGCGATCGGATCACTGAGTCGATGCCATGACCATGTTGCCCCTCGGTGACTTCGCGAGCGTAGGTTGGACTGACCGTGGTTACTTTATGCGCAAGCAAGACACCCGCTTTAAGAAAACAGAGGTCACCGAAGAACTCTAGCGGCCCGTAGGGCGCACATAACCAGTGGGGCAGATCGAGCCGATTGAAGTCAGCGGGTGGAAAGCGTCCTTGGTAGTCAATATTGTGGATCGTGAAAACGCTCTTCACGGGAGGCCAGGAATCCGCGACGTAGGCGAGGGCGAGCGCAGGGTGCCAGTCGTGCACGTGCAGAACATCGGGCCGCCAATGTGGATCGAGACCACCCTCGGCAAGTCGCGCTGCGGTCCAGCCCAGCATGGCGAACCGAATCAGGTTATCTCCCCAATCGCCGTTGTGGGGATGCGAGTAGGGGCTTCCCGGGCGTGCGTAGAGGGACGGCGCATCGATCACGTAAACGGGAGTGTTTCGCGAGGGCAGCGTTCCTAGACGTAGCTGCATGCGAGAAGTCCCGAGGAGGCCCTGAGCTTCATAAACCACACGATCATCGCGAAGGGCGGAGATGACATCTGGAAAACCCGGTATGACGAGGCGGGTATCGACGCCAATCGTGCCGAGCGCCTCGGGTAATGCCGCGGCCACATCTGCGAGGCCGCCGGTCTTGATCCACGGAAACAGCTCCGTGGCCGCATGGAGCACGGAGAGACTGCAGTCATGCGAAGTCATGTGTTGTTCGCCAAGCGATCGAGCATTTCCTGCGTGATCAGGGTGACGCCGTTAGGGCTGCGCACGAAACGCTGGTCGTCGAGTTCCGGGTCTTCGCCTACGATGAGTTCCGGTGGAATGCGACAGTCGCGATCGATAACCGCTCTTGCAACTCGAGCGCCATGTCCAACCGTGACACCAGGAAGAACTACACACAGCTCCAACCGTGCTCTCGAGTGCACACGCACGCCGGAAAACAGCACCGAACGATCGACGGTACCGGAGACAATACATCCACTTGCGACCAAAGATTCGAAGGCGATTCCGCGACGATCTTCGGAGTTGTGGACGAACTTTGCTGGAGGTAATTGCGCCTGATAAGTCCAGATCGGCCAGCGCTCGTCGTAGAGATTCAGAAGGGGTAGGGTGGTCGTCAAGTCAATGTTCGCATCCCAATACGAGTCGAGTGTCCCGACGTCGCGCCAGTAAGGTTCTGCGCCGTCTGCGCGGTTGACGGCGCTCGACTCGAATCGATGCGCGGTAACGTGTCCTTCACGAACCAGACGCGGAATAACATCACGTCCAAAATCATGCGTCGAGTTCGGATCGGCCGCGTCGCGTTCGAGCTCACTCAGAAGGAAAGCGGTATCAAATATGTAGATTCCCATCGAGACGAGACACTTTCCGAGGACGTGATCGGGTGAGTGCGGATGCTCTGGTTTTTCGACGAACCGCGTCACCCGATTACTTTGGCCGATTTCAAGCACGCCGAAATCTTTGGCTTTTTCTTTCGGAACCTCGATACACGCGATAGAGCAACCCCGGCCATGATGCACGTGATCGGCTAGAGCGATTGCATAATCCATTTTGTATACGTGATCGCCCGCCAAGATCAGCGTATAGGAGCTGCCGAAGCTACGAATGACCTCGCGATTCTGGAACACTGCGTCGGCCGTGCCTTGATACCAGACATCGCTGCCTGCGCGCTGGTTCGCCGGTAAGACTTGGACGAATTCATTGAGCTCGCTACGCAGAAACCCCCACGCCATTTGGATATGACGGATGAGGCTGTGACTCGTATATTGAGTGAGGACGGCGATACGTCTCACACCCGAGTTGACCGCATTCGACAAAGCAAAGTCGACAATGCGGAATTTGCCGCCGAAGAAGACGGCGGGTTTCGAATGGCGGGTTGTTAGGTCGAGCAGGCGGCTGCCTCGACCCCCCGCCAATACAATCGCGACAGTTCGGCGCGGAAGTTCGACGCTCGCCACAACATTGTTGTCAATGTTCACTCACTCCCTCGCGGTCCTGTTTTTATCGTGCGTGTATTGCACTCATTTCATTTCGGAGCAATTGTTAGCAAGCCACAATTGGACTCATTGTTCAATATTTTCTTGATCGACAGACCGAGGGGTCACGTAGGAAAAGTAACCGGGCGGCATACCTCGCGGAGTTCTTCGGCACCGCTGCAATTCGAGCGCACGCTCCTCTAGGTCCATGTCCAAGAACCACCGGAACAGCATGTTGTAGTCGAGCATCTCGCAGAAAAGCCGATCCGAGCGCACCGAGTAAAGGGCGATCAACAGCGAGGACTTCAGCAACCGCTCCAGCGCGATCGAAGGTCGACCCACCGTGGCGTACATCGCCTCGAACTCCGCTGCCATCGTCGCCAGCACCGCGTCAGCTTGCGCCTTCACCCGGCGCAACGGGTGATCCAACGGAATCCGTTCCTCAACCGAGAAGTAGCTGAACAAACCTTTCTGGGGATCGACATGACCGCGCATTCTTGCTTCTCCCTTGAACAACGCTCACCCTATGACGCTAAATCGAGAGTAGAGTATTGTTCAGAGAGTTTTTCAACAGGCTGTTAGTCGTCCGCAGCGCTCTTTGCTGAGACCTGCGAGAGGGGCGACGTTTTTGGGGAGAGAAGGAGTATGGTCGATTCACGGCAGACGGCTGAGCACAGCCGCTTGCTTAAAGCTCGTTCTGGCGAGGCGTGGTACCGCTGGGGACCCTATCTGAGTGAGCGCTCATGGGGCACGGTTCGCGAGGACTACAGTGCGAATGGCGCCGCTTGGAATCACCTCACGCATGACATGGCTCGAAGCAAAGCCTATCGTTGGGGTGAAGACGGGCTGGCGGGCGTGTCTGACCAGTACCAACTGCTGTGCTTTTCTTTGGCGCTGTGGAATGGCCGTGACCCGATCCTCAAGGAGCGTCCATTTGGCTTGATCCCGGCTGAGGGCAATCATGGCGAGGATTTGAAGGAGTACTATTTCTACATCGATAGCACCCCGACCCACAGTTACATGAAGTATCTCTTCAAGTACCCGCACGCGAAGTACCCGTACGAGTGGTTGGTGCGAGAGAACGGAAGCCGTAACGGTCGAGGGCCCGAGTTTGAGTTACTCGACACTGGAATCTTTGATCAAGATCGCTACTTCGACGTGTTCGTCGAGTATGCAAAAGCCGGCCCAGAAGATCTTTGTATTCGAATCGAGGTCTGTAATCGGGGTCCCGAAGACGCCGATATTCATTTGATACCCCAGTTGTGGTTCCGAAATATCTGGGGCTGGGGTGAGACGCGTAAGCGCCCACCGAATATTAAATTAGGGGCAAAACGCGGCAAACAGATACGTATGGTCGCCGACGATTTGGGAGCCGACGGGTTAACCAATCTGCCCTTCAAATATTCGCTCGGCAAACGCTATTTTTGCGCTGAGGGTGAAGGGGATACGCTCTTTACTGATAACGAAACGAACGTTGAACGGCTGTATGGAGTCAAGCCTGAGAGCGGGCGCCGGTTCTACAAGGATGCGTTCCATCGTCACATCGTCAACGGTGAGGTCGGCGCGATCAACGCCGATCAGGAAGGCACCAAGGCGGGAATCCATTACCAACGCACGGTACCGGCAAGGGGTTCCGTCGTGCTGCATTTCCGCTTGTCAGATGACGGCAAGGCGTCGCTCGAGGAGGCTTCGGCGGTAGTCGGTAAAGCGCGGCGCGAGGCCGACGAGTTCTACAAAACCATCCATCCGAAGGGTGCTACAGAGGACGAGTGCCGAATTCAGCGACAAGCGTTCGCCGGCATGATGTGGTCGAAGCAAAATTACATTTTTGACGTTGACCTTTGGTTGAAGGGTGACAACCCAAAGCTCGCACCGCCTCAGTCGCGAATCGACATCCGTAACAGGCATTGGCGCCATCTCAATTCAATGCGCGTTCTGTCGATGCCAGACAAATGGGAGTACCCGTGGTTTGCGGCATGGGATCTCGCATTCCATACCGTCGCCATTGCAATCATCGATGCCGAGTTCGCCAAACAGCAGTTGTGGCTGATGTTGTTTGAACAGTTTCAGCATCCCAACGGACAGATTCCTGCCTACGAGTGGGAGTTTTCCGACCTTAATCCACCCGTGCATCCCTGGGCGGTCTGGCGCGTGTACAACATGGATCGCGTTCGCTCCGGGGTGGCCGATAGGGCGTTCCTTGAGCGCTGCTTCCATAAGTTGCTCATCAACTTTGCTTGGTGGATCAACAAGGTCGACAGCCGCGGCAATAACGTGTTCGAAGGCGGATTCCTCGGGCTCGACAATATCACATTGTTCGATCGTTCGGAAAAGCTGCCCGGCGATGCGGTGCTTGAGCAGTCGGATGCGACCGGCTGGATGGGACTGTTCTGTCTCAATATGATGCGTATCGCGCTCGAACTTGCCAAGGAAAATCAGACCTACGAGAGCTTAGCGACCAAGTTCTTCCAGCATTACGTCTACATCGGCGCTGCGATGAAGCGTCAGGGCGGGCGCGATCATGATCTTTGGGACGAGACAGACGGCTTCTTCTATGACGTGTTGCGTTATCCCGATGGGCACTACGAGAAGATTCGGGTTCGCTCCATGGTTGGACTCATCCCGTTATATGCAGTTGAGCGCTTGGAAACGGAGTGGCTCAAGCAGTTCCCAGAGTTCACGTCCAATCTCAACTGGTTCGTGAACAATCGATCTGAGATCGTGGACCGATGCATTTCGAAGATCGTTAACCCAGAGGGGGAAACCCTCGCGATGACGATCGTCGATCGTGCGCAACTTGAGCGGATGCTGCAGTGGTTATGCGATTCGGACGAGTTTCTGTCCGACTACGGCTTACGCAGCCTCTCAAGAGTCCACCTTGAACAGCCCTTTAGTCTTGGCGGAAATCAGGTCGGGTACGAGCCGGGCGAGGCTGACTGCAAGATCAAAGGTGGCAACTCGAACTGGCGAGGACCGATTTGGTTCCCAACGGCATTTCTCATGATTGAATCTTTGCGCAAGCTCGCCAAGGCGCACGGAAAAGACTTAACCGTCAAGGACAAAAAAGGGAAGACCTGGACCATCGATGACATAGCGCGCGCGCATGCGAATCGACTGATCGCGGTGTTTGCGTGTGATGCGAATGGTCGACGTCCAGAGTACGGAAACATCGAGAAGTTCCAGAACGATCCGCATTGGCGCGACTACCTTACGTTCCATGAGTACTTCCATGGCGATACGGGTGTCGGGCTTGGTGCATCCCATCAAACGGGGTGGACCGGGTTGGTCGCGTCGTTGATCGACGAGTGGCGTTCACACTGATTCAAGTCGTAATGTCTTCAGGAGCAAATTTCATGTCTTACAAACCGCTCAAGGGTCAAAAGGCGCTGGTTACCGGCGCAAGTTCAGGCATCGGCGCGGGCGTGGCGATCGCCCTAGGTCAAGCCGGTGCTGACGTGGTGGTCAACTACGTTGGCAATGTGGCTGGTACCGTGCCTGTTATCGAGGCCATTAAGGCAGCCGGCGGTCGCGCCATCGCGGTACAGGCAGACGTTTCGGATGAAGCTCAAGTCGAGGCGATGTTCGACAAAATGATGGGCGAGTGGGGCGCTATCGACATTCTCGTGAATAACGCGGGTTTGCAGCAGGACGCGCCGTTCCATGAAATGACCTTGGCTCAATGGAATAAAGTCATCAATGTGAATTTGACCGGAATGTTTCTCTGCAGCCGCCGCGCCGTCCGAGAAATGATGAAGCGTGGCGTTCAGTCCGGAGTCTCGGCTGCTGCCGGTAAAGTGATCTGCATGTCCTCGGTACACGAGGTCATCCCTTGGGCGGGTCACGTCAATTACGCGGCCTCCAAGGGTGGCGTCAAACTTTTCATGCAAAGTCTCTCGCAGGAAGTCGCGCCGCTCAAAATACGGGTGAATTCTATTGGTCCCGGTGCGATCGCCACTCCAATCAATCGCCCTGCCTGGGAGACGCCCGAGGCCCTCGCCAAGTTGCTCGAGCTTATCCCTTATGGCCGAGTCGGACAGCCCAGCGATATCGGCAAAGCGGCGGTTTGGCTGGCATCGGATGATTCCGATTACGTGAATGGTCAAACCATTTTCGTCTGCGGTGGAATGACTCTTTATCCGGAGTTCGCGGACGGCGGGTGAGGTCATGACCAAGGTTGTCATTGCCGTCGTCGGTTCGGGTCCGGGCGGCTTGAGCGCTGCGGCCCGCGCTGCGGGGATCGGCGTGTCGCACGTGCTGCTCGAGCAAACCGCTGCTCATGCCAACACGATCCAGCGATATCAGAAAGGCAAGCACGTGATGGCCGAGCCGAATGTGCTGCCGCTGCGTAGTCCACTCGCCTTCGCTGCCGGCACTCGAGAAAAAATTCTCGATGAGTGGGCCCGTGGTCTTGCCGCGCAGAACGTTAACGTTCGTTACGGCGCTGAGGTTGTAGCGATCTCCGGGGAGAAAGGGGACTTCCATCTCAAGCTGCAAGATGGCAGTGAAGTTCTCGCCGAGAACGTCATCCTTGGCATTGGATTGCAAGGTAATCCTAGGCGTCTCGGAGTTCCCGGGGAATCTTTGCCATGCGTGCAGTACACGCTGGATGACCCGGAGGAGTATCAGGGCGAGACGATCGTCGTCGTCGGTGCGGGTGATGCGGCAATCGAGAACGCGGTGGCTCTCTCGAAACAGAACACGGTGTATCTGATAAACCGGGCGGGGGAGTTCGCACGTTGCAAGGACGGCAACTTGACGCTCATCCTGAAAACAATCGAGGCGGGAAAGGTCAACTGCCTCTATTCGACGCAGTGCAGCTCGCTCGTCGAGACGCCGGAGGGTGCTAAACCGTACGAGTTGTCGTTGACGACTGCTAATGGACAGATGCAGTTGCCCTGCGATCGAATCATCGCTCGTCTCGGTGCTATTCCGCCGCGTAAGTTTGTCGAGTCCTGCAGAATCAAATTTCCCTCAAGCGATCCGACCTCACTGCCTTTGCTGTCGGCCAATTACGAATCCAATGTCGCCGGGCTGTACGTCATCGGTGCTCTTGGTGGATATCCGCTCATCAAGCAGGCGATGAATCAAGGCTACGAGGTGGTTGAGTACATTCGTGGCACGCCCGTCACTCCAGCTGACGAACCCTTGCTTCAGTCGAAGCTCGCGGGAATTCTCGGGCATCTTTCAGTCACCGCGACGCTGCAGAGTATGCAAGCGCGGATACCGATTTTTGCGGAGGTAAATCCGCTGATGTTTCGCGAGCTGATGCTCGGCAGCAGCGTTCATGTTCCGAAGGCAGGCGAGGTGGTGTTTAAAAGAAACGATTACACCAACTCGTTCTACACAATATTCAGCGGCAGCGTCGAAATACAAGTCGACGAAAATGATCCTGCTAAGCGCGTGGTGCTTTCGACTGGGCAATTCTTCGGTGAAATGGGGTTGCTTTCGGGTCGTCGACGTACCGCTACAGCGCTTGCTGGGCGAGACTGTGTACTGATCGAGACGCCACGCCGCGACGTATTGAAGTTATTGAGTTCAGTCGACGCTGCCAAAGCCGTCGTCGACCATACCTTTATAGTACGCGCGATTCAGAGTGGATTTGCGCCGCAAGCGGCCACCGATGAGTTACTGCCAATTGCTGCCAACTCGAAGCTCAACCGCTTTCGGGCGGGGCAAGTTTTGTTTACAGAGGGTGATGAGGCTGATTCGTTACACCTCATTCGAAGTGGCTCTGTATCGGTGTTGCGATCGATTGGTGGAAGAGAGGTGGTGACCTCGTACGTAGCCGCCGGCAACTATGTCGGCGAAATGGGGCTGCTCGGTAACACGCAGCGTAGTGCGACGGTGCGAGCGACGGTAGCCACCGAGACCATCAGTCTCAATGCTGCGACGTTCGGCGAACTGCTCCAGAAAAACCCTCGCTTGCGACAAGAGCTGGAAGAGACCGTTCGACAGCGCGTGGCAAGCAATACTCATCTGCAGGGGCAGGACCACGCAGGCGAATTGATTTCGTTTCTTCTGAAGCAAGGGCTGGGTGAGGCCACCGACGTATTGCTGATTGATGAAACCCTATGTGTCGGATGCGATAACTGTGAGCGCGCTTGTGCGGCCACTCATGGCGGCACCTCTCGCCTTGATCGCGCAGCCGGTCCGACGTTTGCCAACGTTCATGTGCCGACGTCTTGTCGCCACTGCGAAGATCCGCATTGCATGAAGGACTGCCCGCCAGATGCGATTCGCCGCTCACCGAATGGTGAGGTATTTGTCGGCGATAATTGCATAGGCTGTGGAAACTGCGAGCGTAATTGCCCTTATGGCGTGATTCACATGTCGGGACCGCCGCCCGAGCAGCCCTCGCTGATGTCTTGGCTGATGTTCGGCGGGAGCAAAGAGAGCGTTTATAGCAAGTTGCAGGGGCTCGGTCGCTCGCATCATCATGAGCCTGCCGCGATCGACGCGCCGAAGGCCGTCAAGAAAGCTGTCAAGTGCGACATGTGCAAGGGTCAGGATGGTGGACCCGCATGCGTTCGCGCGTGTCCGACGGGTGCGGCACTACGTGTCAACCCGGAGGAGTTTGTGACATTCGTGAAGCAGGAGGCTTCGCGTTTCTAAGCATGTACGAGTCACTGCTTAATCATGCGAATCGACGTTATCTCCGAGTGTCCCTGTGGCTCTGCGGTATCTCCGTCGCGCTGTATGTCTGGCACGACCCTCTATCACCACCCAACGGTGGCACTTGGCTCGGATACACACTCGGTGGCATCGGTGCCGCGCTCATCTTGTGGTTGACCGCACTGGGAATTAGAAAGCGGTCGTATTCATCGGCGATGGGCACCCTGCGGGGTTGGACCAGCGCACACGTTTATCTCGGTCTCTCGCTTCTGTTGATCTCAACATTGCACAGCGGATTCCAGTTCGGTTGGAATCTGCACACGCTTTGTTATGCACTGATGGTCATCGTGATCGCCAGCGGAATCGTCGGGGTGGTGGCCTACCAGCGTTACCCCCAGCTGATGTCGGCAAATCGCGCCGGTAGCAAGCCTGATCGTCTGCTCGAGGAAATTCAGGACATCGACCAGCGCGCGTTGCGTATCGCACGCGGCATGCCACGGCGATTCGCTGATCTCTTGCGTGCCAATCGTGACGGCACCGCGCTCGGTGGTAGTACGCGTAACATCCTGGCCGGCCGGGATAGTTCGGTGTTGATGGTTCCCTCGAATAAAGGAGCCGTTAGCTCGCCAAATAGCGGACAGTCTGCAGCTCTGACTTGGCTCGGGGACGAGCTTGCACGCAGTACGGATGGTGAGCTCAGTCGACGCATTGGTGATCTGCTGAGCCTATTGGCTGAGCGGAGAAATTTACTGCGTCGGCTGTGTAGAGATGCGCAGATTAGAGGTTGGCTCGATATCTGGCTGTACATACATGTGCCTGTAACCTTGGCTTTGCTCGGAACACTCGTCGCGCACGTCGTGAGTGTGTTCCTCTACTGGTAATCCGATGCGGATCTTAATTCGTTCTCTTGAGACGGAAAAAGCGGGTGCCCTGCGTACGCAGGAGAGGGCGCTCGAGAGCGATTCGCTATCCATCGGGCGAGCCACTGATCAGAACATCCAGATCAACGATCCGCGAATCGACTTACAGCATGCACGTCTGAGTCGATCTGGGAGCGAGCTGCAACTCACGTGTACGCCCCCTGCACAGGTCGAGATCAACGGGCGGTTGCAACGTAGCGCCATATTGAAAGTTGGTGACGAAATTTCGCTCGGTCCGTCGCTGATCAAAGTTGTCGAAAATCCCGTCGGCTATGACGTGACCCTGACAATCGAGCGAGATGTCCGCGAAAGTGTTGCTGTCGAGGACGGACCGCTTCCAAAGTTTTCGATGTCTCTCGCCGAAGTGGGTTGGCGAAAGCGTCCATGGGCATGGGCGGGGATCAGTGTCTCCCTCGTGCTCGGGCTCGTTTTGCCCTGGCTCATGGTGGGTCGCGGCGATGCGTCCATCGAATGGTTACGACAGAGTGTTTTACCGAGCGATATGCAGTGGACTTCCGGGGCGTTGCATTCTGCGCACGGTAACCTCGAGGTTGCCTGCGAGGCCTGTCATGAGCAACCGTTCCGCCGAGTTCGCAATGAGCAATGCCTAGATTGTCACGCGAATACCCTTCATCAGCACGTGCCTGCGGATCATCCTGCTGCGGCAAATATGACCGCCGATCGTTGCACGACCTGTCACGTCGAGCATGATGAACCGTCGAATCTTATCCAGCTCGACACGCGAATTTGCTCTGATTGCCATGCTGAACCCCAGAGTCATGGCGCTCGACCAAAAGCGCTGCCGGTGACGGATTTCGTTTCTCAGCATCCGGATTTTCAGATCAGTTTGCTGACGGCGCCGGATTGGAAAGTGACGCGGGCCCGCCTAGGCGAATCAGAAATCGTTGAAAAATCGAATCTTGAATTTACCCATGCTGCTCACCTCAATCCGAAAGGTATCAAGGCTCCGCAGGGCGAAGTTGTCATGGAGTGTGCCGATTGCCACACGCCGACAGAGAGTGGTACGAGCTTCAAGCCAATTGAGATGGAGCAGCATTGCGGCTCATGCCACACGTTGGGTTTCGATCCAGCGGAGCCGAAGCGTACGGTGCCGCATGGCGAGCCGGCACTTGTCATACAGACGCTGATCGATCATTACAGTCGGCGTTTTCTCGGCGGTTATAGCGATGCTGTCGCGGCCGCCGATGGCGTGACGCCGCCCGGCGCATCTCTCAGCGCGGCAGCCCGCGCTCGCGTGCTCGGAAGTGCCACACAGCGCGCGAATCAGGTGGCGGCGGATATCTTCGAGCGTCGGATGTGCGCGGATTGCCATACCGTCACTCGCGAAGGTACGCCCACAGAACCTCTGTGGAGCGTCGCGCCCGTCAAGTTGACGCAAACGTTCATGCCCAAAGCGCGATTTGATCATGCCGCGCACGCGACGGGAGAGGCTACGTGCGAAACCTGTCACGCCGCGGCGGATGCGAAAGTCGCCAGTGACGTTTTGATGCCGCAGATCAAAGTATGTCGTGACTGCCATGGCGGTGAGACCGGCACCGAGGGTGGACAGGCTCGTATCGCAAGCCCTTGCGCGTCGTGCCACGTTTATCACGATAAGCAAGAGCCGCTGTGGATCCCCGTCATGAAGAAGGTGATTCGAGAGGCAGCGGTAAGCCAATGAGACGCTTGGGGTTGATGGCACTCTGCGCCGCATTGGTCGCATCGTGTGGCGGTGGTGGCTCGGAGACGCCGAGCTCTGGAGCGAGTGGCAGCGCTGTTTCACCCTCCAGTACGGCTTCCTGTGACGGTAGCTGCGCGGACGCCAACTCTTTCCTGACCGTCAGTGATGTTGAATCCGTGATCGCACGAGGTGTTGCCGAGGCGCAGGCGAGGGGTGTCAAGGCAACCATTGCTGTGGTCGATCGGGTCGGTAATGTGCTTGCGGTGTTCCGCATGTCTGGCGCGCTCGCTGACGTCACGATGCGTACCAGTGACGTTTCGGCGTCCGCGCTGAGCGGAGGCCTTGAAAACGTCGAAGTGATTCCGGCGACGGCGGCTGCGATTGCGAAGGCCGTCACGGGCGCCTATCTCTCGAGTGAAGGTAATGCCTTCAGCACTCGAACCGCCAGTCAAATCATCCAATCGCATTTTAATCCTGGTGAACTGCTGACCCCGGGCGGTCCGTTGTTTGGTGTCCAGTTCAGTCAGCTGCCGTGCTCGGATGTTGCGGCGCGTTTCACGCCTGCTGAGGCTGATATCGGTCCGAAGCGATCGCCTCTCGGACTTGCGGGCGACCCGGGCGGATTCCCTCTCTATCGATCAGGTACGCCGGTCGGTGGAGTAGGGGTAGTCATCGATCCTGTTTATGGCATTGATCGTGACGTCCTTGATGTCGATAACGATGTCGACGAGGCGGTGGCCTTTGCCGCCACGGGCTCGCAGGCTGCGCCGGAGGATCGTCGCGCAGATCGGATTACTGCCGATGGCAAGACCTTAAGGTTCAGCGATTTTCGCGTCGAGGACCTGCGCTCCAGAATCGACTCGCCACCGGCGTTCGCCTCGCTTCTTGGTAGCGTTGGGCAGCTCGTTGCGGTGCCTGGCTACAACGTTGCAGCGATCAGAGCGGGAACGGCTTTTGGACAGTCACGCTCCGGTATTCGGGCCGATAGTCAGGACTACGCCAATCTTGATGCATTCGTTCTGGTTGATGCGGCGGACAACGAGCGTTTTCGTCCGCGCGCGGGCACTGACGGTGCTGCGGCGCTGACATCCGCCGAGGTGCGATCAATCCTCTCGAGTGCCTTGCGAGTTGCGAATCGAAGTCGAGCGCAGATACGACGCCCGCTCGATACACCGGCGCGTGTCTCGATCACCGTGGTTGATTCGCAGGGCGAAATTTTGGGGCTCGTGCGAACTCGCGACGCGCCCGTGTTCGGTATCGATGTGTCAGTACAGAAGGCGCGCGGCGCAGCGTTTTTGTCTTCGCGTACATCGGTAGAGAGTCTGAATGCGCTTCCTCCGGCCGTCTATCTCGATCGCGTCTTGGTGCGTTTGCGAGAAGAGTCGCCGGCGCAGTATGTCACCTCCATGCGTATCTTCCTTGGCTTGCCAAATGCCTTGGCGGATGGGATGACTGCATTTTCCGCTCGCGCGATTGGCAATCTCGCACGCCCGAATTACCCGGACGGTGTTGATGGCAACCCATTTGGTCCGCTCTCTCGAGCGCCGGGACAGTGGAGCCCGCTCAATACGGGATTACAACTGGATCTCGTTCATAACGCTGTCATTCAGCACGTCGCATTCGTTCGAGGTTTGACGCCGGATACCCCACGTAATTGCAGCGGAGTGGGCGGTTTCGATCGCGGCTTTGTCGTAAATGGTGCCGTTCGAGGTCTAGCCAATGGCATACAAATTTTTCCTGGTGCTGTACCGATCTATCGCGGTGAACAGCTGATCGGTGCGATCGGGGTTTCTGGGGACGGTATCGATCAGGATGACATGGTCGCTTTCCTTGGCGTCGCGCGTGCCGGTTTGTCCGGTAACCCGCCTCAGCATGCGCCCTCGAATCGTCGAGCTGATCAATTGGTTCCTAGTGGTGCTCGCCTGCGCTACTTAAGCTGTCCGCAAGCGCCGTTCCTGGACTCCAACGAACAGGAGCCCTGCAGTGGTCTTTGATCGAACATGGTTACCCGCGCTGCTCGGATGGGTCCTTGCGGGATCCGCTCTCGCGAACGAGGCATGTCCGCCTTCGCAGCCGACCGAGTCGGGTCGTCGTAGTCCTACGATCCCAGTTATCCCGTATGAGCCGGAACCTTGTGATCCAACGCGAATTTCCCCAGCTCCGATAGAAGAGATGGGATCTCTACAAGGGTTCCCGGATCGATGGCGTATCGTTGAGGCGATTGGCATCAAAGAAAACTTGCTCGATCCCTACAATGGCTTCAATCGCTTGAAGGGCGATCGACCCATGTTCGGAGAAGACTGGTACTTGGCTTTCATCGGGATTTCCGATTCAGTCTTTGAACCGCGTTCGTTTCCTCTGCCGGTCGGTGGTCCCGTTACGGCCAGACCGGGATCTCTGAATACGTTTGGCAGTCCGAAGACGGAGATCTTGGCGCAGACCTTCATTCTTGAGACCGTGCTCTACCAGGGCAACACAACGTTCAAACCGCCCGATTGGGAGTTCCGATTCACGCCAGCATTTAACGTGACGCGAGTCTCTGCTGACGAGCGTGGCTTGCTGCGTGCGCCCGCAGATGCGTCCAAGGTTCGCTACGACTCGGCGTTTGGCTTGCAGGCCGCGTTCGTCGATCGCCATTTGCGAAATGTGTCGCCCAACTACGACTTCGACAGTCTCCGTGTCGGGATACAGCCCTTCACCTCCGACTTCCGTGGCTTTTTGCTCAATGATGCGATGTTTGGTGCGCGTCTATTTGGTATCCGATCAAGCAATCGTCATCAATACAACCTTGCGTGGTTCCGTCGCCTCGACAAAGACACAAATAGCGGTCTGAATGATGTGTTCTCTCGAGGTCTCGCATCGTTTCGAGACGATGATGTCTTCGTCGCCAACCTTTATGTACAAGACTGGCCGACTCTAGGATTTTTCACCCAAGGCACGGTGATCCATAACCGCAATCGCGAAGGCGGGCAAATTCAGTACGATGACAACGGCATCATTCAGCGACCTGTATCGCTCGGTGTCGAGCGATCGGGTGATTACGATGTCACTTATCTCGGTGTCTCCGGTGACGGTCATATCGCCGGAGTTAACCTCACGACTTCCGCGTACTACGCGACTGGAGATGCCGAGCGCGGCACCTTCATCGATCGCCCGCAAAAGATTCGAGCAGGATTTCTGGCAGCCGAGATCTCAAAGGATTTCTCGTGGATCCGCGCTCGCGCTTCGCTCGCGTGGGGATCTGCGGATTCAGATCCGTTTGATGATCGAGGCGAGGGATTTGACGCGATATTCGAAAATCCTCTCTTTGCTGGTGCGGATACCAGCTTTTGGATACGTGAGCCCGTTCCGCTGATTGGTGGTGGACGTGTGACATTGACCGGGCGTAACGGGTTGCTAAACTCGCTGAGATCTTCTAAGGAGTTTGGCCAGTCGAATTTCGCGAATCCGGGGCTGAGGCTTATTGGTGTTGGAGCTGACTTTGATCTGACGCCAACCTTGCGGGTGAGCACCAACGTCAACTGGTTACAATTCGTCGATACGGCAACCTTACGGGTTGCGCGTGCGCAAGGGGATATCGCCAAGGACATTGGTCTAGATGCCTCGATCGCGGTGATTTGGCGACCGACGGCCATTCAAAACGTCGTGGGTCGATTATCCGTCGCCACTTTGGTGCCGGGGGACGGTTATCGCGACCTCTTTGAAGACGACATCGCTTACGCCGTTCTTGGCAATCTCGTACTTACTTACTGATTATCGAACCCATGAAAAAGCTCGTCGCGTCAATCTTCACGTTATCCGGACTGATGCTTTTGCCGGGCTCGGTCGATTTCGCGACCTCGGCGGAAGGTCTCAAGGCAGTCGAGCGGTTTTACGTGGTCTCACCGCCTGCACCTGCGAAGCAGACTTTGGAGGAGGCGGCTGCGAAGAGTGTGGGGTGTAACGACTGCCACACTAAGACCGATCAGCCGACCATGCATGCCAATCCGGGTGTCGTACTCGGTTGCACGGATTGTCACGGCGGTTCGGCCAATGTGCGTTGGATTGGCCCGGATGATCGCGACACGCAACGGAACAACCGAAAGTACGCCGAGGTACGCGATACGGCTCATGTGTTGCCTAAGCATCCGTCTGCGTGGGATCACCCATCGAGTGCCAACCCAGAGCGTGCCTACGCCTTGTTGAACAAAGAGGCGAACGAGTTCATCCGGTTCGTCAATCCTGGCGACTACCGCGCCGCCGATGCAGCGTGTGGCGCGTGTCACGCCCGCACCATCGAAGATGCCAAGCGTAGTTTGATGGCGACCGCCACGATGTTCTGGGGCGGAGCGGCCTATAACAATGGCTTACTTCCTTTCAAGAACTACATTCTCGGTGAGAGCTACACCAAAGAGGGTGTCGCGGCGATCCTCGAAGGGGCGAAGACAACGGCTGAGCAACGCGAGAAGCATGAGCTCGTCGAACGAATCTACCCGTTGCCGCGTTGGGAGAACCTGCCGCCCGCCGATATCTTCCGCGCCTTCGAGCGCGGTGGACGCAACATCACCAACCTATTCCCCGAAACGGGTATCCCTAATTCTTTGGGTCAAATACAGCGTCTCGAAGAGCCGGGTCGCCCTGACTTCAAGCAGTCAAATCGCGGTCCCGGCACCGGTGGTCGGATTGCGGTACCGGTGCTCAATATCCACAAAACCCGCTTGAACGATCCGTTGATGTGGTTCATGGGTACTAACGATAACCCTGGCGATTTCCGATCATCGGGTTGTACGAGCTGTCATGTGGTGTACGCGAACGATCGCGATCCAAGACACTCGGGTCCTTACGCGCAATTTGGGCACGACGGAAAATCGCAGACTGTAGATCCTACGATTCCGAAAGATCGCAGCGGGCATCCGTTAGCTCACTCATTTACGCGGTCGATCCCAACGAGCCAGTGCATGATTTGTCACATGCACCAGCCAAACATGTTTATCAACTCGTTCCTCGGCTACACGATGTGGGATTACGAGTCAGATGCTCCCCACATGTGGCCGGAGGAGCAGCAATTCCCGGCGCCGGAGAAAATCCGACAGGTACTCGATCGTAATCCGGAGGGCGCTGCGCCGCGTGGGAAGTGGGGGGATCTTGAGTTTCTCAAGACTGTCAGCGAACTCAATCCGAAGTTGAAGGATACCCAGTTCGCGGACTATCACGGGCACGGGTGGAATTTCCGGGCGATTCACAAGCGTGACCGCGAAGGCAATCTGCTCGATGCCGACGGCAACATCATCGCTAACGACGACCCGCAGAAGTGGGAGAAGACGGTGCAGATGTCTTCGATTCACGTGGATGTCGGAATGCACTGCGTTGACTGTCACTTCGCGCAGGATTCGCATGGTAATGGCTATCTGCACGGCTCTGTTGCCGCAGCCGTCGAGATTGACTGTAAGGACTGTCACGGTACGACAGCGGCTGTTGCCAATCTAAGAACATCCGGACCCGCAGCGCCGAAGTCTGGAACTAATCTGGGTCTTATTCGTAACCCTGATGGCAAGCTTCGCTTCGAGTGGCGTGGGAATACGCTGATTCAAAGATCAGCGGTGACGGCCGGTCTCGAGTGGGAGGTGTCGCAGGTTAAGGACACGGTGACGCCTGGTAACGCGCACTACAACGCGAAGGCTGCGCGGGCCAAGACGATGGAGAAGGATTCCAAAAAGCAAAACTTCGGACCGGATATTCCGTGGGAGATGCTTGCGCACAACGACGATAAAATGGAGTGCTACACCTGTCACACGCCATGGACGACAAGTTGCGGCGGTTGCCATTTGCCGATCGAGGCGAATGCGAAGACGGAGCGCCATCGTTACGAGGGCGGTGAGACACGTAATTTTGCGACCTACAATCCACAGGTCTTGCGTGAAGACATTTTCATGCTTGGTTGGCGCGGGGCGAGTGAAGGAGGAAAGATGGCGCCGGTACGCTCGTCGTCGGCCCTCGTATTGTCTTCGACCAACTCCAACCGCGAGCGTATTTACATCCAGCAGCCGCCGATCGCCGCGTCGGGCTATAGCTCGCAGGCAATGAATCCGCACTATCCGCACACCGAGCGCAAAACGGAAACGAAGACCTGCAGTGACTGTCATCTCGCTAAAGAGGGAGATAACAACGCGATCATCGCGCAGACACTGGGATTCGGTACCCAATTCATCAATTTTAATGGTCTCAACGCTTGGGTCGGCACGGAGAAGGGCGTCGCTGCAATCGAGGTGACGGAGTGGGACGAGCCGCAAGCCGTCATCGGTAGTTACCTTCATCGCTACACCTATCCCAAGTGGTACGCCGATCATCTCGGGCGGGACCGCGAGTTACAGCGCACCAGCGCGTTGAGCGGCGGACTTGCCGGCTGCGTGCAATTGCGAGGCGAATATGTTTTCTCTGCCGAGGGAAAACGCGGTATGCGTGTGTTGGATGCAGCGAGCATCGCCAATAAAGGCATCAGCCAGAAGTTGATCAGTGCACCGTTCTCGCCTCTTGGACACAACACCCAGGTGCGCACGACCAATGCCACGTGCGTTGCGTTAGCGACCACTCAACCTGTGCACCCGCCGCGCAATGAGGGCGATCTCATGCGTAAGGCAAATCTGGAGCAGCCTTTCCTGCCGATCTATAGCTTCGCCGTAATTACCGACTCGGTTGAAGGGCTTGTGCTGGTTGATATCAACACGTTGGCCGATGGTGAGTTCAGGAATAATTTCCTGCGGCGCTTCTTGACATGGAATCCGAGCGGGAAGCTGACCGGCGCTCGACATTTGACCATTGCCGGGAATCTGGCTTACGTCGTCACGGACAAGTCGGTTGTCATTACAGACTTGTCTACTCCGAGTCTGCCAAAGATTGTTTCGGAGATCCCTTTCGACTCGCCGCGTGCCGTTGCCCTTCAGTTCCGTTATCTCTTTGTGACGACGGCGCGAGGATTCGAGGTGGTCGACATTACGACGCCGTCGCGCCCGCGCAAGCTGTCATACGCGACGGTACCGCTGAATAGTGCAGGGGGTTTCACCGTCGCAAGGACCTACGCTTACGTCGCCAATGGGCGTGAAGGCCTGGCCATCATCGACGTAAAGAGACCGCATGCTGCGCGCTTGTTCCGGAAATGGAGCGCCGACGGGAATCTTGTCGACTCCCGGGACGTGATGATTGCGTCGACCAATGCTTCTCTTTTTGCCTACGTGGCGGACGGTAAGGGTGGATTGAAAGTCGTGCAGCTGACGAGTCCCTCTTCGCAGCCAAATTTCTACGGGTTCAGTCCGGAGCCGCGACCGGAGTTGATCGCCCATAAGGCGACAAGATCGGCTGCGCTGAGTCTGTCCCGGCCATTGGAGCGCGATCGGGCGGTGGACGAAAGCGGCGGTCAAGTCGCCGTGTTTGGTCGCCGGGGTTCGCGTCCGTTCAACCTACAGGAGATGCAGCGAATGTATCTCAATAAGGATGGCGAACCCTGGTACGTCGAGGACAACCCAGCCGTGCAGCAGGCTCAGAGGAATTTAAGATGAGTTTTAAGACTATCCATTTGAAGTGGGCAGCCTTGGGTCTTGCTGTGGTGTCCGCGATCGGCGCGGTGGCAGATGAGGCCAAGCGTCGTCATGAGGGCGTTGCCACCTGCGCCTCATCGCTGTGTCACGGTTCGAGCCAACCACTCAAGGCTTATGAGAGCGTCCTCCAGAACGAATATACGACTTGGTCGCAATTCGATCTGCATTCCAACGCATACAAGGTATTATTCAATAAACAGTCTCAAGAAATTGCTCGTCGAATGGGTATTGGCCCTGCACATGAAGCGCCGGCGTGTCTTGTCTGTCATTCGGATGCCATACCTGCCGCGCAGCGAGGCGTTAAATTCCAACTGGATGACGGGGTGGGATGCGAGAGTTGTCACGGCGGGTCAGAAAAGTGGCTGTCGACCCACTATCAGGTGCCGAAGATTTCGCGAAGTGAGAATCTGGCCCGAGGGCTCGTCGCACTAGAGAATCCAGATACGCTCGCGGTGACCTGCCTCGCGTGTCATGTCGGCGACAAGGATCGCTATGCGAATCATCGAATGATGGCTGCCGGACACCCGCGAATTGTCTTTGAGCTCGATACTTATCTTGAACTTTGGCGCACCAGTGGTGGGCGGGAGCATTATCGAAAGAGTGCTCAGACGGCGCATGCTGCCCTATGGGCCAAGGGACTAATCGAATCCTCGCGTCGGCAACTTGACCTGATCGACCGTCACGGCGCCGGACGACTTGGTCCCATTCCGGATTTCGGCATCTACGCCTGTCATTCCTGCCATCGAGATCTTCGACTGTCCGCGTTCGGGGGTTCGAGCTATTCGCTTGGCGGGCCGGGCGACCTTCGATGGCAGGACGCTCATCTGCTCGTCCTTCAACAGGTATCTCAAGCTCTTCGGTTGGAGTCTTCGAGGCCGCTTCATCGAGCGATCATTGGATTACAGCGTTCGGCGAATGGTGATATGGCCTCGTTAAAGAAGGCCCTTGCGACCACTCGTGACGCGCTGCTTGTGACGGAGAGAGAGCTGAAAGGGCGCAGTTGGAGTGCCGCTGAGATGAACGCTGTTGTCCAAGCGCTCATCGACGCGTCTCGACGGGGTGGATTCCCCGATCCGGCAGCCGCCGAGCAAGCGGCGATGGGTCTCGTTGTAATGCTTGCAGGCTTGCAGCTCGATCGTGGTAAGCGTGCGGAGATCGACCGGCTATTCGATGATTTGCGTGATGACAACGCCTTCGATCAAAGGCGATTCGTTAAGTGGATGTCTGTGCTCGGTGCACGCTGATCTTTGATGTGCTCGAGCTGGTATGAGCCTTTGCAGCTCGGTCCCCACATCGATTCGAAGGGTAACGCGAGAGTTCGAGTATTCCAGCCGGGCGCGTTGACTCTCGAGCTCGTGCAGCCTGAGAACAATCGTGTTATCGCTCGTTTCGAGCGGCTCCATCCTGATGGGCTCTATGAGGCGTCGACCAAAACCTTGATCGTCGACTACCGCTTGCGTGCGCGTTGGGAGTCGGGTGGTGAATCGGTGTTCGACGACCCATATCGACATCCGAGTTTATTAGAGCCGCGTGAGCTGACGGAGTTCGCTGCCGGGAAGCACATCCGCCCTCAACGTTTACTTGGCGCCGAGCCTTGCAGTTCACTCGGCGTGAAAGGAGTGCGTTTTGCTGTCTGGGCGCCGCGGGCGGGTGCCGTCAGCGTCGTGGGTGACTTTAATTTTTGGAATGAGCGTCAGCATCCGATGCGACTGCACGAGGAAAGCGGGATTTGGGAGCTTTTCATCCCTGGTGTAGCCGAGGGCGCTCTATACAAGTTCGCCATCCGCGATGCGGCGGGCGCCACGATTGCTCAAAAAGCAGATCCATTTGCTCGTAGATCCGAAGCTTATCCCGGAACTGCGAGCGTCGTATCACGATTGACAGAGCGAGTCGCACGGCCCGCAGCTCGTGCCGATGCCAACGCAACCCGTGCTCCCATGAGTATTTACGAGGTGCATCTGTCTTCGTGGCGACGCCCGAAGGATTCACTACGGCAATTTCTCGACTGGGATGAACTCGCTGCGGAGCTCGTTCCCTACGTGACCCAGCTGGGCTTTACGCACGTCGAGTTACTGCCGCCGGCCGAACACCCATTTGATGGCTCTTGGGGGTATCAGCCCGTTGGGCTTTATGCGCCGACCTCCCGGCACGGCGAGCCAGCCGGATTCGCACGGTTCGTATCGGCCTGTCACCGCGCAGGGATTGGAGTAATCGTCGACTGGGTCCCGGGACACTTCCCGAACGATACGCATGGCCTGGTTTGTTTTGATGGCGCACCGCTCTACGAGTACGGAGATCCTCGAGAGGGTATCCATCAGGATTGGGATACGTTGATCTATGATTTTTCAAAGCCGCAGGTCAGGAGTTTTCTGATCGGCAGCGCGCTGCATTGGCTGGAGTCTTACGGGATAGACGGAATGCGTGTCGATGCGGTCGCATCGATGCTGTATCGAGATTACAGTCGTCGCGAAGGAGAGTGGCTCCCGAACGTCAATGGCGGCCGAGAAAATCTTGAGGCCATTGCGTTTTTGCGTCAGCTGAATTCTGTTGTCGCCGCAGAGTATCCGGGGACGCTGATGATCGCCGAGGAGTCCACCGCGTTCCCGAAAGTGACTCAGCCGGTGCAGGCCGGCGGGCTTGGATTTTCGTACAAATGGAACATGGGCTGGATGAACGACTCGCTGCGCTACATCGCTCGATCGCCGGAGCACCGCGCCTATCATCACGACGAGATCACCTTTAGCCTGCTCTACGCGTTTAGTGAGCGATATGTACTGCCGATCTCTCACGACGAAGTGGTACACGGAAAAGGTTCTCTGATTGGCAAGATGCCAAAAACTCGCGAGCAGAAATTTGCCAACCTCCGAGCGTATCTTGGCTACATATTTGGTCATCCGGGCAAGAAACTGCTTTTTATGGGGTGCGAGTTCGCGCAGGAGCGCGAGTGGAACCACGATACCGAACTCGATTGGTCGAGGCTCAATGAGCCGTTACATGCTGGGGTTCAGCGTTTGGTTCGAGATCTGAATGAGATGCTGCGCGAGACGCCCGCGCTGTACCGCTGCGACGTCGATCCCCACTCATTCGAGTGGATCGAAGTGACCGATAGTCAGCGGTCCCTTATTGCGTTTATGCGCCGCGGCAACGAGGTTGATCGCCCGATCATTGTCATCAGCAATTTCACGCCGGCGACCCGCGAAGGGTATCGGATCGGTGTCCCCGCGGCGGGTGTTTACCGGGAAAGACTGAATACCGATTCGGCCTACTACGGGGGTAGCAACATCGGGCTCAAGTTCGGCGCAGCCACCGCCGAGGCCGTGCCGGCCCATGGGCGACCGTACTCGATTGTGCTGCGCCTGCCGCCGCTATCCACCGTGTTCGTGGAGCCCGCAGGCCCCTCGGAGGGAGGCGATCAACGGTTCTCGGCGACGGCTCGGTATGGTCGGCTGGTGTAGACTCTGCGTCTTCGATGGCGTCCCGCACCGGTTCCTTCGCGACGACCAGCCGTTAACCCCGCCAGGCCCGGAAGGGAGCAACGGTTGCGGCGATGTCGGGTGCCGGAGTCCTGCTGGTGCGGGCCGCCTCCTTTAGGACGCGCATGAGCTACACCGCACTTGCTCGAAAATGGCGACCCCGTCGCTTCGATGAACTTACTGGGCAGGAGCACGTCCTGCAGGCACTTTCAAATGCGCTCGAAACCAATCGGGTGCATCATGCATTCTTATTCACAGGAACGCGAGGAGTAGGCAAGACAACCATTGCACGCATCCTCGCCAAGGGCCTCAATTGTGAGGCAGGGATGGGTCCCACGCCCTGTGGCACCTGTGCAACGTGTCGCGAGATCGACGAGGGTCGATTCGTCGACCTTATCGAAGTAGACGCCGCTTCAAGAACGAAGGTCGATGCCACCCGTGAACTACTCGATAACGTGCAGTACATGCCCACGCGTGGTCGGTACAAGGTCTATCTCATCGACGAAGTTCACATGCTCTCGGTTCATTCGTTTAACGCGCTGCTAAAGACGCTCGAGGAGCCGCCGCCGCATGTCAAATTCTTGTTGGCCACGACCGACCCTCAAAAATTACCGGTGACGGTGCTCTCGCGTTGCCTGCAGTTCAACCTCAAGCGTTTGTCGGTCTCGATGATTGCTGATCGCATGAAGGTCATACTTAGAGCCGAAAATACTAACTTCGAGCCTGCAGCGGTGCGTCTCATCGCCGAGGCGGCTGATGGCAGCATGCGCGATGGTTTGTCGCTTCTCGACCAGTTGCTCGCCTTTGGGGGGGGTAAGGTGGCCGAGAGCGAAGCACGCACGATGCTCGCAACGGTCGATCGTAAGCAAGTGTTCCAACTTGCGCGATTGCTCGGCACCTCTGATCCAGCCGAGCTGATGCGTTTTGCGCAGTCGCTCGATGAGTGGGCACCCGATTACGGCGACGTGCTCGATGCGCTCTCCACCTTGCTGGTACGTGTTGCGCTCAAGCAGACATTACCCACCTTCGAGGGCGACGAGTTGCATCCGCCGGAGCAGCTCGCGGAGCTCGCCTTGGCGATCAGCCCAGAGGACGTACAGCTTTTTTATCAGACGGCCATCCTCGGCCGGCGTGATCTCGCCTGGGCGCCCGATACCCGAACCGGGTTCGAGATGACCTTGCTGCGCATGGTGGCGTTCCGGCTCTCCGCGCCGAGCGCTGATCCGTCGGAGAGTAGGGGGTCGCGTGGCGGCACGCCTGCGCTGTCCGGCGAAGAAGGGGCTGCGCCGCCAGCCGCCGCCGCGCGACACGGGCTGTCCCTGGCGCCTTCCAGCGGGGTTTTGGACCTCGCGCAGTGGCAGGACGCCCTCGCAGGGCTCGAGCTAGGGGGTGCAGCGAGGCAGCTGGCCGCCAATTGCGCTTACATGGGCAGAGAGGGCGGCCTGGTTCGGTTCACCCTCGACCCGGCGCAGTCGCTACTCAAGACCGCCTCGTTGGTCGATAAACTTTCGCAGGCCTTGTCTCGTCGTCTCGGCGAGACAGTGCGTGTGGAGATCGAACTCGCTCAAGCGCCGGTCGAAACGCCGGCGCGCGCTGAGCAGCGCACCGTCGATGCCGAAATCGACGCCGCCCGTCGATCGCTCGAATCCGACGCAACCGTACGCGGCTTCAAAGAAAAATTCGGTGCTAGCCTAAAAATTGATCCAATTAAACCTCATTAAGGAAAATCAGCGATGGCCAATTTTGGCAATATGATGAAACAGACAGAGGCGCTGCAGCGCAATATGCAAAAGATGCAAGAAGAGATTGCGTTGATGGAAGTCGTCGGCGAGTCGGGCGGTGGCATGGTAAAGGTCACGATGACCGGCAAGCACGAGGTGAAGCGCGTGCAGATTGAGCCCCTGGTGGTGGGCGAAGATCGCGAGATGCTCGAAGATTTGATCGCCGCTGCCATCAACGATGCCGTGCGCCGCATCGAGACCGAGAGCCAGCAACGCATGTCGTCGCTGATGTCCGGGCTGCGTCTGCCACCCGGCTTCAAGGTCCCCTTCTAAGTTTACCCCTGAAAATGAAGCACACCCCGGCGCTCGCTCGACTTATCGACGCGTTACGCGCACTGCCCGGAGTTGGCCCTAAGACAGCTCAGCGTATGGCATTTCACTTGTTACAGGAAGGTCGGGAGGGTGCCCGTGAACTGGCCGATGCCCTGTCTGGCGCGCTTCGAGCAGTAGTGCGATGTCAGCATTGCCGGATGCTTACCGAGAGCGATCTGTGTTTCATCTGCAGCTCGACGCAGCGCGATACGAGTCAGCTCTGCGTAGTCGAGTCGCCCGCGGACGTCGTCGCCATCGAGCAATCGGGTGGCTACCGAGGCCGTTACTTCGTGCTCATGGGTCATCTTTCGCCACTCGATGGCATCGGACCCGAGCAACTCGGCATTCGTGAACTTGAGGCGCTCCTCGACTCGGGTATCGTGGAGGAGATGATTCTTGCGACCAACCCGACTGTGGAGGGCGAGGCGACGGCGCATTTTCTGTCAGAAATCGCCAAGTCGCGTGGATTACGCGCGACACGCATTGCGCACGGCGTGCCGATCGGCGGCGAGCTCGAATATATTGACGGCGGAACACTGGCCCACGCGCTCGCGGGGCGTCAGTCGCTGATTTAGTTGCGTCTTCGGTCCGGGCCCTTAGCGGCCTTTAGATCAGCATGCAGACGTCGAAGCCTACGGTAGCTCTCGTATCGCCGTTCATCCAGTTGCGCGTTCTCTGCCGCCGAGCGTACGGCGCAGCTAGGTTCCTGCAGGTGCTGGCAGTCGGCGAAGCGACAACCTATCGCTAGCCGATCAACTTCGGGAAAGCCGAGGCTACGAGGCTCAAGTGTGTCGATGGCGGGAGCGAAGTCGCGCACGCCCGGCGAGTCGATGACGAACCCGCCACTCGGCAGATCGTGTAACGACGAGCTTGTGGTGGTGTGTCGACCTCCGGCATCGCGATCAAGCTCGCCCGTCATGAGCGCGATTCCGGGTATTAGCCGACCGATGAGTGAGGATTTACCGACGCCCGATTGCCCGACGAATACACTCGTCTCGTTGAGAAGTATTTCCTTCAGTGCATTAAGACCTCGACACGTCTCGACACTGCAGAGGAGCACGGAATAGCCGGCTGACTCGAATGAACGAGCCAGTGGGGAGAGATCGAAATCTGGTACGAGATCGGATTTGTTAATCAGCACCAAAGCCTTAATGCCGGCTGATGAGGCAGCGCAAAGATATCGATCGATGATAAAAAGGTCGGGTATCGGCATGGGAGCCATCACCGCGACGAGCAACGAGAGGTTGGCGACGACGGGCTCCGCGTCGCCACGTAGCGTCGCGCGAGCGAGTAGACTACGACGCGTCAGCACTTCGATGACGTGAACCTGAGTATGTGTGGCATCTTCTTCGCAGCGTACCTGGTCGCCGCAGACCACCTTCAAGCGGCGCCCGAATGGTCTAGCCTGAACGATACGTCCTGTGTCGTCGCGCACTCGGACATGACGTCCGTGCGCGACAATGACCTGCGCCACGAATTCCAAGATGCTAACGAGCCGTTACTACAAAAGAGGGTGTCACTCTAGCCTCTGATAGACTCAGGCTCAATCCAATATGAAGAACCCTGACGGAATTTAACTATGCCAAGTCGCAATGTACTGATTTGGATTGATCTCGAGATGACTGGACTCAAGCCCGAGTCCGATACCATTATCGAGATTGCGACGTTGGTGACAGACTCCTCCCTGCAGCTCATCGCGGAGGGGCCCGTGCTCGCTATTCATCAGGACGATGCTACGCTCGCGCTGATGGACGAATGGAACCAGCGACAGCACGGCGGGACAGGGCTCATCGCGCGCGTTCGGGCTAGTACCATCACGCTCGAGGAGGCAGAACGTCAGACCGTCGAGTTCTTGGCACGGCACGTTGAGAAGGGTGCATCGCCCATGTGTGGTAACGGCATTTGTCAAGATCGGCGCTTCATGGCGAGACTCATGCCAAGTCTTGAGGCATTTTTTCACTATCGTAATCTCGATGTCAGTACAGTCAAAGAATTAGCTAGGCGCTGGTCGCCTGATCTTGCTGCTGCATTCAGCAAGGAAGGTACCCATCGCGCACCCGATGATATTCGCGAGTCGGTGCGCGAGCTACAGTACTACCGAGAACGATTTTTCGTAGTCGGACCGAAAGGTGTGAGCTGAGCGTGTCGACGGTCGATATACCGACATTCGATGATGTAGTCGCAGCGTACGGTCGATTGCTCGGGCGCGTACTACGCACGCCAGTCCTGAACTTTGCGCGTTTCGATTCTCGAGTCGGGCGGCGCGTGCTCCTCAAGTGCGAGAATCTACAGCACGGGGGCGCATTCAAGTTACGCGGCGCGACAAATAAGCTGTTACAACTCGAGTCGGCGTCGCGCATCGTCGCCACTCATTCCTCGGGCAATCACGGTGCTGCACTGGCTCGCGCAGCGCGCGAACGTGGTTGGCGCTGTATCGTCGTGGCGCCGCGCGATGCCTCGGCCGTCAAACTTCAGGCTATTCTTGCGGAGAGTGCTGAGCTCGTCGCCTGCGATCCGGGGCTGGTAGCTCGTGAGGCGACGCTCGTCGAGGTGATTTCACGCACGGGCGCTGCTGTAGTTCATCCGTTCGACGATGCTCAGGTCATTGCTGGCCAAGGAACAGCGGCGCTCGAGTTGCTCAGCGAACATCCCGACATTCAGGTGCTCGCCACGCCAGTCGGTGGTGGCGGTTTACTCTCGGGTACGGCCATCGCCGGCAAGGCGATGATCCCATCCTGCCGCGTGATCGGCGTTGAGCCCGAAATGGCAGACGATGCTGCGCGCTCGTTCCACGGTGGTCTCCGAGTGGGTGTCCAGGGATCGCCGGCAACCATCGCCGACGGGCTTCGTGGCTCTATCGGCGCACGTCCGTACCTCATTTTCAGATCGTTAGTAGACGATGTTTTAACGGTCTCAGAAAGTGCGATAGTCAACGCGATGCGCATCGCACTCGAAGATCTGCGGCTGCTGATCGAGCCCTCATCGGCTGTCCCGCTCGCGGCGCTCATCGAGGGCCGGATCGGACGATCTGGCGAGACGATCGGCGTGATCATCTCTGGCGGTAACGTCGATTTGTCGGCGTGCCCATTCCTCGCGGGTCGCGCACCGCTTAGCGCTTAGCCGCGGCGGCGTCCTGCGCTAGCATCAGCCAAGTTTCGATGACGGTATCGGGGTTGAGAGATAGGCTGTCTACTCCTTGCTCAACAAGCCAACGAGCAAGATCGGGGTGATCGGAAGGACCCTGACCACAGATGCCAATGTATTTTTTGGCCCTGCGACAGGCACTGATGGCCATAGAGAGCATTTTTTTGACAGCCGGGTCGCGCTCGTCAAAATGCTGGGCTACGATGCTTGAGTCTCGGTCGACGCCAAGTGTGAGCTGAGTCATGTCGTTCGAGCCGATCGACATACCATCGAAGAATTCCAGGAATTGCTCGGCGAGCACCGCGTTAGAGGGAAGCTCGCACATCATGATAATTTTCAGGCTGTCGTCGCCACGCTTGAGTCCGTTGGAAGCGAGTAAAGCGGTGACGTCCCTAGCTTCGCCGAGCGTGCGAACGAAAGGCACCATCACCTGTACATTGGTGAGGCCCATGTCATCACGCACTTTTTTGAGCGCCCGACACTCGAGTTCGAAGCAGGCGCGGAAATTTACGTCGGTGTACCGTGCAGCGCCACGGAAGCCGATCATTGGATTTTCTTCAGTGGGCTCGTACAGTCGGCCACCGATGAGATTAGCGTACTCGTTAGATTTAAAATCGGATAGTCGAACGATTACTGGCTCAGGAGAAAAGGCGGCCGCAATCTGTGCCACGCCCTCGGCGAGTTTGTCGACGTAAAACCCTATCGGGTTGTCATACCCGGAGATCTGCGACCTGATCTCGTCCTTGAGGTTTGCGTCGAGGCGATCGAAGTCGAGCAGTGCGCGCGGGTGTATGCCGATCATTCGATTGATGATGAACTCGAGTCGCGCAAGCCCGACTCCGCAATGTGGAAGATTCGTCAAATCGAAGGCACGATCGGGATTACCCACGTTCATCATGATTTTGACGGGAGCCGGAGGCAGAGCGTCCAGTTCGATCTGGTGGCGCTGGAAGTCTAGGGCACCGTCATAGACGAAGCCCGTATCACCCTCGGCACAGGAGACTGTGACTGGCTGACCCTCAAGGATGCTGCTCGTGGCATTGCCACAGCCGACGACAGCGGGGATGCCGAGCTCGCGAGCGATGATGGCCGCGTGGCAGGTTCGGCCGCCTCGATTCGTGACGATTGCCGAGGCGCGTTTCATAACAGGTTCCCAGTCCGGATCGGTCATATCGGCGATCAGTACATCACCCGCTTGGACCCGCGCCATCTGCGAGGGGCCGGAAATGACGCGCGCGGGTCCGGCGCCGATGCGTTGACCGATGCTTCGACCCTGCGCGATGACAAGAGAACGTTTAGCGAGCGTATAGCGCTGGATCGTACGACCAACGCGGTTCTGAACGGTTTCGGGTCTCGCCTGAAGAATAAAGAGCCCCCCGGTTACGCCGTCCTTGCCCCACTCGATGTCCATGGGTCGACCGTAATGGTCCTCGATAATAAGCGCCTGTTTGGCAAGCGCGAGAAGATCGGCATCATTCAAGCAAAAGCGCTGGCGATCGGCAGCGGCGACATCAACCGTGTGTACGCGCTCCGCCGAACCTGTCTCGCCGAAGACCATTTTGATGGCTTTGGCGCCTAGGTTGCGGCGTAGCACCGGATGTTGACCCGCACGCACTGCGGGCTTGTACAGATAGAACTCATCCGGGTTCACCGCGCCTTGCACGACGGTTTCGCCGAGGCCATAAGAAGCCGTGATAAAAACCACATCGCGAAAGCCGCTGTCGGTATCGAGCGTAAACATGACGCCGCTCGCGCCGAGATCGGAGCGAACCATTTGCTGGATGCCTACCGAGAGCGCGACGAGCGAATGATCGAAGCCTTGATGGACGCGATAGGCGATAGCGCGATCGTTAAAGAGCGATGCGAATACGTGACGAATCGCCTCAATAACGGCATCCTCGCCTTGCACGTTTAGAAAGCTTTCTTGCTGACCTGCGAAAGACGCCTCGGGCAAATCTTCGGCCGTCGCCGACGAGCGCACGGCGACTGAGGCATTCGCGTTAAATCGTCGATAACTCTCGCGGACCGAGCGCTCTAACTCGGCGGGGAGCGGCGTGGCGAGAATCCAACCTCGAATGGTGGCGCCCACTTCAGCGAGGCAAACCACGTCGTCGACGTTGAGCGATTGCAGCAGCGTCCGGATTCGCACGTCGAGACCGTCGCGCGCAAGCATCTGATGATAAGCGGCGACCGTCGTCGCAAAACCAGCTGGGACCTTAACCCCCAAGCATGCTAGCTGTCCGATCATCTCGCCGATCGAGGCATTTTTACCACCGACCGTTTCGGCGTCGTGCATCGTAAGACGTTCGAAGGGGAGGACGAGTTCGGTCACGGGCACATCCTTGAGTTGAAGAGCAGGTCGAGGGAAACTTCGGTCTTGAATTTCGAAAGGTGGATCAACGTGTGATGACGCGAACCGTATTTTTCGTCTCCGACCAGACAGGCGTTACGGCTGAAACCATGGGACACAGTCTGTTGACGCAATTCGAAGGGCTGCAATTTCGCGCCGTGACTCTGCCATTTGTCTCCTCCATTGACAAGGCACAAGAGGCGGTACGGCGCATAAATGCCGTCGGAACTGAAGAGGGCGCTCGGCCCATCGTTTTTAGCACCTTAGTTCAGGACGATTTACGACTAGTAATTCGCGAGGCGAAGGCTTTGGTGCTCGATTTCTTCGAAGTCTTCGTTGGACCAATGGAACGCGAACTGGGGACACGTTCGACCCACAGCTCGGGTAAGGCGCACGGCATTTCCGATTCGGTAGGCTATGCGGCACGTATAGACGCCACGAATTACGCTCTGTCGAACGATGATGGGTCGAACCGCGACTATTGGAAAGCCGACATAGTGCTCGTCGGGGTGTCGCGCTCGGGCAAAACACCGACCTGCTTATACCTTGCGATGCAGTACGGAATCTTCGCTGCCAACTATCCGTTGACCGATGACGATCTCGAGTCGGCGGGCTTGCCGTCGGCCTTGCAGCCTCATAAGGCAAAACTTTTCGGGCTACGAATTACACCTAGTCGACTGCAGCAAATTCGTCAGGAGCGACGCCCGAACAGTCGCTACGCCTCGCTTCCGCAAGTACAGTTCGAGACCCGCGTGGCAGATGCAATCTTTCAGCGTAACGGGATTCGAGTGCTCGATACCACTGATAGCTCCATAGAGGAAATTTCTGCGCGTATTCTCCAGTCGACCGGTATTGAACGCCGAGTTCGTCCATGACGTAATCAACCGACTCGGGCTATAGTCGGGCGGAGGGAAACGTCGATGGATAACTTCGACTCAAGAAAACTCGCCCTGCAGGGACTGCTGGGTGAGCCTTTGTTGCCGACCTGCTGGCGATCACGACCGCGCAGTTTTGTCGCGCTGATGGCGCTGTATGAGAGTAACCATCGTCGACTCGGGGCGCTCGCAGGCGAACTGCGTTCGGTCGAGGGGTTCCATCGCTCGAGAGTGCAAGGTGACGCGGAGCTTGAGCTTCGCGTGACGGAGAAGTCCCCCTACACCACGATGCTGCAACTAACGTATGTGTTTTCAGATAACGGTTCGGTAATGAATGCACCAGACATGGAGATTCGCGTGTATCATGATGCGAGGCTTACCGAGGCGCACTCTTTGGCCGATACCCACGAGCATCCGCTGCTCCATGGTTGGCGACAGTATAGGGGATTCGATCTCGACCAGCGCTGGGCGCGCAATGTCATGTTGAACAAATGGCTCGAGTACTGCCTCGAGTGCGGTCATGGCTTCACGCGGCTTCGCGTTTCGCTGTAATGGTTTTCGGCTTCACTGACTTTGTCGGAGCCGTAAAATTAAGTATATCCACTAACACCTCAGCCGATTGATCGAGCACAACGTCCGGTTGTTTAGAGGTATCGAGATCCTCGATCGAGGTGAGCGGCGCCTCTGAACGCGCGCTTCGTCTGGCGTTTTCACGGGCAAGCCGATTCGCCTCAAGATCCGAGCGCTCCGCACGCCTCTTTTGAAGGTTGAGCGACAGCGCGCGTTGTGCGCGTAGTTGCTCGAGAGCCGTAATATTCTCGACTAGCCATCGGTAGTCGGGGTCGCGACCCTGCCGGGTGCTTTCTTCGAGTGAAAGTTTAGCTTTCGCGGGCAGACGGGTGTCGAGTGCGCTAAAGTCAGTGCGTTCAATACGATCCCAAGGCAGGGCGTCATCGAGCGCGCTTTCGCCAATGTCATTCAAGTTGATCGCGGAAGCGAGTTCCACATCGGGCTCGACGCCGCGATGCTGCGTGCTTTCGCCGGTGACGCGATAAAACTTGCCGATGGTGACGGTCAGCTGTCCGTTAACCGGCCGAGCACTCCAGCGGGAAAGCGGAACAAGGTTCTGCACGGTCCCCTTGCCGAAACTACGCTGCCCGACGACGACGCCGCGACGGTAATCCTGGATTGCACCTGCGAAGATTTCGGAGGCCGAGGCGCTGAAGCGATCAATAACGACGACGAGGGGGCCGTCGTAGGCGATTCCGGTATCGTTATCGTCAAGCACTTCGCGCTCGCCATTCGAAAATTTTACTTGAACCACGGGCCCCCCATTGACGAAAAGACCCGTCAGGGACTGTGCCTCGGGCAGGAATCCGCCGCCGTTACCGCGCAAGTCGATGACCAGACCATCAATTTTTTCTTGCTTGAGCTCAGCGATAAGGCGACGAACATCGCGAGTCGTACTGCGATAGTTCGCATCACCGGCGCGCTGGCCCTCGAAATCGGAGTAGAATCCCGGCACTTTGATGATCCCGACGCGGTACTCTGCGTTGCCACGCTTGGTGGTCTTAAGTTCCTTACGAGCCGCTTGCGCCTCAAGGGTGACTTTGCCTCGAATGAATTCGAGTACCCGTTCCGGCGAGCCCGGAGCGACGCCCACAGGCAGAATTTGCAGACGTACGATGGTGCCGCCCTTACCACGAATTAGTTGCGCCACATCATCGATACGCCAACCGACGACGTCCGTCATCGGGTTGTGTTTACCTTGACCCACTGCGGTGATTCGGTCGTTAACGCTGAGTGCGCCGGAGGCAGCAGCAGGGCCGCCTTCTATAAGATTCATGATCGTCACGTAATCGTCGACGAGCTGCAGCGAAGCACCGATGCCCTCGTAGTTGAGGCTCATCTGGATCTTGTACTCCTCAGAGTTCCGCGGCGAAAAGTAGTTGGAGTGCGGATCGAAGGTACGGGCATAAGAGTTGAGAAGCAATTCGAAGACCTCCTCAGGCTTAATCTGATCGGCACGCTTGAGGACGCGGTCGTACCGAGCACGCAGTACCTCGCGAGCCTCATCCCAGGATTTGCCGGTAAGCAACAGCGAGATGGCATCATTCTTCACACGCTTGCGCCATAGCTCGTCGAGTTCCGCCGTGGTCGTCGGCCACGCAGATTTTTCGCGATCGAACGCAAATGATTCGTGGAGCGTAAAGTCCGGGGTCGTATCAAGCAAAGCGATAACATGCTGGATACGTTCGCGATTGCGTTGCTGGTAACGGGAGAACATGACGTAAGCGGGCTCGAGGTCCCCAGTACGGATCATGTCGTCGAACCGCAGCCGGTACGCCTGAAATTCGGCAACGTCACTGGCTAGAAAGTAGCTGCGCTGGCCGTCGAGTCCGTCGAGAAACTTATCCAATATCCGCGGCGACATCGCATCGTCAATGCGTTGTTGGCTATAGTGGTTGTCCTCGAGGAGCGATCCAACTTGTCTGGCTATCATGCGTTCGCGCGACGAAGGCACTATGGCCCCGGGCGGTAGCTTAGAAGTGTCGGCTGTTAATCGCGACGAACTGCCTAGGGTCAGCAATGCGATCGACAGAACACTGTACGCAAAAAGTGCCGCTGGGCGGCGTCGATTAGGGGTCATAGGCATTTTAAGATCAGTAAATTCCGTAGACTAATCACCCGGACGCGCCCCTTCAAGTGCGGCGCTAGTCGGGCTGAGGTTCTAATGCGTCCATTGTCTGTCCTGCTCGGAATCATCCTGGGCTCAGCCGTTTCCATCACCATCGCGCTGGTGCTGACTTTAATCGTCTTTCTGATGCTCCCAGAGTTCGCCGAGCGCATTGGGGAAGAGTTCCCGCCGCTATTACGCACCTTCGCCGGGTCGACTCTGATCGCTGTGGTGTCGGGCCTCGGTTTTTACGGTGAACTCCGCGAGACGACATGGCGACGTCTGCCGCAGGCCGCACTCGCGGTGTTACTCACGGCAATTGGCTGGTTGGTCTGGCCGCAAAGATGAGTTTTGGATCAACGGGGAGATCGAACATGTTGAAGTCCGTAGTTCTGGCTCTCGTAACATTATTCCTGGCTGCGTGTCATGGCTCCTCCCGCTACACGCCACCGCTGATTCCCGCTTCCGAGTACGAGCGTCACATTGTGACCTTGTCGAGTGACGAGTTTGAGGGTCGCAAGCCCGGCACAGCCGGCGAGCGTAAGACTGTTGATTATTTAGTATCGGAGTTTAAAAAATTAGGTCTCACTCCAGGTAATGGTGACTCCTATCTCCAGCAGGTGCCGATCGTCGAGATCACCGCCGGTAGCGATACGTCGCTTTTCTTTGGCGGAACAAAGCTCGAATACGGTACTGACATGGTGATCTGGACGAAGCGTATTGCTCCTGAGATTTTGATTACCGACAGCCCACTCGTTTTTGTTGGTCACGGCGTGGTCGCTCCGGAGTACGGCTGGAACGATTACGCCGGCGTTGACATGCGCGGTAAGACGGCGGTGATCCTCATCAACGACCCGGGTTTTGTCACCAACGATCCCGAGCTGTTTCGCGGCCGCGCGATGACTTACTACGGTCGCTGGACTTACAAGCTCGAAGAGGCGGCACGTCAGGGGGCCACCGGCGCAGTCATCATCCACGACACTAAGCCCGCCGCGTATGGCTGGGATACAGTGCAGAACAGTTGGATGGGTCCGCAACTCGATACGGTATATGCCGACGATAACCCCAGTCGTGTAGCGATCGAGGGCTGGATTACGCGCGAAGCAGGCGACGCACTTCTGCGAGCAAATGGTCGTAGTTACGACGAATTGATAATCGCTGCAAGTCAGCGCGGATTCAAGCCGATTATGCTTGCTCAAAAAGCGTCTGGTAATCTTCGTAATCTCATTCGCCGATCGCGCTCACCGAACGTGGTAGCTATGATCAAAGGCAGCAAGCGCGCCGATGAATATATCGTCTACACAGCGCATTGGGATCATCTTGGTAAGTCGCTTGCTCGAAATAGAGATAATATTTTCAATGGTGCGCTCGACAACGCGACTGGTACCTCGGGAATGCTCACCTTAGCCAGGGCATTTTCTGAGTTGAAGCGTCGCCCCGAGCGATCGATCGTGTTTCTGGCGGTAACGCTCGAAGAGAGCGGATTGCTCGGTTCGGCATACTACGTGCAGAATCCGATCTTCCCGCTCCATAAAACTGTCGCTGCGCTCAATATGGACGCTATCACTTGGGGTGGGCCGACGCGAGATGTCTCGGTCATTGGTTTCGGTGCGTCGGAGCTCGAACCTTATCTCGAGCGCGCGGCAGCGAAACAAGATCGCGTGCTGCGAGAGGAACCCACTCCTGAAAACGGCTTTTTCTACCGCTCTGATCACTTCAACTTCGCGAAAGTCGGCGTGCCCGCCCTCTACTTTAAGCTTGGTATAGAAGATCGCGAGAAGGGTGCGGAATGGGCGAAGGCTCAGGCGGCCGAATTCACAGCGCTGCATTACCACAAGCCCTCCGATGAGTTCAGGCCGGGTACCGATCTGCGCGGTGGCATCCAAGATCTCGAGTTACTGTTCGGTGTTGGCTCAATGCTCGCCGGCGAGAAGCACTTCCCGAACTGGTACGCAACGAGTGAATTCCGGGCAACGCGCGACCGCAGTCTGGCGGCAGCCGACTAATCTGTCGTCGCCAGTGGGTCTGATCCTATATGCGGCGCAAACCCCAGGCTGCAAGGCGCAAGGTGCTGAGCAGCACGTAGGGCCCGAACAGCAAAACCCAGGCAGCGACAGATCCCGAGGAGAGGAGTGGGAAGTAGTCGCCGAGGATGGCGAGCATGCCTCCGTTCGCATAGGGTCCGAGCAGAGCTCGACCGACAACCCAAACAATGGGTGGTAAAGCGACTGCCGCAAAAATAAGCGAGCCTGCGAGCAGGCGAGCCTCCCGGTTCAGGGTTAGTAAGTCGAGCTTAGGGATTCGGCGGCCCATAAGGCGCATAATACTGCATGAGCTCTATCCGGACAGCAGTGATCGGAGCCGGCTATCTTGGTCGTTTTCACGCACAGAAGTTTGCTAGCGAGGCGGGGAGCTCTCTCGTCGCGGTCGTTGATACTCGAGCCGAGGCTCGCGAGGCTGTCGCCGGCGAGCTTGGCACGCAGGGAATTGCTGACCACCGCGAGTTACTTGGAGAGGTCGATGCAGTAAGTATCGTTACTTCAACGACCGCGCATCACGCCATCGCTCGGGACTTCCTCGAAGCAGGTGTGCACGTGCTTGTCGAGAAACCCATCACCGAGACGCCCGAGCAGGCGCGCGAGCTCATTGCGCTCGCCTCGCGCAAGAGTCGCATCCTCCAAGTGGGTCACCTCGAACGTTTCAATCCCGCGATCGTCGCTGCAGAGGGTCGGCTCGAGGGTAGTCGCTTCATCGAGTGTCAGCGGCTCGCGCCCTTTAAAGAGCGCGGTACCGACGTCAACGTCGTACTCGATCTCATGATCCACGATATCGATATCGTTCAGAGTATCGTCGGTCAGCGAATTGATTCGATCGATGCCGTCGGTACGCCGGTGTTTTCCGGCGCTGTGGATATCGCCAACGCACGAATTCGGTTTGCTGGCGGCTGCGTGGCGAATGTCACGGCGAGCCGGGTCAGTCTTAAAACTGAGCGAAAGTTGCGCGTGTTTCGCGACGATGCGTATCTCTCCATCGATTTGCAGCAACGCATCCTCACGACTATCACCAAGCGTTCGATGCCACTCGCAGCGGGCGAATTACCCGTCGACATCGAAGAGCAGAGTTTTGAGCAGGGCGACGCCTTGCGCGCTGAGATTCGCTCGTTCCTCGACTGTATCGCGCAAGGTAGGCCGCCCGTGGTTGATGGCGAGGCGGGGTGGCGAGCGCTAGTGACTGCCATACGGATCACTGAAATGCTGGGATCTAAACGGGGTTGAACGCATGTTTGTCACGTCAAGTCCGCGAAAAGTCACGGTCGCAACGACGCAGTTCGCCTGCACTTGGGATCGTAATGCGAACTTGGCGCGTGCGGAGGCGCTGGTTCGTGAGGCGGCAAGGCGCGGCGCACAGGTGATCTTGCTTCAAGAGCTCTTCGAAACACCCTATTTTTGCATTGAGCAGGACGTGAGGCATCTCTCGCTCGCGACGACGGTCGCCGAGAATGCGGCTATTTGTCATTTCAAGCGCATTGCGAAAGAACTCAGCGTCGTGTTACCGATTAGTTTTTTCGAGCGAGCCAATCAATCGTATTTCAATAGCGTCGCGATCATTGATACCGATGGTGAGGTATTGGGCCTTTACCGCAAGTCGCATATCCCGAACGGACCCGGGTATCAGGAAAAGCAGTACTTCAGTCCCGGCGATACGGGCTTCAAAGTGTGGCCGACGCGCTTCGGGTGTATCGGCGTCGGCATCTGCTGGGATCAATGGTTTCCGGAATGCGCGCGAGCCATGGCGCTGCTTGGGGCCGATATGCTCTTATACCCGACGGCTATCGGCAGCGAGCCACCGCCGGCGCCGCCCATCGACTCGCGTCTACATTGGCAACGCACCCAGCAGGGCCACGCAGCCGCCAACATGATGCCGCTCATCGCGTCGAACCGCTACGGTATCGAACGAGCCGTACAAGATCCGGACAAGCTGTACATCCGCTTCTACGGTTCGTCCTTCATCGCGGATCAGACGGGCGCCAAGGTGGCTGAAGCGGGTGAGGATAGCGATGCCGTACTCGTGGCAACGTTCGATCTCAACGACATTGCACGACAGCGGGCGAGTTGGGGCGTGTTCCGCGATCGGCGTCCTGATCTCTACGGGGCTCTAGTCAGTTATGACGGCGCAAACCCTCGAGGCTGAGAGCATCACGCGAGCGACGCCAATCCCTTCCTGGGTGATCGCCGGTCCATTGGGCTCGGGAAAAACTACGCTCATAGCGCGTTGGCTCGCGGAAAAACCCGAGCGCGACAATTGGGTCGTGCTGCTTAATGAATACACCGACGCCGGCATCGATGCGCTCACCGTCGCGGCGGCTGCGAAGGGTGCTTTCGATGTGCGCCTCGTGCCCGGGGGATGCCTGTGCTGCTCGGGCGAGGCCGATTTTCGGCGCAATTTGCTCGATCTGATCGAGCGGGTTAGACCTGTAGGCATTTTGGTGGAGCCTTCGGGTATAGGTCATCCAGGGAGTATCGTCGAAGAACTGCTCGCGCACGAGGCGGCGGGGACCATAACACTCTGCGGCGTCATTGGACTGATCGATCCCTCTCACCTTGAGAGTTCCGATGAAACCGTCATCGCCGTGCGCGAGATCGCGGACGCGCTCGTTCTCGCCAAGGTCGACCTCGCTAACAACGTTCAGAAAAATAAATTCATAGAGCTGGCGGATGGTCTGTTTCCTGCCAAGAGTTGGGTGGGTGAGGTTGAGCAGGGTGCGTTGCCGTCTGAGGCGTTTCGAGCGATCGAGCAGGGACGATCGGTTCGCCAACACTCCCCGCTTCTTAAAAGACCGAGCAGTCATGCAGCCGAGCACGCTCAAGCGTTAGAACACGCTTATTCATCCGAACACGCTCATGTCTCACCTGATGGGCAGCTGCGTCGTGAGTTTCATCATCTCGGTCGACACGGCGCGCGCTGGATCTTTCCGCGCGCCACGTCTTTCGTTGAGATGAGGTTTCTGACGCTGTTATCGAGCGACTTGTCCCTCGTTGATCCGGCACTCGCTCGACCCGAGCGTTTAAAGGCCGTCATCCGAGTGGACGAGGACACGTGGCTACTTTTGCAGCTGGTGCAGGGCCAGCTGTCGATGCAGCCAACCGCCTGGCGTCGGGATAATCGTATCGAGGTTCAGCTCCCACCGGGCGTGAAGTGGGAGGCTGACGCTTGGGATCGGCTCTGGGCTCGTTGCTTAAGGAGCACATCCTCTGTCCCATGACGGCTGAATTTCGAGATGCGCTTGCGAGGTGGTATTCAGCGGCCGTGGCGGCCGTACAACCAGAGCGAGTGTTTCGCCGATATGCTCGGTGTAGCGACGGTGTATTCGAGTTTGTTCGCGACACACGTCGTGTGCAACTTTCGCTTCCTTGGCGCGGTGGTCGCCTTCGCGTCATCGGGATTGGAAAAGCGGCTCTCGGCACGGCGCGTGGGTTTCGTGCCAGTCTTCGCGCAGCGGGTCACGACATCAATGATGGCCTGCTGATCGTTCGAGATCCACCGATCGAATCGACTGCGGAGCCGTGGAAAATTCTCTTCGGTAATCATCCGTACCCGGGTGAGGACAGTACGCGCGCCGCGCGAAGTTTACTCGAATTCATTGGTGAGCCACGATCCGACGATTGTTTTGTCCTACTGCTGTCGGGTGGTGCCTCGGCACTTTGCGCGCTGCCCGCGCCGGGAGTGACGCTTGAGGACAAGCGCCGCGCGACAATGGCGCTAATGCATTCGGGTGCCTCGATTGCCGAAATCAATCGTCTTCGACAGCAGCTGTCGGCCATCAAGGGCGGTCGCCTCGGCGCGCGTCTCGCGCCGGCGTCTTTTGCGACCCTCGCGATTTCAGATGTTCCGGGTGACGATCCGTTGGTGATCGGATCTGCGCCCACGTGGTCCGAGGAGCTCGCTCGCAGGGGTTCGCAGTACGCCGTCGTCGCCACGCTCGACGACGCGCTCGATGCGGCCGCGGGAGCCGCGCAGACCGAGGGTTTCGATGCTGTACCGCTCGGTCGTTGTTTATACGGATCGGTCGAGCACGAAACGATGCGGATGATCAAGGAAATCGAACGCTATCGACTCAAGTCCCATCGCCATCGACCGGGCGTACTCATCGCGGGGGGCGAGCCATTGGTCGCGGTGCGTGGGTCGGGGCGAGGCGGACGCGCACAAGAGCTTGCGCTACGACTCGGGATATCGCTGGGCGCCGGTGGGGGCGAAACTCAAGTCGATCGGATCACCGGACTCGTTGCGGGTACAGACGGCTCCGACGGGCCGACGACTGCAGCGGGTGCATTTTTCGATGCCACGACGCGCGCGCGCGCTGAGCGTGTGGGAATCGACCTCGCTCTCACGCTCGAGACCAACGACTCCGGTTCCGCTTTGCAGACACTCGATGATCTGTTCGTCACGGGGCCAACAGGAACGAACGTCGCTGATATCCTTATGGTGGTGATGCCGAGCCGCTAGAATTGAGATCCATTCCATTGCACGGTTCCGCTGCAGATGTTTACGACCGAGTTCGCGTCCCTCATCGCCGTGATTGGTGGCATCGGCGATCTCGGCTCTGCCATCGCTCGGCGCCTCGCCAAAGTCGGTGAGCGGGAGGTGATCGGATCGCAAAACCCCGCCAAGGCCGTGGAGACCGCAATAAGATTAACCGCTGCGACCGCGCGCTCTGTGGGCGCCGCCGGTAATATCCAGACCGAACTCGTGATCCTGACCGAGCCTCTCGCTTCGCAGGAAGCCGCGCTCCGCAAGATCGGCGAGGCGATCGCCGCCAAAAACGTGGTCGACACGACGGTGCCGTTGGTGCCTCCCAAGGTCAAGCGCGTGCGGCTGCCGCCTGAAGGGAGCGCGGCAGTTCGCGCTCAAAAAATTCTCGTTGATGGGATTCATGTGGTATCAGCATTTCAAAACACGGCGGCCCACAACACGGCGGCCCACAAACTTGTAACCGATGGGGTCGTCGACCGTGACGTTCTCGCCCTCGGCAAAGATAAGTTGGCACGCTATTCGGTCGTCCGGCTCGTCGGTGCCTGTGGTCTTCGCATCTTAAATACTGGCACTCTCGTGAAGTCTACTGCAGCGGAGCCGCTAACTCCCTCTCTTAATTTCATCAACAAGCAAGACACCGTTGATGGTAGCGGTATCCGCATCACGGGAATTAAGTGCTGAATTCGATGCCATCGGAGGTCAGATTTCATGGATTACGCGGATTGCCCGAGGTCGGGGTCGGAGCCGATCTCGCCGCTCTGATCCGCGAGGCTGTCATTACGAGCGATCTCACCCTACAGTCCAAAGATTTGTTGGTCGTCGCACAAAAGATCGTATCAAAAGCCGAGGGTCGCCTCGTTCGACTTGCTGAGGTGACGCCGTCTGCCGAGGCGCGTACGCTGGCAATCAAAGTACAAAAAGATCCGCGATTCGTCGAGTTAGTGCTGCGCGAGTCAAAAGAAATCCTCCGTGCGGTCCCCCATATCCTCATCACGCGGCACCGCTGTGGATGGGTGATGGCCAATGCCGGTATCGATCGCTCCAATATTTCGCAGGCCGATGATCGGGTGTTGTTACTGCCCGAGGACTGTGATGCCTCGGCGCGTCGCTTGCGCGAGGCGCTAGAGCCTGAGCATCCGGCCATCATCATCAGCGATAGCTTTGGACGGCCGTGGCGCGAGGGCACGGTCAACGTTGCGTTGGGGGTCGCCGGTTACACCGGGGTACTCGATTTGCGTGGCACGAAGGATCGCCTCGGTCGAACCTTGCAGAGCACCCAGATTGCCTTGGCCGATGCCGTAGCCGCTGGAGCGGGTCTTGTGATGGGCGAATCGACCGAGGGAATTCCGGTCACCTTGGTGCGTGGATTGGATTTTTCCCTGCCGTTATCGGATGGTCAGTCCATCGTGCGACCGAGTGGGGGGGACTTGTTTCGGTGAGGCCGGCGACCAAGGTTCTAGCGTTGTCCGGGGGCGTGGGGGGCGCGAAGCTCGCGCTTGGTCTATCGCGTCGACTGTGCGCCGGTGAACTCGCGGTATTAGTCAACACCGGGGACGACTTTACCCATCTCGGACTGCGTATTTGTCCAGATCTCGACACCGTGTTGTACACGCTCGCCGGAGTCGTTCATCCCGGGCAGGGCTGGGGACGCGCAGATGAGTCCTTCGGCTTCATGGATGAGTTGCGTCGTCAGGGCGGGCCGGATTGGTTCCTGCTGGGTGACCGCGATCTCGTACTTCACGTCGAGCGCACTCGTCGCCTGGCTGAGGGCGAGCGACTGACGCAGATTATGAGCGACCTTGCGACGCGCTTCGGTGTAGCGACTCGATTACTGCCGATGAGTGACACGCCCGTCAGTACGCTACTGGATACCGATGCTGGAGCTCTCGAGTTCCAGCATTACTTCGTCCGCTTGCGAGCGATGCCGAAGGTTCAAAGATTGCATTACGCCGGAGCGGCACACGCAAGGCCGACCGACGAGGTACTCGATCTGCTGCGTAGCCCGGCGCTCGAAGCGATCATCCTTTGTCCCTCTAATCCTTATCTCAGCATCGATCCTATTCTTGCCGTACCCGGACTACGCATGGCGCTGCGCGCGGCCAGAGTGCCGGTGGTCGCCGTCTCGCCGCTCATCGGTGAGCGGGCCATCAAAGGCCCCACAACAAAAATTATGCAGGAACTGGGCGTCGATAGGAGGGCTGCCGCTATCGCTCGCCATTACACCCAGCTTATCGATGGTTTGATCATCGATGAGTTCGACGACCTCCCCGAAACGCGCGCTGTACTCGCCGCGTACGGATTGCGTTGGAGTGCGACGCGAACGCTTATGCGGACACTCGAGGATCGTGAACGGGTTGCATCGGCAGCTCTTGATCTCGCACGGCTGCTTCGCGCTGAGTCCACGTTAAGGTGGAGCGTCGGCTGATGGGCGTCGTTGCCGTCCTCCCCGTCCGCTCACCAGGTGAAGGCAAATCACACTTTCTGGGGTACTCTCTGTTGCTCGTCGCTCAGCGCTGAGGTAACCGATGCTCGCGCGAGTGTCCACCGCGTTGGGCGGGTCAAAGAATTTTAACCACATCGTCATTGGCACACCCGAGGACTTCAACGGTCTACCTAAGGGTGTCGGAGTATTTCAGGAGCACGGCACTGGACTAAACGCTGCGGGATACATCATACGAAAATTTTTGGCGTCGCGTTTCGAGGCCATGCTTGTGGCGGCTGCCGATGCGCTGCGGGTCACCTTCGAGGAACTCGATCAACTCATCGATCGTTCGGCTTCGGAGCAAATCGTCGTCGCACAAGATTGTCGAGTTTTGTGCACGAACGCGCTGTGGTTGACCTTGCTCTCGACGCTGCTGCCTCAGCATGGCGAGCGCCCATCTCGACGCGGCGCACCGTCTCGGGTTGTGTCACGCTTAAATCGAGATTGCCGAACTCTCTCAGGACGTAGATGCCCCCGACGATCTGCTCGGTGAGCTGATGCCTACTGATCAGGCGCGGTTGTTGGTCGAGGAGAGAGACGTGGCGGTCTCACTGCAGCATGCGCGTGATCTTGCCCTTGACGGATTCGGCGTTCATGTCGGGCATTTGCGCCATCGGTGTGTACCGCGACGGAGCACCACGCTTTACAGCGATGTCGCGACGGAGCGATCAGCGCAGTTTCGGAATGACGTGCTGCCCGATGATATCAAGGGCCTCCATCGGGTTGTTGTGCAGGCGTAGCGCACACTCGGATAATCCGGCTTTGGCGAAAAGGCGGAACCGCTCAATCTCGCGATCAAGATCCTCGAGTCCGCCCGTCGACGTGAAGTATTCGCAGAGGCGATTCGGAATGTCCTCTGGAATCCCATGAATGTTGCCCGAGCGATCGAACCATGCCGCTACAAATTTGTCGTAGTGATCGCGAACCAACTGCGCCTCGTCTTCCGATAAGCACTGCATGATGAGATCTTTCTGTAGCTTGATCGCGCGCCAGGGTAGTTCGCGTCGAGACTCGCGGTAACCCTCGGCCCGATCGCGCTTCAAGTGCCAAGCCCAGAACGTATTAGTTAGCAGCGCTGGCATGTCGGGCTCGCGTTTCGCTGCGCCCTCCATGACTTCCTTCATGGCGTTGGCCATTACTTCAGGGGGCGTACAGCCAATAAAGACGCCATCGGAAACTCGGGCCTCCATACGCATCATCTGTCCGCGATATGCAGTGCCGTAAATGATTGGAGGGTTGGGCGCTGTCAGCCAGTCATAGGCGCAGGGGAGATTGACAACAAAGTCCTCACCCTTATAGCCCTTGGCGAGCTTGCCACGTCCGGCACCACGGACGATTTCGATGCCTTCGCGAACGGCCCGGACGATTTTCTCTGGTCGCTCGATGCCCATGCAATCGATGTTGCCTTCACCTGCGCCCATAGCGATAACAGCGCGGCCTCCGGCGAGCTCATTGAGCGAGAGCAAACTGTTAGCAATCTTAAGCGGATGCATCTCAAAGGGGCTGACTGCGAGCGGTCCAAGCAAGAGCTTCGAGGTCAATTGCGCCAGTGGGGCCAACGACAAAAAGCAGTCCCAATGAGCAAAATAATTGGAGCTCCAGAGCGCCCTCACTCCGTAGCGTTCGGCTTTTTGTCCCACTTCGGCAACTTGGGCAGGGGTGAGATCGGGTTCTAGGATGAGGTCGATATTCATAATCCCGAGACTATCGAATCCTAGGAAAACTCGCAGCAAAACCTATTCGCATTGCGCATCACGTGGGCGGGCGGTCTCTAAGGGAACTTCCCGCCGTCGCACGCGTCCACTGACTCTCTGTAAGGAATGCTGCGAAGCATGAATACCAACGAACAACGTGCCGTACTGAATATCATGATCCAAGCCGCCCTCGCCGATGGTCGCAAGTCCGAGGGTGAGCGGGCTACCATCCGCGAGGCTGCAGAATCTTTGGTCACCGCCGACGGGGTGACGCTCGCTGGCGTTTACCAAGATGTCTTACTTAAACGGGTGACGCTCGAGTCTGCAGCGGTCGCTCTACCGCAGTTGGAGCATCGTCAGCTCGCCTACGAAATGGCGGTATGCGTCATCGACGCCGACGGCCTGCAGAGCGAGAGCGAGAGGATCTTTTTGGCGGCTTTGCGCCAACACCTAAGACTTGAAAATGACGACACCGCAAAGGCGGCGGCGTCACGGGCCGATGCTATTGCAGCGGCCGCTTATGCACCGGACACCGCAATTAGCGCCTCTAGCACCTCTGCGACAGATGCGGCGCTCGATAAGCGCATACTCAATAGCGCCATTCTCAACGGTGCACTCGAGCTGCTGCCTCAGTCGTGGGCTTCGATGGCGATCATCCCGCTCCAAGTCCGCATGGTGTACCGGATTGGGCAGTCTTACGGCGTTAACCTTGATCAGGGGCATATTAAAGAATTTTTGGCCACTCTCGGGATCGGGTTGACCTCCCAGTACGTCGAGCAAATTGGGCGGAAGCTTGTCGGAGGCCTGCTAGGCAAGGCAGCAGGCAGCATGATCGGCGGGTTGGGGCGTGCGGCTACTGGCATGGCGCTCTCCTTCGCCACTACCTATGCCCTTGGATATCTCGCCAAGCTGTACTACGCGGGTGGTCGCGTCATGTCGGCGGAATTATTGCGCAGTACGTACCAAGACCTGCTTGCCTCAGCGAAGGGGACTCAGCAGCAATACCTAGCCACGATTCGTGATCGCGCAAGCACCTTGAATCCAAGTGAGGTTATGCGTCTTGTCAAAGAATAATCGCTGCTGGTAGCCTCAGATCAGACCGCGATCCTGCGCGCGGGTGACGGCCTGCACCTGTGAGTGCACGTCGAGCTTTCGGTACAGATTGCGGATGTGGGTCTGCACTGTCGACATGGCGATACTCATTTCTTTAGCTGTTTTGGCATAACTACGCCCGCATGAGAGGTGTTTAAGTAGCTCGAGCTCCTTTGGCGTGAGCTCGGGCAGGCCGGCAGGCATACTTCGGGAGCCAACAAGCTTGAACAAATAGCGAGCGAGTGGGGGACTGATGGGGCAGTCACCCCGCAGCGTCTGCCGCAACGCTTCAGCGAGCTGCGTTATGCCGTCGTCTTTCAAAATATACCCGCGCGCACCGGCGCGGATGGCAGCGAGCACGTTTTGTTCGGAAGCGATCACCGACACCACTAGGATTGGCGCATCCGGGTGTGCTTCGTGCACTTGAGCGACTACGTCTATGCCGCTGCTGTCCGGCAGACCAATATCGACGAGAGCAAGATTTACGTGGGCGTCAGGCGATTTAAGATAGCGAAGCACATCGAGGGTATTGCGAAAGCACTTCAACTCCCAAGTCTTGCCAAGTCGCGCGATCGCTGCACGCATCAAGGTTTCGAAAGTCGGATCGTCCTCTACGACGAGGACGACGGGGTGTTCGTGCGACCCGACAATGCTTGGAGGAAACATACGTCGTCAGTTTATGGAGGTCATGTGAGACAGGGTGGGGCTCACGCCCGCAACATTTTTTATGATATCTCATAGATTACTGAAAGGATTACTGAAAGCCGTGTCTCGCAAAAAACTTTTGTCCATTTTTGCTCGAGAGGAAATCCAGGTAGACGCTTGCCGTGGCCCTCGCATCTCGCGTGCGTGCGGCGGGATACACCACGGGTGAATGAAGTGAAGCATCGAGAGGCATGACTACCCGGACACCTGGCGCCACCAACGCGTCGGTAGCGTAGACGATCCCGATTACCGCTTCAGCTCGCGCCACGAGCAACGTTGCAACGCGCGAATTTTCTGCTCGGGCGATACGCGTTTCGATTTTGTCCCACACCCCTAGTGAGGTCAGGGCTTCTCGAGCGTAGCGCCCGAGCGGTACATACTCCGGATCGCCCGTCACGAGGCCGCCACGCTCAACTACACTTAGCCAGTTGTGGCGGTCGATACGCGGCGTGCTCACCGGTTGGATCACCACCAGACGATTTCTGGCGACATGGCGCTCCGATTGCGAGTCAACTTGTCCTGCATTGCGAAGTTCGTCCATCCACTTTTGGTCTGCGGAGACGAAGACGTCTGCACGGGCCCCCGATTCAATTTGACGTGCCAGTTGCGCACTCGAGGCAAACGAGTGACGCACCTCGATGCCCGTTCGCCGCGTGAACTCCGCACTCGCATCCTGCAGAACGTCCGTCAAAGAGACTGCCGCGAAGACCGTAACTACGGGTGGCGAGCCCTCTGCCGCGTATAAGGCCGGGCAGATCACTAGGGTGAGGAGGGCAAGCAGCAACTTCGATTTCATGGTGGCATTCTGGTCCCGCGTATACTGCAGATGTGGCCGGAAGATGGCCGTCGTTCGGAGATAGTCGATGCTTTCACGTCGTCAAGCGATCACCACGGCAAGTGCGATGATGTCCTCCATCGTGCCGCTCATGGTACCGGCCGTAGGCACCGCAGGCACGGCAAAACGTCCGCCCCCACGCCTGGACCTTAAGAGTCTCGTAACGGTCAAGCCGCCGCGTATTGTCGCCGGCGACACCATCGGGCTCATGAGCACCTCAAGCGCAAATTGGGATCTGATTGACATCGACATTCTGCTTGAGGCGCTGGCGGCGCTTGGCCTCAAGGGCAAGCTTGGTCGTCACGTCTACGACCGTTACGGTTATCTCGCCGGTCGCGATACCGATCGGGCAGCTGATCTCAGTGCGCTTTTTCGTGATCCTGAGGTCAAGGCCATTCATTGCATTCGCGGTGGGTGGGGTGCAGCGCGCTTGCTGCCGTTACTAGATTGGGCGGCAATTGCCGCGAACCCGAAAGTATTGATCGGCTACAGCGATATCACCGCGTTACTGTTGTCGCTACATGCCAAAACCGGACTCGTCACGTTCCATGGTCCAAACGGTGCAAGCGAATGGAACCGAACGAACGTCGACTGGTTGCAGCGTGTGACGTGGAAGGGCGAGGCGGTTACGTTTGCGAACCCCAAGGATATCTCTGACACCATCGTACCGAGCGAGGATCGCACGCGCATCATCACGCCGGGTAAGGCAAGAGGAAAACTTCTTGGCGGTAACCTGACGGTGCTCACCGCCATTCTTGGTTCGCCGTACGTCCCAGATTTTACTGATTCGATTCTTTTCTTAGAGGACATTGATGAGGCGCCATACCGCATCGACCGTATGCTCGTGCAGATGAAGCTCGCAGGTATTCTCGATCGAGTGAAGGGGGTGGTATGGGGGACTTGCAGCAGGTGCGATCCAGGCCAAGGTTTCGGCTCGCTCACCATTCCCGATATTTTGAACGACCACGTGAAGTCTTTAGGCGTCCCCGCCTATTACGGTGCAATGTTCGGGCATATCCCTCGCCAGTTCACATTGCCGGTTGGCGTGCAGGTGGAGCTCGACGCCGATGCCGGCACCCTGACGATGCTCGAATCTGCGGTGGCGTGAAGTCGTCTGCATCTTCGCAATCACCCGATGATATTTGTACGCTCAATCCGGAGTTCGGCTTCGGCGCACTTCGACGTCGCATACACTTGATCGCGACGTCCGAATTAGTTCGGGCCGGAATCGAAGATTTCTCTCGTTCGTTTCGGCTTAGACTCTGGTTCGATCAAGGCGTGGTGTTGAACGTACGGAGCCATGCATTTCGCTATCCCCTCAACGCTTGTCCGTTTGCGAGCGGACTGCTTTAAAGATTCATAGGTCGGTCGGTGATGGCGCAGTGGGTCAATCGCGTTGCGCGAGATAACCCGCTCGCATCTCTAAAATCTGCCGTTTTTCGCGATGGTTCATGCCGTCAGCGGGGGGTGGAGATGTCACGTAAGAAAATCCCGCCTGGGGTATTACTCGAGCCGCATTCTTTGGCCTGGCGACCACTAGTTAGCGGGTTTTCGCGATGGGCGGGCAAGCAGCTCGCAGGCGATGGGCTTGAGGCGGCTCTTATACTGCACAAAGGTCACTTCGTGAGACAGTTCCAACGATTTAACATCGCACCCCAGGTGGGGCAGCGCGTGGCACATCCCTGGATCTTACGGGTGCGTGATTTGGTTGCTCTGGGTCTCAGATGTCCCGCGCAGTGCGCATGGTCTCGTCATTGAAACGAGTTCTCCTAAGACGGTCTTAATCACAGATTTAATTTAGTCTTTAAAACCGAGAAACTCGGCGAGTTCGTCGACGCTGATTCGCGTTCGCTCAAATTGATTGACTGGTTTGGTTCGGTCTGGCTGGCCCACCGCCATACCGCAGTACACCATCTCGTCGGCACTTAAATTGAACATCCCGGCGAGTTCAGGTCGGAAGGCTGCCCAAGCCTCCTGCATACAGCAACCAAGCCCGCGCTCCTCGATCAGCAATGCGATGGTCTGGATCAGCATTCCAAGATGAGCCCACTGCCCGTGGGCGACACGGCGATCGATGACAAAGAACAGACCAATGGGTGCGCCAAAGAATTCGAAATTTCTGGCTACATGCGTGCGGCGTGCCACTTTATCCTCTCTAGGGATGCCAAGCGCACGATACATATCTTCGGCGAGTGCGAAACGTCGTGATCTCAGCGGCTCCCAGAGGTTGGGCGGATAGATGGGAAAGGCCTCCGATCTTACGAGTCCGGCTTCGTGTTTGCTGCGAGCCATGCGGATGACAGCGTCACGCTTGGTACCGGTAACCGCGATGACACGCCACGCTTGAATATTGCTGCCCGAGGGTGCCCATCTCGCAGCGTCAAAGATTTGTCGCAGGACCGATTCGGGAACCGGATCGGGGAGGAAGTCGCGGATCGAGCGGCGACCGCGAATGGCGTCAGAGACATTCATGACGATCACCTAAATAAATGTAAATGGTGGGGTGGCGTCTACCTAAAGATCACTCTAACTACATAATTTTTATGTATTTAATTTGATGTTGTCTTGCCGGATACCCCCAAATAGACCCCCAGAACTGCTGCGCTAGGCGCCTCCAGTTTGTCGCATCCTAGCGCGGGGGGACAGAGGTCCCCAATCTTATCAGCGGTGGTGAAGGGCCAGCGGAAAGACCTCGGCTAGTCCGATCGTTGTGTTGGCGTCTAGGGAGAGCAGCGTCCTTGCGACTGACGTTATAGTTCCCGCGGGAGGGTGAAATTAGGAGGGTCATGTGGGAATGGCTAACCAATCTTTTTTGGTCTCACGATGTCTCTGAAGGCGAAAAACGAAAAGACGGCGACACGATGCCTATCGTAGCCAACTCGTCAGATGGTGAGGATTATGACGGTGACGGAGGAGATAGTGGTGGGGGCGATGGTGGTGGAGAGTGAGATTCCTTCAGAGAGTGAGATTCCTTCAGAGTGAAACGAACTAGCCGATGACACCCGAACGTTGCGCATCACTCTCAGTGTTCTACGACGGCGCCTGTCCACTGTGCCAACGAGAAATCGCTCTCTATGCGCGATCTGGCTGCGACTGTGCCGGTGGAGTTCTTTGGACATCAGCAACTCTGCGCAGCCAGTACCCGTCGGGAAATCGTGCGAAGCGTTGCTTGTGACGTGACCCGGTATCTTTGGTTGAGGTTTACCCTGCGCGCCCGACCGGGTTGATAAAGGTTCTGGGAGTACGGCGACCACCATCGTAGTGAATCAGGCGCATGACGGAAGTAGTTCGGCTGTTGTGCCGTTAGCGGTTACGGAGGGCAAGGGTTGGCGTATTAGGGTTTTAGGGTTAAGTACAAAGAACTCATCTCCGTATACGACGGTAGCGGCAGGTGGTCGGGCTGAAGACTTACAGGCTACAAAGAGCGCGCGTGTTCCTGTGACCATTGAAATGGTGCGGCCTACCGTTGAAACATCAATACCAGCGCAAGCGGAGACAGGATCGACTATCGAGGTACGTTCTACTTTGAACGACTCTGCTGACATGTTCGACGGATTCATAGCTTCTTCCACAGTTCAACTTTCGAAGCAGAAGGTTCGCGCATTTGGTCCTGTTAGTGATGTGTCGGAGGTCTGTTTACCCAAGCCTAAAAAGGTCGCGCCGGGTAAATGGGAGATCGCGGGTAGCCTATCAGTACCAATATCAGCTGGGTCGTTGTATTTGCGGCTGAACATCTTACTCAGGAACTGGAGGTGCGATGGTTGTTCATGGCCTTTCCCAAGTTTTGTTTGGCCGGGTGCAGTCGACTTTGAAAATCCAGTCGAGATAAAGATTGTTGAGCAGCGGTCTTCAGCAGTTTCTTTCGTTAGTACTGCAGTACTGCAGTAAAATTCTCTGGTGGGCATAAATCAGGCGGTCGTGAGTCATCAGCGGATGCGATAACAAAGAGAGGCGCGGTTGAGGTTGCTTGCGCCGTGGCATCGGTTGTGCAGGACTTGAATACGGGAAGTGCATACGAGATTACATTGGACGCCGGGCCGCAGCGTCGCAGGGAGGTCGTACAAGCGACCATTACGTATACGAGTGGGGATCGCCACATACGGTTTCGAAACTATAAGCTTGCGGAAACTATGTCGGTCGTTTGGCGTAAAGCCGGTGAGATGTTCACTATTTTGCTTTGCCAGGTAACAGTTGGGTTTCGATTTGCTCAGATAACGTCTGGACCGTCCAAGACGGCTATCGCCTGATCACGCACCGCTTCGACAAAGCGCTGACTGCGGCGAATCAAAACGACATCGAGGTCGCCCGACCTGCCGAGATGTCGTTGGTCACCGACGTGGGCTGCGGCACAGGTGGGGCGCTCACGGTCTCGGGTTTCGTATTCGGCGTCTCGGAGACAGAGCCGCCGCTCTCTGCCGAGCCAGTGCAGGCGCATCGCTTCGAGATTGAGTTGACCCGCTCGGGTGAAGTGTTGCGCACAACATTGACCCCGACCGAGTTCGTCTTGCCCGCCGTCTGCGCATCGCCCAAGAACGAACTGACCCAGTTTTGCGCGGAGGCAAAACGCGCTGTCGGGTGGTAGTAATTGTTAGGCCGTTGCAATAGCGGCGTATCCCACATAGTGGAAGCAAGTCCTCCAATAAAAAGGCAGGCCATAATATTTAACATCGATCGGCTCACTTACGCGGAACATGCCGCCGCCCGTTTGGTAGAGAGCCGCACCGGTCCGGTGTCGATCCCCGCCGTTTCGGTAACAATTTTTAAGAATCAGGGTAGGGTTACTGAGCGCGCGCTGCCGGTGTCGCCAGAGGGGCTCCCCGACTCCTCCGATTGGGGGGCCGTAGGGCCGATTTCGGCGAGCCGCTTCGAGACCGAGCCGGGCACCCGGGGGGTAAACCGCAAGGCGATCGCTCTACGGGCGCCCCAATTACGCCCTATCTTGCAAAACGCGCCCAGTGCTACTATCCGGCGACGTCTAGCTTGAGAGCAAGTGGGATCTAAAGCGCTCTCTTTACCAATCTTTTCGCTAAGGAACTTGCGACACCCCTACCGCCCGAATATATTACGAAGGCATCTTCCTGTTTAGGACTCAATTTTAGGACACATTGCCAATGAACAAATTCTCCTCGCTGAAAAATATCCCCATCGCGGTTGCGTTGGTCGGCAGCTTGATGCTGTCCTTGGCCTCCGTGCCCTCGTTTGCTCAGAGTGCGGGCAGTAATGGCGCCAATGGCACCACTGTTGTAGCTTGCCCGGGCGGCACGGGCGGCACCGGCGGTGCTGCAGGGGCGAACAACAATGCAAACGGCGGCAACGGCGGCGACGGCGGCAACGGCGGCAACGCGGCGGCCGTCGGCGCGACGTGTCAAAATGGCGGCGGGGGTGGCAACGGTGGTGCAGGTGGCGCCGGCGGAACGAACGGCGCAGCTGGTGCGGCTGGTACGGCTGGTGCGGCTGGCGCCGCCGGTGGCGCTGCCGATGCAACAGGTGATGGAATCAGATCCGGCTCGGCGGGAACCGCAGGTACAGGGGGCGCTGCGGGTACCGTTGGTGCAGGGGGCGCAGCTGGTCAAGGCGCGGTCGGCGGCAACGGCGGCGCGGGCGCTAACGGCACGAACGCTTCCTGCACTGAATCAGCGGACGGCAGCGTGACCTGCACAGCAGGCACAGCCGGCGGGGCGGGCGGTGTCGGCGGTGTCGGCGGTAACGGCGGGGCGGGCGGTAAGGGCGGCAACGCCGGCAATGGCGGTGCGGGTGGTAAAGCGGGTAGCCTCGTTGCCAGCACATCGACCTCAATCGCGGTTGGCAACGCCGGAAATGGCGCCACCGGCACGGCTGGTGGCAATGGCGCCAACGGCACGGATGGCGCCAACGGCACGGTTGGTGGCAATGGCGCCGACGGCAGCGGATCAACCGTCGGTGCGGACGGCACCGCTGGCACGAATGGTGCTGCGGGCACGGCGGGTGAAAACGGTACTAACGGGACAGCGGGAGCGGCGGGCGGATCCGTAAGCGCAACGGCAGCAGGTGCGATTGCAGTGGGCAGCGCCGATGGAGCATTCAATGGAGCGCAGGCGACGGCGACGGGTGCGGTCGCGATCGGCTCTGCGGTTGCCTCTGCCCAGCAAAGCGGCGCGTCTGCCGGGGCAGCCAACTCCGTGGCGATCGGCTCGGGCGCAAGTGTGAGCGCTGCGGCAACTAATTCAGTTGCGATCGGCGCCGGTGCGACGGCCACTGCCGCGAATCAGGTTGTGCTCGGCACAGCTGCGTCTACCGTCGTAGCCGCTGGTGGAGCGAGTTTCGGCAAAAACGTCACCATGAATGCTAATCGCATTACAGGGTTGGCAGACGGTACAGCCGCAACTGATGCCGCGACGGTCGGTCAGGTCCAGGCGGAAACCGCCGCTCGCACGGCGGCCGACACAACTCTGCAGACCAACATTGACAAGGAAGTGACGGACCGTAAGGCGGCCGACACAACTCTGCAGACCAACATTGACAAGGAAGTGACGGACCGTAAGGCGGCCGACACAACTCTGCAGACCAACATTGACAAGGAAGTGACGGACCGTAAGGCGGCCGACACAACTCTGCAGACCAACATTGACAAGGAAGTGACGGACCGTAAGGCGGCCGACACAACTCTGCAGACCAACATTGACAAGGAAGTGACGGACCGTAAGGCGGCCGACACAACTCTGCAGAACAACATCAACACTGAAACCGCCGCTCGCACGACGGCCAACACAACTCTGCAGAACAACATCAACACTGAAATCGCCGCTCGCACGGCGGCAGATGTGACTCTGCAAAACAACATTAACGCTGTGTCTGCCCGTGTGACGCAGTTGGGTCAGCGTGTGGACTCGCTAACTGAGGAAAGCCGTCAGGGTATCGCGATGGCGATGGCGCTGGCGGCAATCCCGACCGTCAATTACGGCAAGTTCAGCCTCGGGATCGGCGTCGGTAACTTTGCGTCCGAGACGGCCGCTGCGGCAGGCGTGGCTTTCAATGTCAGCGAGCGGGTGAAGTTCAAGGTGGGTTTTTCCACGACCAGTGACGAGTCGGGTGGCTCGGTTGGTTTTGCAATCGGCTTCTAAACCGCCCCCAACCTCGATATCAAAAGCGGCCCCTGCAAAGGGGCCGTTTTTTTTAATGCTTTAGAATCTGCGACGCTCTTGAATAAGCCGCCGTAAATCGGAAGCGAACCGATCGATTTCGAGATTCGGCTGCGCAATAAGTCGCAGCCGGCTCTGACGGTCATAGACGTAGATCGTGGCGGAATGATCGATGGTGTAGTCGTCGCCCTTCGTAGGAACCTTCACGGCGATGGCACCAAACGCCTCGACTACCTTTTCAAGAGTGGCGGGCTCGGGCCGCAGCCCGATGAACGACTCATCAAAACTTTTGACATAGGCACCAAGGCGGTCGGGGGTGTCGCGCTCAGGATCGACGCTGACGAGCAGCACTTGCACCTCGTCGGCATCCTCACCCAAAGAATCACGCACCTGACGCAGGCGCATGAGCGTGGTGGGACAAACGTCAGGACAGCGTGTGAAGCCAAAGAATACGAGCGTGATCTGATCTTTAAAGTCATCGATATGACGAATATTTCCCTCGGTATCGGGGATGTCGAGCCCTCGCCCATAAGCAAAGTTAGTGACCTCTGTCGCGTTGAACGACGGCGGGGGCAGTGTGATCCGAGGGGCCTATCAGCTCTCACGCAACTGGCGCTTCAACCTCGCGTACCTGCTCAATGATACGAACCGGGACGTGGCGGCTGCGGTAACCATCCCCTCGGCCCGC
>VGVG01000001.1 GCA_016874055.1 Gammaproteobacteria bacterium | reverse complement strand
GTGGCAGCGCTCGGTAACGAAGCGCTGTACCTGCGCTGCGAGAGCAAGAGAGAAAAAACACACGAGTTGGATCGTAAATCTACCGAGCGGTCACGGATCCTGCCCCTAAGTTTCACGGGGGGTTACCTGCAAGGTGTACAAGCGCCCAACTTCACGTACCCTAACTGCGTAGGGCTCTAAGAGGGGGTTTTGGTGCTCGAGAGATCGCTTCAGACTGCGGTGGTCGTTTCGTTGGTCGCGCTTCTCGTCTCCTGCGGAGGCGGTGGGGGTGGCAATAACACCTCGGTGACGCTCCCAAGCCCGACCCCGCCGGTGGTGCAGTCTCCCATCGAGACTGTTCTCGGCACCGTGTTGCAGCAACCTGTTTTGCAGTGCGGGTCTACAGCGGATACGCTCACCGCCGATAGTGCACCGAGCAGTGTGGTCGTTTTTGAAAGTGGCCCAGTCAGGCCAATCGCGTTGTCGTCCGATGGTCAGCGGCTGTACGTTGCGAACGCACCGGCCAACTGCCTCGAAATCTATTCCGTCGAAGGAGACACGCTGCGTCTTGCGAGCTCCATTAGCGTGGGGATCGAGCCCGTCGCCGTTGCGGAGCGCAACGCCAATGAGGTTTGGGTAGTTAATCACCTCTCGGATTCGGTGAGCGTCGTTCGACTCGACGGTACCCCGAGGGTGCTGCGCACCTTACAGATCGGCGACGAGCCGCGCGATATCGTTTTCGCCGGCGCTAACCGTGACCGGGTATTCATCACAGCGGCAAATCGCGGTCAAAACCGACCGGGTTTCACATCGGCTTCGTTAGTGACGCCGGGCATCGGGCGAGCCGATATCTGGATTTTCGATGCAGCACAACTCGATGAATCTTTGAACGGCAAGCCGCTCAATATTTTGACTCTGCCCTCGGATGTGCCGCGTGCCTTGGCAGTAAATAATGATGGACGAACCGTCTACGCAGCGACGTTCATGTCGGGAAATAAGACGACTGTTTTGCACCGAGATGCGCTTAATACCCCGAAATTTGGAATCAGCACGAGCGCCGACCGCGTACAAGCGCCGGCAACGGGGCTGATCGTCCGTTTCGACGGTACGACATGGCGCGACGAGGCTCACAACGATTGGTCGAGCCGGGTGAAATTCTCGCTTTTGGACGAGGATGTTTTTGCGATCGATGCCGCAGCGTCATCGCCCACGATTTCCGCCCGTCTATCCGGTGTGGGAACCACCTTGTTCAATATGGTGGTTAGTCCCGCCGATGGCCGATTGTTTGTAAGCAATACGGAGGCTTTCAACGAGGTGCGATTCGAAGGCTCGGGTCAACGCGGTAATACCTCGGTGCGTGGACGCATTGCTGAGAGTCGGGTGACGGTGATTACTCCCTCGTCGGGCACCGTCGCTCCCGTGCATCTTAATCGGCACGTTAACTTTGCATTACCACAGGGCGCAAGTCTGCCGGCTGGCGAGAAGGCGCGATCGCTCTCGCAACCGACAGCACTCGTCTTCAGCCCAAACGGCGACACGCTCTATACAGCTGCCTTCGGATCGTCAAAGGTCGCCGCGTTGCCCACTTCGGCTCTCGTTTCTGGAAACTACACGCCTGATGCTGCGCGCCACATCGATGTGCCGGCAGGGCCGGCCGGGCTAGCCATCAATGCATCGGGTAATCGGCTCTTTGTTTACTCGCGCCTCGCCCATTCGGTCACCGTGATCGACACCGCAAACCGGACCGTGCTGTCCACTCGTAATCTTTTTTCTCCAGAGAGCGCGTCGGTGAAGGAAGGCCGTCGATTTCTTTACGACGCTACCCTCAGTTCGGCGAATGGCACGGTGTCTTGCGGCAGTTGTCACGTATTCGGCGACCTCGATCATCTTGCCTGGGACCTCGGCAATCCCGATGAAGAAATGCAACTTAACCCTAATGCTTATCTACCTTTGAGTCCGAAGACGACGATTCGTTTCCATCCGCTTAAGGGGCCGATGACCACGCAAACGCTGCGCGGCATGAAGGGTAATGGCCCCATGCACTGGCGCGGTGATAGGACCGGTACCAGTCGAGCGATGGTTCGAGGTCAGACCGAAACGCTGGAGGAGGCGGCATTCAAAGAATTCAATAGCGCGTTCGTCGGCCTACTCGGGCGCGAGACGCCGATTTCTACAACGCAAATGCAGGCGTTCACAGACTTCGCGATGCAGTTGGTCATGCCCCCTAACCCAGTGCGCGCCCTCGATAATTCTTTGACGACTGAAGAATCTGCCGGGCGCGATCTGTATCTGAATTTCCCAGTTACTTTGCTTGGCTCCTGTGATAACTGTCATCGGCTTCGTCCGGATAATGGACAGTTCGGCACCAATGGACTGATGACCTTCGAGGGCGGACGCATCACCGAGAACTTCAAGATTCCGCAACTGCGTAACGTGTACGCGAAGGCGGGGATGTTCGGGTTCAGTTTGGATACGGGCGCGCCTACCGGAGCGCAGATTCGTGGCTTCGGATTTAGTAACGATGGCTCGCTCGACACGCTCGATAATTTCTTCCGTGATCCGGTCTTTAATTTTCCATCACCGGCGGCCGATACCCGACGCCAGGTCACGGCTTTCGTACTCGCGTTTGATTCTGATTTACTTCCCGTCGTGGGTCAGCAGATCACTTGGCGTCCCAATTCGAGTGAGTCGATCGAGAACCGACTTTCCCTGCTACGAGCACAGGCTCAGGCGGGCGGAGCACGTCGGGGTTGTGATCTGGTCGCGCGCATCACCGTAAACGGCACAGCTTATAGCGCACTCCTGCAGCCTGACGGTGCTTGGGCGATGCGGGGGGGTGGCACGCGCAGCGACACTGAACTTCGGACGCTGGCAACCGCCACACAGCCGATCACCTTTACTTGCGCGCCGCCGGGGACGGGGAATCGCCTTGCGCTCGATCGCGCGTGATTGCAATCGGTTTAGGTGCTTCGAGCAGTTCGATGAGATAGCCGTCGGGATCGCGGACATGAAATACGCGGCCTTGCATCGGCGAGCCATCAGGTGCCAGTCGCCTCGAGACGTAGGTCTGCGGTGGCTCGAGGATATCAGCACCGGACTTTAAAAATGTCTGATGAACGGCCTCGGCATCGACCACATCAAAAACTAGCACGACATCGCCCAGGCCCGTTCCTCGGATATCAACACGGTTGTCTGTTGGTGCGGGCGATGAAAACTCAACGAGACCGATGCGCCCGCCTTCGCCGGTTGCGCTGCTGCTGCTGACGATCCGTACCGCAGTCGACGGTGTATTAAGAGGAAAAGGGTTTCCCTCGGGTCGTCGCGGATTCGATTGATCGAACTCGACTTGAAAACCGAGTTGCCCATAAAAGCGGATCGACTCTGCAGCGTTTTTAACAATTAACGAAGCTCGCAACAACGTCGGCGGGGACGAGGCTACGCTCGGCGCTGCGAGACCGATCAGCGTTATGACCAAGAGCGTAGTAGTGACTGCACAGCGACAGCCGACGAGGAATGTCATAACCGATCCTCCCAAGTGCTCTGCGCCTCCATCGTAGCACTGCACCGTAAGGGACGCCCTTCGCCTGTGCGCGCCACTTCGTTCGGATGGTCTACAGGCTCGGCAACGAGCTCATCATCTACTCGGTCGTACCAGCTCGCTCTTTTCACCACGTGCGTCGTTCAAACGCTGGCGAGTGTCCGACTGACTTTTTCAAAACGATCAGCGCGTGCGTGACGCTTGCGCGTTCGGATCGGTACGTGTGCAGGCTGACCTTACTCGACGCATTGGCTCGCTCTCAAAGCACTGTTGTTCGCCACAGAAGTGATCTGCGGGATTTTCGCGCGGAGACTCACAACTAGAGACTCATCGCTCGGCGCGCTGACGCCGCAGTTCGGATAGACTTCAGGGATGTCACGTGGTGCCCTGTTAGGTGGCCTCTCAAGGCCGCTATTCGCCGTTGCAGCCTTGCTCTCGCTGTCGAGCTGTCTCTCGAGCGCAGGTCCCGAGGCCCCGACCATCACCGATCAACCTAAGGATCGATCCTCATTCGTCGGTCAGCAGGTCAAGTTCGATCTCGGCGTGGCGGGTAAGCCGCCGCTGACCTTTCAATGGCTGCGGAACGGCGTCGCCATCGCGGGCGCAACGGGCACCACGTACGTTACCGATCCGCTCCTCGCCTCGGATGATGGGGTTAAATATTCCGTTCGCGTGTCCAATGCGCAGGGTGGGGTCACCAGCAGCGAGGCGACGCTGACGGTTAAACCGGGTCCGACAATCACCGCGCAACCGAGCCCCGTGACGGTCAGTGTCGGCGGTTCGGCGACGTTCTCCGTCACCGCGACTGGCGAGCAGCTTCAGTATCAGTGGCTCCGCGACGATCAGCCGATCGCGGGCGCCAATGCGGCAACCTACACTCTGACCACCGCAGTAGCCGCGGACGACGGTGCGCTCTTCACGGCACTCGTGGTGAATCCTGGCGGTGTTGTGGCGAGCCAGACCGCCGCGCTCACGGTGTTGTCGACGCCGGCGATGACGATGGCGCCCATTTCCCAGACGGTGATTGCCGGTGAGCCCGCAGTCTTCGTGGCGCGTGCGATCGGTGGAAATCTTAGTTTCCAGTGGCGTCGCAGCGGTGTCGACGTTACCGGGGCCACGAACAGGGTGTTGCGACTGACAAGTACGTCGGCTGCCGAGGACAACGCGCAGTACACCGTGATCGTCAGCAATTCGCTCGGTAGCGTGACGAGCACCGCAGCGACCTTGCGTGTCGTAGCTGCGAATCCTGCAGCCGTTGCGAGTGCCCCAGCACAGGTCGCACTGAGCAAACCGCTTGCTGCGGCAACCGCCTTTACCTTGGTGCGTCGTAGCAACGGTACCGTGGCGAGTTGGGGCTTTAATACGGACGGACAGCGTGGCGACGGCACGGTAGGCGCTGCCAGCGATACGGTCGGAACGGTGACGTTGCCGGTAGGTCGGACGGCGCGTCACATTACGGCAGGTGGCTCGCACGCGTTGGTGCTGCTCGATAACGGCGACGTCTATGCTTGGGGCGGCAACGAATTCGGCCAGCTCGGGAGCGGCGATCTGCTGTCCAGATCCACACCGGTCAGGGTCAATCTCCCGGCGCCCGCTTCGGCGGTGGCTGCGGGCCGATCGCACTCCGTCGCCCTGCTCACCGACGGCCGCGTGTTCGCGTGGGGAGCCAATAACTTCGCTCAATTGGGCAATAGCGGGCGTGATTCGGCCGTCACCCCGGTCGCTAGCCAGATTATCAACGTCGTCCAAATCGGCTCGGGCAACAACCACGTCCTGGCGCTGCGCAGCGACGGCAGCGTTTGGGCTTGGGGCGCCAACGCGTCGGGGCAAGTTGGTGACGGTAGTTTTAAATCGGCAAGGGTCCCGACACCCACGGGACTTATCGAGATTCAGCGTATCCGTGCGGGCGGTGAGGTATCGCTTGCCATCAGTCAGCGGCGTGGGCTCTACATCTGGGGCAAGAACGCCGATGGGCAACTCGGGCTCGGACTGCCATCGACCATGGATGCGGGGGTGCCCACGGGCGTGCGTCGAGGTGTGATTGATGCCGCCTCGGGCGAGCGCGGCACGCTGATCCTCGGTAGCGACGGGCTGCTGGTATCGGCCGGCGCCAACGATGCAGGATCGCTCGGCGATGGCAGCACCACCGGTCGAACGACCTTCGCGGCTGTCAGCGTGGTGAGTCAGGCGATTGCCGTTGATTTCGGTGGTCTGTCCTACGGAGCAGCAATCGGTGCGGACGGAACCACCTGGACCTGGGGCGATAACTCGTCTAAGCAGCTTGGCAACGCGACGCTACCGAGCACCGGCACCCCGACCCCGACGATCGTGCCCTCGTTCGACGCGATCCCCTAACGGCCGCTAGTTAGATGTGTGGGGCACCCAGGCGCCCGTCTTATCGCGAATGACCCAGCCCGAGGGACGACCGGCTACATCGAGCAGGGCCGCCGTCTCCGCGTCCGGCGTACCGTCGAACTGGGCAGGGCGGTATTTCATCTGGAAATTGGCGATCACTCGACGGGTCGCCTCATCGAATTCCCCGTGCCGAGGGATCGCAAAGCCGACGGCGTCGAGCTGTTGCTGGAACCAACTTACCGGGGGCAGGGAAGCCTCCTGCGCGGGTAACGCGGCGGCGACCGCTGCCGGGTCGGGCCAGGGGACGAGCCCCTCCTCGGCCAGTCGCCGCCAAGGGAATTTCGGGCCAGGATCAGTTTTGCGTTGGGGGGCAACGTCGCTGTGGCCAAGCACCCGATGAGGCGCAATCTGATGGCGGGCCATGATGTCGCGAATCAGTGCGACAACGGCGTCGATCTGGGCGGGTGGGTAGTCGACGAATTTGACCCCGGGCGCGGCATCATCGCCCATATTGACGATTTCGATGCCAATGGAGCTGGCGTTGAGTTGGGTCTCTCCGCGCCAAAAACTTTGCCCCGTATGCCAAGCGCGACGATCTTCATCGACCAGTCGGTAGATCGTCGGGGGCGTCAATCCGATGAGGTAGTGGCTGCTGACTCGGCGGGGGCCGTCGGCGCGGGTGAGGGCGGTTACTGAGCGGTCGAAGTCGAGCTGCGTGAAGTGCAGGATCAAATAACGCACCCGGCTATCGTGATTGGTGCTTTGGTAACGGGTGTCGATAGGGCGGCCGTCTAGCGTCATCGTCGAGCAAGCTCCTAGCCCGAGCAGCGAGAGGAGTATGATGGCACGCCAAGAGGTTGTCATATGGATCGCTCCTACTTTCCGCTGCTCGCCACGATCATGGTACTTATCGTGAACGCCGCGGCCAACATTGTGCCGATCAACGGCCTGAACACAGGCGAGCTCTCGCGGCTTTATCCGACTGGATTTACGCCACCGGGCTGGGTGTTCTCGATTTGGGCCGTCATCTACCTCGGCCTTTTCGCGTTCGGGATTTCGGCGTGGCGAGGCTCGCCCCAAATTCGTGCTCGCCTCTCTTCGATCACCAACCCGTACCTTCTCAATGCACTGGGCAACGCCGCTTGGATTTTTGCCTGGCACTACCGGCAAGTGCTGTTGAGTGTCGAGATTATGTTGTTCATTCTGGCCACGCTCATCGTGATCTTCACGCGCTTGCGTCGGCTCTCTACGCCTTCGGTCGTTGAGTTTCTCTGTGTCGATGGGGTGTTCGCCCTCTACTTTGGCTGGATCACCACCGCCACCCTCGTGAACCTGGCTACGCTGTTCTTCGATCTCGGCTGGTATCCGTTCGGACTGTCGATGGACGCCTGGGCGCTCGCTACGGTCTGCGGTGCCACGGGAGTGTATGTGTGGATGGTCGCGGTGACGCGAAACGCCGTGTATGGCGCGGTTTTTGTTTGGGCCGCGGTCGGTGTATTTCTCGGTGAAGAGCGCATCACCGAGGGCGTACGTACAGCCGCCATTTCGGGCGCCATTGCCGTGTCTGCGGCGATCGTCTGGGCGCTATTTATGCCACGGCAGCGAGCGCTTTTTCGAGGCCGCTGAGCACAAGCGCGCGATCAGGTTCATTAAAGATTTCGTGATACATCGCAGGGAAGCACTGCGCTTTAACGATGCCGGATGGCGCTGCTGCAGCAAACTCGCGACTGCCTGCGGGATCGACGGCGCGGTCGTCGCCTGCATAGAGCAGGCAGGTGGGCGTTTGCCACGTGGGCGCTGACGCTCGAATCGCTTCACCCTCGGTTGCGATAAACGCGCCGAGTAACGCACAGATTCGATCGTGTACGAGTGGGTCGCTGAGGTAGTCGGCTACCACTTGGGCGTCGTGCGAGAGCTTGGTGGGATCGAGTCCGTTTCCGAGCGTGAGCGTTGGCGCGAGGCGGGGTAGTATTTTGACGGCGGCACGTTGCCACGACGCCATGCGCACGGCGAGTGCAGGCGAGGAGAGCACGGTCAGTTTCGGAGCGACGAGACCTCGCCGAATTGCCGAAGCGACGACGAGTCCGCCCAGGCTGTGGCCGATCAAGACGAACGGTCGGCCTACGAAGGATTGCTCGGTCCTCGTCGCAGCAGCCAATTCGCTGAGATGCTCGGGGAGTTGGCCCTCTCGCAACAAACCCCCGCGCGGTCCTTCAGAATGCCCATGCCCGAATTGATCGTACGCACGCACGGCAACGCCCTTTGAGTTGAGCCATCGGGCAAGCAGTTCGTAGCGACCCGCGTGTTCGCCGAGACCGTGGACGATCAGCGCGGTGAGGGGGGCGCCGGCGACCGGCCAGTCATACACGGCAAGTAGTGTTCCATCGCGTGCGAGGAATATGTCGCGCCCGCCATGGGCGATGGTCGTTTTGATCATCTGCGGCCTCGCAAAAGGAAAACCCCGACGGACCAGAGGATCCGCCGGGGTTTGTCGATCGTTCGCGATCGGGAGGGACGCTTAGAAGCGGGCGTCGACCCGAAAGAAGTAGTTGCGCCCGAAGCTGTCGCCGGGGAGACCAAACTGCGGTTGCAACTGATCGTCAAACACATTATTGACGACCGCGCGAGCTGTAATTTTATCGGAGATCTCGTAACCCACGTTGTAGTTAAAGTATTTGAATCGCGGCCGGAAGAACGACTCAGCCTGGTCCGGCAGCAGCGCCGGGTTCAGAAACGGGTTGGCATTCGAGCGACCCGTATAGAACATCTGTACCACGTGCGAGAAGCGTCCCATCCGATGGGCAACGTCCAGTCGGGATTGAATTTTTTCCCAACCCGCACGGCCACGCAAATGGGTGGTATCCACGCCAAAAGTTCCCGACGAGGACGTGCGCACCCGATCGAGGTAATAAATGTACGCGTCCAAGCGCATATCACCCCATGGGCGGCCCTGAAAACCGAGCGATTCCAACGCATCGCCGATACCGAACTGCCAGCCGATCTTGCCGTTAAATCCCTGCAGCCAGGTGGATCCCGCGTTGACGTTGGAGAACTTAGCGGTCGCGATGGAATACGGCGCTTGAACGGAGGCCGGGGCACCGAGGATCGCAGGCGGCGCGATCGGGCTGCCCGTGATGATATTCGTCGCCGGGATGGTGAACGGACCGGTTAAACCACCCGGACCCGTGCCAACGGCCAAGGTCAGCGACTCACACGCCGAATTGCCACCGATCAAGCTCACCGGGAAGTCGGGCTGGTCGAAGCACGAGCCGCCGAGCCACGTGAGAGCAATCTGTTTATCGATACGGATGTCAACATAATCCATCTCGATTTGCAGGCCCTCGATCGCCGGGAACTTCATGACGAGGCCGAGCGTCCAGGCGTCCGACGTTTCATTTAAAACAGACGGGCTACCCGCCACCCCTGCCGGCACAGTTCCGCCCGGAGTTTGGAGGCTAGCAAACGTCCCTGCCGGTAACCCGAGCCGAGCCTCGAAGGCATTGCAGTTGGTGATCCGAATGCCACTCGCGGGACCGGAGTTACGATTGGATGCATTACACGGGAACAGACCCGCCAATCCCGAGAAGCCGGTTTGCGGCGCCCCAAGCGATTCGACGAGCGAGGGAGACCGGACGGAGCTTGACTTGTTACCGCGGAATGCTAACCACTCAAACGGTGCCCACAGCCCGCCGATATTGTCGATGGTAACTCCCTCGTCCACCGACTTAACGCGTGGATTGAGAATCCCGTTCGGTGTGCCCTCACCCTCGCGCTCGACGCGACGAACCGCGGCGTCGAACTGCAACTGCCGCAGCATCGGGAACGAGGTCTCACCCCCGAACAAGGGCACACTGATTTCGAGGCCACCCTCGGTGGTCTCGGAATAACCGTCGCTCGGCTGGCCGATCGTGGTACGCCCGAGACCCAACAAAAAGGATCGACCAGGGGAGAACGTGAGCTCCTCTCTGCGACGTTGGACTTCAGTGTTGAAGAGCACTTTCCCCGCCGGCAACTCGAGGATCTCGCCACCGAACTGCAACGACATATACCGTTGCGCCGCCTTATTCTCCGACGTATTTTTTGTGATGACGTAGTCGATCGCTTCCTTGGACGCGAGGCCGGAGCCCATGAGGTTGAGGGGCTTACAGGCATCGATCTGAGCCTTGGTCGGCACAATACCCGTTGCGATATTGATATTCGTTAGGTAGGGATTGCGGACATTGATGGCTTCCGGAGCGGCCAACAACTGCTGACGGCAGACCGGTTGCCCGGTGGCCGGGTTCGTGACGACATCGGTCGCCAACGCAAACTCGATATCTAAGATATCGTTCGGTGCGGCGTTCTCACTTTTATTGGTGCTGTAGCCAAGGGTCGCCTCCCAATAAAAATCACGATCGGCAAAATCAAGGTCGCCGCCGAGCGTGTGTCCCGTCGCGAAAGTCTCTGACAAGTTACCCTCAAAGTTCGTGATCTGCCCATTCAACGAACCTGTGATGTCAGCGAGCGAGCGCTGCAGATAAAACACACGCTGGTTGTTGAGCAACAAGAACGGGTTCGTCGGATTAGCTGCGACCACCGAATTAATGAACGCGCGCGTTCCCGCCGTGACGAACGGATTTTGTTCGTAATAGATCGGGATGCCCGCGTTACCCGCGGTGAACGACGCCGCTGGCGAATTGGATTGAAAATTGTCCGCGGCTTGAAGGTTGTCGATCCTCGAATACAACACGTCGCCCTTGTACGAGATCGCGGGCGTCAGCTCAAACTTGAAAAACGCGTTGAAGTTGTATCGCTCCTGACCGGCGATCAGCGTGTTCAGATGAAGCGTATCGAACCCCCCAGAATCGATTGCCGAAGATACGGCAGCCCAGTTGGGCGGCAGGTAGTTACCAAGGTTTAAGGCAACCGGATTACCCGCGCCGTCGAAGACTCTTGGCAGGGCGATCCGGTTCAGCCCGGCGAGCGCTTCGGGCGAGCCCGCTGCGGTGGGAATCGCCGGGAAGGCGGAGGTGAGACCGAAGGTGCCGACGAACGCCAGCGGGTTAAGACCAGTGAGTGTCGGGTTCGCGATCGCGAACTGGTAGGGTGCTGCACCCCGTGCGGTAGTAAATGCGCTACAGGCAGCGAGTCCACCGTGAGTGCCGCCACCGGTTTTTCCTGCCGCTTGCGTACAGAAAGCTGGAAAGAACTGAAAGGCCGTACTAGCAGCATTGGTTTGCCGCATGTCCAGTCGGCCGCCGAGCGGAATCTGCAGCGAAATCGGATTGAGCACGAAAATGCTGTCCCGAACGCCATCTGAATTTGAGGCGCTCAGCGGATTGGAGACAGAACCGACTAAAGACCAAGGACGGTTAGGTCCAAGGTACACCGGGTCCTGCTCAAAGTATTCCCCGGCGAGCACCAGGTTTGCTCGCCCATCAAACAGTTCATCGCCCCAGGCAATCGAAGCGCGCTTGGAGGTGCCATCCGAGCGATCGGAAACGCCGTACTGTGTCGTGACCTTGAGTCCCTTGAACTCACGATCGAGAATGACATTCACCACACCGGCGACAGCGTCAGCGCCGTAGACAGCGCCCGAACCCACGGTGCGCACCTGAGTGGCTTTGATGATTGACGGATTGATAATCGTGAGGTCGACCTGAGAGCCCGTCCTATTTTCGGTGTTGAAAACCGTTCCTTGAATGGAGGACACCATTCGGCGACCGTCGATGAGCGTTAGCGAGCGCTGTGAGCCGAGTCCGTAAAGGTTGATGTAGGCGTTGTTATCACCAAACTGCGTGGAGGTTCCGCGATTGTTAACCCCGACCTCAACGAACGGGAGCTGCTCGAGACTTTCGATCGGGTTGACGAAACCACGAACCTCGATTTGGCCTGCATCGATTTCGGTCACCGCAATGTTATTTACCGGCGTGTCTCGGCGGATGCGCGATCCCGTAACGACGACCTCTTCAAGAACGCCTGCACCTTCGCTCGACGAGCCTTGCTGAGCGCTCGCATCCGCTGAGGACAAGGCGAGCCCGATGCCAAGTGCGAGGGAAAGACTCCAGTTTGATCGCTTAACCGCTGTCCGAATAGTTATCACGATGCATTCCTCCCCAAAAACGTCATCTTCTCAAAAAAAAGCGCTGCAATCTTGTGTTTTCGCAACACCGACCCGAGTCGGGCCTCACCAGCAAGATATCACGATCGAAACCCTAACGGCATACCCCCGGAACGTCTCAGAATTTGAGGGACGGGTGTTCTGTCGTGGCCAGCGAGCAACGGGCCCGCGAGCGTTGAGGCAATCTGGTTTTAACGCTTTGTAATGTCCGGTTAATAAAAAAGGGCGGTCGAGTTGCCACGACCGCCCTTTGACGCAACCGGAGCGGGATCCGATCAGAACTCTTTGCGCAACGTCACACCGAAGGTGCGCGGCTGGTTCGGATACGCCGAAAAGCTGCCTGCCTGGGCAACCGAGGGGAAACCACTGAGCAGGTACTCATCGTCATTGAGGTTGCGACCCCAAACGAGGACGTCGAACCCGGCCGCCTTAACGCCGATGCTCGCGTTTAGGGTGTTGACCTCACGCCCAGCGACCGCTTTTGAGACGTTTTCAGTGAGCTGCACTTTGCTTTCATGGAGATAGTCGGCGCGAACAAACCCGTCGACTCCACTTAACGACCAGAGATAGTTCACGCCGAGCGAGATGCTCTGCTCGTGGATACCGGCGGGTTTACGACCTGACAGATCAGTTGGACCGGTTGGGCCTTCGGCACCGACGAACGAATCGTATTTGGGATCGAGGAACGTGCCGGCGAGGTCGACCTGCCACTGTCGGCTCAGCCGCCAGTTCGTATCGATTTCAATGCCCTTCGTGGACTGCTTGCCGGCATTTGCAAGGTTAAAGCCGGTGCCCGTAAAGAGATTAGTCTGGAAGTCTTCGATATTTTGGTCAAACACCGCGACGTTGATCGCGAACGTCTCCCAGCGCCCCTTTAGGCCGAGTTCGACGACCGTTGATTTCTCAGGCTCCGCCTTGCGCGTGCCGGAGCGGGGGTACCAAGGGTTGACTGCGCCGCCGAGCGGCGAACGGGCCGCCGTGGCAAGAGGATCCTTGCTGTCACGCGAGAGGTTCCAAGACGTCGCCTTGTAACCTGTCGATATGCCGCCGTAGACCGACACTGCATCGCTTGCTTCGTACGCGAGACGAACGGTATAGGTCTCCTCGCTGTCCTCAGAGCGATCGGAGTAGGGGACGATCGGATGCAGGAACTGCAAAGCATACAAGCCAATGAAGGGATTACAGATCGGAGCGACCCCGGGAAGCCCGGTCGCTGCGCACGGGACGCGAGTGCCGTCAGCAACGCTCGCCCGATCTGCGATCGAGGCGGCGACTGCGGGAGTCAGCAGCCCCAATGCACGAAACGGCTCGAGCGCTGGATTCGTGAGCAGACTTCCTTGAACCGCGGCGAAACCGAGGGTCACTAGGTTGATCGATGAGAAGACCTCGTTCGTGCTCTGGCTGAAGTTGATCACCTTATCGGTGCTCGTGTGGGCGAGTCCGACCGTCGCCGTGAGCCGCTCCGTCAGGTCGAAATCGAGCTGACCGAAGAGCGTGTTCGCGTCCGTATCCTGAGCGGCGCTGATGAGATTCCCCGTTCCGCTTCGAAACAAACTACCGGCCGCGAACGTACAGCCATTGCAATTCGGGGAGATTGATCCCGCCAGAGTGGGTCCAAAGGGTGCGAGATTTTGCTCAACGCCTGCGAGGAAGAGCGGATTCGGTGCACCGCTTGGCGCCGTGGCGAGCAAAGACGCGTAGGAACGGAAGTGATCACCAATCCGGATTTCGTTGGAGTACTTCAGGTCTTCTTGCATTAGATAGGCGCCGAGAAGGCCGCGAAGCTCGCCGCCGTTGTCGAAGCTGATTCGGAATTCTTGAGTCAAGGTATCGATGTCGCCGAGGTTACGGTTGATCGTACCCAGCAACGCGCCCGTGAAGTCGAAGTCGTAGTCAAAGTCGGTTTTTTGACCGCGCACCGCGGTGATCGAGGTGAAATCGAACGCATCGTTGACTTCCCAATCGACAGTTACCGAAGCACCGGTATTCTTGACGATATTGAATGGCTTTTTGTTGGCATACGTTGCACGGTCAAAGGGTTTTCCAGCCCCGGCTGTGCCCGGGTAGAGCACTCTGTTTTGCGGCTGGCCGGCAGCGAGCGCAGCTAACTGACCCGTCGGGCCGTTCACCAGATTGGAGACCCCGCAGCAGACCTCGCTGATCTTGCTCGAATCCGCGATGAAACGAACCTCGGTTGAGTCATTTGCTCGCCAAAGAAGCTGACCACGTAAATCCCAGCGATCGCGATCATTGAAGTCGGTGTTGTCGCGCTGGTTGAGGAAGTAGCCGTCGCGATGATTCAAAACCCCAGTGACGCTGTACGCAACCGAATCGCTAATCGGACCGGTCAATTTACCTTTAAGGATTCGTTGGTTGTAGTTCCCGATGGTCGCCTCAATTAAACCGCTTCCTCCGCGCGGATTGTCCGCTGACTCAAACTGCGGCTTTTGAGTGATGATGCTGATGACGCCGGCTGAGGCGTTTTGACCGAACAACGTGCTCTGCGGGCCCCGCAGCACTTCGACGCGGGCCACATCGACGAGATCACCGATGGCGCCGGCTGAGCGCGAGCGATAGACACCGTCCACGAACACACCCACCGAGGGCTCGATGCCGGGGTTATTCGCGCCGTTACCGAAACCGCGGATGATGAAGTTGGTGTTCGTAGAGGTCTGCAACGTCGTGACGCGCAGCGACGGGACGATCGAGGCGAGATCGGTGACGTCCTGAATTGAGGCTTTGTCGATGGTCTCGACGGTTGTGACCGAGACTGCGACAGGAACATCCTGCAAAGTCTGTTCGCGCTTAGTGGCGGTGACGACAACCTCCTCTAAGCCGTCGCTGCCTTGAGCGATGGCAGCGCCCGGAAGCAGTGTGATCGAGACGGCGAGACCAGCAATCGAAAATCTCTTCATTATCGGACCCCTTGGTTGTCAGACCCCTTTGACTTGAACCACCGATGACGGACGACTTGGCCCTTAGGATTATTCAATCAGCAAAATACTCCAACCAGCAAAATACTCCAACGCTCGTTAAATGTTAAATGACAAACGTCGAAGAATATAGCTTGAGCCAGCGATCGTGGGTTTCCCGCAACAAATCTGTCGGGGCGCTGCTCCACTAGCAGACGAAGAAACGACGGGCCTGCGGCGTCTTATAAGATGTTGTGAGAACACAACATCTTAAAACGTTGAGGTCTCAAGGCTTTTGCGGTTAACTCTCAAGTTGGATTTCAACCCGTCCTCCCGTCAGGAGCAGTTCATGCGCGTCAAAATCGTTGCAATGTTTGTAGTCGCTGCAATCTCGCAGGGTGCGTTTGCTCAAAATCCCGCGCAAGGCGGCGCCGAGGAACTCGAGCAAGTCGTTGTCACCGGTACACGCGTGGCGAACCGCTCAGCGCTCGACACGGCTGTCCCCGTCGATATCGTAGCGTCCGAAGCGCTCACGAACATTGGAGTATCCGAACTTAATCAATCGCTTTCTGTGGCGCTGCCCTCGTTTAACTTCCCTCGTCCAGGGCTGGCAGATGGAACAGACACGGTACGCCCTGCCGCGCTTCGCGGGCTTGCGCCCGATCAGACGCTGGTACTGGTTAACGGGAAGCGCCGTCACTCCGCTTCGCTGGTCAACGTGAACAGCACTATCGGTCGCGGTTCGGCTGCGGTCGATCTCAACACCATCCCTAATTCCGCCGTGCGCGCGATCGAAGTGTTGCGCGACGGCGCGTCGGCGCAATACGGGTCGGATGCCATCGCCGGCGTTATCAACTTGCGTATGCGCGAAGACCGCGATGGCGGCGAGTTAACGCTCAGTTACGGCGAGCGGGATTCTGAATACAGCACCTTGGTCGGTACAGCGCCAGCCGGTGCGACGTGGTCTGCGCCGAGCGTGCTGAAACGCGGCGTCAACGATGGGGAAATCCTGACAGTCGGTGGTTGGAAAGGCTTTTCGATTGGCGATTCAGGGTTCCTGACGATCTCGGCTGAGTACAAAGATCAAGCGCGGACCGAGCGCGGCGGCTACGACATGCGCCGGCAGTACCCGTTGCTCAATCCGGCCGTTGCCACTTCGTTCGACCCGCGCGAGCAGACCTTCAACCGCTTTAGCCAGTGGTATGGGGAGCCCGAGGTTCAGCAGACGACGCTTTTTGCGAATGCGGGGGTTGACCTGAGTGAATCAAGGAGTCTTTACGGTTGGGCGAGTTATCAAGACCGTTCGGCCTTGTCGGCAGGGTTTCAGCGTCTAGCTGACGATCCGAACGGGCGGAATGTAATTTCGATTTACCCTGACGGCTTCCTGCCGAAACTCCAGCCAGATGTCACCGATTACTCGCTTGGTTTTGGTTCGCGTTGGGAGATGGGAGAGTGGGACATGGACGCCTCGGTGGTCTATGGCTACAACGAGATGATGTACACCATCGTCAACACGCTCAACCGCTCGATTGGTGCGGCGAGCAAGACATCGTTTGATGCGGGTGGTTTTGATCACGAACAAACCGTCTTCAACCTCTCGGGTGTGCGCTCGCTTGAGGTGTCGGGTTTGGCTTCGCCGCTAAACCTCGCCTTAGGGATTGAGGCCCGCCAAGAGACTTATAGCATCACTGCAGGTGAGCCGGATTCCTACCGAAATGGTGGCGTCCTCTTAAACGGAGCCCCGACTGCATCCGGTGCTCAGGTGTTCCCAGGTTTTCAGCCCAAAAATGTGGTCGACGAGAGTCGTGAGGCGGTCGGTGCCTACATCGATCTTGAGGCGAATATAACTGAGCAGCTGCTTGGCTCGATTGCGATCCGTGCGGAGGACTACTCGGACTTCGGCGGCAATGTTTCCGGGAAGGTTGCAGCTCGCTACAACTTTAGCGACTCCGTAGCGGTACGCACCTCGTACTCGACCGGCTTCCGCGCGCCGTCGCTGCAGCAGCAGTTTTTCACGACGACTTCTACCAACTTTGTGAGCGGTGTGCCGTTTGATGTCACGACGTTCCCGGCCACCTCGGCGGTCGCGACCGCCCTTGGCGCGAAGCCGCTCGACTCGGAGGACTCCACCAACGTCTCTGTGGGTGTGGTGTTTCGCTTCGGTGAAGGGGCGAGTTTGACGCTCGATGCGTACAAGATCGAGCTTGAGAATCGTATCGTGTTGTCCGAAAACTTAATCTCGGCAGGCGTGCGGACGTTCCTGACAAACCAAGGTTTTGTGGCGATTGGTGGCGGTCGATTCTTCCTCAACGGTGTCGATACGACGACCGAAGGCCTCGATGTGGTGTTCAACTACCCGATCAAGCTTGAGTCGGGTGGCCGCGTCGACTTCACAGCAACCGCTAACTTCAACGACACCGAGGTGACAAAGGTCCCGACGACTGCGCAACTGGCGGCTTTGAGTCCGGCGCCGGTTCTGTTTGATCGTAACAATCGCCTCACTTTCGAGAGGGGTGCACCGGAGGATAAGTTTGCGCTCTCCGTGTCGTGGACTCAGGGCGACTTTGGGGTGACAGCGCGTGCGACGCACTACGGTGATGCGCTCCAAGCGCAGAACGTGCCGACCGTCACGGCTCCAGACTTTCTGATGTCAGCGAAGACGTTGGTCGATCTTGAGGCCCGGTACGCCTTTAACGATCGGATTAAGTTCGCAATCGGTGCAGATAACGTCTTTGACGAGTATCCGGATCCGATACCACCCGGCCTCAACTCGACGGGTGCGGTGGCGTTCCCACAGCTCTCACCCTTCGGTCGCTCCGGTCGCTTTGTCTACGGTCGGGTGACGTTCGGCTTCTGATCATTTGACACTCACGGAGGTCGTGCCCGAGGTCGTGCTTTTGCACGGATTCGCGGCGACGACCCAACAACTGAACGCGGCGGTCGAGATGATCTCGGCCGCCGCGCCGTTTCGGCACCTAAAAACCCCGGGCGGTCGCCCGATGTCGGCCACCATGACGAGTTGTGGACGTTGCGGCTGGTACAGCGACTCGCAGGGTTATCGCTACGAGCGGCTCGATCCGGCAAACGGTCGAGCATGGCCTGCGATGCCGTCGACTTTTGCCGCTCTCGCACACGGGGCCTCGATGGCTGCAGGCTTCGGTCCTTTCGAACCGGACACTTGTCTCATTAACCGTTACGCCCCTTCGGCGCAGATGGGGGCGCATCGCGATGCGGACGAGCGCGATTTTTCTCAGCCCATCGTATCCGTAACGCTCGGTACCCCTGCCACATTTCTTTGGTACGGCGCCGCGCGTCGCGGCTCACCGGTGAAGATTCGGCTGCTACCGGGGGATGTACTAGTTTGGGGTGGGGCGGCTCGAAAGGGCTATCACGCCGTCCAAAAGCCCGAGGGCGGCGTTCGCATCAACTTGACGTTCCGTAAGGCACTCTAAGCGCCCGCCACTGAACGCCTCTTGCGTCATCTGCTTTAAACCAATACGCGTTCGATGCCGCCGGTGTTGGCTTGCTCGACGTAGTCGCGCATCCAGTTGTCGCCGAGCACGTGCTTGGCAATCTCGACGACGATGTAGTCGGCATCGAGGGCGGTTTCATCCTCGTAGCGCTTAAGTCCCTGCAGGCAGGACGGACATGACGTGAGCACCTTGACCTTGCCGGTGAATCCGTCGGCACGTACAGCACGTGCGCCCTTCTGCATTTCTTCGGCCTTACGGAAGCGTACCTGCGTGGAAACATCAGGTCGTGCGATGGCGAACGTGCCGGACTCCCCGCAGCAGCGATCGTTTTTAGCAACACGACCATTCGCATCGGAGTTAACGAGCTGATTGACCACCTTGAGGGGTTCGTAGCTCTTTATCGGCGAGTGGCATGGGTCGTGGTAGAGGTAGCGCACACCCGTGACGCCCTCGATACGTACGCTTTTTTCCATGAGGTATTCGTGAATGTCGACGATACGACAACCGGGGAAGATCTTATCGAACTCATAACCCTGTAACTGATCGAGGCAGGTGCCGCAGCTCACCACGACCGTTTTGATATCGAGATAGTTGAGGGTATTGGCGACGCGATGGAAGAGCACGCGATTATCCGTGATCATCTTCTGTGCCTTATCGAAATCGCCCGACCCGCGTTGCGGATAGCCGCAACAAAGATAGCCCGGTGGCAGGACGGTTTGTACGCCGACGTGCCAGAGCATCGCTTGAGTGGCGAGACCGACCTGCGAGAACAAGCGCTCCGAGCCGCAGCCTGGGAAATAAAAGACCGCTTCGGCGTCACTTGCGGTGGTCTTCGGGTTACGGATCACCGGGACGTAATCACGATCTTCAATATCGAGCAGGGCACGCGCCGTTTTCTTGGGCACGCCCGCGGGCATTCGTCGATTGACGAAGTGCACGACCTGCTCGCGTATGGGCGCCTTGCCGGTAGTGGCGGGCGGCGCCTGCACCTGCGGTTTGGCCAAGGCCTTCAGCACTTGATGTCCGAGCCGCTGGGCTTTGAAGCCCCACTCGATCAAACCCTTGCGGACGAGCTTGATCATCTCTGGCTTTGTGGCGTTAAGGAAGGCCATCGAGGCCGCCGTCCCCGGGTTGAAACGCTTTTTACCCATGCGACGCAACAGATCGCGCATCGCCATGGACACGTCACCGAAGTCGATGTCGACGGGGCAGGGCGTTTCGCACTTGTGACAGACGGTGCAATGGTCTGCAACATCCCCGAACTCATCCCAGTGCCGGATGGAGACCCCGCGGCGCGTCTGCTCCTCGTAAAGGAATGCCTCGATGAGCAATTCTGTCGCAAGAATTTTATCGCGTGGACTGTAGAGCAGATTAGCGCGCGGCACGTGCGTCGCACAGACGGGCTTGCACTTACCACAACGCAGACAATCTTTGACTGCAGTCGAAATCGTATTGATATCCGACTGCTGCATGATGAGCGACTCATGACTGAGCAAATTGAAGCTTGGCGTGTAGGCGCGGCTGAGATCGCCGCCGGGCAGTAACTTGCCCTTGTTAAACCGACCCTCGGGATCGATACAGCGCTTGTAGTCGCGCAGGCCTGCCGTTTCCTCGAGGGTAAGGAACTCAAGTTTGGTAATGCCGATGCCGTGCTCGCCCGAGATCGCGCCGCCAAGATCTCGGGCGATTTTCATAATGCGTGCGACGGCGATATTGGCCTCTTGCAGCATCTGGTAATCGTCGGAGTTGACCGGAATGTTGGTGTGCACGTTGCCATCGCCTGCGTGCATGTGCAGAGCGATCCACACACGACCTTTGAGCACGCGCTGATGGATAGCCTGTAACTCAGTACGAATGGGCGAGAAGGCATCCCCAGCAAAGATTTCGGCGAGCGGATCGCGCAGTTCGTGCTTCCAGGACACGCGCAGACTGCGATCTTGCAGTGCGGCAAAGACGTTCCGTCCGTCGAGCGGCGCATCGAGATCGTTTAGAAGTTGCTTCCAGCGGCTTCGAACTTCAATGACAAGTTTGCGGGCACGCCACGGACGATCGGCAAGGATCTCGGCGTGGGAGAGGGCATCGAGCTCAGCATCGCCCGTTTTGCCTGGACGTAGCTCGGTGCGCAGATATTCCTCGAGCGCATCGGTAAGCCGAAGTTTATTGGCGATGGAGAGTTCGATATTAATCCGTTCGACGGCATCGGTGTAATCGCCGAGACGCGGCAGCGGAATGACCACATCTTCGTTGATCTTGAAGGCGTTGGTGTGGCGGGCAATTGCAGCGGTGCGGGCGCGATCGAGCCAGAATTTCTTACGCGCATCGGCACCCACGGCGATGAAGCCCTCGCCATCACGCCCATTAGCGATACGCACGACATCGGAGGTGGCGCGCGCCACAGCAGACTCGTCCTCGCCGACGATGTCGCCAATTAGGACCATCTTCGGTAGCTGGCCGCGCTTGCTCTTGGTGACGTAGCCCACAGCCTTGAGATAGCGCTCATCGAGATGTTCGAGACCGGCGAGTTTGACACCAGAGGCGCGGTCGGCTGCCGCCAGATGATCGATAATCTCGACGATTGAGGGGATGGCCTCGCGTGCCTGACCAAAATATTCGAGGCAGACGGTGCGGCTGTAGCGCGGCATGCGGTGGACGATCCACCGTGCTGCGGTAATCAGGCCGTCGCACCCCTCTTTTTGAATTCCGGGCAGACCACCCAAAAATTTGTCCGTGACGTCTTTGCCGAGTCCCGCTTTGCGAAACATCGAACCCGGCATCCGTAACGTTTCGGAGCGCAAAATCTTTGCTGGATCGGCAGGCTCGCGGCCGTCCTTCCACGTCAGACGCCACTCCACTTCCGGAGCGTCATGGATTTTTCCGAGATTATGGCCGACGCGTTCGACCTCGAGCCAGTTACCGTCAGGGTCGACCATACGCCACCAAGCGAGGTTATCGACCGCCGTGCCCCAAAGTACGGCTTTTTTGCCGCCCGCATTCATGGCGATGTTGCCGCCGATGCACGAGGCGTCGATGGAGGTGGGATCGACCGCAAATACGAAGCCCGCACGTTCAGCAGCATCGGCAACACGTTTAGTGACAACGCCAGCTTCCGAGAATACGGTCGGGATGCGTCGCTCTGCGCCCGGCTCACCGAGACCCGGTAGTGCGACGTGCTCGACCTCGGAGATACGCTCGAGTTTCTCGGTATTGATGACCGCCGAGAGAGGCGTGAGCGGTACGACACCGCCGGTGTAGCCCGTTCCGCCGCCGCGCGGGATCACGCTGAGTCCAAGCTCGATGCAAGCCTTCACGAGCCCCGGTATTTCGTCCTCGGCGGCGGGGCAGATGACGACAAAGGGGTATTCGACGCGCCAATCCGTGGCATCGGTGACGTGAGAGACGCGTGCAAAGGCGTCAAAGCGTAGGGCATCGGCACGCGTGTGCTTGCCGAGTAAACGTCGGGCTCGAGCGCGAAGTTTTCGCGCAACCTCGAACGACTCGGCAAAGGCGTCGACGGAGCGTTCGGCGGCCTCGAGTAGAAGACCGACCTTGCGATTGCGCTCGCGATCGAGAGCGGTACCGTCCGATTCGCGGCGTTTGTCGATTTCGTTGAGCCGGTGCTCAAGTGCCTCGATTAGTAGGCGTCGACGACGCGGGTTATCGAGAAGGTCGTCCTCGAGATAGGGGTTACGCTGCACGGCCCAGATATCGCCGAGAACCTCGTACAGCATTCTGGCAGAGCGGCCAGTACGGCGCTCACCACGCAGTTCGTCGAGAAGGCCCCAAGACTCTGCGCCCAGCAACCGTATGACGATCTCTCGATCGGAGAAGGACGTGTAGTTGTACGGGATCTCCCGAATGCGGGGTGTGACGCTCTCCGGTTGAGCGAACAAAGGCAGTTCGGCGAGGACGGCATTCATGGTGATGTTCCGACCATCCTTGTCGGCGCCCTTATTCTCCCATTGTTGACCTATCATTTGGGGGTTTATGACGAACGCTTCCCAACAAAATCCTCAAGCGGCCCAGATGGCGGACGAGTCCATGCTGAGAACGCTTCAACACCAAATCGAAGCATTGTGGCCGCAGGAATCGAAGTTGTTTTCCCGGTATGCACTACCGCGGGATGCCCGTATCCTCGATCTGGGTTGCGGAACAGGCGAGGTAACTTTGCGGCTGGCTGCAATATTTCCGGGCGCTGAGTCCGTTATTGGCGTCGATCTCATGCCCGAGTTGCTGGCCGTAGCACGTCAGCGAGCCTTAGGTCGCGAAGCGGCAGTGACGTTTGAGCAGGGTGATGGGTTTGCTCTTCGATTCCCGGACGAATATTTCGATCTCGTCGTCTGTCGTCACGTGACTCAAATGGTGCCGCAGCCCGAGCGCATGCTGTCCGAAATTTATCGAGTGCTGCGCCACGGCGCTTGGGCGCATGTGCTGAGTGAGGATTACGGCATGCTGCACTTTCCGGAGCGCGGCGGCGTGGATCCCGACCAACTATGGCACCGTGCGGTAGTCCCTTTCACGAAGGCGACCGGTACCGATGCGCGGGTCGGACGACGGACGCTTCCGATGATGCGTACACTCGGGTTTACCCATCTTGGCATTCAGTATTTGACCCTCGATACCGAGCGGGGACCTCGCGAGGAATTCGCAGGCATTCTCTCGGCATGGCGCGATGGATATTCGGCACCGCTTGCCGAGCACTCTGGCATGGCTGTCGGTGAAGTGCGAGAAATGTTCGATGCCATCATCGCGACGATCCGTGATCCGAATAGCTACGGCGTCTGGCAGGTGCCGGTGGTGGCGGGTCGGCGATCATGAGCGCAACCTCAGCCACGCGCTCGACCGCAGCAGACGCAAATACTAAGACGCTTAATCTCGTGACGCACCCGGTGTGCGGTGACTTGGGTGCAGTGGGTGTCGTGACGGTGCAAGTGATCTCGACGATCAAAGAATTAAGGTTGATCTACGACATACGATCTCGCTTGGCTATCAAGGTGCCTACGTTGCGTGGTGAGCGCCCCGGTCGACACGACGAGCTCTGGTTTCAAACGTGCTGCGAACTATTCATCCGCGATCCGCAGCAGCCGGGACCCTATTTGGAGTTTAACTTTTCTCCGGCAGGGGACTTCGCATCCTATGCCTTCGATGACCCGCTCCAAGGGATGCGCTCGCATCGTTGGCCGGGCCCTCTTCAGGAACTTAGTGTGAGATCTAATATCTTAAGGTCAAAAATTCCCGACCTGCTGGGCGATTCTTTTCTGCATCGTCTCGTGGTTGAGGTGTCGATTCCGAAAATTGCGATCGGCGGGTCTACGCAGTTATACCCCACAGTCGTCCTCGAAACCGTGGCGGGAATCTCTCTGTGGGCGATCTGGCACCCGATCGACCGACCACACTTTCACCATCCCAAAAATTTTTTGAGAGCCCTCGACATCCCATGATCCGCTTCGGAATTGATCGGCTCGTTGAGGAGCCCGAACTGCGCGCTCCGCTCGAGGGGCGACGGATCGGTCTTTTAGCCCACCCGGCTTCAATGACCGCTGATTTTCGGCACAGTCTCGATGCGCTCGCGTCTCTAAAAAATCTCAAACTCACGGTCGCATTCGGGCCGCAACACGGTTTGCGCGGTGACAAACAGGACAACATGATCGAGTCGCCAGATTTCATCGATCCTGTTTTCGGTATCCCGGTATTTAGTCTTTACGGTGAGGTACGTCGACCGACTGAAGCCATGCTTAAGTATTGCGACCTGGTGTTGATCGACCTTCAGGATCTCGGTTGCCGCATTTACACCTTCGTCACCACGCTTCGATACCTGCTCGAGGCAGCCGCTCGACTCGGTAAGGCTGTATGGGTGCTCGACCGCCCCAATCCCGCAGGCCGTCCCGTTGAGGGCTTGTCCCAGCGACCGGGCTGGGAGAGTTTTGTCGGTGCTGGCGAAATGCCCATGCGCCACGGGCTTACGCTCGGTGAGTTGGCTCGCTGGTTCGTGAAAACCCTAAAGCTCGATGTCGAGCTTCAGGTGATCGGCATGCATGCCTGGCAACCCGAGCAGGCGCCAGGTTGGGGCTGGCCCGTCGGTGAGCGCAGCTGGATCAATCCCAGCCCCAACGCGCCTAACCTCTTCATGGCCCGCGCCTACGCGGGAACCGTGATGCTCGAGGGCACCACGCTTTCTGAGGGCCGCGGAACCACTCGACCGCTCGAGCTCTTCGGCGCGCCGGACATCGAGGCAAATGCCTTGCTGCGGGCGATGCAACAGATGGCGCCGCAGTGGCTCGCCGGCTGTCGGCTGCGGCCGTGTTGGTTCGAGCCGACTTTTCACAAGCATGGGGGTAATTTGTGCAGCGGGCTACAGATCCACGTCGATGATTCTGCGTACGACCATCACGCGTTTCGTCCGTGGCGCCTGCAGGCCCTCGCATTCAAGGCGATTCGCAAGCTTTGGCCCGACTACCCGCTATGGCGAGACTTTCCGTACGAATACGAGTACGAGCGCCTGGCCATTGACGTCATCAACGGGGGTCCGCAGTTACGTGAGTGGGTCGATGATCCGCAGGCGCAGCCGGGTGATCTTGAAGCGGCAGCGCGTGTCGATGAGTGCGCATGGCGAGCAGTACAGGACGCCCTCGTTAGAGCCTGACAAAATCGATTCGAGGACCAAATTCTTTTCCGAGGTTGTACAAGCAGTGCGAGCGCAACGGGTAATTTTTAAAAACAAGTCAAGGGCAAGGCTCAAGGTAAGGCCTGCAGCGCGGAGTTTTCTGAGCAAAAACCTCCGAGGCAGTCTGTGGGGTTCGCCGCCGGGATCGGGCTAAGCGTCGGCGTGCTGGACAGTCGGCGGTAAGCCCCGCCGACCGACGCAGGGATAAATTTGATGTACATCAGCGGCCGCTTCAACAGGCCCGCCGATTGATCTAAGGACAGCTCGAGCTACTTTTACCTGATGTTACAGCCGAGACCCGATGCAATTTGTGGGCGTTGGTCTAGTTGCTGATCGCGCTGCTGTTTACTGCGCTCGGTTTGCCGATGGCCGCTGTCATCATCGTGATTACGCTCTACGCGTACGATCGATCGGTGGAGAGTGTGTGGGGGATCGACAGTTTTCTGTTGGTCGCGGCTTTCTCGGTCTGCGAGGTGTGACGAGCGCTTGGGAAAGAGCGGAGTTTATTTTTGAGAGCGATCGCGAGTCGCCGAAAATAAAAGACAAATGACCAGATGAATAGGGCCCTTCACTTACGTGAGGGCCCTTTCCGTGTTCGACATCTGGACAAGGGACGCTTAGCCGCGGCGCTGTGGACCCTTAAGGCGCCGACCGCGGTTGCTGCTCGGCAGACGCAGCGATAATCTCATTGCAAATGCCTTGAAGGTGATGGCAGCAACAGAGCGGCCAAGAAGCTTTGAGAGTTTGGACGCCGGCATTTTTCCGGCGAGCTTACGCAGCTTTGCTTCGTCCGCAGCCGTCCAAGGGGCGACGTTGCGACGGGTTTTCTTTCCAGTACGAGCGGTTTTTTTGGCCATAAGTTAATCTTTCGTTGATTTAAGACATTGCGAATTCTAAAGGCAACCAAAACTTATGCCTAGAGCATTTCGGTGCAATGTTACCCCGCAACGGCGTGGAAAATGCGGGTTTCATTGAGCGGATGGCCTGGAGGCGGACGTAGGAACAAAACCGCGCTTACGCATCAATGCTTCGATTTGAGGGTCGCGACCGCGGAAAGAGTGGTACCCGTCAGCGGGATCGACAGTATTTCCGACCGAGAAAACATGGTCGCGCAGGCGCTTTGCAATCCCGTGATCCCAGGCACCCTTGCCTTCCGTGAACGCTTCCCAAGCATCAGCGGTGAGCGTGTCGGACCACAGACAGCTATAGTAGCCCGCCGAGTACCCGTCTCCTGAAAATATGTGACCGAACTGCGAGGTTCGATGACGCACGACGATCTCTTTCGGCATACCCAGTTTGGCGAGCGTCTCACGCTCGAAGGCATCTGGATCGATGCGAGAGTCTGGCCGTGCCGCCAGATGAAGCCTCATATCGACGAGGGCGGCAGACAGATATTCGACGGTGGCAAAACCTTGATTGAACGTCTTCGCGCGCTCCACCTTGGCGACAAGCTCCGCCGGGATCGGCTTACCCGTCTGATGGTGGACGGCGAAGCGATCAAGCACTTCCTTGACCGGTAGCCAATGCTCGAGTAGTTGCGAGGGGAATTCGACATAGTCACGCGCGACATTGGTTCCGGAGACACTCGGATAGTTCACGTCACTGGACAGTCCGTGCAGTGCGTGTCCGAATTCGTGGAAGAGCGTGACCGAATCATCCCAGCTGATGAGCACCGGTTCACCGGGTTTACCCTTTACGAAATTGGAATTGTTCGAGACGATGGTTTTGACCTCACCATCGAACCGCTCCTGGTTTCGGTAGGCGCTCATCCACGCCCCCGCTTGCTTGCCGACCCGCGCATACGGATCGAAGTACCACAGACCGATGAACTTACCGGCTTTGTTATCGACGCGCCAGACGCGGACATCGGGGTGGTAGACCGAGACGTTACCTTCGGGTAAGGCCGTGAAGGTCATGCCAAAGAGTTCCCCCGCCACGTAGAACATGCCCTCGCGCAATTGCTCGAGCTGCAGGTAAGACTTGAGTTCGTTGGTATCAAGGTCGTACTTCGCCTTTCGGACTTTTTCGGCGTAATGACGGTAGTCCCACGGCTCGATCGTAATACGCGCGCTTTCTGCGTCGGCGATCCTCTGCATAGCCGCAACTTCTTCACGGACACGAGCGACAGCTGGGGTCCAAACGGCTTCCATAAGTTGCATGGCGCGTTCCGGAGTACGAGCCATAGAGCTCTCGAGACGCCAATGCGCGTGAGTTTCGAAACCTAGCAGGCGCGGGCGTTCGGCACGCAGCCGCAGGATCTGACCAATAATAGCGTTGTTATCGCGCGCATCGCCGTTATCACCGCGATTGACGAAGACCCGCCAAACTTTTTCTCGCAGGTCGCGTCGCGTTGAGTAAGTGAGGAAGGGTTCAACCGAGGAGCGGGTGTTGGCGATGATCCATTTTCCACCGCGACCTCGACGTTCGGCATCGGCAGCAAAACCTGTGCGTACGGAGGCGGAAAGTCCCGCGAGATCGGCTTCGCTATCGAGGACCGTGAAGCGTTCACCTTCTTCGGCGAGCAGGTTTTGGCTGAATTGGGTGAAGAAACCGGCTAGCGACTGATTGATATCCACGAGACGTTTCTTTGATCCGGTATCAAGCTTCGCACCTGCGCGAACGAAGTTGGTGTAGGTGAGCCAGGTGAGACGTTGCTCCTGCGCCGTCAGACCGCAGGTTTCACGGGTTTCATAGACGGTCGCGATACGACAAAAGAGTTTCTCGTTCTGAGTGATAGAGTCGCGGAAGGCAGCCATTTTAGGTTCGGTATCGCGCTCGACCTGTTGCACCGCCTCATCACTCAGCGTGGAACCGAAGATGTAGTACACGGTGAAGGCGCGATCGAGCGCTCGTCCGGAGCGTTCCATGGCTGCGAGGGTATTGGCGAAGGTCGGTGCAGCCGGCTCGTTGGCGACGCGATCGAGTTCGGCGAGATGCTCAGTCATGCTGGCTTCGAGAGCCGGGGCGAGTAGCGCAGGTGAAGCCTGATCGAACGGCGGAACTCCGCCATACGGCCCCGACCAAGGTTGTAGCAGGGCGTTGGGCGCTGCACTGGCGGTCGAGAAGAGAGCAGAACTTATGAAGAGCGGACGCAGTTTGCGAATGGGTAGAACCTGATCATATTGAGCTTTAAGTTGAACTCACACGCTCAAACTGTTGGAACGCGTAGCGGTTCCGGATCGATACACCCCGTATATTTATCAAGGGCCGAGTGCAGTGAGAACATCTTATCTTCGAGCTGACGACGCAGGGTTTCGTACCGCGCCTCGTCGAGCTTGTTCGGCACTTCGATGGGCTCACCGATGCGTACCGTGATCGTGGCACCCGGTTTCGGAACCAGGGTTCGATCCCAAGAGCTGCTCCATCGCCAGCATAAAGAGGCCGAGGCTGCCACGGGCAACAAGAGGCTACCCGTTTTCTGAGCGAGCGTGATGCTACCTAGTTGGGCGATGCCGCGCGGACCGCGAGAGCCGTCGATCGCAAGGCAGGAATTGAGTCCACGATCCTCGCGCTGTGCTTTTATTATCTCGACGAGCGCTCTTGCACCACCCTTGCCCGAGGAGCCGCGCGCAACACGAAAACCGAGACCCTCCTCGATACGCGCCATCGCTTCTCCGTCGCGGCTCTGCGAGCACATCAGGATCCAGCGTCCCTGGGCGGGTAGGCTGAAGTAATGCAGTAATGCGAAAGTGCGCGAATGGTAGAAGGCGCCAACTACGGGTTGCCGCGCTGCGATGAGATCGCGAAGAATGTAGACATCCTGCTCGTCATAAGTCCAAGAGCGGCCGAGCGCTCGATACATACGCCATCCAAAAGGCGGCAGTACCGAGTGCAGAAAAAAACGTCGTAGAGGTTTGCGCGGCCGTGCCGAGGAGTCTGCAGAGTCCAAAGATTGAGGTTCCGGAGCGGTCAAAGTTTTTAGGTATCGCTAGTTCCGCGCCCCTTACGACCGCCGATGGCATGCGCGTTGGCAAACGCACCGCTGGCCATCGCACCGATAAGCGACAGTTCGCCGGCAAGGGCCACCACTGCACAGACCTCTGCAAACTTTGCGGCGGTACCGGTGCCCACGCAGCCGAGCATGGCGAGGCATTCACGCGCTGTCGGCAGAAAAGTACCTCCACCGACTGTACCGACGACGAGATTAGGTAGGGTGACCGAGGTGTATAGGTCGCCGGATGCAGTAACTTCGAAACGCGTGATAGAGGTGGTCGCTTCTGAAACGCAAGCGACGTCCTGTCCGCAGGCGATGAAGAGTGCGGCAAGGCCATTCGCGACATTCCCCTGCAGTCCTACCGCACCCGTCTGCGAAGCACCGGCGACGGCTTGACCCCAGCAGCGCGCCATCGCTGCAGGATCAGCGCGCCAGTAGCGGCTGACGGTACGCGTGGGAATCATGATTTCGGCGGACGCATTGCGACCGCGAGCGCCCAAGAAGGCTTGAGCCGAGGAGCGCTTGTCGCCGGAGAGTGCCGACTCAAGCAGCCAGCTTACCGGTTGCGCGGGCATGCTCGGCAGCAAATGCTGGCAAATCGCTTGGGTGGCGAGCGTCACCATATTTTGACCGGCAGCGTCACCGGTCGAGAACTCGAACATGAGGTAGACGGTATTACCTAGGACCGAAATTTTTTGACCGTGGAGACGACAAAAGCGTGAGGTTGAAGCTGCGGCTTGCTGAGCCGATACGAACTGTGTGGGAAGCCAATCGGCGATTCGCATGGCCGTCGGCAGGTCGGCGAACTCGAAGCAGGGCGCTCGACCGACGAGTTGTCGGCTGCATGCGGCATTGGCGCCGTCGCAGCGGTTGATCACATTGAAGGCGTGCTGAAACGATGCGACGAGCGTGCCCTCGGTCGTAGCGAGCGGCACCATGAAATCGCCCGCAGCGTGCAGTCCCTTGATGTGTACCGGACCCGCGACGCCAAGTGGCATCTGAGCATAGCCAATGAAGCCTTCGATACTTCCGGCAAGCTTTTCGGGGTCCAACTCGAGACTGGTACCGCACAGTGCATCGATCTCCAGACCTTGTTCGCGGAGTCGAGTCCTTCGCTCATCACGTGCTTCGCGAGAGGCGTCCATCGTGGCGGGAAGTCGGCGGGGGCCGCTGCGGTTTTCCTCAGTCATTTAGCCATTTTGAGGGGCAGTGCACGTTGCAGCAAGCGTGATCGCCTGTGCTGGGATCTAACCTGCGGGATAATGTTCTGAGTTCGGGATTCATTTTTTGGAGACGCCATGCACCCTTTTCCGCACGTTTATTCGGTCAGTGCGTCAAGTGGCAGCGCAGGCTCCGTCACTCTGGAGTCATCCGGCTTACCGTCGCTTTCGAGCGAGCCCCCGATCGAGTTCGGCGGTCCCGGCGACAAATGGTCTCCGGAGACGCTGCTGACGGTGGCGCTCATCGACTGTTTCGTCTTAAGCTTCCGGGCCGTGGCGGCAGCCTCGCGCTACGAGTGGTTGCACCTCGACTGCAAAGTGGAAAGGTAAGCTCGATCGGATCGAGCAGGTCAGTCACTACACGAAATTCACCGTTTACGCCACGCTCGTCGTCCCGCCCGGAGCCGATCAAGAGCGTGCGCGCAAGCTACTCGAGCAGGCCGAGCAGGTCTGTCTAATTTCGAGCTCGCTCAAGGCGAGCAAACACCTCGAACTCACTGTCGTCAGCGGCGGAGACTTTCCTCGGCGCGCATCAGTGCGCGGATGCGTTCGGGTGCGACGAGATGGCAGTAATGATTGCCTCGGAAGCTCTTCGGCATGATTTTCCAGCGCCAGTCTTCCCACTCCGCAAGGAGCGCCGAGGCGCGCAGGTGTAATCGACCATCGCCGCTGAGGTACGCCTCAGCGGGTGATCCAAGCCAACCTGAGCCGGTATAGCTCTGAGTGTCGGTGTCAAGCATCACACGATGGGGCGCAAACGCCGACGATGCGCGCTCGTTTTCATTAAAGCTCGCCCAGAGCTGAACAACCATCGCTCGATGCACATCACGACAGCTGCGCGGTGGGAGAGCCGGATCACGAGCGGCGGGGGTCCCGTGAACCGCCCGCAGATGATCGGCGCTTTTAGTCTTGCAGGAGATGCCGATTAGGCGACCGTTGGCGTCCGTGTCCAAGAACTGATGTGTTTCGGTAGGCTGAACACGTGCCTTGGATTCAGTGAAGGCGTTTTTGGAGACGTGAATTTTATTGGTGAGCGGTAATGTGGTGTCCGCTAGCTGGCGCTGTACGATGGCACAAAAATCTCGATGGCTCGTCGTGAGAAGCTCCCCGACAGGTGATACAGCGGACTGAAGATTTGTCGTTACAACAATGAGTAGCGATAGCGTGATGACGGTGGCTGAGCGTGCCCTAGGGTTGATGCGATTCATTACAGTTTCCCCGGTACCAGCAACTTTGTTGGGAGTTTATCATCGACCCATGCATAAGCCCGGCGACCGCTCTGACGCGGGACAACTAATGACCCAAGTCGCGACGCTCGATTCCGAGACGATCGATGCACTCTATAGGTCTTGCGCCCGTCTTTGAGCCGGGTGGTGTTGAGTCCTCGACGTCAGAGCTCGGCCTGTTTGTCGAACTGCAGTGCCCCTGGTGCGGCGAACGCTATGGTTCCATGCTCGATCTTACCGATGCGTCGCGCAGTTATATCGAGGACTGCCAAGTCTGCTGCAGGCCGATCGAGGTCCGGCTGCAGGTCAGTGAGCGCGGCGAGCTCGAACGGGTGTCCACGAGTCGGGTCGATTAAGCGATGCAGTCGCAGTAGCACCCGGCAAATCAGAGGCTGTGCGCGCTCGCTGCGGACTCACTCGGCGAAAACAGGGCGTAATGCGCCGCGTCCGTGACGGCGCCGCCGCTCCGAGGCCGCTCACAGTTGGAGCATCGCGAGCGAGTGTTACCTACACTGACAATTAGGTTAGCGTTTTCGAAACGCCGGATGTTTGACTCGATCACCCCTGTTGATTCCGCGGCGCTTGGATTCGCCGCCGCGTAATTCGAGCACGGCACGAACGGGGGTGCGCGCTCCGATTGGCGTGTCGGACAGCGGCGTGGTGTTGGCGAAGATCTCGACGATTCGACCTCGCTCATCGATGAACAGGATGTCGAGCGGAATGAAGGTATTGCGCATCCAAAACGAGGCGACCCGTGGTGGATCGTTGACGAACAGCATCCCTTGAGAACTCGGCAACTCCCGAACGAACATCAACCCCTGCGCCTGCCGCGCCGGCGTATCGGCGATCCAGACCTCGAACTGATGCGGACCCCCGCTACTTTCGACCGTTACCGTGCTAGTCGGAAACGACAACAGCGGGGCCGGATCGCCCTGACTAAACCCCGGTATCGCGCTTATCGTGCTGAGCAGAAAAGCGAGGGCAGTGGCGATTTTGACTTTAGTCATATAAAATCTTAATAGTGTTTATCATACAATACTAACTAATGCTTATTACTGAAACCTATTCATAACCAGAAAGCTGAGGTGTGGACGCACGCTATCACCGAGCCGCCCAGTTCCTGCCCGGAAACCCACAACGTACTTTAACCGCGGTTGGCATCGCCATCGTAGTGACTAGTGATGCGCCAAAGCGATTGTTTGTCTGCAGGTCGCCAAACTTTTTCGGCGGTCGGTCAGGGTCCAGTAGCGAAGGTGTGGCGCCGCAGGAATCTCGTTTACCCGTCTCTTCGGGCGTAATGGAGTTGTCGAGGCGTCGATGCGGGCCTTGTTCGGATCCGCCGCGCCGACCGGTTTTGCAGCTGCAGTGCCCGCCGACCTCGGTGAGCGCGGGCAGTTGCTGAGCGAGGCTTCCGACCGAAATAGCGCCAAGCGCAAGGGTCCTACCCACAGCGTTAAATTTGGCGAGGCGTACTTTGGAAGAAGATGTACGACCCCAAACATGCGGAACTCCGAATAGAGGAATGAAGCGATTCGAGCCTACTGCCGCATTGACGTAGCGAGTAGACTTAGCCAACTCTGGTCCACGTTGCGGGAACTTTCTCCGTGGTTCGCAAGCGACTTGCCCCCCTTTTGTTGACGTTGCTGTTGCCGGCCTGCGGTGCACTCGGGCCGAAGCTCGAAGCGCCCACGCTCGCTGTTGCGAAGGTAGATCTCGTTAAGGGCGATCTATTCGAGCAGCGCCTGCGGGCTCGCGTGCGCATTCAAAACCCGAATGATCGCGAGCTCAGAGTCCGCGGTATTACCTACACCATTGAGCTCGGTGGCGAAGAGCTCGGTCGAGGATTGTCGGGCAGCAGCTTTGTGGTTCCGGCGGGCGGGGAGGCGGAGTTCGACATGCTCGTCACCGCCAACCTTGCAGGCACACTACTCAAACTTCTTGATCGTGCGCGTCAGGGCGGCGGGGTACCGAATGAAATTCCCTACCAATTGCGCGGCGAAGTGAAGCTCGACAGCGGTCTGCGCAGGACCGTGCCCTTCAGCCAGAAGGGTCAGTTGTCGTTGCGCTAGGAGTTCGCCGAATGACGTTCGCGCGAATCATGCTGGTGATCACAGTGCTGATACTCATCGCAGTATCCATCTTCATCGGGTGGTATGCCGCGACCTGGCCATCGCACTGACGGCGCAGTCGCCAAATCTTTGAGTGATCGCCGACAGACGACTCGTTTTTTGATCCAAGATAGCGTCAACAGACCAAGTGGAGGAATTCAACATGGCAACCGCACTCTGGATCTTGCTGGCAGCGATGCTGATTCCGGGTATTTGTGGGGGTATCTCGAAGGTTAGCGGAGGCGAGGATCGTTACGATAATGCCAACCCGCGCGAGTGGCTTGCGCGTCGCACGGGTTACCAGGCTCGCGCTAATGGTGCACAAGCCAACTCTTGGGAGGCGCTCGGGACGTACATCGCCGGCCTTACGGCGGCGTTTATCGGTGGCGTCGATCCGGCAACCGTCAGTCTCATCGCCTCGATCTTCCTGGTCGCAAGGGTCGCTTACGTAGCCTGTTATCTCGCCAATCTCTCGACCGTGCGATCACTCATCTGGTTCGTCGGATTCGGCAGCTGTATCTGCCTAATCGTGATGGGTACCCAACGCGTGGTGTGATGGCTTTATCGCCTTACAAGCAACTCGAGCTCGAGTGGAAACGGCTGCACGCACTACGTGGGGCCGTGTCTCTTTTACGCTGGGACGCCGCAGTTATGATGCCGAGGGGCAGCGCTGCAGGTCGCGGGGAACAAATCGCCGCGCTCGAGACCGAGTGCCATGCCGTACTCACCTCCCCAAAGGTCAGTCGGCTCCTCGAGCGCGCGGTGGCAGGGCAGGGGTCGCTCGAGGAATGGGAGATCGCCAATCTCCGGGAGATGCGCAGACATTGCGATCACGCCATCGCCATGCCCGTCTCGCTGCTTAATAAACTCATCCGCACTTCTGCTACTGCCGAGTCCGCGTGGAGCGACGCGCGACAACAGAACAAATTCGAATTATTTGCGCCGCATCTTGAAGAGGTGGTTCGTCTCGTCCGCGAGAAGGCTGCCTTGCTCGGTCAGGCGCGATCAATGGATCCTTACGATGCGCTCGTCGACGAGTTCAGCACGGGGGTCAGCTCGGAACTTATAGAAAATCTTTTTAAGACTTACTCCCGTCGATTACCAGAACTCGTACGCGAAGTCATCGCGCAGCAAGAGGCGATCCCGGTATTACCCCTTACGGGAAGTTATAAGGCGCGTCAGCAGCGCGCACTCATCAATGAGGTTCTTCGCGCGATCGGCTTTCCGTTCGATCGCGGTCGTATCGACGAGGCTTCGCATGCCTTCACTGAGGGTATCTCGGGCGATATTCGCATTACTTATTGTTTGTCACGGCAAGATCCTTTCATCGCTTTGCTCGGCGCGCTACACGAGACGGGGCACGCACTCTATGATCTCGGTCTGCCGAAGCCATGGCTTGACCAGCCGGTGGGACAGGCCCGCGGCATAGCGCTCGAGGAGAGTCAATCTTTGTTCCTCGAGATGATCCTCGGGCGTTCACGTGCCTTCGTCCGCTATCTCCGACCTCTACTTGAGAAGCATTTCGGTGGGGCGGGGCCAGAGTGGTCCGAAGACAACCTCTACCGACTCCTCACTCGGGTTCGGCGTAGTGCCATTCGTGTGGATGCCGATGAGTTGACCTATCCGCTGCACGTGATGCTGAGGTTTGATTTGGAGCGCCGCATGCTCCAAGGGAGACTCGCCGTTCGGGATCTGCGGGAAGCCTGGAACGAAGAAATGCGGCAGCGCCTCGATCTCGTGCCGGTGAACGACGCGGAAGGGGTGTTACAGGATGCGCACTGGGCGAGCGGATCTTTCGGATATTTTCCTTTATATATGGTGGGTGTCGCGGTCGCGGCTCAACTCGCCGAGCAAATGCGACGCGACTTACCCGAATTTGATGATTCCGTCTCACGCGGTGATTTTGTAGCGGTTTGCGGTTGGCTTCGTGATGCCATTCACGCTCAAGGTGCGAGACTCTCGCTGACCGAGCTCATGGATAGCGCCACCAGAAAACCGCTGACTGCGACTGCAGCGTTACGCTATCTCGAGCGGAAATATTTGGACAACTCGATCTCGATCTAATGGATTTATCTGCCCGTCAATCGGCGAATATCTCGCGGAAGCTGCAGGCGCACATACGCGGCCTCGTCGGCAAAGCAATCAAGGATTATTCGATGCTTGGGGAGCGCGATAAGGTGATGGTCTGCCTCTCAGGCGGAAAAGATTCCTATACGCTCCTTGATATCCTGATGTCGCTGCAGCGCAGTGCACCCGTGAAGTTCGAGATCGTAGCGGTCAACCTCGATCAAAAACAGCCGGGGTTTCCCGAGCATATACTGCCAGAGTACCTCACAGCGCTAGGCGTACCGTTTTATGTGATCCAGCAGGACACTTACTCGGTCGTTAAGCGTGTTATCCCAGAAGGTAAGACGATGTGCGGTCTCTGCTCTAGGCTGCGCCGCGGCGCCCTATACCGCTGGGCTGGTGAAAACGGCGTGACCAAAGTAGCACTCGGCCATCACCGTGACGACATCGTCGAGACACTATTTTTGAATATGTTTTTCGGTAGCCGATTGAAAGCGATGCCGCCCAAGCTGCGATCCGAAGATGGTCGGCACATCGTCATTCGCCCACTTGCTTACGTGTCAGAACGCGAAATCGCACGGTACGCGCGCTAGGCAATTTCCGATCATTCCATGCAATCTTTGTGGTTCACACGGAACCGCTCAGCGGCGGATGATCAAAAAAATGTTGCAAGACTGGGAGCATATCTATCCCGGGCGAACCGAATCTATTTTCTCAGCTATTTGCAAAGTGGAGGCCGGATACCTTGCTGATACCGCACTCTTCGATTTCGCAGGGCTAGGTACCGATGTTGCGGAGCGTAACGAGTGACGCCTGACGCCGGTGCGCTGGAGTTCGATATCGAATCACTTGCTGCCGTCGCGCGATTGAGAAGTCGATTTCGTGGCGCGCTACTTGGCCTTGCGATCGGTGAAGCGCTCGCGGCTCCCGCCCAGTTTGCGCGCCCCGGGGGTTTTGCGCCCATCCGTGACCTCATCGGCGGTGGTCCATTTGATCTCACCCCGGGATCGTGGACAGACGACACGGCGATGGCGTTGTTACTCGGTCGTAGTCTGCTCGAGTGCGGTGGCTGCGATCCAGCCGATCAACTGGATCGATTCCGTCGTTGGCAACTCGAGGGCGAAGAGTCACTCTCGGGCGAGTGTCTTGGAATCACGGCCAGCGTCAGTAAGGCGTTGGCCGACGGTAAACCCTCGAACGAGGTTACCGATGGCGCAGATGCTCTAGTTCGCATGTCGCCGCTTGTGTTGTGGCATTACGCGGACAAAAACGCGTTGATGACCGATCTCGAATCGATGGTCAGAGTCACCTGTCGCGAGTCGTCGACGCTTGTCGCCTCACGGGAGTTTGCGCTGATGGCGCACAGTGCTTTGCGCGGTAAACCCCTCAGAACGTACTCCCCAAAAAGAAAGTCAGCTGAGAGTGCTAGACAAAGGGGAGCATCGGCATCTGCGCTAGCTATCGTCAAAGAATCGATGTACGGTGCAAGGAGTTGGAAAGAGGCAGTATTACGCGCAGTTAATCAGGGTGGTGACGCTGACGTACATGGCGCTGCGACCGGTCAGCTAGCCGGTGCGGTTTTTGGCGTCGAGTCGATTCCGGCGGGATGGCTCGCCATGCTCGCGGGGCGTACGATGATTGAAGAGCTTGCTGACTCGTTGCTGGTCGACGTTTTGGTTCGGTTGGACGTTGCAGACTGACTCATGCATCAAAAACTCCCTCTCTGGGTGCGTTACTACGATGTAACGTTATTGAGCTTGCGATTTTGCGACTTGCGTTTGGATTCGTCACCGCGTGCCGCACCGAGACGGACCCCAGAATCTGATCTGGCTCGTCGGACGATAACGAGTTCGGCGCTCGATGGAATAGGGTCAAACAGCTTACACAACTCGCCATCGGTCGTGCTTGTCAGCGGCAGCTCTGGCTCAGTGGGTCTACACTGGAGCGTCGCGTCATAATCGAGAGAACGGTTCAAAGTCGGAGGAGAGCTTCCCGAGGTGGGCAGAGGAAGCGCTTTACCTAATGAAGCAACGCAAAGTTCTGATAGTCACTCACGCGACGCTGGTCCCGCCGGATGATATTTCGGGTTTGACCAAAGACCAGATGACCGAGTGGAAGACAGAGTACGACGTGATTCACACTTTACGTCTCGTCGGTCACGAGGTGCGCGTTCTCGGAGTGCTCGATAGTCTGACCGAGCTGCGCGCGGCGATCATTGATTGGAAACCGGATATCGTTTTCAACCTACTTGAAGAGTTTAACGGTAGCGTACTCTATGACCAGTACATCGTCGCCTTTCTCGAGCTGATGCAGCAGCCCTATACAGGATGTAACCCACGTGGCTTGTTGCTCTCACGTGATAAACCCCTTATGAAGCAGCTGTTAACCTATCACCGCATTCCGACGCCGCAGTTTGTGCTGCTACGCAATGGACTGAAGGTTCAGCCACCGAGGCGAATGAAATATCCGTTGTTCGTGAAGTCGGCGACCGAGGATGCCTCACTCGGAATTGCCCAAACATCGGTCGTCGAGGATGTTGCACACCTCAAAGAGCGTGTCGCGTTCATCCATGATCAGGTGGGTACTGACGCACTCGTTGAGGAGTACATCGCGGGTCGCGAGGTTTATGTCGGCGTGCTCGGCAATGAGCGGCTTACGCGACTCCCGGTGCGCGAGCTGCATTTTGGAACCATGCCAGGCAACCATGCGACCATCGCCACACGTAAAGTAAAGTGGGATCGTAAGTATCAGGAGAAATACGGAATTGATTGGCGGATGGCGACCGACCTGCCGTCTGCAGTCGAGGAAACCCTCGACAGACTTTCACGACGAATTTATCGTGCATTGGGTCTCTCAGGTTATGCGCGGATGGATTTTCGTATTCGTGACAATGGTGAGGTGTTCGTCCTTGAAGCTAATGCCAACCCGAACATTGGCGAGATTGAAGACTTTGCTCAGTCTGCGCTCAAGGCTGACATTGGTTATCGAGATCTGCTCAATCGAATCATCGCTCTCGGTGTCGCCTACAAGGCCGAGTGGCGAGCGGGGTACAGTTGATCGCCCTTGCCCGCAAAATGTTGAGAAGGATCATTACTTTTTGAGGTGACGATCAAGCCAATTGATTACTTCATCGTGCCACTGAATGTTATTGGCAGGCTTTAATATCCAGTGATTTTCGTCAGGGAAGAAGACGAGTCGGCTTTCGATTCCCTGACGCTGAAGGACCGTAAAGGTTGAAAGCCCCTGAGAGTACGGAACTCGGTAATCGAGCGCGCCATGCGTGACGAGCATAGGCGTTTTCCAATTGGTAACATAATCGGCAGGGTTGAACTTCTCGTGGATCCTCGGCGTCAGGAAGTACGGGCCACCGTTTTCCCATTCGGTGAACCACAACTCCTCTGTCGAGTAGTACATGGCCCGCTGATCAAAGATTCCGGCGTGGTTGACGATGCACTTGAAACGGTCCGACCAGTTTCCGGCGATCCAGTTCTGCATGAAGCCGCCATACGACGCACCGAGCGAGCACGCGCGCGATCCGTCGAGCCACTCATAGCGGGCGAGGGCGGCATCTAGGCCTTTCTGCAGGTCAACGAGAGGCTTGCCGCCCCAGTCCTGACTGATCGAGTCAGTGAATGCCTGACCATAACCCGGTGAGCCGTGGAAGTCGATGAACACCACGCCATAGCCAGCGCCCGCGTAGACCTGAGCATTCCAGCGCCAGGACCACTGATTGGCGAAGCTCACCTGCGGCCCGCCGTGCACGATGAACGCGACCGGATATTTTTGACCCGGCTGCCAGCCCTGCGGCTTCATGATATAGCCATAAACTTTTTTATCTTCTGCACCCGCGAAGGAGAACTGCTCGAAGGCTGCAAAGGTCTTGCCAGCGAGCGCGGCAGCATTGACGGCAGTCACCCGTTGTAATGCAGCCTGCGGACGGACGAGAAAGAGATCAGGCGGTGAATCGAGCGCAGCCCAAGCGACGACGGCACCCCTTGGACTTGCAGATACACCTTGAACCTGGCCCGACGTTACGAGTGTAGTTCGTCGACCCGTTGTGGGGTCGATCTGGAAGAGCGCAGCCTGGCCAATATCATCGGCTACAGCTAACAGATTTTTGCGGTCGTGGGTGGCGATGAGGGTGCCAACCGAACGGTCCCAATATTGAGTGACCGTACGGATGCGACCGTCTTTGGCACTACGAATTTTCACGACGTAACGGTCTGCCTCGAATCCTGGTCGCGACATGGCAAGCCAGGCGAGATCGCTGTTCGCTAGGAAGACGGGCTGCGTATCCCAGGCCGGATTGTCGGCCGTTAGATTACGGGGAGCTGTTGAGCCGTCGACTGGAACTTCATAGAGGTCGAAGTTTGTCGACCAAGACTCCGTTCGATCGGCAAGACGGGCACTGAAGACGATGCGCGAGCCATCGGGACTGAAAGCGTAGTCTTCCTCACCACCGAAGGGTTTTGAGGGTACATCGCCCTTCACTTGACCCGAGACGTTGATGGCCTCACCAGCTTTGAGATTGGCGCCGAGTGTTACTGTGAACAAGTTGGAGAGCTTGCCGTCTTTCCAAGTGTCCCAGTGACGAACGAAGAGCTGGTCGTAGATGCGCGCGCTGGCTTTTTTCTTCGACCGAGCCGCCTGACGATCGACCGTGCATTGGAGATCGACGCAGTCGGGGAAGACGTCCATGGAGATGGCTAGTCGATCACCTTTAGGCGAGGCTTCAAAGGAGCCCACATCCAGCGGCAGGCTCGTCACCTGCTGCGCTTCGCCGCCTGAGAGGCTGATATGCCACACCTGGGAGGAACCACTGCGGCTCGATAGAAAAAAGAGACCGGATCCGTCGGGTGCCCAACGCGCACTGCTGTCCGAGGCGGGATGCTGGGTGAGACGACGCGGCTTAACGAGGTCGGTACCCAAGAGCTCGGCGAGCCAGAGGTCGGTACGACCGCGATTGGCTTCGAGATCGGTCTCTCGAAGCGTGTACACGACGTAGCGACCATCGGGCGAGACCTGCGGGTCCGACACGCGAGCGAGGGTATTCAAGTCGTTGGCGGTGAATGCCGAGGCCGCAGTGTCGGTTGTACCGAGAGTAAGCGTCATGATAACGGCGACCAACGAGATGAGGTTACGGAACGTCATGGTTGTACTCCACATCGAGGGACTGTAGAAAGCGAGATCCGGCATTGTAGACGAGCCGCCGGATTAATCCCGAATGCCCGCTCTACCCCGTGCTATTTGCTTCGACCTCGACGACACGTTTTGGGCTCTGCAGCCCGTGCTGTTACGTGCTGAATCGCGCATGTGGGGGTTTCTCGAGACCGAGCATCCGAAGCTCGCTGCCTTGATGACACCTAACTCGGTTCTCGATGTGAGGCGGGCTCTTGCTGCCGATCATCCCGACCGCGCGCACGACATGACTTGGCTGCGAACCGAAGCCCTCCGTCGCCTCGCAGTACATCACGGACACGAGGCTATTGTCGGCGACCGCGCCTTCGAGGTATTCATCGAGGCGCGAAACGACGTGGAGTTTTTTGCTGACGTCAAGCCTGCACTCGCGCAGTTCGCTGAAAAATTCAGGCTCGCGACTTTTTCCAATGGCAACGCCTGTGTACATCGCATTGGTATCGGCGATTTCTTCGAGCTGAGCCTGAATGCCGAATCAGTCGGTTATGCGAAACCTCATCCTGCCGTATTCGCAACGCTCGCGAGCCGTCTTGGCCTGCATCTGGGGGAGATATTGCACGTCGGCGACCATCCGGAGAACGACATCGCCGGCGCCGCAGCGGCTGGTTGCCGCACAGCATGGGTGAATCGACGCGCGCTTAGTTGGCCGTCGGAGCTCGGTGCGCCACCGGATTTTGAGGTACCCGATCTTGCTGCACTTTCACACCAGCTTTGCGGATGAGGAACCATACCGCGAGGATAGATCCACCTTCAATGAAGATCTCGCCGAGGTTGTCGAGTCGGTGACGGTTGAGGATCGGCACTGCCGCGGTAAGTAACATCACGATGCCGCCGATGGCCATCCATGGAAATCCTCTGCGGATCCACAACGCGATGCCGGTGCCGATGACAACGAAGCAGGTAACAACTGGTGCGATGGGAAACTCGCCTTTAACGAGCGCTTGGTCGGGTGAGCAGCGGTTGGCTTCGGTCACCGAGCCGCTGTAGCGGATGAGGTCGTACTCGCAGACCGGATAAATTTCTTTGGTCCAGAAAAGCGGTAGTTCGTGCAGCATCAGCGCGACCGTGGCGAGACAGAACACGCCCATGGCTGCGCGATTCTGGACGAACTCGAATCCTGCGAGACGAAGGATGGATCCGCTTGCGATGATCAGCCAGCAGCCTGAAAGCCAGTGAACCCAGAAGGCCGGCCAAGTCATCCAGTAGAGCGGCCCTCCAAAGCCAATGACGATACCGGAGGCGACTCGCAGGTTGTCCCAGATCAGAAAGAACTGCGGAACCAGAATGACTACGAGTGGTTTAGCACGGGTTTCGCGCCAAAGCCGGACCGCCCAGACGAAGAGAGCCGTCTGCGCAATCGCGAAGGCGAGGAACATCAGACTGTACATGCAACCACGGTCTTGCCGATGGCCTCACGCTGCAACAGTTTTTTAATGGCTTCTCCACCCTGCGGCAGCGCGAATCGATTGGAAATCTTTGGACGGATTTTTCCAGCGAGAAAAAGAGAGATGAGCTCACGAATATTCGCGGCATCCCATGCGGGTTCTTGCTCGCGGAAGGCACCCCAAAAAACGCCGCGGATATCGCAACCCTTCAGTAAGGGAAGATTGAGCGGAATCTTGGGGATGCCGGCGGGAAAACCGACAACGAGATAGCGGCCTTTCCAGGCTATGGTCCGTAAGGCAGGCTCCGCATAGTCGCCGCCGACGGGGTCATAGATGACATCGGCGCCTTTGGGGCCGCATACGTCTTTAAATTGCGCTGCAAGCACTTTAGGGTTTGGGTCTTCGCTCGGATAGATTACCACCTGATCAGCGCCGTGTTCACGCGCTGCAGTCGCTTTCGTTTCGCTGGAGACGGCTGCGATGACTCGCGCGCCCATCACCTTACCGAGTTCTACGGCAGCGAGGCCGACGCCGCCAGCAGCCCCGAGGACGAGTAAAGTTTCGCTAACACGGAGGTCACCGCGATCTTTGAGTGCGTGGTACGACGTGCCGTAAGTGAAGATCAGACCCGCTGCCACATCGAGAGGCATACCCTCCGGAATCGCAGTGCAGCTGCGCGCATCGGTGACCGCCTTTTCGGCAAGTCCGCCACACACGGCGCCGGCAATCACGGCGTCGCCTGGTTTGACTGCGGTGACTCCCTCACCGACGGCATCGATAACGCCCGAAATTTCAAAGCCTGGTGCGAAGGGGCGGGGAGGACGGAATTGATATTTGTCTTCGATCACGAGGACGTCGGGATAGTTAATGCCGCAGTAACGAACGACGATGCGAACCTCATCGCGACCCGGAGTTGGTTCAGGAACATCGCGCAGAACAAGAGTATCGGGGCCGCCGGGGAGTTCACTGAGTAGGGCTTTCATAACGATTTCTCCAATGCATGTCGCGCTCGCAGCAGACCGACAACGGTCTTCGAGTCATCGATCTCGCCTTCGAGGGCGCGTCGTATGACCTCATTGAGCGCCATCCAGTGTACGTCGAAGACCTCGACAGCTTCACGGGCATCGGGGACGAGGGTGAGATCAGTCGCTAAAAAAAGGTGGATCCGCTCAGTAAAAATGCCCGGAGAACTCAGCGACTCACCGAGTGGCACGATGCGATCAGCGCGCACACCGGCCTCCTCGATAAGTTCGCGTCGGATAGTTTCGATCGGTAGTTCGCCGGGCTCGAGACGACCGGCGGGTAGTTCCCACACCGCGCCTCCAGCTGCGTGCCGAAACTGATGCAACAAACACACGCGACCCTCCCGATCGATTGCAACTGCGGCAGCGCCGCCCGGATGGTGCAGAATTTCGAGATCTGCCGTGTATCCGTTGGGGAGCGTGACGGTATCCACGGTGAGCCGGGCGTTCCGACCGCGGAACACTTCGCGAGAAGACAGCAGCATCAAAGATTCCCTATGGCCGAGTTCGGCTTCAACGTGAGCGCGCGAGATACTCCTCGTTCGGCATCATATCGGTGGCCGTAGCGATTCGGTTAGTCATATTGAAAAACCCGGTGACGGCGATGATGTCCCAAATTTCATGATCCTTAAAACCGGCACGTCGTAGCGCCGCGCGCTCGGCAGCCCCCGTCTCGGCGGGCGACACCGTGAGTTTGTGGACGAGGTTGAGCATGGCACGTTGTTTTTTGGAGATCTTGGCGATTCGGTAGTTCATGACGAGCGCCTCGCCGAGCGATGGATCGCCGGAAATTTCTCGCAGGGTCTGACCGTGAGCCGTTAAACAGTAGTAGCAACGATTTACCGAAGATACGACCACGGCGATCATCTCGCGCTCGAGCTTGGTCAGCTTGGAGTCTCCGAGCATCAAATCGTTGTACATTGCAACGAATGCGCGCAGCTTCGTTTCGTTGAAGCTGTAGACTGCAAGAATGTTGGGCAGGAAGCCGAGCTTTTCGTCGCAAATAGAAAAGTACTTGCGAAGATCGGGCGGTAGCTTTCTGCGCGACGGAGCAGGTAGTCGCAGCGCTATTCTTTGACGAGGTTGAGCACGGTAGCGGCGGGCCATTAAATGCTCCGGGCGCCGAACGCCCACCTGCAGCGGATCAGTAGCGGTTCCCGCAGCCTGGACGCGGTTCGCGCTCCTGCGCTTCGTTGATGCGCGGAGCTCGCCCGTTCATCTCGTAGCCGTTGAGTACCGCGATCGCAGCCTGAGCCTCGGAGCCCGGCAGGTGCACGACTCCAAAGCCGCACAGACGACCAGTCTCACGATCGCTTATACATTGCACGGAGTCAGCTTTGACTGTATCGCTCAAAAGGCACACGAAGGTCGACCTCGGTCGCTGAGAAGAAAAAGTTGCCTACGTAGATCGTCGTCATCCCGCCGTCCCCCTTTCTCTTATCGGGTGACCGATAGGCTGATGCTACTACCGGACTTGACGGCAACACAACGGGGCCGAAGCATCTACTTTTTGACGGGTGTCGTGGGGGCTACCTTTTTCTTGAAATAGGTCCAGCTAGTTTCGTTTTCGCGGGTGTCGGCACCGTCGGGCGGCATACCATACTCGGGGTAATCTGACTCGATGGTCTTTTTCATGATGTCGGGCAGCTGGTCGTGATGGTCGAGTTTGCGTCCGGCGGCGTGCATATAAATGAGGCCAACTCTTCCGCTCATCTCCATCCACGGCAGCCAGTCCGCAATTCGGACCCAGCCTACCTCGATCGGCGGGTTCGGGATCTTCGGATCGGTGAGGGTACTAACGTTACCGAAGAAGTTGAACATCTCGGTCGCGTGGTAGTAACCGCCGACATTCTTCTGGAATTCACCGCCGAGGGGGTTTATGTATAAGAGCGGTACAGTGATGGTATTCCACCAAGTGTCGCCGCTCGTAGTTGCCGGCCAAGTAGTCGGCCTGCCGTCTGCACCCACGGGAAACACTGGACGCTGGTTCACCGGATCGTTCGCGGTCTGCATTACCTTGACGGATTGACCCGTCCACGGATTGCTCCAAACTTTCAAGAGCTCACCGGTCGCCGGATCGATGTAAAAAAGCAGCTCTCGCGACACCAGTCGCCAGCCAGTGCCACGCACGGGATCGGTGACCGTCACGCACTGACGGACGTTGTATCCCTCGACTTCGAAGAGTTTCCGATCGCGTTCACCCGGCACCCGTGAAAAAGCTTCACCGTGGAAAGAGTAGATGGTCGGCGTATTATCGACGGACCCGCACTGGATGCGGCGCAGCGCTAACGTGGCTCCTTCCGGCGTATTGAGATCGATGCGCTTGGCCCTCTGAGCAGCTTGGACTGTACCAAGCGTGAGGCAAGACGCCACAAGGGTGGCGATCGACAGCGAGATCAGAGATTTCAACATCGACATACTCCTACCGGTTCCAGATCTTATTCAAAGATTACTCGAGATAAGCGTAGCCGTTGAGCTCGCCTTCATAAAAACGTTTTAGAGCCTGACTCTCGGCGACCGTCATACGACCTTCGCGTATGGCACGTTCACAGTCACGCGCGAGGGCAGGGTAGAGCTCCGCGACATCGTACTCCATGTATTCGAGAACGCGGTTGGCGGTATCGCCCCTGATGACCTCGTCGATCCACCACTTGCCATCGTCCTCAAGCCGGATATGGACAACGTGGGTGTCGCCGAAGAGGTTATGGAGATCGCCCAAAGTTTCTTGATAAGCACCGACCAAGAACGCTGCGAGGTAGTACTCGTCGCCCTCGGCGATGTCGTGAAGCTCAAGCGTTTTTTTAATTTCACGATGACTAACGAATCTGTCGATCTTTCCGTCCGAATCGCAGGTGATGTCGGCGAGCACTGCGCGGCGGGTCGGGCGCTCCTGAAGCCGATGGATCGGCATGATGGGAAAGAGGTGGTCTATGGCCCAACTGTCAGGCAGCGACTGGAACACCGACATGTTGCAGAAGTAGATGTCCGAAAGGATGGTCTCGAGGTCTTCGAGCTCCTCGGGAACCTCCTCAAGTTTACGCGCATGGTCGCGGATTTTGGTGCAGGTGGCCCAGTAGAGTCGTTCAGCCAAGCCACGAAACTCCAGCGATAGCACCCCGAGGTTGAACATCTGAAGGCATTGCTCTCGCGCCGTAAGCGCATCGTGCCAGCACTCGACGAGCCGCCGTTCGCTCACCTCTCGATAGGCACCGAGCAGATCTTGAAGTGGTTGGGGCAGCACTCGACCCGCGTGCTGCTCATCCTCTCGACCCGTCACGTTGAATTTGTCGAGCGCCGACGATCCAAGCGTATTGAAGATGAGCACGCTATGGTGAGCTGCGATGGCTCGACCCGATTCACTGACAATCACGGGGTGGGGAACGCCGCGCGAGTTGCAGACACTTACGATTCGGTAGACGACGTCATTTGCGTACTCCTCGATGTTGTAATTCATTGAAGAGGAGTAGTTAGTGCCCGATCCGTCGTAATCGACACCCAGACCGCCGCCGACATCAATGTACTCGAGGCCAGCACCGAGGAGTTTGAGTTCCGCATAAATGTGAGCGAGTTCGTTGATTGCGTCTTTGACGCGAAGGATGTCCTGCAGCTGGCTGCCCGGATGACAGTGCACGAGCTTCAGACACTCAAGCATGTTTTGCTCACGCAGTAGTTCGATGGCCTCGAGTATTTCGGTGATGAAGAGTCCGAACTTTGACTTTTCACCCGCGGAGTCACGCCAGCGTCCCGAACCCTCGCTTGCGAGCTTTACGCGCACACCAATCTGCGGCCGTACGCCAAGGCGCTGCGCGTGCTTGATGATGAGCCCGAGCTCCGAGAAGTTTTCGACGACGGGAACGATGCTACGGCCGAGTTTCGTCGCCAGCATTACGGTCTCGATGTAACTGTCATCCTTAAAGCCGTTACAGATAATGAGTCGCTCGGGCGAGTTTTCGCTCATCGCCATGACGGCGAGTAGCTCGGGTTTACTACCCACCTCGAGACCGAAGCCGAATGCTGCGCCGTAGCGGTAGACCTCCTCCACGACGAGTCGCTGCTGATTCACCTTGATGGGAAATACGGCGGCATAACGATTTCGATAGTCGTTCTCAGTGATCGCTCGCGCGAAGGCGTCGTTGAGTTGGCTTAGGCGGTGGGCGAGGATGCCGGAGAAGCGTACGACAACCGGGGTGGTCAGCTCACGCTCCTTTAGACCCTGAACCACTTCGAAGAGATCGATTTCGCGTCCGGGGATTTGTTCGGGACGTACCACCACGTGGCCAGAGTCGTTGATGCTGAAGTAGCCCTGACCCCAGGCCTGAACATGGTAGAGCTCACGGGAGTCGAAAACGTCCCACGATGGATTAGGACGGCTCGACGATACGGCCGATCCACCTGAAGATTCTTTGTCGATCAAAGAACTAAGGCTCGCATTCATCGTCAATTAATTTCCTTTCGCAACAGGTCGCGTGCCATCGCGCACCCACTCGCTCCATGAGCCCGGATAAAGCCGCGCACCGCCGAGTCCTGCGTGCTCTAGTGCCAGCAGATTAACGCAGGCACTCACGCCCGAGCCACACATCATCACGATGTTACATGGGTCCGCGCCCGCGAGCGTGTCTCGCCAGAGGGACCGGAGTGTAGCGGAGACGTGCAGGCGACCATCAGTGCGATAGTTACGCGCATAATGATGATTGATTGCTCCTGGAACATGACCGCCGATGGGGTCAATTGTCTCGTTCTCGCCGGCGTAACGATCTGAACTGCGCGCATCGATGAGACGTTGCGAGCCCGATCCATAAATTCCTGACCTAACCGACCGCAGGACCTGTGCTGCATCGATCACGAGATGATTGTTGGGATGAGCGATGAATTCTTGTGGGGTCGCAGCGGACGCGCGCTGCGCGAGGGGCTGGAGGGCATTCCGCCATGCCGCGAGGCCTCCGTCCAGTACAGCCACAGCTTCATGGCCCAACCACTTAAAAATCCACCAGGCGCGAGCTGCAAAAAAACTGTTACCTTGGTCGTACACCACGACTTGTGAGTCGTGTGCCACGCCCCAAGCGCCGGCCTTCGTGGCAAACACTTCGGGGTCAGGTAGCGGGTGGCGACCGGTCGTCGGACCTACGGGACCGGCAAGGTCACGGTCGAGATGCACGTAGCGGGCGCCTGCGATATGCCCTGAGGAGTAGGTCGCTTCGCCGGCCGCGGGCTTGCCGAGGTCGAATCGGCAATCGAGTACCACTAAGCCGGGCGAGTGCAACTGCGCGGCGAGTGAGTCGGCATCGATAAGAGTGGTAAATCGCACTTTTGGAGTCCCTCGCTGGGTAGGCCGAGCGAATGGCGCTGAATTCTCCGATGGGGAGAATGCCATTACAATCTTGGTCCATGTCCATCGATCTTTGGTGGGCCAGCGGCAGCGCCTACTCCTGGCGGGTATTGCTGGCGCTGGAACACAAGCGCCTCGTTTATAACAGCCATCTTCTTCAGTTGGCGTTTCAGGAACACAAATCGCCGCAGATGTTGGCGATGAATCCGCGTGGCCGACTGCCGGTGCTGAAGCATGACGATTACGTGGTCTTCGAGTCGGTAGCGGTCCTTTACTACCTCGACCGCAAGTATCCCGATCCGCCGATTTTCGGACGAACTCCTGAACAGGCTGCAGTTATCGTTCGTGTCATTGAAGAATTCCAAGCGTATACCGAGCCTCACATCATGGGCATCGGCCGCACGCTCCTCGGCGGCGGATCGAATCCCGTTGAGGAGCCGCCGCTCAGCACCGATGCGCTGACGGATGCGATGCACGTGGTGGCGCGCGAGGCACGCACGATCGAGATGCGCGTCTCAAAATTCGACTGGATTGTTGGCGATGACTACAGTGCCATCGACATGGTGATTTTTCCGTCGATTCAGTTACTGCGTCGAGCGCTCGGTCGCCCGGGTTCAGAGGACCTCGCCCGGCGCTTCCTTCCGATTGAGGTGAATTACCCGGCACTTGGTCGCTGGCTAGCGCGTATTGAAGCGTTGCCGGGATATGATCGCACTTTTCCACCTCACTGGCGTGCTGCGTAACCTCAGAGGATCGAAAAAGCATTATGAGCGAGCATAAGGTTCACGTGAATTTTTCGGGACGTATCGTTTTTGTCGGATTTGGCAGCATCGGTCAGGGTGTTTTACCGCTTATCTTGCGCCATGTCGGTACGAGCGCTGATCGAGTCACCATCGTTTCTGCGGACAAGCGTGGAGCCGAGGTAGCCGTACATTACGGCGTCAAATTTATTATCAATCCGATCGTGCCGGGAAATCTCGAATCTTCGCTCAGTCCGCTCATCGGTAAGGGCGATTTCCTCATTAACGTATCTGTCGACGTGTCATCAATTGCGCTCGTCAAGTTCTGCCAGGCTCGAGGAGCTCTCTATCTCGATACCTGCATCGAGCCGTGGGCGGGTACCTATGTAGACATGAGCCTACCGGCAAGTCTTCGCACTAACTACGCGTTGCGCGAGCAAGCTTTCGCGTTACGGAAGGGTTGGGAAAGCGGACCGACAGCCGTGCTGACCCATGGAGCTAATCCGGGGATCGTATCGCATTTCGTCAAGCAAGCGATGCTCAATATTGCGGCTGATACCGGTGTTATCGCGGGTGATCCGAAGACTCGTAAAGATTGGTCAAAGCTTGCACACACGCTCGGGATCAAGGTTATACACATCGCCGAGCGCGACACTCAAGTGAGCCCGGTGCGGAAGCGTTTTGGAGAATTTGTTAATACTTGGTCGTGCGACGGTTTCTTCAGTGAGGGGTCACAGCCCTGCGAGCTTGGTTGGGGTACGCACGAAAAGCATTTCCCGAAAGACGGTAAACATCATGATTTCGGTGGCGATTCGGCAATTTATCTGACTCAGCCGGGTGCGGCGACCCGGGCGCGTACTTGGGCTCCGAAAGCGGGCCATTTCCATGGCTTTGCCATCACACACGGTGAGTCGATTTCGATTGCAGACTACCTCACTGTCAAAGATGGAGAGAAGGTCATCTATCGTCCAACGGTTCATTACGCCTATCACCCCTGCGACGACGCGGTGCTGTCAGTCCATGAATTCGTGGGTCGAAATTTTGTTATGCAGTCGCAGCAAAGGATTTTGATGAACGAGATTGCCTCGGGAGGTATAGACGAGCTCGGCGTTCTCTTAGCCGGTCACTCGCGTAACGCTTACTGGTACGGATCGCAACTCTCCGTAGACGAGGCACGCAAACTTTGTCCCTATAATAATGCGACGAGCCTGCAGGTCACGGTGGCGGTGCTGTCGGGCGTAATCTGGGCTGTCGAAAATCCGGATCGCGGCATCGTCGAGCCCGATGAAATGGACTTCTGTCGTAACCTCGAGATCTGCAAACCCTATCTCGGTCCGGTCGTCGGTGAGTACACCGACTGGAATCCGCTGACGGGTCGCGAGAGTCTTTTTCCGGAAGATATCGATCGCGACGATCCTTGGCAGTTCAAGAACGTCAGGGTCTAAGGCGCTCGGAACTCGCTCGTCAGGTGTGGCGGATTTCGGTGATGAGCCAAGTCCGCTCTCCTGCCGGAGTGTTCACCGTCACCTCGTCGTCGAGTCGCTTGCCGAGTAGTGCTCGAGCGAGCGGTGCATCCATGCTGATGTAGCCCGGCGCGAGGTCGAACTCGTCAGGACCGACGATACGGTGACGAACGAGTTCTCCGGCGTCGTCCTCGAGCGTGACCCAAGCGCCAAAGAACACCCGCTTCGGATCGTCTGGCGGTCGTCCGACGACCACCATGCCGTAGAGGCGTTTTCTCAAGAACCTGACGCGTCGGTCGATTTCACGCAACCGTCGCTTGCCGTAAGTGTATTCAGCGTTTTCCGAGCGATCGCCTTGCGCAGCGGCTTCGCTGACCGCTTGCGTCACTTGCGGTCGCTCGATCCGCCAAAGCTGGTCGAGCTCGGCGGTTAGGCGGGCATGACCGTCCTGGGTGATGAATTTAGAGCCCGGGGTCGTCGGGGGTCGATAGCGCGACATGGCGCGCCAAGGATAATGGGGTGTCGTCCCCGCTGCGAGGCGGGACGCGGTAATCTTGCCAGCCTCCCAGGGTCCACTCGCTTCAGGAATTCGAGCATGAACATCCGACGTCGGATTTTTTTCGTTGATCGTTGCTGCAGGAGCCACCCTCGCTGCCGATGCGCGAGCCGCCGATTCTGCGGCGACCGTCCCAACTCCCGCGGGTGTGAGCGCGTTACGCTCAGGGCTAGATCTGGAAGGCTTCGATCGCAGCATTCGTCCGCAAGACGATTTGTATCGCTTCGCGGGCGGCACCTAGCTTGCGCGCACGGAGATTCCGGCAGACCGCTCCAACTACGGCACGTTCAGCAAACTTGAGGATGATGCGCTCGCGACGCTGCGAGAGCTCGTCGAAACCGCTGCGGCGGACCCGAAGCGCGCTCCCGGATCCGATGCTCAAAAGCTCGGCGACTTCTACACCGCTTTCGTAGACACGACTGCCATCGAGACGCGTGGGATCGCACCGCTCGAATCGGAACTCGCGCGTATCGGTACGCTCAACACGGCCGAAGACGTCTTTGATTATTTTGGTCGCGCGCAGCGCCTCGGTATCGGTGCGCCGATCGGCGCGTACATCGGGCAGGATCGCCGGCAGTCCAGCCGTTACCTTGCTGGCTTGTCGCAGAGCGGTCTCTCGATGCCGGATCGTGAGTACTACCTTACCGACGACGCACGCAACGTGAAGGCGCGTGCGGATCTCTCTGCGTATGCCGAAAAGCTGCTCTCGCTCTCGGGGTCGGCAGAGGCTGCGGCAGCGGCTGCGCGAATCGTGGCGCTCGAGACCTCGATCGCCCGTTTGCATTGGACGCGCGTGGAGAATCGCGATCCCGTTAAGACCTACAACCGGACGGCGATCGCCGATGCGACCACCGCCATGTCGGCTTTTGGATGGAAGGCCTTCGTAGAGGGTTTGGGCCCCGAAGCGTCGGCGATCACCGAGTTCGATATTCGCCAGCCGAGCTATGTGAAGCAGCTAGGCGAGCTCGTTCGCTCGACTCCCGTGACCACTTGGCGCGAATACTTTCGATTCCGCGTGCTCGATGCCAATGCTTCTTTCCTGCCTGCAGCGTATGACACGGCACGTTTCGACTTTCGTGAGCGCGCTCTACGTGGTGTTCAAGCGCAGCAGCCCCGTTGGCGCCGCGGTTTGACGCTCATCGATCGTTCGATCGGTGAGATCGCCGGCCGAGTTTACGTCGAGCGTACGTTCCCGCTGGAGGCCCGTATTCGTATTCGCGAACTCGTCGCCAATCTGCGCATCGCATTCGAGCAATCGATCGACTCTCTCGAGTGGATGGGTCCGCAAACCTAAGGAAGAGGCCAAGCGTAAGCTCGCGGCGTTCTCGGTCAAGGTCGGCTATCCGGACAAGTGGCGCGACTACGGCAAGCTTGAGGTTCTTCCGGACGATCTGCTCGGCAATCTGAGGCGGGTCAATGAATTTGAATTCCTGCGCCAGATGGACCGACTCGGCAAGCCCGTCGATCGTACCGAGTGGGGTATGACGCCGCAGACCGTCAACGCGTACTACAGCCCGCCGATGAACGAGATCGTCTTCCCGGCAGCTATCCTGCGACCGCCATTCTTTGACCCGAACGTCGACGATGCGGTCAACTACGGCGGCATCGGCGGCGTGATCGACCATGAGATCAGTCACGGCTTCGATGATTCGGGTCGTCGTTACGACGGCGAGGGCAACCTGCGCGACTGGTGGACCTTCGACGACAACGCTCGCTTCCGCGAGCGGGCGGGGCGTCTGTCGGCGCAATACAGCGCGTTCAAACCGATCGACGATCGATCAACGGCGATCTCACGCTTGGCGAGAACATCGGTGACCTCTCAGGTCTCGCCGTGGCGTACCGTGCCTACAAGCTCTCGCTCAACGGTAAACCAGCGCCGGTGATCGACGGCTTCACCGGCCCGCAGCGTTTCTTTCTTGGCTGGGCGCAGATCTGGCGCCGCAAGTATCGCGACGATGAACTGCGTATGCGTCTGGTGACCGACTCGCACAGCCCGAGCGAGTATCGATGCAATGGCGTCGTCAGTAATATCACGGAATCAGTAATATCACGGAATTTTATGAAGTCTTTGGTGTTAAACTGGGCGATCGGCTGTACCGCGAGCCGAATGAGCGTGTAAAAATTTCGTGATCTGAAGGGCGTCGCGGTGACGCCCCAGTTTGAGGAGCCTTCATGAAAAAGATTTTTGCCGTACTCATGCTGGTGGCAACGCTCAGCCTGTCGGGTTGTGGCTACAACACCATCCAGACCCAAGACGAGGCCATCAAGGCGTCGTGGTCCGAGGTGGTCAACCAGTATCAGCGTCGTGCCGATCTCATCCCGAACCTCGTCAATACCGTGAAGGGCTTCGCCGCTCAGGAGGAGAAAGTTCTGGTCGGCGTGACCGACGCGCGTGCTCGTGCGACGTCTATCCAAGTGACTCCGGAGCTCGTCAACGATCCGGCGGCGCTGCAGAAGTATCAGGCAGCACAGGGCGAGCTGACGCAGGCGCTCAAGAGTCTGCTCATGGTCACCGAAAACTATCCGCAGCTGAAGTCGGATCAAAATTTTCGTGACCTGCAGGCGCAGCTGGAGGGTACCGAAAACCGTATCGCCGTCGCGCGCAACCGCTACATCGCAGCGGTTCAGGATTACAACGGAACCATTCGCAAGTTCCCGTCGAATCTCACGGCGATGGTCTTTGGTTACGAGGTGAAGTCCAACTTCACCGTCGAAAACGAAATAGCTATTTCGTCGGCGCCTACCGTCGATTTCGGTAACCCGGCACCCTGACGTTTTTCGGCGTGCATCGCGCGACCCTCCTTCTCGGCCTGCTCGTCGGGGCGACCTCTTGGGTCGCCGCGGCACAGCAGGGCTTGCAGCCCATTCCGTCGCTCGAGCGCCGGGTGACGGATGCCGCCAACATCCTCTCTCCCACCGAGGAAGCGGCGCTCGAAGAAAAGCTCGCAGCCTTCGAGGCTCGGAAGGGAGCGCAGATCGCGGTGCTCACGGTGGCGAGCACCTCCCCCGAAGAGATCGAGCAGTATTCCATCCGCGTCGTCGACGTCTGGAAGCTCGGTCGCAAGGGTGTGGACGATGGTGCGCTGCTCATCGTCGCGGTCGGGGACGGACGGCTACGCATCGAGGTCGGTCGGGGTCTCGAGGGCGTCCTGACCGATCTCACCTCGAACCGCATCATTCAAGAAACCATCACGCCGTTGTTTCGGGCGGGCAACTACGCCGCAGGGATTGATGCGGGAGTCGATCGCTTGATCTCGGTCGTCGATGGCGAGCCTTTGCTGGAGCCCGAGCAACAGTGGCAAGGCAGCGAAGGGGGCGGTTTCGAGGAAATCATTGTCATCGTGTTCGTGATGGCCATCATTCTCTCGGCCACTCTCAGAAAACTCCTGGGCCGCATTATTGGGGCATTCACCACAGGCGGCGTGCTGGGTGGGCTCGGCTTGTTACTGACCGGAGCGCTCGGCATGGCGGTGCTCGCCGGTGTCGTCGGTTTCGTGGTGGCACTCGCCGGAGGCGTACCCACGGGTCGATTCGCAAGCCACGGACGCCGTGGACGTTGGGATGGTGGCTTTGGTGGCGGCGGTTTTGGCGGCGGTGGCGGTTTCGGTGGTGGTGGTTTCGGCGGCATGGGCGGTGGTTTCGGGGGCGGCGGCGCCTCGGGTCGCTGGTGAAAGAGCGCTTCAAATCATGAGCACCTTCGATCGCTGGTCAAAAAATTTACTCGCCACACCGCTTGGCACTCGCCGACGATTTCCCGCGCACGCGCTGCGCTCCATCGAAAAGGCGATCACGACGGTCGAGGCTCGACACGCCGGAGAGATCCGTTTCGTGATCGAGACCGCCCTCGATTTCGGCGATCTTTGGGCCGGACGAACCCCGCGCCAGCGAGCCGTCGAGCTGTTCGGTCGACTCGGTATCTGGGATACCGAACGCAATAACGGAGTACTCATCTACCTCCTGATGGCCGAGCACGACGTTGAGATCATCGCGGATCGCGGGATTGCCTCGTGCGTCTCTGCCGACGAGTGGGAAAAGGTCTGTCGTGCGATGGAGCAGTATTTTCGCGCAGGCCGATTTCCCGAGGGTGCAGTCGCTGGCATCGAAGCCGTGGGTGACTTGCTCGCGAGCCATTTCCCGAACGAGAGTGGAGATCGCAATGAGCAGCCGAATCGGCCGGTCCTACTGTGATCTTTTCGCCCATGAGGACACTTGAGCTCTTTTTCGGAGGCGTGGTGGCTCTTGGTACGGTGGGTCTGCTCAGTTCTTGCGGCACGGTGTCACAACCTGAGACCGCCGTGCCCATCGTCGTTCCGCCCATCGCGGGGATAAACGAACCGTACTCTTTGAGCACCCATCGCTTCGAGCTCGCCGATGTTTACTTGGACATGATCGGCGAGCTTCGGGTCACTCGAGCCATGAGTGAGGATACCTTCGTTGATCTCGGACGCCGCTTTAATGTGGGCTACGAGGAGCTCGTGAGAGCCAACCCAGGAGTCGACCCGTGGCTACCGGGAGAAGGTCGGCAAATTGTTCTGCCCACGCAGCATTTGCTGCCGAACGCGCCCCGCGAGGGGATTGTCATCAATCTCGCCGCCATGCGGCTCTATTATTATCCGCGGGCAGGACGGGATGAGTCGCAGGTCGTCTATACATTTCCTATTGGCATCGGCCGTGTCGGTTGGGCGACGCCGGTGGGCTCGACCACCGTGACACGGAAGGCCCGAAATCCGGCGTGGCGCCCAGGTTCTGGAGTGCGAGCCGAGCATGCAAGAGACGGAGAGATTCTCCCGGCTGTCGTCCCGCCGGGTCCCGATAATCCGCTCGGAACGCGAGCCCTTTATCTCGGGTGGCCGAGCTACCTCATCCACGGCACCAACAAGCCTGCAGGTGTCGGTTTGCGTTCCAGCCACGGTTGCATTCGTCTCTTTCCCGAGGATGTGGAGCTTCTTTACGAGCTCGTTCGGCCCCAAGTGAAAGTGACCGTGGTCAATCAGCCCTTCGTTTTCGGCTGGCACGACGGCCAGTTGCATATGCAGGCTTTCGAAGTACTCGAAGATGATCCTCGCGATTGGAAAAAAGCTCAGCAGCGTTTGACATCACGCAGCGTCGGCTTAAAGATTCAAACTGATCTTAAGAGAAGGGGTGTGAGCATCGACTGGGGTTCCGTCTCTCGAGTCAGCCGTGCGCCACGCGGCCTGCCGGTGGTGGTTTCGCAGCCCGATGGAAGCTACGAAAGGGTCATCGCCAGCGCGACCCGAGTTCGTAATGCCGTGCCGATCGGCGCGACCTGGGATGGGGTGAGCGGGGGGCCCTTAATTAAGTAAGAAGCCTTAAGCGGCGTCCGGCGGGTCTGACCGCGCCCTTCCGACGATGCGGGTACACTTGTAGAAGTGGGGGCCAAAACAGTCGTTTTTTCCCATGGCAAAGACTCTGAGCCTTGGGGAACCAAAATTCTTGCTTTAGCAGAGGTCGCGCGAGCGACCGGCTGGCGAGTCGAGTCGGTAGATTACCGAGGAATCGAGTCCGTCGAGGGGCGTCTGTCCAAATTGCTCGACGCCTGCTGCGACCTGCCTCCGCATCCAGTGCTTGTCGGCTCGAGTCTCGGCGGATATCTCGCCACAGCCGCCTCGAGACCCGTGCAGGCCTCCGGTCTTTTTTTGATGGCGCCGGCCTTCGACCTCCCGGGGCTACCGCCGACGCCATCTCCGCAGCCCTGTCCAACTGTCGTCGTTCACGGCTGGCACGACGATATCGTTCCTGTCGCCAAGGGACTCGCCTATGCGGAGTCGCAGCGTGCGCTCGTCCATTTGGTCGACGACGACCATCGTCTGCATGCCTCGTTGCCCCGCATCGTCGGTTGGCTTCGGGATTTTCTCGGAGAGCTCCATGCCTGAGGTGCGCGCTCTCAGTGCCGTGATGCGGCGGACTCTTGACTTATGGGTGCGCCCTGAAGCTCGACCTGAATCGGCGATAGCTAGTATCGGTGCGGTTCAGGCCTCGCCCGTATGCTACGTGCTTGAACGCGGTAGTGCCGTAGATCTTGTTACGCTCGCGAATCTTTGTATTCGTCATGGCTTTCCGAGACCCTCGGGGCGGATTGTCGGCAGAAACGGAAGTGTGGTTCACGCAGCAATTTCGCTTCTACGCACGCGTGGAATTTTCGACCCGCGCATCGACCGACGACCGCCCGCAGAGCTTATTCGACTTATCGAGGCGCTCGAGCGTGATCCGACGCTCGATGTCCGGCTGGTACCGATTGCCGTGTATTGGGGACGTGCGCCTCAGAAGGAGGGCTCCTGGTGGCGCCTTCTCTTTGCCGAAAACTGGGTACTCGCGAGCGGGTTCCGTAAGCTCATGCAGGTACTGATCAACGGCCGATTCACCATGATTGAGATCGGCGAGCCACAAAGCCTGCGCGGGCTGCTCGTTGCAGGCAGCACTGCTTCGGCACAGGCCGCCCGAATCGTACGGGCGCAGCGTGCCGCGTTTCGCAGACAACGAGCCACACGCATCGGACCCGATCTTTCTCATCGACGGACCATTTTGCACAGAGTGCTTTATGCCCGCGCCGTACGCGCAGCCATGGCTGCCGAAATACGCGGGAAAAATTTGCCAAAGCGTCACGCACTTATGGTCGCTAAGGGCTATCTCGAGGAAATCTCCGCTAACTATTCACACGTGTTCGTCACGTTCATGGAGGGCTTTCTTGGCCGCCTTTGGAACCGGCTGTACGATGGCGTGACGTTCAGCCATGCCGAAACCTTGCGCGAGGCGGCGCAAGAGCGAGAAGTCGTTTTCGTCCCGTGTCATCGCAGCCACATGGACTACCTGTTGTTGTCTTATGTGATCTACAAGCAGGGCTTTGCGGTGCCGCATATCGCCGCTGGCATCAACCTCAACATTCCTTTGATTGGCCGTCTGCTGCGTAAGGGTGGGGCGTTTTTCGTTCGGCGCAGTTTTGGTGGTAATACGCTCTACACGGCGGTCTTCATGAAGTATCTCGCCTCTATCATGGGTCGAGGACATTCGATCGAATATTTTGTAGAGGGTGGCCGGTCGCGCACTGGGCGTCTGCTGCAGCCGAGGACCGGAATGCTCTCGATGACCGTGCGTAGCCACCTACGCGATCCGCGCAAGCCGGTGGTGTTTCTGCCGGTTTACTTCGGTTACGAACGAATCGTCGAGGCCGGGACCTACGTCAGCGAACTGTTTGGTCAGATCAAGCATAAGGAGAGTATCGCCGATCTCATTCGGGTAGTAAGGGTGTTGCGCGAGAAGTTCGGTCGCGTGTATGTGAACGTGGGAGAACCGATCCTGCTCGATGACGTTTTGCAGCAGCAGGTGGGTGACTGGCGTCGCACTGAGCTCGACGAAGAGGGTCGGGCTCCTTGGGTATCTGCCGTGGTGGACGATCTTGCGCTACGGATCATGCGTAATATCAACTCCGCTGCCGCCGTCACACCGATAAATCTGCTTGCTGTGACATTACTTGCGATGCCTCGGCAGGCAATGGCAGCTTGCGATCTCGTTCGGCAGTGCGACCTCTATCTGAAGCTGCTTCGTAAGGCACCTTACGACTCCCGGACTACCGTTACCGATCTCGATGGGTCCGCAATCATTGCCTACGGCGAGTCAATGAAAGTGCTGCAACGGCAGTCGCACAAGCTCGGCGACCTCGTGCGTATAAGTGACGAGATGGCTTCGCTCATGACGTACTACCGCAACAACGTGCTGCATCTATTCACGCTGCCATCTCTCATTGCGTGCGCTTTCATCTCTAACTCGGTGGTGCGCACCGAAGATATTCAGCGCCTGGCTTGGCGCGTATATCCGTATGTGGCCTCAGAGCTCTTTTTAAAATGGACGGAGCAGGAGTTGCCGGCCGTGATGCGGTGCCTGCTCGATGTACTCGCCGAGCTCGGTATCCTCGAACGCCTCGAGGAGCAGGATGCGTGGAGGCGTCCTGCGTCGAGCTCTCCACAATCTTTGAAGCTGTCGTTGCTGGCGCAGGCCTCGGTACAAACGATCGAGCGGTATTATCTCGTCATCGCCACGCTTATGCAAAAGGGTTCGGGGACGCTTACGGCGCGCGAGCTGACAGAGCTTTGTCAGATGACGGCGCAGCGTATCACCATGATCTACGGATTTAATTCACCGGAGTTCTCGGACCGCTCCATGTTCGACAACTTTATCTCGCTACTGCTGCGTCGGCACGTCATTCGTAGCGACGAGATGGGACGTCTCCTCTTCGACGAGGTTTTCCTGCGGATTGCAACCGATGCGGAGTTCGTCCTGTCCGAGCAAATCCGCCACAGTATTTTGCAGGTGACGCAAATCGGGTCGGTTGCTCAATCCTGAGCGCGAACTCGCCCTCGCTGGCGCTTAACCGAAGACCACCGCGTTTTGCTCTCGAGGCGACGCAGTCCAGAGGCTTGCGTAGGTTTGGTCTTACGACGGACTTTGTGCTCGATGGACGCTACGCCAATGAGGTCTGCTAATCTTTGTTCGGCCTCGCGACGATTTTGGTCTTGGCTTCGGTGCTCACGGGCCACGATAAGCAATGAGCCCTCGTTGGTCAGACGACGTCCCGCCAGAGAGCGCAGTCGATACTTGACGGCATCGGTTAGTGCCGTAGTGCCCGCGAGATCAAAGCGTAGTTGGACAGCGCTGGCGACCTTATTAACGTTCTGACCGCCTGGACCTCCGGCGCGAATGAACGATACCGATAAGTCGGCATCGGGGACGATAACCTTACCCGCTAGGATTGGCATCGTAGGGTAGACCAGAGCGCGTCACTTTCGCACCGGGCTCGAGAACCCGAACTTCCTGCTGTGCGACTGGAATTTTGATGCCTTGCTCCTTGAAAAGCTTCCAGATACGAAGATTCACATCAGAGCGAACGTTGTTGACGCCGTTCATTGGATCACGAATCCAGAAGCGCACTTCGAGCTTGATACCGTAATCTTCGAACGATAGTAGCCGCGATACCGGAGGCGGATCGATCAGGATTCGTGGGTGGTTATGCGTCGCCTTGATGAGTAAGTCGAGTGCGATTTCCGGGTCGTTATCATAGCTGATCATTACGGGTAGACGCAGTCGCACACGCTGATCGGAATAACTCCAATTGATGACCGAGTTGGTGATCAGGTTTTGGTTGGGTACTAAGGATTCGACGCCATCGCGATCGCGAATCACAACATACCGACCGTGTAGCTCCTGAACCCAACCGAAGTTGTCCGAGGTGGTACCCGTATGCTGGTGAAAGCTGATGACATCGCCAGGCTTAATGGATTTATCCATGAGCAGTATAAAGCCGCTGACGAAGTTGCTCGTGATGTCACGGATGCCGAAGCCGAGTGCAAAAACAACGGCACCGGTGAGCACCGTCAAGGAAGTGAGATCCACACCCGCTGAGTTGACGCCCAGCAACAGACCGATGGAAATAAGCAGGAAGTAACTTCCTTTTACGATGCCCACGCGAGTCGAGGGTATAATGTGTTCAAGCGACATCACTCGTCGCTCTATGGCCTTGGCAGCGAGACTCGTCATGACGACGAATCCTCCGACGATGACAATGCTGCGCAGCAAAGCCCAGAGACTGAACGCGGCTTCGCCCGGCAATAGATCAACGGAACCGAGCATCTTTTCCAGCCAATCGAACGCACCGAAGAACTGAAGCCCAAGGCTGACCCAGACAAGTAACGTCAGTCGCAGCTCCCACCGCGCCGCCCAGCTGTCTTCGCCGAGCAGCACGCCAAGCAGAAAGACACCGAAACGCACGGCGCCGAGCGTCACGATGAGTTGTAGTGCGAGGATAAGAATGACATTTGATGCGCCCGCCTGATGAATCAGCCCGATAGCCACCGCGATCAGGACGGTAGCCACCATGAATGGCGCGATCCTGAAGGCGCCTTCTGCCAGCGTGCTCAGCACTCGGCGCTTATGAAGACGCTTGCGCGAGCCGCGCATGAGGTGGTTGATGAGCAGCGAGATTGCCACCGCGAGCAGGATCGCGATTAACTCGTTGATGCCGTCGCGGCCCAGAAGCTCTCGTAACAGTGCCTCGACGGAGCTCGGCATCGGATTCATTTATGCGTATCCGCGTTGGATATCATGCGTTGAGATCAGGGATGATTTCGCTGCTACAGCGCTCGATTTGGTCCTTAATAATCAGCTTGCGTTTCTTCAAGCGCTTTAGCTGGATTTCATTGACGTGAAGATCCATTGACAGACGCGCGATACGTTCGTCGAGATCACGATGCTCGATGCGCAACAGCCGCAATTTCTCGACGTTGCGAAACAGTTTGCGGTTGATTTTTTCGTTGTCGTCGTTACCGGTCATCCGAGCCGCGCCGCCAGAGGTTCAAGATCTGCCGGTAGCTTAGCGAAGCATCCCGGGGGATTCCACGGCACGGCTGAATCATGGAAATCCGAGCCTGTGGAGGCGGCAAACCACAGATTCCGCGCTAAGGTGGCCAGACGGTCAAGGTCCGAGGGTCTAATCCCGGCCACGGCCACCTTGATGGCCTCGCCGCCCGCTTCACGAAACTCGCCAAGCAGCCGTCGCAACGCGCTGCCTGAGAGTCGATATCGGTGCGGATGAGCAAGTACGACTCGACCCCCTGCTGCGCGTGGCGTCGTTACCGTTTCGGCGAGGCTAGGCCACTGTTCGGGCACATGTCTTGGCGTCCCTGGCGACAACCATAGGCTAAAGACCTCCAAAAGGTCACCCACGTGGCCTGCCGAGACAAAGGCGCGAGCCAAGTGCATTCGTGTCGGCACATCGGTGCTTTGAAGGATCTCCTTGACTAGGGACCGAGCGGCAAAGGCAGCTTCACGCTCAAGTCGTTCGCCGATCTCGGTAAGCCGAGCGGCTCGCCGTGCGCGAATATTCGCCAGATGCGACGTGAGCGCAGCATGTTTGGGTTCGAAATCGAGTCCGACAACGTGCAGCGTCTGACGGTTCCAGCCGCAGGAGACTTCGACACCTGTGACTTATCGTAATCCGTGACGGATACATGCGAGCCGTGCGGACTCGCAGCCCGCGACTGTGTCATGGTCGGTGAGTGCTGCGAACGTTACGCGGCGCGCAGCACAAAGCTCGATGAGCGCCTCGGGCGTTAGCAGGCCATCTGAGTGATGACTGTGCAAATGCAGATCGGTAATCAAGGGAGACTTCATCCTCGGTATGATAGTCGAGTGTCACCACTTACACGACAGTCGCCCCGCTGGGACGGGATCGACACTGTGCTACTCGACCTCGACGGCACGCTGCTTGATCTCGCTTTCGACAATTATATCTGGCTGACGCGTGTCGTTGAGATCTACGCCGAGAACAACGGACTATCGCTCGCTGAAACCCATGCTGTACTCGCGCCGCGGTTCGAGCGTGTTCAGGGTACGCTCGATTGGTATTCGATCGACTACTGGAGCGTCCAACTTCGCATCGATATCGAGCGTATCCACCGCGAGGAGGCGCACAGAGTCGCTTGGTTGCCGGGTGCATGCAGCTTTCTTATGCAATTACGCGAGCGCGGTAAGCGTCTTGTGCTCATGACCAATTCGCACCCGGTCATTCTCGGCATAAAGGAGGAGCGCACTCGGGTAATGAGTTATCTCGATGCCGCTTATACCTCGCACGGATTCGGTGCGCCGAAGGAGGACCCGAGGTTCTGGATCGCAGCGCAGCATGCCGAGCCTTTTGATCCAGCGCGCACGATATTCGTCGACGACAGCAAAGCTGTTCTGCATGCGGCCATCGCAGCTGGCCTAGGCTGGGTCTATGGCGTGAAGCGACCGGACTCGTCACGCGAACCAAAAAAACACGAGGAATTTACGGCGATCGATGGCGTGATTGACCTGCTCTGACACGGACCGTCAGCGTCCGCGGCGAGGGTCGCCTCGGCCTTGTCTGCCGCCGCCCGGTCGTCCACCGCGTTCTGTATAGCGGCGACGTGGCGGCCATTTAATCTCAGAGAGCATGTCCGGGCTGATCGATTCAAAGGGTACTTTTCGCCCAATAAATTTTTCGATGTCGGGCAGTGCGACGGCGTACTCCTCGCAGGCGAAGCTGATGGCGTCGCCGTCAGCTCCCGCGCGAGCCGTACGTCCTATTCGGTGTACGTAATCGGCTGAGTCTTGAGGTAAGTCGAAGTTGAAGACGTGGCTGACGCTGGGGATGTGGAGACCACGCGATGCGACATCAGTTGCGATTAGCACGGCGAGCTTACCGGTGTGGAAATCTTCCAGGAAGCGTAGACGTTTCTTTTGCGGGACGTCACCGGACAAGGCCTGCACGTTGATGTCGTTGGCACTCAAGACGTCTTCTAGACGCTCAGCCATACGCTTCGTATTGACGAACACCATGCTGCGGAACGGATCAATCTTTCGCAGCAAACCCACGAGCAGCGGAATCTTTTCTTCCATCGCCGGGTAATACATTATCTGTCGAACAAGATCGGCCGTGATTTTCTCAGGCTCGATACGCACAAGCTCCGGATTATTCATGTGCTCGTAGGCGAGCTCAAGCACGCGCTGCGACAGCGTGGCCGAAAAGAGCATGGATTGCCGCCGATCGGGCGGCGGCAGACGACGCATGAGGTAGCGAATATCCGCAATGAAGCCGAGGTCGAACATGCGATCAGCTTCATCGAGGACGATGGCCTGTGTCTCTCGCAGCTCGAAAACATGTTGTTTAAAGTAGTCGATTAGACGGCCGGGCGTACCAATAAGAATGTCGACGCCACCTTCGAGGTCGCGACGTTGTTTGTCGTAGTCGACTCCGCCGTACACCACGGCAATCCGCAGACCGGTGTGGCGACCGAGCAAGATGGCGTCGTTGTAGATTTGAACGGCGAGCTCGCGGGTTGGAGCGATCGCGAGCGCCCGAACCGAGGTGGCGCCCCTCGTAGGCGGCGAGGGTTGCGACAGCAGGCGTTGAAAGAGCGCGACCAGAAAGGCTGCGGTCTTGCCCGTGCCGGTTTGGGCTTGTCCTGCGATATCTCGTCCGACGAGGGCGTGGGGCAGGGTCTGGGCCTGGATCGGCGTGCAGCATGTGAACCCTGCCTCGTTGAGGCCCTGCATCAGAGAGTCGGCCAGATTGAGTGCGGAGAAGGTGAGGTCGGAAAGATGGGTATCAGACATTACGAACCGAGATACGTGGAAAAGTTGTCGGTGCTTGCAAACGTCCCGGGAATTGGCTACAAATTAGGGGCACTAGGGCACCCTGCCCCCAGACATCGAGCTTGATTCCTCCCGAACCATAAGCCTGAGCCATAAGCCCGAACCGTTAGCAAATCTTGTCGATCCAGAGGCAAAACCCGAATCGTTCCGCCACATTATTGTAACCGTTTGAAAGCATCCCGACATGGCGTTCAGCCTCGGGCCCGCTATCAACCCCCCCAACCTTCTATCGTTTCGACTCCATCAAAACTACCTCAACTCCCATCAAAATCGCCCCAATCGGAGGCTTACACGCGTGAGCAGCCCTCACATTATCAATACCACTGACGCCACTTTTGTCAACGACGTTCTCAAATCCGAAAAGCCCGTCCTGCTCGATTTTTGGGCGGAGTGGTGTGGACCATGCAAGATGATCGCCCCTATTCTCGATGAACTCGCTCCGGCTTACGCTGATCGTGTTCGCATCGCCAAACTTAACATCGACGAAAATCCGCAGACGCCACCCAAGTTCGGCATCCGCGGCATTCCAACCCTCATTCTTTTCAAAAATGGGGCCGTCGAGGCGCAGAAGGTGGGCGCAGTTTCGCGCTCGCAACTCGCTTTATTCCTGGACAGTCACCTGTGAGGGGCGGATACCTAGGCGGGCAGGGCGGGTCGCGACGTCAGGGTAAAGGACCCCGTCACGGCAGTCATCGCGATCCGAACCGCGGCGGCGGCATGCGTAACGGCAACGTCGGCGGGCCAATCTACGACGATTTGCCGATGGATCACGCGCCGTTCATCGAGTCTGGCGAAGATGCAGAAATTATAAGTCGCGCGGAGCTCGCTGCCTCGCGTAACTCAATGAATCTAACAACGCTTAAGGCGACGCCCATTGCCAAGCTGGTCGAAATGGCTAGTACCCTCGGTGTCGACGGCATGGCCCGTTCGCGTAAGCAGGACATCATTTTTAGTTTACTTAAGGCGCATGCGCGAAAGGGCGAAGATATATATGGTGACGGTGCGCTCGAAATTTTGCAGGACGGCTTCGGGTTCCTGCGCTCGGCTGATGGCTCGTACCTCGCGGGCCCCGACGATATCTACATCAGCCCCGCACAAATTCGTCGATTCAATCTTCGGACCGGCGATACGATCTCGGGTCTGATTCGTCCGCCGAGAGACGGCGAGCGTTATTTCGCGCTATTAAAGGTGGGTGAGATCAACCTTGACTCGCCCGAGAATGCACGAAGCAAGGTGCTCTTCGAGAACCTTACGCCGCTGCATCCGACCAAGCGTTTAAAGCTCGAGCGTGGCAACGGCTCGACGGAAGATCTTACCGCTCGTGCCATCGACTTGTGCGCGCCGATCGGTAAAGGTCAACGCGGTCTCATCGTCTCGCCGCCGAAGGCCGGTAAAACGATGTTGCTACAGAATATTGCAACTGCGATTACGGCTAATCATCCCGAGGTGTATCTTATCGTCCTGCTCATCGACGAGCGCCCCGAAGAAGTTACCGAGATGCAGCGTACGGTGAAGGGCGAGGTCGTCTCCTCTACCTTCGATGAGCCGGCAGCGCGTCACGTACAAGTGGCCGAGATGGTCATCGAGAAGGCGAAGCGTCTGGTCGAGCACAAGAAAGACGTCGTGATCCTGCTTGACTCGATCACCCGTCTCGCGCGCGCCTACAACACCGTGGTGCCGAGCTCAGGCAAGGTGCTGACGGGTGGTGTCGATGCGAATGCGTTGCAGCGTCCAAAGCGATTCTTCGGCGCGGCGCGTAACATCGAGGAAGGCGGCTCACTCACCATCCTGGCGACGGCCCTCATCGATACGGGCTCGAAGATGGACGATGTTATCTACGAAGAGTTTAAGGGTACTGGTAACAGCGAAATCCACCTCGATCGTCGCATTTCTGAGAAGCGTGTGTTCCCGGCGATCAACATCAATCGATCGGGTACCCGTAAGGAGGACCTCATCACTGACGCAGGTGAACTTGCGAAGATCTGGATCCTTCGCAAGCTGCTGCATCCGATGGACGAGCTTGCTGCGATCGAGTTCTTGCTCGACAAGATGAAGGATACAAAGACGAACTCGGATTTTTTCGAAGCGATGAAGCGCTGAAGTCTCGTCAGCAGCCGACCGCGCACGCAATCGCGCGATGGCCAATGTCGCGGCGATATTGCATGCCCTCGAAGTGAACTTTCGTCGTGATGTTATAGGCGGCTCGTTGTGCGTCACTAACCGTGTCGCCGAGACCTACCACACAGAGTACGCGACCGCCGTTCGTGATCACCTGTCCATTGCGCATCGATGTACCTGCATGGAATATTTTGCCCGGAAGCACGGCGGCTTCATCGAGCCCGACAATGGCATCGCCTTTGCGCACGGCGTCGGGATATCCCGCGGCAGCGAGTACGACACCGAGCGCGGCACGCGGGTCCCAATCCATGCTGACCTGATCGAGTCGCCCATTGAGAGCAGCGTCGCACAGCACGGTGAGATCAGAGCGCAAACGCGACATGATGGGCTGTGTCTCCGGATCACCGAATCGGCAATTAAACTCAAGGACGTTTGGCGTACCATCCGGCGCGATCATTATGCCGGCATAGAGAAAGCCGGTGTATGGCATGCCGTCTGCAGCGAGTCCGCGGATGGTCGGGTGGATGACTTCGCGCATGATGCGATCGTGCATCGTAGGTGTGACTACGGGTGCGGGTGAATAGGCGCCCATGCCGCCGGTGTTAGGACCGGTGTCTCCATCGCCCACGCGCTTGTGGTCTTGTGAGGTTGCGAAAGGCAGTACGTGTTCGCCATCGGCCATAACGATGAAGCTCGCTTCTTCGCCCGACAGGAATTCTTCGATGACGACCTCGGCGCCAGCGCTCCCGAATTGACCGTCGAACATGGCGCGAGCCGTCTCGATAGCTTCCTCGGCGCTATCGACGATGATCACGCCCTTGCCCGCCGCGAGCCCGCTCGCCTTGACGACGATCGGTTTGCGTTGCTCTCGAACCCAGGCAGGATCGAAAGTGTCGCGCGTGAAGGTGGCGTAGGCGGCCGTCGGGATGCGATGGCGCCGAAGGAATTCTTTCGTGAAGACCTTGGATCCCTCTAGCTGCGAGGGCACCTTGCGCGGACCAAAGCATCGCAGCCCCGCTGCCTCGAAGGCGTCGACGACCCCGAGTACGAGAGGGGCTTCCGGTCCGATGATGGTGAGGTCGATATTTTCGCGACACGCGAGGTCGACGAGTCCGGCGACGTCCTCGGCGTTCACGGACACGTTACGCACCTTGGATTCGTTGGCGATTCCGGCATTTCCCGGAGCCACCAGTACCTCAGCGACACGCGCCGACTGCGCACACTTCCAGGCAAGCGCGTGTTCGCGCCCACCACTTCCCACAATGAGAACTTTGATCATGCGTGACCGGATCAGTGGCGGAAGTGACGCATACCCGTGAACACCATCGCCATGCCGTGTCCATCGGCTGCAGCGATGACTTCGGCGTCACGCATGCTGCCACCCGGCTGAATGACGGCGGCGATGCCGTATTCAGCAGCGACATCGAGGCTGTCACGGAACGGGAGGAAGGCGTCGGATGCCATGACCGAGCCACTGACCTCAAGCTTCTCGTCAGCGGCCTTCATGGCGGCGATGCGACTCGAATAGACGCGACTCATTTGCCCCGCGCCGACTCCGATCGTCGCGCGATCACGTGCGTAGACGATGGCGTTCGATTTTACGAACTTGCAGACCTGCCAAGCGAAAAGCAGATCGTTGAGCTCCGCAGAGCTGGGTACACGCTTGCTGACGACGCGAAGTTGATCGCGTGTCACTGTACCGAGATCCCGAGTTTGCACGATTAAGCCGCCCGAGACGCTCCGGTATTCGAGCTCAGCGCCGTGATCGGTCGGCAGATCGCCGAGTTCAAGCACGCGAACCTTTGGCTTGCTACGCAGCAGAGTTCGTGCCTCGGAAAACACGGTAGGTGCCGCGAGCACCTCGACGAATTGCCGATCGAATATGGCCTTTGCGGTCTTGACGTCGACCGGTCGATTGAAAGCGATGATGCCGCCAAAGGCTGCAGTCGGATCGGTGCGATAGGCAGCCTCATAGGCGCCGAGAGCGTCGGCAGCTGTGGCGGCACCGCAGGGATTGGCATGCTTGACGATAACGCAAGCAGGCGTTGCAAACTGCCGAACGCACTCGATCGCGGTATCGGCATCAGCGATATTATTGAACGATAGCTCCTTGCCCTGAAGCATGCGGGCGCTTGAGACGGATGGGCCCCGCGGCGTGACCTCGCGGTAGAAGGCTGCGTGCTGGTGGGGATTTTCGCCATAACGCAAGTTCTGTACTTTCTCGAAGACAAGCGGCAGCGCCTGCGGAAATTCTGCACCCGGCGCAGGATTCTTTCGCTGTAGATAACTGGCGACCATGGTGTCGTATCGTGCCGTGTGTGCGAACGCCTTGGCTGCGAGCCAAGCGCGCAACCCTTGTGAGGTTGTACCGTCGTGGGTATCGATCTCTTTCAGCACAGTATCGTAGTCGCTCGGGTCGACGAGTACGGCGACGGAGTCGTGGTTCTTCGCTGCAGCGCGCACCATCGCCGGACCACCGATGTCGATATTTTCGACAGCCTCCGAATAAGTGCAGGCAGGTCGTGTGACGGTCTCGGCAAAGGGATAGAAGTTGATTACGAGTAGGTCGATGCGCTCGATACCGTGCAGTGACATCACGCTTTCATCGACACCGCGACGACCCAGCAAGCCGCCATGAATGCGTGGATGCAGAGTTTTGACGCGACCGTCCATGATTTCGGGAAAACCGGTGTGCTGCGAGACCTCGTTGACCGTGACACCTTGCTCCACGAGCAGTCTTGCGGTGCCACCGGTGGAGAGAATCTCTATGCCGCGCGCAGTAAGTGCTTTAGCTAGGTCGACGACGCCCGATTTGTCTGATACCGAGATCAGGGCGCGGCGCAGAACGACAGGCATGAACTTACCCCGAGGTGATTCCGAGCTCGCGCAGTTTGCGTCGCAAGGTGGCTCGGTTGATGCCAAGGATTTCGGCGGCATGGGATTGGTTACCGTCCACATGCTTCAGCACGATGCGAAACAGGGGATCTTCGACTTCACGAATGACGAAGTCGTAGAGGTCAGCGGGTGCGTGACCGTTCAGAAGGCGAAAATAATCCTCTAGTGCGCGCTCAGTATGGTCGCGCAGTGGCAGCTCATGCCTTGACCCATTATGACCATCAGCCGACATCTCATACCCCTCATCGTCAAAGTTGTTGTACCCAAGCGTCGAACAGCTCGCTCGCACATGCGAACTGTAACGACGTCGACGACTCTGCCGTGAGGCGGATCCTTGCGTGAGGCACCGACTCGAGCAGTCTTGTGTACCAGACAAGATGTTTCCGTGCGATCCGTAGCCCGGACTCTTCACCGTAAAAGGCGTAAATAGCCTGTAAATGCTGCGGAACTATATCACGTCGATCGGCTCGAGAGAGTGCCGGCGGCAGCACGCCCTGCGTTAACAGACCCTTAAAATCGCGGAATATCCAAGGCAGTCCTTGGGAGGCACGGCCCACCATCACACCGACTGTTCCCGTGTACTGCAAGACCTCGCGAGCTTTATCAGGGCTGGTGATGTCGCCATTCGCCAACACCCGAATCCGAACTGTTGCTCGAACCGCACGGATAATATCGTACTCTGCTTCGCCCCCATAGAAATCGGCACGTGTGCGACCGTGAATCGCGAGCGCAGCAATGCCGCTCGCTTCGGCGAGCTGCGCAATGCGCACGCTACTGCGATGTTCGCGATCCCAGCCGGTACGAGTTTTGAGCGTCACCGGGACACCGCGACTGGTTGCGTTGACGGCGGTAACGACGGACTCGAGGATGCGGCCGACCAGAGGCTCATCTTGGAGCAGCGCCAATCCACAGAGACGACTGCAAACTTTCTTGGCGGGACAGCCCATGTTGATGTCGATGATCTGCGCGCCGAGATCGACATTGCGACGCGCAGCCTCGGCGAGTGCCTCAGGATCGGCGCCTGCGAGCCGCACGACCCGAGGTTCAAGCTCACCCTCATGTTTCATTCGTTGTCGCGACTTACGCGATTTCCAAAGTTGAGTGTCTGAGGTAATCATCTCCGATGCCGTGAGTCCTGCGCCGAGCTGCCTTGCAAGAATTCGGAAGGGTCGATCGGTGACACCGGCCATGGGCGCAAGTACCGCAGGACTCGGGATCAGCCATGGACCGATCCAAAATGCTCCAGTCATGCTCGACAACCCGCGAGGCAGGTCCAGCCTTCGAGCGTGCGCCACCGCATCAATGAAATGGTGGGCGTGTAGGCCGCAATGACTTCATCGGCCTGCTCATCGAGCAAGCCGGCCAAGACAATCTCGCCGCCCGGTGCGAACAACGCGATAAGCTGCGGAGCGAGCTCGCGGAGCGGATCGGAGAGAATGTTGGCAAGCACGAGATCGGCGCCACCCCGCTTTAATTCTCGTTCACACGGTCCGAGGCGCTTCGTCAAGTCGATCACCTGGAAGAACGACTCGATGCGCTGATCGACCTTATTCGCTTTCGCATTACTCTCGGTAGCGATAAGTGCTTGCGGATCAATGTCATGAACGAAGTCATGAACGAATGCATGCGCGGTCGGTTGCAGTAGCAAGGCGGCGATAGCAAGTACGCCCGAGCCACAGCCAAAATCGACGATAAGGTCAGATGCATTTTTTCGGCTTGCCACTCGCGCATCGAGATATTCGAGGCAGAGGCGTGTAGTCGGGTGAGTGCCGGTGCCGAAGGCGAGGCCAGGATCGAGTCGAACTACGGCGGCCGTGGACTCGTTGATCTCGGCATGCGAGGGGCAGATCCAGAGTGTTTGTCCGAAGCGCATGGGCTTGAAATATTTGAGCCACTCACGCTCCCAGTCGCGCTCTTCGACCTCTACGACGGATAAATGCGAGCGGTCGCAACCGAGGACCGTCCTGAGCGCATCGAGTTTTTCGACTACGACTGATTCGTCAGGGAAAATTGCCTAGAGGCGCGTTGCCGGCCAGAGTCGGATTTCGCCGGGCTTCGATTCAAAAATGGCGTCATCGCGTTGGGCGGTGAGCACGACGGAGTAAGCACCCATCTCAAAACAGGCCGCTTCGACTGCCTCGACGTCGAGCCCATTCAGATCGAGGATCACTGCGTGCATGAGGGCGCGTATCACTTCAGGCCGAGTCGACGCTCGAGATAGTGAATGTCGAGACCGCCTTGATGAAAGGCCGCATGAGCTAGGATTTCTTGGTGCAAGGCGGCATTGGTCTTGATTCCCTCGGCGACCATCTCGGCCAAGGCGTTGCGCATACGAGCGATGGCGGTATCGCGATCCTCGCCACAGGAAATGAGCTTGGCAATGAGCGAGTCGTAATGAGGTGGCACGGTATAGCCCGAATACATGTGGCTGTCGACACGCACGCCCGGACCGCCCGGCGCGTGCCATAACCGAACGGGGCCGGGCGAAGGCATGAAGGTCTTGGCATCCTCCGCGTTGATGCGGCACTCGAGTGCATGACCGCGCAGCACGATGTCGAGTTGCTTCCAGGGAAGTTTTTCACCTGAAGAAATACGCAACTGCGCCTTCACGAGATCGACACCAGTGATGAGTTCGGTGACGGGGTGCTCAACCTGAATACGCGTATTCATTTCTATAAAATAGAACTCGCCATCTTGGTAAAGGAACTCGAGCGTGCCCGCGCTACGGTAGCCCACTGCCTTGCAGGCAGCAACTACGCGCTCTCCCATTTTTTTACGTTGTACGTCGGTGATGCCCGGTGCGGGTGCTTCTTCAATTACTTTTTGGTGACGACGCTGCATCGAGCAGTCGCGCTCGCCGAGGTGAATAACGTTACCGTGGTGATCGGCGAGGATCTGAAACTCGATGTGCCGCGCCTTTTCGAGGAACTTTTCCATGTAAACCTGTTCGTTACCGAACGCCTCGAGGGCTTCGGAACGTGTCACGTTGATGGAGTGAATTAGCGCTGCGGGGTTGTGCACCACGCGCATGCCGCACCCACCACCACCACCCGAGGCCTTGATGATCAAAGGATAGCCGATATCGTTGGCGATCCGCATGCTCTCATCGTGGTCGAGACCCAGCGGCTCGCCGGAGCCGGGCACGCAGGGCACGCCGTGCTCTTTCATGACTTTAATTGCCGATACTTTGTCGCCCATCATACGTATTGTTTCGGCTTTAGGACCGATGAATGTAAAGCCGCTCTGCTCGACCCGCTCTGCGAAATCGGCATTTTCGGAGAGGAACCCGTAGCCCGGATGAATTGCCGCCGCATCGGTGAGCTCTGCCGCAGCGATGATCGAGGGCATGTTGAGATAACTCCTCGCCGACGCAGGTGGTCCGATACAGACCGACTCATCGGCGAGCAACACATGCTTAAGATTGGCATCAACCGTGGAGTGCACGGCCACCGTCTTGATGCCGAGCTCGCGACAGGCGCGCAGCACCCGCAGTGCGATCTCGCCTCGGTTTGCGATGACAACCTTGTCGATCACGGTTTAAGCAACTACTGGATCGAGAACAGCGGTTGACCGAACTCGACCGGATCACCGTCCTGAACGAGCACGGAAGTGATTTTGCCGGCGTGATCGGCTTCGATCTGATTCATCATCTTCATCGCTTCGATGATACAGAGCACCTGACCGACTTTGACTTCATCACCGACCTGTACGAAGGCTTTCGCGCCGGGCGCTGGCGCGGAGTAATAGGTGCCCACCATGGGCGCCTGTACTAAGTGATCCGATGAGCTCGCCGGTGAGGCAACTTTGGCAACTGGAGCGCTCGCTATGGCCGCTGCGCCTGGTGCGGGTATCGACAGCGCCGTAAAACTCGTCGGCTGAGACACGACTGCGCCGCTCGGCGTACGGCTAATACGTACCGATTCCTCACCTTCCTTAATTTCAATTTCGGAGATACCCGATTCTTCGAGCAGCTCGATGAGTTTCTTGACCTTGCGAATGTCCATGGGACCCCCGTGGGGGAAGAAAGAAAATGTACCCTATCTGTTATCAGCCGGGAGATTTCCCCTCCCTGAGGGCGTCGAGTCGCTTGATTTCGTCTCGGATCATAACGCGCGCCTCTTTGACAGGCAGGCTACCGGCGTTAATGCGCTCTACCTGATCGAGGATGAAGTTCGCTTCGTCGCCATGCAGTTCTCCGATTTTCACGGCGACGATGCGACGCTCTCCGTCCGCGAATATCGTGAACGGGAATGCGGTGCTGACGCCGAACAGATCGGCAGCAGCAACACCATCTTCTTCGCCGATCAGCAGCGGATAATCTAGTCTGATATCCCGCACATATTTGATAACGTCCTCACGGAAATCGACCGCGACACCGACGACTTCGACACCTCGTGCACGGCGTTCGGCACGCAGTCGTCTTAACAAAGGAATCTCACGCCGGCAAGGCGCACACCATGTTGCCCAAAAATTCACGATCAGCGACGGTTGTCGAAAACTCGAAAGCGTGCGGGGTGGTCCTTCGAGCGTGGCGAGAGAGAAATCGGGCAGTACTTCGGGGATCATCCGGGCTACCGATGCAGGTGCATCTTTGGCGACGGTTGGTGCCCCCGGCATGGGAGCGGTATCCGTTGAGTTGGCCGCCGGCGCCTTGGAGCTGAGAAAACTGCGAATAGCTACGAAGGCGATAGTACCAGCGAGTAGTGCAACGAGAGCGACGAGTACTTTGGATTTCTTCATGACTTTAGAGGACTGAATAAATTATTGGGTCGTACGATTAATGCCGGTCGCCTCGGCAGCAACTCGCGCAAACTCGTCCGCTCTCATGAAGCCGACCACGCGATAGTTCTTGCGTTCTACCCCGTCGCGTCCCCAGAACGCGATAGTTGGTGGGCCAAAGATTTCGAAGTGGCGAAGCAGCGCTTGATCAGCCTCGTCGTTTGCAGTGACGTCGGCCTTGAGCAGCACCGCGTCCTCAAGAGCCGATCGCACATCGGTATCGGTGAAGGTGTAGCGCTCCATTTCTTTACAGGACACACACCAGTCTGCGTAGAAATCGAGCATCGCTGGACGTCCGTCTTTTGCTGCGGCTGCGATAGCTCGATCGAGGTCTTCGACGGTCTTGATGCGCGTGAACTCCAAGGTCTTTTGTGACTTCCCCACCTGTGGGATCGGCGCAAGGGGATCACGTCCGCCGAGGAATACACCGACGATCAGGGCAAGCACATACAGTCCGAGCACGACACCGAGGAGCGTAATTGGGTGCAAGGTGCCGAGCGCGCGCGTTTTGACCTCCCTGAATAGCAGCCAAGCTCCGATGAGCGCAGGTATCGCCCACAACAGCAGCGACCAACGATCTCCGAGCAGGCGACTCAGCATCCACGCCGCCACGGCGAGCAACAGCACGCCGAAGAATTTTTTAATAGTGTCCATCCAGCTGCCTACTTTCGGCAGTAGACGACCCGCAGAGGTACCGATCACGAGCAGCGGCACTCCCATGCCGAGCGACATGACGAAGAGCACGCTGCCACCACGCACCAGGTCGCCGGTTTGCGCAATCACCGCGAGTGCAGCGAAAAGAGGCGGTGCGACACACGCTGAGACGATCAACGCCGAAAGGGCGCCCATCACGGCGACGCCGCCAAAGGTACCGGCGCGCTGGCGATTACTGACATCGCTCAGACGGGTTTGCAGGGACGCGGGCATCTGAATGGTGAAGAACCCGAACATAGATAAAGCGAGCGCGACGAAGATCAAAGAGAAAAGGACAATGATCCAAGACTGCTGAAAGAGCGCCTGAATTTGCTGGCCTGCCGCCGCCGCCGCGACGCCCGCGAGCGTGTTTATCACCGCCATGCCGAGCACGTAGGACAAAGAGAGGGCAAAGGCGCGTCCCGTGGTCACGTTACCGCCTTGCCCGGCAATGATGCCGGAGAGGATCGGTACCATCGGCAGCACGCAGGGCGTGAACGCGAGCAGCAAACCGAGTCCGAAGAACGTCGCGAGCACGAGCGATAGATCGCCCAAGCGAATGAGTTCGGCGAGTCGATCTTGTTCCGAGACGAAGCGCGTTTGGTCGCTCGGCACGGCGGATGCGCTGCCGCTCGAGTGATCTGCGTAGTCGGAGGCGACGGCACTCGTCGCGGGCAGCAAGACCTTGAAGCGCCGTTTTTCAGGCGGATAGCAAAGACCCATGTCGGCGCAGCCCTGTAAACCAACCACGATTGGAATCTCGAGCGCTTCGCCCGGCGCCCGAGACACGGGGACCAAGACGCTGACGGACTCGTGGAACACCTGCTGCCGTCCGAAGAACTCGTCTTCCTTCCATTCGCCTTGCGGAATGTCGGGCGTGCCTAGCGTAGCAGCGAGTGCGCCTGCCGCCGTATCGAGACTGAAATTGAACCGATGTCGATAGAGGTAATAACCCAAGGTCACCAGAAAATCGACGCGGATCATGTCGGCGCCCTGGGCGGCAACCTCAACTCCAAACGCTTGGGCTGGGGGCAGAAACTCTGACTCGCCGGGCTGAGCGGAGACGGATCCGACGAGAGAGCTCAGGAAAAGAGCGATCCCGGTCAGCGTTAATCTCTTAAAATTCATGGGGCTAAGTACGATCATGGGGCTAAGTACGATTTGGGGGCTAAGTACGATTTGGGGGCTAAGTACGATTTGGGGGGTGAAAACGCATCTTGCTCGGTAAACAGCATACCTAGTCTAGGTCCGCCCTTGAAATGGAACGCAGCGTCGCTATAATCAGCAGTCGGGCTAAGGGAGTGCTAAACCCCCCCGTAGTCCATCCCTCAGTCAACTATCGTTTGTAGGAGCGAAACATGAAAATTCGTCCGCTTCATGACCGCGTGATCGTGAAGCGCCTGGAGGAGGAACGCACCTCCCCGGGCGGTATCGTTATCCCCGACTCAGCCGCCGAGAAGCCCTCCCAAGGTAAAGTCACAGCCATCGGGAAAGGCAAGATCCTCGAAGACGGCTCGGTTCGTCCGCTCGACGTTAAAGTCGGCGACAAGATTCTCTTCGGCAAGTATAGCGGTACCGAAGTAAAGGTCGATGGTGAAGATCTCCTCGTTATGCGCGAGGAAGACATCATGGCCATCATCGAAGGTAAGTAAGCCTAACTAATTCACTTAAGGAACAATCAAATGGCTGCTAAAGAAGTTCGTTTTAGTGATGACGCTCGCCAGCGGATGGTGCGCGGCGTCAACGTCCTCGCCAACGCGGTTAAGGCCACACTCGGCCCGAAGGGCCGCAACGCTGTGCTCGAGAAGAGCTTCGGTGCTCCGACCGTCACCAAGGACGGTGTCTCGGTCGCTAAGGAGATCGAATTAAAGGACAAGTTCGAGAACATGGGCGCCCAGATGGTGAAGGAAGTCGCCTCGAATACCTCTGACGAGGCTGGCGATGGCACCACTACCGCCACCCTGCTCGCTCAGGCGATCATCCGTGAAGGTCTGAAGGCGGTTGCCTCGGGTCGTAACCCGATGGACATCAAGCGTGGCATAGATAGAGCCATCGTCGTTGTCACCGAGGAGATTAAGAAGCTCGCCAAGCCCTGCAAGGACAACAAGGCGATCGCTCAGGTCGGCACGATCAGCGCCAATTGCGACGAGTCGATAGGTAAGACCATCGCCCAGGCGATGGAAAAAGTCGGCAAGGAAGGCGTGATCACCGTTGAGGAAGGCTCGGGCCTGCAGAACGAACTCGATGTCGTCGAGGGCATGCAGTTCGACCGTGGCTACCTCTCGCCGTACTTCATCAACCAGCAGGCCAATCAGACAGTTGAGCTCGAGAAGCCGTTCATCCTGCTCGTCGATAAGAAGATTTCGAACATCCGTGAAATGCTTCCGGTCCTCGAGGGCGTCGCCAAGTCGGGTCGTCCGCTGCTCGTGATTGCCGAGGACGTCGAGGGTGAGGCGCTCGCGACGCTCGTTGTCAACAACATCCGCGGCATCCTGAAGGTCGCCGCTGTGAAGGCGCCGGGCTTCGGTGATCGTCGCAAGGCCATGCTGCAGGACATCGCAGTGCTCACGGGTGGCACGGTCATCTCTGACGAAGTCGGTCTGCAGCTTGAGAAGGCGACACTGAATGATCTCGGCGAAGCCAAGAAGATCGTGGTCGAGAAGGAAAACAGTACGATCATCGACGGCGCTGGTAAGGCCGGTGACATCAAGGCTCGCATCGAGTCGATTCGTCAGCAGGTCGAGGAAGCTACGAGCGACTACGACAAAGAGAAGCTGCAGGAGCGCGTTGCCAAGCTCTCCGGCGGCGTTGCCGTGATCAAGGTGGGTGCGGCCACCGAGATCGAAATGAAAGAGAAGAAAGCTCGTGTCGAGGACGCCCTGCACGCCACGCGCGCGGCTGTCGAAGAAGGCGTAGTACCGGGCGGCGGTGTCGCGCTCATCCGCGTCACGAAGGCCCTTGATAAGCTCGAAGGTGCAAATGAAGATCAGACGGTCGGTATTCGCATCCTCGCTCGCTCCATTGAAGAGCCACTGCGTCAGATCGTCGAGAACGCTGGAGAGGACGCGGCTGTGATTCTCAACAAGGTGAAGGCGGGCAAGGGTGCTTACGGGTACAACGCCGCGACGGGTGAGTATGGTGACATGCTCGACTTCGGCATTCTCGATCCTGCGAAGGTCACACGTCTTGCGTTGCAGAATGCGGCGTCGGTTTCGGGCCTGCTGCTCACTACGGAAGTAATGGTTGCCGAGGCGCCGAAAAACGAAAATGACCACGTACACCCTGCCCCGGGCGGCATGGGCGGTATGGGCGATATGGGCATGTAAGACGCGACTCGCGTCTCATCGTCCGTTTCACGAAGAGACCCCGCTGGGAAACCGGCGGGGTTTTTCTTTCTGGGCTCGCAGACAATCACTCGCCGTTAGGTGTCGTGCTGCGGGACGAACCGAGGAGCGCCGTTCATGAATTTGTCTTGCGCTTCGCTCACGGCAGCCATTTTTTGATGGCGACCTCGTCGATCGGTCTCGGATTCATCACCCATAGACCGTCCTCGGTCAAGATGCGGTTTCGCCTGATTGAGGGATGATCGAGCGGATCGAGGAGTGGTTACACTTGTCGAGCATGAGTCGAGAGCACGATTACATCATCGTCGGGGCAGGGTCTGCAGGGTGCGTGCTGGCGAGTCGATTAACTGAAGACCCGCAGGTATCGGTGCTGCTGCTCGAGGCGGGCGGGCGCGATAGGCATCCGCTCATCCACATGCCCGCGGGGCTCGCACGCCTCGTCAACAATCCAAAAATCAACTGGGGTTACTACACCGAACCGGAGCCGCAGTTGCTCGGTCGGCGCCTTTACTGGCCGCGAGGTCGAGTGCTCGGCGGAAGTAGCTCGATCAACGCTATGTGTTACGTGCGTGGTGATGCGGCGGACTATGACGAGTGGGCAGCACTCGGTGCAACAGGCTGGAACTTCGATGCGGTGCTACCGTATTTTAAAAAGGCGGAGCATCGACCGAATGGTGATCCCCGCTTTCACGGGACAGGAGGACCGCTGCACGTTGAGGATCTACGTCATCGCAACGCACTCAGCGAATATTTCCTTCAAGCAGCACGCGAGCGAAATCATTTGTTGACCGACGATTTCAATGGTGCCTCCCAAGCGGGATTTGGCCCCTATCAGGCCACGCTGAAAGAGGCGAGACGTTGCAGTACGGCGGTCGCCTATCTTCGACCGGCGATGATGCGACCGAATCTCACCGTGCTGACCGGAGCCTCCGCTGAGCGTATCGATCTTGAAGATGATCGCGCCGTGGGCGTCGAGTTTGCGAGGCACTCGAGACTGCATCGCTCCCGGGCTCGTCGAGAGGTATTGCTATGTGGTGGTGCAATCAATTCGCCCCAACTACTAATGTGTTCGGGCATCGGGCCAGCCAACGAACTCGAATCGGTGGGTATCGCGGTGGCGGTGTCGCACCCAGAGGTGGGGCGCAACCTGCAGGATCATCTCGACTATTGCACGTTGTATAAAAGCACGCGCTCCATCAGCTACGACATGAACCTTCTCGAAGAAGGGATCGCGGGTTTGCGATATGTGTTGACTCGCTCGGGTCCTGGCGCCTCGAACGTTGCTGAGGTCGGCGGATTTTTCCGTTCCCAGCTCGCGACGGACTCGCGCGCGGACATTCAGTTTCATTTCGTGCCGGCACAGCTCGATGACCATGGTCGTAATCGTTTACCCGGTCACGGCTATACCCTGCACGCGTGTTTTCTGCGGCCGGCGAGCCGCGGGCATATCGGTCTGCGATCGAGCATGATGCGGGATACGCCGCGTATCCACGCCAATTACTTGAGTGCCGAGGGTGATCTCAAGCGGCTCAGCGAGGGCGTAAAGTTATCACGTGATCTTCTCGTAGCGCGAGCCTTCGATGACGTGAGGGGCGAGGAGATTTTCCCGGGCGCGTCGGCGCGCAGCGATACGGGGCTCGTCCAAGCGATCCGCGAAAAAGCCGAATCGATCTACCACCCCGTGGGCACGTGCCGCATGGGTAGCGATGCGCGATCCGTGGTCGATCCTACCTTACGGGTGCGCGGCGTTCGAAGCCTTCGTGTGGTCGATGCTTCCGTGATGCCGCGCCTGATCGGCGGCAATACGAACGCACCGACCATCATGATCGCCGAGCGTGCGGCCGACCTTATCAAGTCCGCCACGTGATGGAACGTTTACGACCGTTCGAGGCATTGACGCCTGATGCGGTGCTTGCTGCAGCGGAATCGCTCGGCATAGAGTGTGACGCACGCCTCTTTGCACTCAACTCTTACGAGAACCGGGTTTACCAACTAGGCTCGACGTCGCACGGGCTGCTCGTGCTCAAGTTTTATCGTCCTGCGCGCTGGAGTGATGCGCAGATTCTGGAGGAACATGAGTTCACGGCAGAACTTCTCGCGGTAGACCTTCCTGTTGCAGCGCCCCTCGTCAGCGAGGGACGAACCTTGCGCCTGCACGATGGCTTGCGGTTTTCAGTATTCCCGAAGATGGCCGCGCGTGCCGCCGACATCAATGCTCGCGGCTCCCTCGAGTTGATCGGACGCACACTCGGTCGCCTGCATGCCGTCGGCGCCTTACGAAAGTTTTCTCATCGACCAGCACTTACGAGCGAGCGTCTCGGTTGGGATGCACGGGATGCGCTGCTCGATTCGGACTTCATCGTCGACATGATCGATGCGGGAACACTCGATGCCGGGCTCGTCGATAAATACGCAGAAGTATCGGCGATATTACTCGAGCGGGTGGATGAGACCTTTTTGAAGTATGGTCCGATGAGGTTGATTCGCCTGCACGGTGATTGCCACTTGGGGAATGTGCTCTGGGACGAGCGCGGGCCCGTGTTCGTCGATCTCGATGACTGCATGAGCGGTCCGTGCATACAGGATTTGTGGATGCTGCTGTCGGGCTCGCTGGATGAGCGACGCGGTCAATGGAAAGAACTAGTAACGGGCTACCGGGAATTCCATCCTCTCGATAGCGTGGAGCTCGCGTTGATCGAGCCACTACGCGCATTACGCATGGTGCATCACTCTGCGTGGATCGCTGCACGTTGGAAAGATCCCGCATTTCCACGCGCCTTTCCATGGTTTACCAGCTCGCGTTTCTGGCAAGAGCACGTCAATGATTTATGGCAGCAGGTCGATGCACTCAAAAGCGGCGAGTGGATGGGGATCGAGGAGGGATCGTGATACGTCCTGATTATTTGCGCGTCTGAACCTGCAGTTCGCGACGACGGTAGTCGAGAATGAAGGTGTCGAGAACGCCGATCACGTCCATGCCGATGAGCATGGCGGGCTCTTCGGCGAGACGCCAATGTTGAAAGATATGCAGATCGAGAAAGTTGATTCGCATATGATTGACGCGCACTAGTCCGAGGCGAATGGGTGGAACGCTCAAACTGACGCCGTCTTGCACGTCGCCCGTTACACCGATGACGTCTTCTGGTCGGGCATCTATACCGCGACGACGTGCCTCGATTAGCGCAGTACGCAGCGCTACGTTACCTAGCGACTGTTGTGCGCCGGTGTCGATTACGGCCTTGACCTTCACTGGACCCACCCAAGCTTCGACCCAAGGTACGCGCTTCGGCGCGAACTGAATGGGAATGGTTGAAAACCCCGGTGGGGCAGACTGACCGCGAGAACGCGTGATCTCGATGCGGTCTTTGTGAAACTCGGCGACGATTCGGCGTTCGCTGAGCGCGCCGGTCGCCAGCACGCCATCCGCGCCGCCGAATGCATCGTCGACGAGCACGAGACGCTGGTTTTCGGCGAGGAAATCGCCGATCTCAACTTGCTTAGCTCTGACGATCGCCGCAGGCACAACGCCCGTGGTGCCCCGCAGCATCACTTTGCGCGAAAGGTCGGCTTCAAGGCCGAGCAGATCGGCGGCCTCGCGTGTTAGGGCGGAGGTCGTGGCGCCCGTATCGAGTACGAGTCGTAACGGACCTTGCCCGTCGATGTAGACCGGCGCCCAGATCCTTCCGATGCGGTCGCGCAAGGTCGGTGCAACATAACGGGGCTCCGGGGCGGTGACGAGCACCTCTGCCAACCGAGGATCGTGCGCAGTGGCCTTCGGGATGGTGAGACCGAGGACGAGCAGGACGCAAATGAAAATGGCGATCGCAGGGCCGATGGCTTGCCGAGGCCGGCGTGGCTGATCATGCTTGGCGTCGTGGGAGCGTGACATATCGCTAATGATCGATGAGGGGCGAACCGGTGAGATATCGTAACTCGACTTTTGGACTTCGCCTGATCCCTTTGGTGATATTGAGCGTAAGCGCGACGGCGGCGCCCGCGAGTCCGCCCTCGTGGGTAGCTCCGCCTGCAACTTTCGCCAATCCGGCTCGGCGCGAGCAACTTGCGCAAGCGTACCCCGAGATCGACGAGCGGATCCAGGCGTTTCTCGCCCGAGAGAGAGTTCCAGGAGCCGCTTGGGGAGTCATCGTCGATGGTGCGCTGGTTCATGTTGGGGTTGCGGGCTTGCGCGACGTGGTAACGAACGCGCCCGTGAAGTCCGATACGGTTTTTCGGATCGCTTCGATGACCAAGAGCTTCACGGCGATGGCCATTCTGCAACTGCGGGATGCTGGCAAGCTATCGCTGGATGACCTTGTCGAAAAATACGTACCTGAGCTGCGCAAGCTACGTTATCCGACATCCGACTCACCGCGTCTCACGCTGCGACATCTACTTACCATGTCGCCGGGTTTTCCCGAGGATAACCCGTGGGGTGATCAGCAGCTTGCCATATCGGAGTCGCGGTTCGATGAATTCCTGCGAGAGGGTTTGGCATTCTCGAACACGCCGGGTATTGCTTACGAGTACTCGAACTACGCGTTCGCCATTCTCGGTCGTGTGATTTCGCGAGTGTCGGGAATACCATATTCGGCTTACGTCCGACGTTATATTCTCGACCCTCTCGGCATGCGCTCGACTACGCTCGAGCCACAATCGGTGCCTAGCGCGCAATTAGCGCGAGGCTATCGTCTGGAGGACGATCGATGGAAGCTTGAGCCGCAACTCGCGGATGGTGCGTTCGGATCCATGGGCGGCATGCTTACCTCGCTTGATGACCTCGCGCGCTACGTTGGGATATTCCTTGATGCGTGGCCGGCACGTGATACGCCGGCTACGGCGCCGCTGTCGCGCGCGTCGTTGCGCGAGATGCAACAGATGTGGCGGGTTCGCCCGACCGTCGTGACACGCGATGCAGCGGGCGATATCCGATTGAACGTCGGCGGCTACGGGTTTGGTCTTGGCATCTCTCAGACCTGTGACTTCGGCCATGTGGTGGCGCACAGCGGTGGATTACCGGGCTTCGGCTCGCAGATGCGCTGGTTACCGGAGTATGGCGTCGGCCTGATTGCCCTCGGCAATCGAACCTACACCGGATGGGGCGGCATGTTCGACGAGGCGCTTGCGATATTGCGCCGTAGCGACGCTCTGGTGCCACGTCAGGTTCAGCTAGCACCCGCGCTAGTCGAGGCGCGTCGCAGCGTGAATACGCTGATCAGCTCATGGGACGGCGTGCTCATCGATCGGCTAGCTGCGATGAACTTATTTCTCGACCGCTCTAAGGAACGTCGGCAAGCGGAGTTTGCCGCACTACGCGAGTCGATGGGTTTGTGCCGGGAGCGGCCCGGTTTTCTTTACAGTAAAAATGCGCTTCGAGGTGATTGGCTACTTGAGTGCGAGCGTGGTCTCATCCAAGTTTCCGTGACGCTTGCCCCGACGCCGCGGCCCGGTATCCAACATCTTGAGTTACGAGGCCTGCCGTTGGATGCCGATGTGACGGCGCTAACCGGGTTGCCGCCTCAGACGTGTCCGCGCTGAGGTATCGCCGATTCCCTTCGATCAGCCGCCACTTGCCGAGAGCAGGCGCGGCGAGAGTCCGGCCTTGCGCAGCGCCGCGATCAAAGAATCGGTGTGTTCCGCATGGCGCGTCTCGATGGTGAAGTCGAGATCGGCAACTTTCGCGGGTACATCGAGAAATAGGCGGTGATGGGTGACGTCGATGATATTACCGCTAGATTTACCAATTATAGCGGCGATCCGGGCGAGGGTACCGGGTTGATCAGCGCTCTCAAAACGCAGCGTGACGAGCCGGTGTTCGCGTACGAGTTGTCGCTGCAGCACGATGCTGAGCAATCGGGTATCAATATTGCCGCCGCATAAAACCAACCCCGCTTTGCATCCCCGGAATCGATCAGGGTAGGCAAGCGCCGCAGCGAGACCTGCTGCGCCCGCACCTTCAACAACGGTTTTTTCAATCGAGATGAGTAGACTAATGGCGCGTTCGATGTCTGCTTCATCGACAAGCACGATGTCATCGACATATTTTGTAATGAGCTCGCGGGTGATTTTACCGACGTTACGCACTGCGATGCCTTCGGCAATAGTCTGCGAGCCGAATTCGAATCTCTCTCCGCGCACGGCGTTGACCATGCCGGGAAAAGCCTTGACCTGTACGCCGAGAAGTTGGATGTCGGCCTTCACGCCCCGCGCAGCAACGGCCATCCCCGACAGCAAACCGCCGCCGCCGATCGGTACACAGAGAAGTTCAATCTCGGGATGGTCTTCGAGCATTTCGAGTGCGATCGTTCCCTGGCCGGCGATGACGTCCTCGTCATCGTAGGGGTGAACAAAAACTAGATTTTCGCGAGCGGCGAGTTCGTGGGCATGCGCCTCGGCCTCGGCCAGTTGTTCGCCGTGCAGCACGACTTTCGCACCGAGTAACTGGGTCTGCTGGACTTTGTTAAACGGCGTATTAGATGGCATGACAATGGTGGCCGGAATACCCATCTTCGTCGCATGGTGCGCTACGCCTTGGGCGTGATTTCCAGCCGACATCGCTACGACACCGCGCTTTCGTTGCGCTGCATCGAGCTTGAGCAGACGAATCAGGGCGCCACGTTCTTTGAAGGCTGCGGTGAACTGCTGATTCTCGAACTTGAGATAGATCTGGGCGCCGGTAATAGCCGACAACGTCCGCGAGAGTCGGCAGGGTGTGCGCACGATGCGTCCCTGGAGCAGGGCGCAGGCTTCACGAACCGAGGCGAGGGTCACAGTCATATGAATATGATACCTGTCAGGCTGTACACTTCGCTGCGCAACGCCGAAATCCAAGATGAGCGTATCTCCGAGGTCCCGTTTCCAGCGCTGGCGCGCAACGACCCTAGCGCCGTTCCGATATCGCATTTTCGCGATGTTGTGGTGGGCTTCGCTAGCCTCGTCGTTCGGTGGGCTGATTCAGACTGTGGGTGCCTCATGGCAGATGGCACTCATCGCACCGGCACCCGATCAGGTTGCCCTCGTTCAGGCTGTTGGTGTCTTGCCATTCTTTCTCTTGTCACTGATCGCCGGCGCGCTCGCAGATAATTACGACAGACGCCTCATCATGATGCTGTCGCAGTGCCTTGCGCTGTTTGCGTCTTTGGTGCTGGCGGCTCTCGCCTTTCTCGGCATGATCACCCCGACGTTGTTGTTGTGGCTGACCTTCTTCATCGGTTGCGGAGCTGCTGCTTTCGCACCGGCATGGCAAGCCTCCATAGCCGAACAGGTGCCTCGCGAGACCATTCCGGCCGCCATCATGGCGAACGCGATGGGCTTCAATCTAGCGCGCAGTATCGGCCCTGCAATCGGAGGTATGATCGTTGCTGCAGCCGGTGCCGTGGCGGCTTTCGCCATAAATGCGGTCTCCTACGCTGGTCTGATCTTTGTACTCAAGCGCTGGAAGCTTGCGAAGCCCGAGCGTTCGCTACCACCCGAGCCGCTCGTCACGGCGATCTCTGCGGGCGTTCGCTACGTTCGCCTGTCGCCCAACCTAACCGCGATTATGATCCGGGCCGTGCTCTTCACCGTGCCGATCACTGCGGTACCCGCGCTCATGCCCGTCGTCGCTCGCGATCTTTTAGGCGGCGGTGCGCCGACCTTCGGCGTGCTGCTGGGTGGCTTCGGATTCGGTGCGATGCTCGGCGCTTTGTCGAGTGCTGCGTTCCGTGCGCGCTTCTCAAGCGATGCATTGCTGCAGGGCCTCTGCGCCGTGGCGATGCTCGCAATGCTCGGCATTTCTCAGAGCCCTTGGGCGACGACGACGTTCCTCGCTCATGTGGTGGCGGGCCTCGTTTGGACCTTGGGTCTTGCAACCTTCAACATCGCTGTGCAGTTGTCGTCGCCGCGGTGGGTGACCGGTCGAACGCTTGCGATGTACCAAACGTTCGCCTTCGCCGGAATGGCATTGGGAGCTTGGCTTTGGGGTTTAGCGGCCTCTGAGGTGGGCCTTCGTTTGGCCCTTGCCGTTGCGGCCTTATCTTCAATACTCACGTTTGTCGTGGCGCGCTGGCTGCCCGTGTTGGTGGCGCAGTCAGGATCACTCGATCCGCACCTAGCGGCTTCCTTGGAGCCTCCGCGAGTTACGCCGCACGCTTCCGCGGGACCCATCGTAGTGACGATTGAGTATCTCATTCCTAAACCTAACGCTGTCGAGTTTGTCGCGGTCATAAATGAATTGGGGCGGATTCGCCGACGTGACGGCGCGCGGCGCTGGTCAGTCTGTCAGGATCTCGATGATCCGACTCGTTGGATCGAACGCTTCGAGAGTCCGACGTGGATCGATTATCTGCGACGACAAACTCGACCCACGCTCGCCGATCAGGATATCCGTCGTCGCCTGTCCGAGCTCATCGATGGCGAGCGTGGCAAGATACGGCGATACATCGAGCGACCGACGGGATCCGCACCCCTTGGTACCGATTCATCGCGTATCGAGCCGCTTGATGATACGGTCAGTCACAGTTAGGTAAGGTTTTAGGGAGAACGCGCCTTGGATGATTTATCGAAACCAATGGCTGTCACCGATCCGATGGTACGAGTGGCGCGTTCGCGTCATGAGTTCGGTGAACACCGTGGAGTCAATCTTTCCATCGAAACTAGTGCGACGTTCACCGTGATAGAGGCCGGCAAGATACCGGCACTCTTCGAGGGACGCGAAGGTCCGAAAGGCGGTTGCTTCTTGTATGGGCGTCATTTCAATCCTACGGTAATGGTGCTGGCGCGCCATCTCGCTGCGCTAGAGGGGACTCCCCACGCGTATTGCACGGCGAGCGGAATGGCGGCGATTTCCGGCGCATTACTTCACGCCTGCAATACAGGTGATCATGTGGTGACAGGGCAGGCGCTCTACGGCGGCACCTGGGCGCTCCTTCACGATTTCCTGCTGCGTAAGGCGAATATTAGTACGACCTTCGTTAACCTGTCGGATCTCGATAAGGTGCAATCTGCATTCAAAAAAATACTCGAGTGCTCTATTGCGAAACGGTATCGAATCCCACCTTGCGTGTCGCAGATTTGCCTGCTCTCGCGGCAATCGCTCATGAGCACGGCGCGAAATTGATCGTCGACAATACGTTCTCACCCGTCACCATCACGCCCGCCTTGCATGGAGCCGATGTCGTCATCCATAGTCTGACCAAGTTTATCAATGGCGCCTCAGATATCATCGCCGGCTGCCTTTGCGCTAACGGTGATTTCATTGATGGCATGTACGATTTGCATACCGGAAGCCTGATGCTACTTGGTCCGACGATGGACCCCCGCGCCGCCTATGAGGTGGCGACGCGTTTGCCCAATCTCGGTCTACGCATGACGGCGCATGCCGAGCGGGCCTTGGCCTATGCGAAGCGCCTCGAGGCGCTCGGTGCTAACGTGGTTTACCCCGGATTATCCTCTCACCCCGACTATGCGCTCTTCCGACGACTGGCCAATCCTGGCTACGGATCGGGCGGCTTACTGAGCGTTGATTTCGGTAGTACAGCGCGTGCCAATCGATTTATGGAGCACCTTCAGAACACCGAAGATTTTGGCTACATGGCAGTCAGCCTTGGATTCAGCGATACCCTGATGAGTGCTAGTGCCTCGAGCACCTCCAGCGAGCTCGACGAGGGGGCCCTACAGGCCGCCGGTATCAGTCCGGGTTGGGTGCGCCTATCGGCGGGTTATACCGGTCGGCTCGAGGATCGCCTCGCGCAGCTCGAGCGCGGCTATCGCGCGGCCCTTTAGGTAAGCTCAGCCCCATGAATACCCAGAACATCTCACCCACTGATCGGCCCGTGGAGCGCTGGTTCAGCGCGTACTCGAAAGATCATCAGCATCCCCTCAATCAGCGTTTGCACGTGTTCTGCGTGCCGGCGATTGTCTGGTCGCTGATGGCCATTCTCTACGCAGTACCGACGCCCGACGCATTGGCCGCTGCGCTGCCGCCCTTCGGCATGCTCGCTGCGGTGCTCGCGGCGCTGTCGTTGATGTTCTGGCTCTGGATGTCGTTGCCGCTTGGGCTCGGTATCGCGGTCCTCACCGTTGCGGGTCTTTGGGTGAATGCGCTCATCCTCGACGCGATGGGTTCGATGGCGTTACTGGCAATCGGTGTCGCCGTATTCATCATCGCCTGGATCGGCCAATTCATAGGCCATCGCATCGAGGGGCGGCGACCGAGCTTTTTCACCGATCTCGTTTATTTGATGATTGGACCGCCTTGGGTGCTTGCCAAGGCATATCGTAGCCTCGGACTTCGTTGGTAATTCTTCGATCGGAGCTCCTCTAATAACTCGACGTTCCCTCTTTTCGGTGCGCTTCGGTGCGCTGATGACAATCTTTATCTTTGGCTTTTTTCTCTGCGGTGGTAAGTGCCGATGGCGCGGTGCTTGAATTCATCGAAGGCCGTCGCGTAGCCGACCGAGCCGTGGCGCTACAACTGTGGAATTGGGCTGAAGTCGGATACCAAGAAGAACAGAGCAGCATACGGCTTCAAAAAGAACTGCGTGAAGCCGGGTTTAGTATCAAGGCTGGTGTTGCGGGCATGCCGACCGCGTTCATCGCCGAGTACGGTAGTGGTAAGCCGGTGATCGCCATCCTCGCGGAGATGGATGCATTGCCGGGCGTGTCACAGGCCGCAGTGCCGGAGAGGTTACCGTTGCGTGGTCGTATTTCCGGACATGCCTGTCGGCATCATCTCTTTGGCACAGGTTCGACGTCCGCTGGTATCGCCATCAAAAATTGGCTGGCGGCCAATCGCCGCAGCGGAACGATCCGCGTTTACGGTACACCAGCCGAAGAGGGCGGTGCGGGCAAGTCGTACATGGTTCGGGAAGGCTTATTCAGCGACGTCGATGTGGCGCTACATTGGCACGCAGTGGACCGTAACGCCGGCACTAACGAGCCCACGCTCGCCAATAAGAGCGCGAAGTTCCGCTTCAGCGGCATCGCTGCGCATGCGGCGGCTTCGCCCGAGCGTGGTCGCTCTGCTCTGGATGGAGTGGAGGCCATGAACTTTATGGCGAACCTGATGCGTGAGCATGTGCCCGAAGATGCCCGTATGCATTACATCATCACTCGCGGAGGCGATGCACCTAACGTGGTGCCGGAGTTCGCCGAAGTGTTTTATTACGTCCGTCATCGCAATCCGGTGGTGATGGCCGAAATCTTTGATCGGCTGATCGCAGTTTCTGAAGCTGCTGCAATGGGAACTGGTACCACCGTGAAGCATGAGCTGATTCATGATGCATATAGTCTGCTGCCTAACGATGTATTCGCAGCCGCAGTCGATGTCAACCTACGGCGAGTAGGTGGCGTGAACTACGACGCGATCGAACAGGCGTTCGCAGAAAAACTATTCGCAACGCTCGGTAAAACTGATGTTGTACTCGGCTCGGAGCGAGAAGTGCAACCGATCGGTTGACGTCTCGGAATGGGATCCACTGATATCGGCGACGTGAGCTGGACGGTGCCAACCATTGGCCTTCGGACTGCGACCTGGGTGCCGGGTACGCCGGCGCATTCCTGGCAGGCGGTCGCGGCGGGCGGCATGACCATTGGTCTCAAGGGCATGGAGAACGCAAGTAAGATCCTCGCGCTGACAGCGGTCGATTTATTCACTCAGCCTAGCCTCATCACGCGTGCCCGCGCAGAGTTCGAGCAGCGCCGAGGGACCGATTTCAAATACCGGAGCGCGGTGGGTGATCGCGCTCCGCCTCTCGATTACCGTCGCTAAGTTTTCTCGGTCAACGACGAGGCGTTTGCCGTCTAGTGTTTTTCTCGGTTTCTTCTGTGCCGGCGGGCGTAAAGGAATATTTTTGACCTGAGAGCACGGCCTCGTACATGAGGCCGCCCTTGGCGATCGTGAACACCGCGAAGCCGCGGTAGAACTCACCGGTGGTGGTGGCATCGCGCTTGCCACCGCTGATGCCGGCGCTGGAGCCGGTGGTGCCGGCGGTCGCGCTCGCGGCTGCTGTGATGGCGACGGCGCTCACGCCCGCGCCAAACGAGAACTCGCCGCCCGTGAATTCGTCGAGCGCGCGCTTGTCCTGCAGGAAGATGATTTGGCTGTAGGCCTGTCCGCCTGCCTGGAAACCGAGGCTGAGCTGAGTAAGGCGCACGTCGCCGATGTAACGACCTTGCTCGAAGACTCGACCGCGCCCACCAGCGCCGCCCAAGCCGAGCCCGCCCTTGCCGATGGTCGGGAAGATGGCGTATCCGTAACTGCGATCGAAGAACGATGTGCTCTGGCCGGCGTGACGAAACAGTTCTTTGGTTTCGGTGTATTCGTCGGCGACGGCGTGAGCGGTAAGGGTCAGGGCCGCAAGGCCGGCGATCATGAGGCTGCATAGCGATCGTGTCATCCGTAGAGTCTCCGTGAACCTAACACCCGAATGCGGGCGAACCGTGGCCGGAATCGTAGCGCGTTTGGCGAGCGGTTACACTCTGCAGAAGAAATACGGAGTGTCGATGAGTACGGAGTTCGGGATCGTGATGGAAGCGTCGCCGGGATACACCGCGCGACTCGCCCGAGAAATCGAGGCCATGGGATTCGAGATTTTGTTGTGCCCCGACACACAAAACCTGAGCCCTGATCCGTTTTCGCAACTGGCCCTCGCCACGCAGACCACTCGCTCGCTGCGCCTAGGTACGGGCGTGACGAATCCGGTCACTCGTGATGTCGCCGTGACCGCCTGTGCCTTCTCCACGCTACAAGCCGAGTCCAATGGCCGCATGATCTGCGGCATCGGTCGTGGGGATTCCTCGGCTGCACATATCGGTGCACGAAATGGCACGACCGCACAGCTACGCACCTTCGTCGAACGGTTGCGCGCGTACACCCGCGGAGAGACGCTGGATCGTGACGGCACGCCATCGCGCATTCGCTGGTACGACTCGCTGCCGGTCGCACCGCTTCTGATCGACGTCGCTTGCACTGGTCCGCAGACCATACGCATGGCCGTCGATGTCGGGGATCGGATCAGCTTTGCCGTGGGCAGTACGCCCGAGCGCATTCGTTGGGCCATGGACGTAGCTCTCGCGCGGCTCGCAGAAACTGGTCGTCCGCGGGAATCCATCCGCATCGGGGCCTACGTTAATCTCGTGTGTGATTCGGATGAGCGGCGGGCGATTGCGCTCGGCCGCATGATCTCGGGCATGGTAGCCCATTTCGCAGGTATGCAGGACGCGCCGCTCGATCACTTGCCACCGCAGCTCAAAGATTTGGCAGCGAAGATGCGGACAGGTTATGACATGACGCGCCACGCGCAGGAGGCGGGTAGTCATCTTGCCGACGTTCCTGATAGTTTCGTCGATTGGTTCTCAATTTGTGGGCCGTCTGCCAAGTGTCGCGAGCGCCTCGAGCCTTTGATCGCGATGGGTCTCGATCATATTTATCAGTTGGGCGGCTCTCCCATCACGCACCCGCACGGACCACGTCAGGAGGGGATGGTTCGGCAGGCTGCTCTATTCGCAAAAGAAGTTATCCCGTATTTCAGGTGAGTTTGCTCGATGATGTTGTCTGCCTCCGTGCTCGAGCTCGCGAGAATTAATGGAATCCCTGTCGATGACGAGACGATGACCTCAAGGGTCGCATTCGGTAGCGAGGCAGCGGCTTAAGTACGTACGGTGGCGAACGAGCTCTACAAGGTGCTACCGGCCGCAGGCGAGCCAGCCTATTATCTCCCCAAGCTCTAAACGCTCGCCGCGCCTCTGTAAGCGTAGTCGGTATCAAAGCCCTCACGATCACCAATTAAGGATTTGGCTGATACCTATCTCGCGACTACTGCTGCAAAGCTAGTCTCAGGTGAGCTATATCGCGTGGATGCCGCACGCTCGGCCATTGAGCAAGCCGAATGTCGGCGCGCCGTGAAGCGAACCGCGGTTGCTCGCGGCCGCTGCCATTTATGGAATCGACTTGCCGCTCGCGAGGTTTGTAAATTGACCCCTAAAGTAGGCGAGCGGCGAGCCCTCGCGAGCCTCCACGGCAACAACCTTACCAAAGAAGATACGGTGGGTACCGACATCCGTCTGAGTAGCGACTTGACATTCGAGATAAGCGAGAGCGCCATCGAGACGCGGGTTCCCTAAGGTACTGTCACGCGCAGGCACGAGACCCAACTCCGCGAGTACAGCGAATTTATCCTGTTCTCGCGAGGCGAAATGTCGGGCGAGCTCCAACTGATCGTCCGCAAGCACATGGACGCAAAACCGGCCGGAGGCACTAGTCGCATGACAGGCACCGGACTGACGATTCAGGCACACGAGCACGGTGGGTGGATCCAGCGTGACGGAGGCTACGGCACTCGCTGTAATGCCTTGGGCGATACCCTCGTATCGGGTGGTAACCAATGTTACCCCGGTTAGAAATCGGCTGATTGTCGCGCGGTAATCGGTGCTCGAGACGTCCATGTCATTCACCGTAGGCACTACTCTATCTGCCAAGCCTTTGAGGATTAGTCTCCTAGTCATGCGCTGATTTTCCCTTCCCATCCGATCAGCGCACACAGAGATAGCCCTGCCTCGTGCGGGGCTTTTTTGTATCCTCATAATCCTGATGTCTGGTCCAGTTGCTGAAGATTTCCCACCCGAATGGCGCGGTGAGGCCGAAAAAGCCTTCGCCTGCAGCGACTTCGTCACAGAAAGCGTCGCGCGCGACCCCGAGCTGCTCAACGACCTGCTGCGAACGGGTGCTCTGCAGCAATTGCGCGTGGCCGGCGGGCAGCTGTGTTGGCCTAGTGGTGAGCAGCCACCGGCGCTTGAGGCTCCCGAACCGCAGTGGCAAGCCTGGCTGCGCCGATGGCGCTGTCGCGAGATGGTACGGATTGCCTGGCGGGATCTGAACGGGCGCGCCACGCTCGAAGAAACCCTCGAGGATTTGTCGGCCTTCGCCGACGATGTCGTCAATCGCGCGATGGCTGTTGCCTGGCACGGACTGTGCGATCGCTGCGGTACGCCTGAGTATGCCGAGGGCGGTGCGATGCCCATGGTCGTCGTGGGCATGGGAAAACTCGGCGGTCGTGAGCTCAATTTCTCCTCGGATATCGATCTCGTCTTTCTTTTTCCGGGGCATGGCGATACGACCCACGCTACGCCGGTCGGCCACGAAGAATTCTATGTGCGCCTTGGTCAGGCTCTGCTACGCCTGTTATCCGCTGTGACGGTCGATGGCTTCGTATTCCGTATCGATATGCGATTACGGCCCTTCGGTGATTCCGGGCCGCTGGCCTGCAGCTTTTCTTCTTTCGAGGATTACTTGCTGCAGCACGGTCGGGATTGGGAGCGCTATGCCTGGATCAAGGCAAGACCGATCACTGCACCTCGAGCTTATGCTGAGTTATACGACTCTGCAGTCAGGCCATTTGTCTACCGTCGTTACCTCGACTTCGGCGTGTTTGAGTCGCTGCGCGAAATGAAGCAGCTGATCGAAAAGCAGGTGGCTCGCAAGGAACTCGTCGATCACGTCAAGCTCGGGCCCGGCGGTATTCGCGAGATCGAGTTCATCGTTCAATCCATGCAATTGATCCGCGGCGGCCAAGACCGTCGGCTGCAGGACTCAAGGCTCTTAAAAGTGCTGCCGCAGCTTGCGCGCAGCCGATTATTACGTCCGCAGGCCGTGTCCGAACTCGAGGCGGCCTATCGTTTTCTACGAGTTCTCGAAAATCGCTTACAGATGATCGCCGATGCACAAACCCACGTCCTGCCTCGCGATCCCGCCTCGCAGCAAAAGCTCGTCCGCGCCATGGGTGAGCAGAGCTGGGGAGCCTTGCGACATACCTATGAGCGGCGGGTGGCGGATGTCCGTCGCGAGTTCAACGCCCTCGTGTTCGCACCAACTGGCGTCGAGCCCTTAAGTGGTATCGTCTCGCCTCGCTCAAACGAGGTCTCAGGCCTCTCGCTCATCTGGGATGACATGGTGGGTGTCGAGGCACTGGTCGAGGTACTCACGTCGTGGGGCATGACGAGCGGAGAGGAGCTGGCGCGGCTTCTCATCGATTTCCGCAGTAGTTCCCAGGTACGGCGGCTCGATGCGACGGGCCGACGTCGAATCGAGCTACTCGTCCCGCAATTGTTGGTTTCTCTCAAGCTTGATGACGATCACCTCACCATGGGTCGCAGGCTCTTACGCGTCCTTGAGGCCATCGGCGGTCGATCGGCCTACTTTGCTTTACTCAATGAAAATCCGGCCGCACGGCAGCGTTTTGTTCGCGTGTGCCGGGGGGGCGACTTTCTCGTACAGCAGCTTGTGGCCCACCCTTTGTTACTCGATGAATTACTCGATGAGCGTGTCCTTACCGTGCCACCTGCACGGACGGAACTGCTCGCCGATCTCGACGATCGCCTCGCGCGAGTCGATGGCGACGATCCCGAGCAACTCGTCGAGGCGCTCGCCCAATTTAAGCGCGCTGCGGTATTTCGTGTCGCCATCACCGATCTTTCTGGCAGCTTGCCACTGATGCAAGTATCGGATCGACTCACGGATGTTGCGGAACTCGTGCTCCAGAGAGTCTTGCAGCAGGCTTGGTCGCAGATGACGAGTCAGTTCGGCATACCCACTTGTCGCATGACGGGTGACGCGCCACCACGCCATGTGGAGGTGTGTGTCGTTGGCTACGGCAAGCTCGGCGGGATCGAGCTTGGCTACGGGTCCGACCTCGATCTCGTTTTTCTTCACGACTCGATCGGTGCGGTGCAGGAAACCTCGGGCGATCGTCCGATCGATAACCAGTTGTTCTTTGCCAGACTCGCGCAGCGCATCGTCCACATTCTCACAGTGCACTCGGCAGCAGGCCGTCTCTACGACGTCGATATCCGTCTGCGCCCGGGCGGAAAGGGTGGAATGCCGATCACACAGCTGGAGGCCTTCATAGATTATCAGCACTCCTCGGCTTGGACCTGGGAGCATCAGGCGTTGTTACACGCACGAGCAGTTGCCGGTCCGCCTGCGCTCTGCGAGAGATTTGAGCATGAGCGAGTGCGCATCCTTGGTGAGTTCATAAAACGGGAGACGCTGCGCGAGGAGGTTGGCAACATGCGCGAGCGGATGCGTCACGAGCTCGCCAAGTCGAAGACTGATCAATTCGACCTTAAGCAGGATCGCGGCGGTATCGCAGATATCGAGTTTCTCGCCCAATACTGGGCGCTGCGTGAGGGGGTGAGGCACCCGGCGGTGTTGATGTACTCTGACACCATCCGTCAGCTCGAAACATTGGCCTCCGGCGATCTCATACCGCAGCAAACGGTGGACGTTTTAACGAGAGTCTACTGCGCATATCGCATGCGTAATCACCATCGATCACTCCGCGAAGAAAGCGGCATCATCGATGCAAGCGAGTTCGTTGCCGAGCGCGCAGCCGTAGCCCGAATCTGGGAAGACACCTTTGCCGGTACGGCTACGCCGGTATAATCGCGGAATGGCGGAGAAGCCCCTTATCCAGCCGAACGCACAGAGCAAGTACGACGTCACGTCTGAAGATCTGCCGCTCTCGTGTCCGATGCCGCAGATGCAACTGTGGAACTCACATCCGCGCATTTATCTGCCCATCGAGAAAACGGGTTGGGCTAAGTGCCCTTATTGCGGTGCTGAGTACTCGCTGCAGCGCTGAGCGCTGATCAAACCGACCGATACGGCTTGTAGGATTTTTCTTCGACGATGCGCGATCCGAGAGTCATATTGATGCGCTTTTTGACGGCCGCACGCTCGTCATTCGTCACGTAAACCGCCCGTGCGAGTTCGATGAATTCGGCATCGAAAGCCTGAGCGAGTTCTTTATCGCGAATCTTATCTTCGATATCCCATAACGCTTCGTTTACGCGCTGTAGAGTAGCTTCGTCAGCCGCTACTTCTGATATCGCCGCGCCGCCATCGCGCCAAATGTTCTCGAGAAGATCGAGTTCGAGCCGTACGTTACCCACCTTGACGGCGTCGGTCAAACGAGCGGCCTTGATGCGCAGGATCGTGATTTTGTCGAGCAGCTCGCCCAGGGAGATGGGCACGAGTATGTCTTTCATAGGTGTGATGCTAGCAAGGCATCAAGGCGGTTGCAGACCTCAGGTACCTCGATCAGCTCCATGACGCCGGGCTCTTCGATTTTGGTAGTCCAGGGCAGGCCGTTTGGCGCACTACGCCTAAACTTTTGAGTGGCTCGCGGGAAGGCGTCGATGCACCACTCGCGTGAGAGATAAGGTCCGCTACGCGCCGGGTTCGTGGCAGCATAGAGCCCGATAACTGGCGTACCGACCATGGTGGCCATGTGCGCGGGTCCCGTATCGGGAGCGAGTAGTGCTGTCGCGCGGCTGAGCAGGGCGAGTAACTGAGGCAGGGTATCTTTACCGACCTGATTAATGACGCCGGAGCACTGCGCAGCAATGGCATGCGACATCGATTTTTCGGTTTCGCTGGGGCCGCCCGCCAAAATGACCGTCATCCCGTGCTCTTCGATGGCATGTCGCGCCACCGCTGCGTAACGCTCGGCGAGCCAGTTTCGAAGTGCGTGAGTCGAGCATGCGCTAATCACGAGCGTACGGGGCGCCCCATCGGGGATGAGCCGCTTAGCGTATTTGATAGCGTCGTCGGGTAGCGGGAGGTTCCACTCAAGCACGCGCTGCCTTACGCCTGCCGATTCGGCGAAGCCCAAGAAACTGTCGAGCACGTGCTCGCGGCTGCGAGGTGCGATGCGGGCATTAGTGACTAGCCACTGCAGCTCCCTTGCGCGCGCGCGGTCAAAACCCAACTTGATTCGCGCCGGGACGAGTGCTGCGATGACGCTCGCTCGAACCGACAGCTGTAAGTGAAGCATCAGGTCGAACTGCCGACGTCGCAGCGCGGCGCGGAGAGTCTTAAGCCCCGCAAAGCCGGCTCGCTTGCCCACGGTGATAAACTCGACGCCCGATAGCAAGGTCATGAGTTGCAACTCGGCTTGGCCGATAATCCAAGTGAATCGCGTGCCGGGCCACGCGCGCTGTAAAGAGCGTAGCAGGGGTACGACGTGGCAGGTGTCGCCGATAGCCGAAAGCCTCAAGAGGCAAACGGATTCGGGCGGCTTGATAAGCGGAAGCATGGCTTGAGGCGGTGAGGGTAAAGATGACTGATATTCGCAAGCACGAACCGCGGGAGGATAGGATCCAAGTCGGCCGCTCTGTGATTTTATATGACCCCTCTCTCGTCAGCAATTTTGATGAGCGCTGGTTCGATCCTGCGCACTGGAGTCGGATTGGTGCACTGCGCGGCGAAGCGCCGGGTCGGGGCAGTACTGTTTTCTTCGCGGCGGAGGGTGCAGCTTTTGCCCTGCGTCATTATCGACGAGGTGGCCTCGTCACCGCGGTCATGCACGATCGTTATCTAAATGCAGGGGAAGCACGCTCTCGGCCCTTTCGGGAGTTCCGGGTGATTCAGCAATTGCAGCATCTCGGTTTGCCCGTCGCGCCTGTAGCCGCCGCATTATTTGCGCCGATGGGGCTCTTCTGTCGTGGTGATCTCATCACCCGACGCCTCATGGGGGTGAGAACCCTCGCCGAGCGCCTTTCGCAAGGGTTTGAGTCGATCGATTGGTTGGCCGTTGGGACAACGGTTGCACGGTTTCATGGGGTGGGTTTGCGTCACGCAGATCTCAACGCCCATAACTTACTCGTTGATGATCAAGGACAGTGGTTCCTCATCGATTTCGATCGTGCGAGTTTTTGTGATTCTGGACTTTGGTGCGACGTCAATCTCGTACGTCTACGCCGTTCCATTCTCAAAGTGTGCGATTCTTTGAGTAGGCCATTCGATGAGTATCGATGGATATCATTGCTCGAGGGATATCGTGACTTCTCGCGCACGGATCGCTTGTCATGATGCGATGGCTCTACCGTTTGCTCGCGACGATGGCGCTACCTGTGGCGACGGCGCTTTTTGTGCTACGCATATTTCGGGACGATCCCAGCGAGCAGCGCGAGTTTTCGCAGCGATTCGGCTTCGGAGCTCGCCACGCAACCGACGCCATCTGGATTCATGCCGTATCGGTGGGCGAGGTGCAGGCTGCTGCGGCGCTCGTACGGGCTCTGCGAAGCAAATACCCTGATGTTCCAATCACGTTGACGGCGACCACCGGCACCGGCGTTGAACGCGCACGAGAGACCCTCGGTCGCATGATCGACATCCGCTTTCTTCCATTCGATTCTCTGGGTTGCGTCAAACGTTTTCTTGATCGTGTTCGACCGCGCCTTGCGATCATCATTGAGAAAGAACTTTGGCCGAATCTTCTTGGCGAGTGTGCAGCACGGGCGATTCCCGTTGTACTGGCGAGTGCTACGATCTCGGCCCGCTCCGTCAATCTATGGCGTCGATTCGCGCCGCTGTTCCGTAACGTATTCGAGAGCAGCGTGATCGTGGCCGCACAGTCCGAGACTGATGCCGATCGTTTTCGACAAATCGGCGTCACGCCTAATCGCATTCAGGTGATCGGTAATCTCAAGTTTGATCTTTCGTTTTCACACTCGCTTGTGGAGCAGGGCACTGCGCTGCGCACGCGTTACGGTTGGCCACATCGAACGATACTGGTGGGCGGCAGCACTTATGAGTTTGAGGAATTCGCCTTGCTCGAGGTGCAGCGTCGTTTGCGAGTCGACGGGGTCGACATCGCGCTCGTGATCGCCCCGCGCCATCCCTCCCGTTTTGATGCCGTCGCAGCGCGTTTGCATTCAGCTGGGATAAATTTCGTCCGTCGAAGTCAACTCGATACGGGATCGACGTCAGCGGCGCCTGATGTACTGTTGCTCGATACCCTCGGTGAGCTGATGACAGCCTACGCGACGGCAGATCTTGCATTCGTTGGCGGCAGTCTCCTTACCGACATGGGTGGACACAACTTGATCGAGCCTGCAGCGCTCGCTGTGCCCACGATTACAGGCTCGCAAGGCTACAACGCACCAGACATCACCGTGGCGCTGCAAGCAGCAGGGGCGCTTACCGTCGTGAACGATGTGGAGGGTCTCTTCGACGAAGTGCGCGGACTTGTGGCCCGCAAGACGGAGCGCACACGGCGTGGTGCGCTTGGCCGAGCATTCGTAGAAAAGAATAGGGGCACGCTAGAGCGTTTACTCGTCTGCCTCGAGCCGCTTATGGCTGTGCCACGGCATCAGTCGCTGACAACCAACTGTTAACCTCTTCGAGCGTAACGCGATCGAGCGTACCGATGGCAAGGCGCAGCCGCATCACATTCAAAATATAGTCGTACCGGCTGCGCGAATAGTTGGTTTGAGCCGCTGTCAGGCTGCGACGCGCCTCGAGTACATCGACGGCCGTACGCGTGCCGACTTCGTAGCCCGCCTCGGTAGCTTTGAGGGCCGTTAGGTTTGACTCGAGCGCCTGACGCAGTGCGTTGACACGAGAAATTTCGCTGATGACGCCTAAGTAGGCGTCGCGCGCTTGACGCTCGGTCTGGCGGGAGACGCGAGTCAAACGCTCACGCGCAGCGCGCCATTGGAATTCGGTTTGACGGACGCGCGACTGGGCTGTACCACCGCTGAATATGGGCATCGTGACTTGCAGCGTATAGCTCTCGTCCTCGGTATCCGAAAGACGCGTGCCTAAGTTGCCACTGACGAAGTAGATGGAGCTCGCCGTCTCAACCTTGCTCTTACTTGCGACGAGATCAAGTTCTGGCAGATGTCCGCCGAATGCGGCGCGCACGTTATCGCGGGCGATATCGGCAGCAAGTCGGCTCGAGACGAGCGCGAGGTTTTGTTCCATCGATCGCTCGACCCACCGCGCTTCATCGGCAGGCTCAGGAGACTTAAGCGGCATTGCATCACCCGGCTTAGCGAGCTTCGTGTATTTCTCGGCGGTGATTTCGCGGAGGAGTTCTTCGGCCGAGGCGAGTTGGCGTTTGGCAGCGATGACTGCGGCAGCGGCGCTGTCGCGAGCTGCTTTGGCCTCTTGAATGTCCGTGATGGCGATTAGACCGACCTCGAAGCGCTTTTCGGCTTGCTCGAGCTGCCGTGAGATGGCCTCGAGAGCCGAGGACTGCGCCTCGACGGCATCTTGCGCCGCGAGCACATTGAAATACGCCTCAGAGACGCGCAGGACAAGTTGCTGCTCCGCCGCCCGGAAGTCTGCTTCGGCTTGGGCGACTTGTCGACTCGCACGCTTGATCGCGACCCAGTTATCCCAGGAAATGAGGCTTTGACGGAGGTCGAGGCTCCAGCGGTCGGTTTCGGGCTCGGAAACGCTAGAAGAGAGGAAATTGAGGACTACGGTCTGGCCATTCGGCAGGCGTTGCTCTTGGGGAAACTGGCCGGTGCTTGTGGTGTCAGACTTGGTCTGGCTCGCCGACCCCGAAATCTGCGGGAGAATCGCCGCCCAGGCCTGAGGCCGGGATTCGCGCGCAGCGCGGCGCAGGGCGTCCGCCTCACGGATTTGAGGGTCGTTGGCGAGGGCACGCTCGTAAACGGCTTTGAGGTCTTCGGCGGGTGCCGCAGAGGCGGCGACCAGCATGCCGATGGCGAGAATGCGTAGGTGCGAAATCATTCAAACCTCGTTGGTGATAGAAAGAAAGATTGATAACAAATAGCACTCTGAACGGCTAACTCGGCGGCAAGGCATTGGTTAGTATGAACGCAACGACGGATCGATGCGTTCTCCCCAGGCGAGAATTCCGCCTGTGAGGTTGAATACCGAGCCGAACCCCCGAGTCTCCAGAATTTTGGTGACCTGCATGCTACGCCCCCCGGAGCGACACATGATGATCAAAGGGGTCGCCGGATCGAGTTCACCGATCCGCGCAAGAATTTGGCCCATGGGGATATGACGCGCGAAGGCCAGGTTCGAGATATCGAGTTCCCAACCCTCTCGCACGTCTATTACGGGCGGCCGTTCGCCCGCATCGATTCGGGCTTTCAGTTGCTCGACCGTTATTTCGTTAATCATCATCGCATCCTGCGCGGGCTCGATCAGAAATTGAAGCGTTCGGGCTGGCGAGCGCCCACCAGCGGCTTAAGCGCCGTCTCGAAGAGTCCGGTCGACCTGAAGGCTTCAGCCGCGACCCGCTCGATGAGGTACGCTTCCATAACGGGCCCGAGGCCGATCACGGCGAATAGCCTGCCGCCGATAGCGAGCTGGCCAGCGAACCGTTCATCTGGAACGGGCAAGGAGCCGCTGAGCACGATGACGTCATAAGCACCGTTAAGCAGAGCCTCGGGCTCGAAGGCGTTGCGGCATTCGACGGTGACGTTACGCACGCCCGCATTCCGCAGATTTTGGATCGCGATTACCGCGAGATCTTCACGTAGCTCAAGACCGCGAACGCTGCACGCTCGAGCAGCAAGACAGGCAGCGAGGAAACCAGTGCCGACGCCCACGAGTAAAACGCGATCGGTCGGCAGGGGCGTCACAGCCTGCATGATCCGCCCAGCCACTTTGGGTGCGAGCATGCGATCGTCTGCGTTCAAGGGGATTTCGATGTCGGCGAAAGCGAGCTCGACGTAGGCGGGCGGCACGAACTTCTCGCGCGGCACGCGGGCGAACACTTCAAGTATGCTGGGATCGAGGACCTCCCAGGCACGCAGCTGCTGCTGAATCATCTGCTCACGTGCGGCCTCGGTAGCCGCAGAGGTCATCGTCATCGGTGGAAATCCGTCTTGCTCTAACGAGGGGACGGGAACATACGGGTTTTCCCGTTGGCTGCCAAGTCGTAGAACTACGGAGGCCGCGGGAGCAGGGACCGCCGGCTCGGCCCGAGCCGGACCGGCGACCTGCCTATTCGCTTTCAACCGCGACTATTTCGCAGCGCTCTTCGCGAAGTCGCCGGCCTCGACGATGCTGATCGTGTCGGGCTTGATCCAGTGCTTCACAGCGGCGTTGACCTCGGCTACGGTCAGTGCGGCGACGCGCTTCTCAAAGTCGGCGTCCCATTCGAGCGTGCGCTCGAGGAACAAATAACTCGCGAGGCGACCCACGAGTTCCCGATCCTGCGAGCGGCTGACGCCGCGGCTTTGCAGCCAACCGTTCTTAGCGTCGCGAAGCTCCGTCTCGCCGTAACCCTCGGTCAGGATTTTCGCCAGCTCCTCTCGGTATGCGGCGATAAGGCGCGCTGAGTTTTCCGGGTTATAGATCGCGAATGTACCGAAGTTACCGTCCTTGTCGAGCGGGTCTGCCGTCAGGAAGGACGACACGCCGTAGCTGATGCCTTCTTTTTGACGGATGCGCACCGCAAGACGCGAGTTGAGGAAGCCACCCCCCAGCATGTAGTTGGCGAGCACGAGCGCCGGGTAGTCCGCGTTGTCGTCCCGCAGTTCGAGGTTCACGCCCGCGATCATTGCCGCGTTCGCCTTGTCCGGCGTGTTGATCTTGCGGACCATCGCCGGCACGTCGAAGTACGGCGAAACGGCACGCTCGTACGGCATTTTCGCGTTCCAGCCCGCGAGAATGGCGCCGAGTGCCGAGCGCACCATGTTTTCGTCGAAATCACCGACGACTGCGGCGGTCGCGCGACTGGCGCCGTAGAACTCGTCATGGAACTTGCGCAAGTCTGCGGCCGTCACGGCCCGCACGGCTGCTGCCTGCTCATCGAAGCTGAGCGTGCGCCGGAAATCATTGGCCGGGAAGGGCGAGCTGATGCGATTGATCTCCTGTGCCGCGATCGCCTGCGGCTCGCTACGTTGCTGCTCGATCGCCGCCAGCACTTCGTCGCGCAGCTTGGTGAGTTCGGCCTCAGGGAACACCGGATTACGCAGGATGTCCCCCACGATCTCGAGCGTCGGCACGAGATTCTCGCGGGTCGAGGTGATGTTCACCGTGACGTTCTGCCCGCCACCGCCAATGCCGACCGACGATTTGAGTTTGTCGAGCTCGTCTTTGATCTGCTGCAGCGTACGGTTCTTCGTACCGCGCCGCAGCATCGCTGCCGTCAGTTCCGCAGTGGTGGCTTTGCCTTCAAGCGAGGCGAGGCTACCCACTCGCAACGTCATCGAAACGTTGACTGAGCTGCCACGCGTCGACTTGCTGAGGGAGCTGTATTCCGCACCGCCCGGGAAAGTCTCGGTACGGGTGCGCGAGACGATGTTAGCCGGCGAAGGATCGAAGACCTCCGCCTGCTTGAGCGCCTGTTTGCCTTGGTAATCTTTGAGGATGACGGTCGGATCCGGAGTCTGCGGAATCGCGGATCGATCCGGGGCCGCATCGGGCAGGAACAAACCGGTCGTGCGATTAGCGGATTTGAGATAGGTCGCAGCGGCACGATTGACGTCGGCTGCAGTGACTTTCTCCATCTGGTCGCGCGAGAGGAACCACAAGCGCCAATCACCTCTGGCGATGTATTCGGAGAGACCCAGGCCCACGCGATCGCTGTTGTTGTACGTCTGTTCGAAGAAGCGCAGGAACTTGTTGCGAGCACGAGCGACTTCTTCCTCGGTGACCGGCTGCGACTTCATACCGTCGAGTACGGCGAGCATCGTATGCGTGGCATCGGCGACGAGTTTGTCCTTCAAGACTTCCGCCGCGAAATACATGTAGCCCGGATCTTTGAGACCGAATGCGAACCCGTCGACGCTGCTTGCCTTGCCCGTTTCGACGAGCGCCTTGTAAAGGCGACCGGAGGGTTCGTTCGTCAGTACATCCGCGAGCGCTTGAACGGCGGCGAAGTCGGGGTGTCCGCCCGGAGGAATGTGATAGCCCGCTGAGGTGACTTGCAAATCGCCGACGCGACGCAGCACGACATGGCGCTCGCCATCTTGTGTCGGTTCGACCGTGTAAGTCGGTTGCAGCACGCGGGTCGGACGCGGGATCTTGCCGAAGAATTCGTTGATCCAGCCGATGGTCTTCGCTTCGTCGATCTTGCCGGCGACGGTGAGCACGGCATTATCGGGCTGGTAGTACTTCTTGTAAAACGCACGCAGGTTGTCGATGGGTACGCGCTCGATGTCTTCGCGCGAACCGATCGTCGACTTGCCGTAGTTGTGCCAGAGGTAAGCCGTTGACATCACGCGCTCAAGCAGCACGCCGCCCGGATCGTTCTCGCCCGACTCGAACTCGTTGCGTACGACAGAAAATTCGCTGCGCAGATCCTCTTCCTTGATGAAGGAATTGATCATGCGGTCGCTCTCGAGATCGAGGGCCCAGCGCAAGTTGTCGTCCGTCGCCGCGAAGGTTTCAAAGTAATTGGTACGGTCGTACCAAGTTGTACCGTTCGGGCGCGCACCGCGCGAGGTTAGCTCTTGCGGGATATTCGGAAAGCGCGGCGTCCCCTTAAACACCATGTGCTCTAACAGGTGCGCCATACCGCTTTCGCCGTAACCTTCGTGGCGCGAACCGACGAGGTAGGTGATGTTGACGGTGATGGTGGACTTAGATGGATCCGGGAAAAGCAGGACCTTCATGCCGTTCGCAAGGCGGTACTCGGTGATGCCCTCGACGGAGGTGATCCTCTCCGGCAGTGCGAGTCGGGTTGACTCGACCCTATCAGCAAGGCATACAGAAAGTCGTCCGATCGCGAAGCAAGGACTGCTCGCCCCACGCGCAGCTGCAGGCTTATCCGCAGCAAGGCCGACGGGGATGGCAAACGCCAAGGCGGACGCGGCCAACGCCAAGGTGAGGCGGGAGACGAGATTGCGCACAGGAGACACTCCAAGCTTGAAGTCAGCGGCGAACAATGTATCCGTCCGCACAGTATTTGCAAGATCTTGCGCAATCACCGTAGTTCTGTGCATGCCTCTGGCCATGGCAGAGCCGCCAGCGGCCGGCCCTGCGCCTCCTCATAAACCCCTCGATCTGTCGATCGGTCGGCTCAACACCTTCATGGCGCCCAAAGAATGGTTCCTGCCTTTGCCCGCCGAGGTCGACGAGGTCATCGTTCGTGGTCGTCGCCAACCGGGAGAGTTGCCCGATCATAAGGCCGTGCCCCAAGGGCTCGGCGGTTTGTTCTGGGGCCTGCGCAATCCGACCAAGAGCTGGCGACTGCTGCTGCCCGACCCGAACGTCACCGTACCCATGCGCGATGGCGACGAACCGCGCGAACCGCCTGGCGCCTATCGGGTGCGCATCGGCGAGCCCGGAAAAATTTACTGATCGGTGGTCCGACTGATCGCTCGTCAAAAAAAAAGCCCCGCCGAAGGGCGGGGCTTTCAGGGAATCGACACCCTATCGTCGCAATCTTAGAGCAGCGGCACTAGCAGTAGTGCAACGATGTTGATGATCTTGATCAGAGGGTTGATGGCTGGGCCTGCGGTATCCTTATACGGATCGCCGACGGTGTCACCAGTGACCGCAGCCTTGTGGGCTGCGGAACCCTTCCCACCGAAGTTGCCTTCCTCGATGTACTTCTTGGCGTTATCCCAGGCACCGCCACCAGTGCACATGGAGATCGCCACGAAGAGACCGGTGACGATGGTGCCGATGAGTAGACCGCCCAAGGCCTTGATGCCTTCGCCCGGGCCCATCAACGCGTTAATGCCGAAGGCCACCACGACCGGTACGAGGATCGGCAGCAACGACGGCACGACCATTTCTTTGATCGCCGCCTTCGTCAGAAGGTCGACGGCCTTGGAGTAGTCGGGCTTCGCCGTGCCTTCCATGATGCCCTTGATCTCGCGGAACTGACGTCGGACTTCCGTCACGACCGAGCCCGCTGCGCGACCGACCGCTTCCATCGCCATCGCGGCGAAAAGATAGGGTACGAGACCGCCAATGAAGAGACCGATAATTACGGCTGGATCAGAGAGCGAGAAGTCGACGAGTTTGCCGGCGTCTTCGAGCTTGTGCGTGTAGTCAGCGAAGAGCACGAGGGCGGCGAGCCCGGCTGAGCCGATCGCGTAACCTTTGGTGACGGCCTTCGTCGTGTTACCCACGGCGTCGAGCGGATCGGTGATGTTGCGGATCTTCTTGTCGAGGCCCGACATCTCGGCGATGCCACCGGCGTTGTCCGTGATCGGACCGTAGGCATCGAGCGCGACGATCATCCCCGTGAGAGAGAGCATGGCGGTCGCAGCGATTGCGATGCCATAAAGACCCTCGAGCGTGAACGCACCCCAGATGGCGGCGCAGACTGTGATGACCGGCAGGGCGGTCGATTTCATCGACACGCCAAGACCGGCGATCATGTTGGTCGCGTGCCCCGTCTGAGACGCTTCGGCGACTTTGCGCACCGGGCTGTACTCGGTCGCGGTGTAGTACTCGGTGATCACGATCATTGCGGCGGTGAGCGCAAGCCCGATCAGCGTGCAGCCGAACAAGCCCATGAAGTTGTTGGGCATCAGCGTCTGCGTGATGAACCAGAAGGCAATGGCCGAGATGACGCCCGAGACAATCACGCCCTTGTAGAGCGCGTTCATGATCTTGCCCCCGTCGCTGACCTTCACGAAGAAGGTGCCGACAATCGAGGCGACGATGGACGCGGCGCCAAGGGCGAGCGGGTACATCACCGCGGCGCCGTCGCTGCTGGCGAGCATCAGGCCGCCAAGCAACATGGTTGCGACCAGCGTGACCGCGTAGGTTTCGAACAAGTCGGCCGCCATGCCAGCGCAGTCACCGACGTTGTCACCGACGTTATCGGCGATCACCGCCGGGTTGCGCGGATCGTCCTCGGGAATGCCGGCTTCGACCTTACCGACGAGATCGGCACCAACATCCGCACCCTTGGTGAAAATGCCGCCGCCGAGACGCGCGAAGATGGAGATCAGCGAGCCGCCGAAAGCGAGGCCCACCAGCGAGCGCAGTGCATGTTCGTCACCGACCAGACCGCGCACCGCGAGGTAATACCCGGCGACGCCAAGCAGGCCAAGACCGACGACCAGCATGCCCGTCACCGCGCCACCTTTGAAGGCAACCTGCAGCGCGGCGTTGAGGCCGTTACTCGCAGCCTCTGCAGTGCGAACGTTGGCGCGCACCGAGACGTTCATGCCAATGAAGCCGGCAAGACCCGAGAGGACGGCGCCAACCGCGAAACCGCCCGCGGTGACCCAGTCGAGGGCGAGGCCCAGCACGAGGCAGAGGACGACGCCGACGATGGCGATGGTGGTGTACTGACGATTGAGATAGGCCTCGGCGCCAGCCTGAATGGCGGCGGCGATTTCCTGCATGCGGGCGTTGCCGGCGGGCAGCGAGTTGATCGAAGCGGCCGACACCGCGCCGTAAATGACCGCAATAACTCCGGCGTTCATGGCGATCCAGAGCCAAAAATTAACGTCCATCTTGAGTAGTCCCCCTGAAAGAATTCGTAGTCATAACGTAATTAAAAAAGCGGCGAAATGTAGCACAGCGACGGCGGCGCCCCGGCCGGCTGCCGAGGTGGGCCGTTAGACCTTGAACGGCGGCAGTTTCTTGCGAACTGCGACGCCCTTGAGTTTGACGTACACCGGCAGACCGTCTTTGTACGGCGGCGGATCACCACCGCCAATGAGAGGCAGCAGATAGCGACGGCATGTCTCGGTGATGCCGAAGCCGTCGGGCGTGATGAAGTCGCGCGGGACTTTCTTCTCGACGTTGGCGACCTTTGCGAGCGGCACGTGACCCACCGTCCAGCGATAGGGCTTCGATGACTTGCGTACGACGATAGGCATGACGGCGTTGTGACCTTTGACTGCGAGCTCGACGGCAGCCTGACCCATGGCGTAGGCCTGCTCGACGTCGACCTTCGAGGCGATGTGCCTCGCAGCGCGTTGCAGGTAATCGGCGACGGCCCAATGATATTTATAGCCATGGGCTTCGCGCACCATGTTAGCTACGACTGGACCGACGCCACCGAGCTGAGTGTGACCGAACGCATCTTTGGTGCCGGCATCAGCTAGGAAGCGACCGTCGGCATACGCGGTGCCCTCAGAGACTACGATCACGCAATACCCGATGCGATCGACGGTTTCTTTGACGCGCTTCAGGAAGGCCTTTTGATCGAAGGCGATTTCCGGAAACAGGATGATGTGGGGTGCCGCGTCTCGACCCTTGCCTGCGAGACCGCCCGCTGCAGCGATCCAACCGGCGTGACGACCCATGACTTCCATCACGAATACTTTGGTCGAGGTACGTGCCATCGAAGCGACGTCGAGCGAGGCTTCGAGCGTCGAGATTGCGATGTATTTGGCGACCGAGCCGAAGCCGGGAGATGCGTCGGTGAAGGGCAGATCATTGTCGACGGTCTTCGGAACGCCGATACAGGTGATGGGATAGCCGAACTGCTCACCCATTTGCGCCACTTTATGCGCCGTATCCATGGAGTCGTTACCGCCGTTGTAGAAAAAGTATCCAATGTCATGGGCCTTGAAGATCTGTATCAACCGCTCATACTCAACTCGATTTTTGTCGAGACCTTTAAGCTTAAAGCGGGCCGATCCGAAGGCACCGGACGGCGTGTGTCGCAGGCCTGCAATCGCCGATTTGCTTTCTTTTGAGCAGTCGATCAAGTCTTCTTCGAGGGCACCGACGATGCCATGGTGTCCGGCATAGACCTTCCCGATGACTTTGGGGTAGCGGGCGGCGGCCTCGATGACGCCCGCGGCCGAGGCATTGATGACGGCGGTGACGCCGCCGGACTGGGCGTACAAAGCATTGCGGGGCTTGTTCTTTTTCATGGGCGGCGAGCATAGCGCAGGGTTTGACCTGCCGAAATCGTCCCGGTACTGTGACCGCTGTCGCGAGTTGAGAAGATTTATCATTTAATGAGAATTATCTTTCTCGGGGCCCCGGGGTCCGGCAAGGGCACCCAGGCTCAACGCCTCGTTGAACGCCACGGAATCCCGCAAATCTCTACGGGAGATTTACTGCGCGCGCACGTTCGTGAAGTTACCGAATTGGGCCGTCGTGCAAAGTCGGTCATGGATGCCGGCCAGCTTGTCGACGACGTGACGATCCTCAGCATGGTTCGCGAACGCTTCTCCGAGGCGGATGCCGCACGCGGGTTCATCCTTGACGGGTTTCCGCGCACCATTCCGCAAGCCTATGGGCTCGAGACGATGCTTGCCGAAATTGGCAAGCCGCTGAATGCGGTCATTTTGTTCGACGTCGACTCGGCTTTGCTCGTCAAGCGCATCTCGGGTCGTCGCAGTTGCCAGGACTGCGGTCGCGTGTTCAATGTTCACGTGGCACCAGCCCCAGTGCCACCGCCCTGCAACGGGCAGTGCGCGACGCCGCGACTCTTGCAGCGACCCGATGACGCCGAAGATACGGTCGCCAAGCGTCTCGAGGTGTACGAGGTACAGACTGCGCCACTAGTCGATTTTTATCGCGAGCGTGGCATGTTGAAAACTGTTCAGGCCGATGCATCGCTCTCCGAAGTGACGGCGCGAGTCGAAGCGGCGTTACAGTGCTGCGCGTAAACGCTCGGTGAGTAATTCGGCGCGCCAACCACACAGCGTCCGAGCGGCATCTTCGCCGCGCGCAATCTCCTCGAGATCTTTGCGGGTCGCAAAAACTTCGGGCGCGATCGCGAGCTCTTGCGCAAGCGCTTGGACGACCTGTGAGAGTCGTTTTGTTCGTGCGAGGAGTGCCGGATCGGGGCGTTGGCGTCGTGGAAGGGGCGGAGTCGGATTATCGATTCGAGCACTCGCGACGAGTCCTAAGATTTCGTCACTCGAATGTTTAACGACACCCTCGGGAATTCCGGGAATCTGTGCGAGCTCGGCACGATCACGCGGAACGCGCTGCACGATTTCTCGTAGCACGGCGTCATCAAGAATCCAGCCGCGCGGTCTATTTTTTAATATGGCGCGTCGCTCCCGCCAAGCGGTTAAGGTACGCAGCAAAGTCATGCGTCCTTCGTCCCAGCCCTGAGTGCCTTTGAATCTTTGCCATACTTTGTCTGGATCAAGGATGAGCAGATTCGGATCTTGAAGGGCCTCGAGATCCTCTTTGAGCCAGCTTTCGCGACCGAGGCGCGCGAGGTCGCCGAGCAGTCGATCACGCAAGGCGTGCAAATAACGTACGTCATCGAGCGCGTACTCGATTTGTTCAGGGGAGAGCGGGCGTCGCGACCAGTCGGTTCGGGTTTGGCCTTTCGGCAGCTCGCGATTAAGCAGACGTCGCACCAGTTCCGCGTAACCGACTTGTGCGGGAAAACCGGAGAGCGCCGCCGCGATCTGCGTGTCGAAGAGGGGTGCGATTACGCCAATGACGGGAGCGAGCACCTCAAGGTCTTGTCGACCGGCATGGAGGATCTTGACTGGGCCGCCGATGCTAAGCGCAGGACGCAATAGGCCTAGATCTGCGAGAGCGAGCGGATCCACACAGACAGCTTCATTCGATGAGGAAAGCTGAAGCAGACAAAGCTCGGCTCGATAGGTGCGCTCGCGGAGGAATTCGGTGTCGAGCGCGAGCGTCTCGCCGTCAAGTCGACCGACGAGGTCCTTGAGGGCCGCGGGGCTCTCGATGAGTGCGGAAGACGACGACATGACCCGACTATGCAAGAATTCAGACGCAAGGGGAACGGATGCTCATGAAGTCTACGATCAAAACCTTTCTGGAAATTCTCAGCCTACGCGCAGGACCCGAGGACCTGCCTACCTCCCCGACGTTGCTGATCCGCCTGTTCGTCCTGCTTATCGTGCTGCAGACGAGCCTCGGCGCGTGGCTACTGGCACCAGCGGGGTCCTTGCTCCCTCAGGCCTTGCTGTCGGGTCTTGTATCGCTCGGATGGCTTGCGCTTGTGCTGCGACTCTTCGGTAAGCCTGAGCGTTTCGTGCAGACCGGCTCAGCGGTGCTCGGCATCGCCTGTGCTTTTGCGCCAATCGCCATTCCGGTACTTGTGACGGCTCGACCTGAGTCGGGGCTGCCCGTCACCGTGACCCCGATGACGTTCTTCGCATTTATAATCAGTCTTTATTTAATCTACGTCAACGGACGCATCTTGCGTGCCGCCATTGAGCGCCCGCTCTTCCAATGTGTTGTGCTGTTCCTGTTGGGTGAATTCTTTGTGTTCGCTCTAACGATCGCGCTCGGGCTTGGTGGCCCTAACGCCTGATTATGCACGTTCATATCCTTGGCATCTGCGGCGCCTTTATGGGCGGCGTCGCGGCGATCGCTAAAGCCTTGGGACTTCGCGTCACGGGCTCAGATCGAAATGTCTATCCGCCGATGAGTAATCAGCTCGCGGCACTGGGTATCGAGGTCGTCGAAGGCTTTGATACCTCGCAACTCGATCCTTCACCTGATGTCGTTGTGGTTGGTAATGTCATGACGCGCGGTACGCCTGTGATCGAAGCTCTGCTTGAGCGCCAGATTCCCTTCGAGTCCGGTCCGGAATGGCTTGCCAGAGAGGTGCTGCACCAAAGATGGGTGCTGGCCGTGGCGGGCACGCACGGCAAGACCGCGACGACCGGTATGCTCGCCTGGATCCTCGAATGCGCAGGGCTCTCACCAGGATTTTTGATCGGCGGTGTACCGCACGATCTGGGTATCAGTGCACGGCTCGGTGCTCGTCCCTTCTTCGTCATAGAGGCCGACGAGTACGACACGGCTTTCTTTGACAAGCGTGCGAAGTTCATTCACTACCGCCCGCGCACGGTAATCCTCAATAACCTCGAGTTCGATCACGCCGACATCTATCAGGACGTGGCGGCGATCGAGCGTCAGTTCCATCACCTCGTGCGCACGGTACCAGCCTCGGGGTTAATCGTGCACCACGCAACGGATCCGTATCTAGCACGCACTCTTGAAATGGGATGCTGGACGCCAAGCGAGGCCTTTGGGCGCGATGGCGCTCCAGAGGCGAGATGGAGTGCGCATGTTGGCACGCCGGTTGACGGATCACAGTTCGAAGTGTTGCTCGATGGCGCGGTGGTGGGCCGAGTGCGTTGGTCGCAGATTGGCGGTCACAACGTCGACAATGCTTTAGCTGCGATTGCTGCGGCACGCCATGTCGGCGTACCGTCCGATGTCGCCTGTGCAGCACTCAGCGACTTCCGTGGCATCAAGCGACGAATGGAGTTTCGGGGCTCGGCACGCGGCGTTCACGTCTACGACGATTTCGCCCACCACCCTACGGCGATTGCCACCACTCTTGAAGGTCTGCGGCAGCGTGTCGGCGGTGAACGCATCATTGCCGTGCTTGAACCGCGCTCAGCGACCATGAAGCGCGGCATTTACAAGGATACGCTCGCGGCGTCGCTCGCGCTCGCAGACGAGGTCTGGTTCTACGTACCGTCTGACCTTGGTTGGGATGCCGGAACAGTCGTACGCTCGCTTGGTAGCCGCGGTCACCTGTCCGGTGATATCGACGGTTTGGCCGCCGAACTTGCGCAGCGCTTGCGCCACGGAGACCACGCGCTGATCATGTCGAACGGCGGATTCGGTGGATTACACGAAAAATTGTTGGCGGCGCTAGAACGCTGCACAGCCTCCGGGAGGTCGCATGGCGCGCAAAAATGATCGCACCGTATCGGTGGGCCTGACGGGCGCCTCGGGCGCGCAGTATGGTCTGCGGCTCATCGATTGTCTCATCAAAGCCGATCACACGGTCTACGTGATGTTCACGAGGGCCGCGCGGATCGTAGTGGGCTCCGAAACCGACTGTCGCTTGCCGAGTCGGACCGCAGATCAAACTCGCTACCTAGCTGCGTTGTTCGGAGCGCATGAGGGGCAGCTGCGGGTGTTTGGTGACGAGGAATGGACTTCGCCGGTGGCAAGTGGCTCCGGCGCGCCGCTGCGTATGGCGGTATGTCCTGCGAGCATGGCGACGGTCTCGGCGATCGCCAACGGGGCAAGCGAAAATCTGCTCGAGCGCGCTGCCGATGTGGTGATTAAGGAGCGGGGTAATCTCGTTATCGTACCGCGCGAGACGCCGTTCTCGACGATCCATCTCGAGAATATGCTGAAATTATCTAGGGCCGGCGTGAGTATTCTCCCGGCTAATCCCGGCTTCTATAATCGTCCTGCAAAACTCGAGGAGATAGTCGATTTCATCGTCGCCCGCGTTCTGGATCAATTCGGCATCGAACACGAACTCATGAAGCGCTGGGGATGAGCAGGGCGTCGCAGCTTTCGCTCTTTCCGCTCAATACCGTGCTGTTCCCGTGCGGTCCTTTGCCGCTAAGGATCTTCGAGACTCGCTACATCGACATGGTCAAGCGCTGCATGCGCGAGGACTGTTGTTTTGGCGTGGTGCTCGTCAGTGGTGGCGCCGAGAGCGGGCAACCTGCAGGCTACACCGATATCGGCACGACGGCGCGTATCGTCGATTTTAACCTGTTATCTGATGGCTTACTCGGCATTACCTGTCGCGGTGAGCGGCGTTTTCGCGTGCTCAAGCGCTGGCGCGAAGCTGACGGACTCAATATTGGTTCGGTTGAGTGGATCGACGATGCGAGCGCTGAGTCGGTTCGGGTGCCGTCGGGGTTTCGCCACCTCGCGGACCTACTGCGCCGTGTACTGCCCGAGCTCGGCGATTTGTACGCAGGTCTCGAACCGCGCTACGACGATGCCGAGTGGGTGGGCGGGCGACTCGTCGAGATTTTGCCGCTCGCGCTCGAAGATAAGCAGGACTGTCTCGAGCTGATGGATCCGCTCGAGCGCTTGGCGCTGATCGCGCCGCTAATCAAGCGGACGGATGACCCCTTGGACTGACCGTTCTGCGGCTCTCGTAGAAGCGCCAGAGCGCAGCGCCGACCACGAGCGTCCAGCCGACTACCAACCAGCCGACAACACCATCGAACTGCGACAGCAGAAAGCGTAAAGAATTCGCTTCGTCGGGAAGTGAGGTATCGCGCAGGAGGCTTATCAACCAGACCCAGCCAGCGTGCAAGCCGATGCAAGCGGCGATGTTACCGGTGAGCGTGCGCACCAACCCGAGGAGTGCGCCTACGGCGAAGAGCGCGAGCCATGCATCGGCAATGTCGAGTGGCTTCGCAAAATCAGTGAGCGTGCCGAGCACGTGTCGCAAACCGCTGTCGGGTCCAAGCTCCTCGACTGGAATGCGATAGCGGCCGATAAAATGTACCGAGGCATAGAGCGCCGCCGTCAGCAGGATGGCCGTACACGCCCCCGATTCGCGAGCGATACCCGTGTGCATGGCGCCGCGCAAAAAGGTCTCTTCGATGAGGGCGACGGTGATACCGGTGACGAGACCGCCCGCCGCTAGACGGAGCCACGGTACGTTGGCCGGATCGAGGCCATCGCGCAGTACGCGCAAATCGAGGCCTAACATGATGAGGACGATGGGCAGCATAGTGCCTACGCCGATTAGCAGACCGAGCGCGGACTCACGCAGAAACTCTGATCTCGGTAATTCGTAGCCGAGACTCTTTTTATCGTTCAGGGCGAGACGTCTGGCGACGAGTAAAAAGGAAACTAGTAGCGCGAGCATGCCGAGACGATTGGCGACGCGGTGAAACTTGAAGTTAAAGTTCGGTGTCAGCCAGTCGTAGATCGGCCAAGCGAAGATCGATATGACGGCGAAACCGAAGATGAAGAGTCCCACGAACCACGCGAAGGCTTTCACGGCGCAGGCGCTCCACGGGTTACTGCATTCGCTCGCATGGCGTTGATGGGTACGGTCTTGATGGGTCGATCAGTCATTCGAGCCATTCGACTGTCGTTTCGATACGGCCGTCGGCGAGGAGCGTCAGACGGCGGTATCCCGGAGGATGCTCGTCGATATCAAACTCCGAAACGTTAGGCCGAAACTGCACGCAGGTGGACGGGGTCGCCATGAGTCGTACAGCACCATACGGACCCGCGCGCTGCCGGTCGAGTGCCTGATGGGCATGACCCCAGAGCACACCACGAACACCTGCATGGCGATCGAGTACCGCAAAAAAATCTAAGTTGTTATCAAGTCCGATGGCGTCAAGCCAGGCGCTGCCCATCGTAATAGGCGGGTGGTGCAGCACGACCAAGGCGTGTCGATGAGGAGCTTCGTTGAGTGAGTCATCGAGTCGTTGCAGTTCGGCGTCGTCTAGATGACCGCCGCTGTGCCCAAGCCGCTGCGAGTCGAGCATCACTACTCGCCATGCGCCGGCATCATGGTGACCACCGATGCGAAACGGCGCAAACCTCAGTGAATCGCGCATCGCCGCCGGATCGTCGTGATTACCTGGGATGCAAAGCACGGGCGGAGTCGGCGCGAATTCTTCTCTCAGCCGATCGTAGCCTCGATAATCGTCGTGAGCGATATCACCGGTTAGCAGGATAAGGTCGGTGGGTTCGCGGAGACCCTGCCGCAAGACGGCCCGCAGTGAATCGAGCACGACAATCCCGCGCTGACGACCACCGGGGTCGCCTACGAGATGCGTATCGGTGATTTGGAGGGCGCGGACGGCAGTCATGGCGTTAATGCTAACGCCATGACCGCCCTAGGGTCCTAATAGCGGTAGGTCTCCGGCTTATACGGACCCTGCTTGGCGACGCCGATATAGCCAGCCTGTGTATCCGTAAGCTCGGTCAACTGCGCGCCAAGCTTCTTCAGGTGCAGGCGGGCCACCTTCTCGTCGAGGTGCTTTGGTAGCACGTAGACACCGACCGGATACTTGTCGTAATTGGTCCACAGCTCAATCTGGGCGATCGTTTGGTTGGCGAACGATGAAGACATTACGTACGAGGGATGGCCTGTGCCGCAACCCAAGTTAACGAGACGCCCTTCGGCCAGCAGCGTTATGCGCTTGCTGTCCGGGAAGATCACATGGTCAACTTGCGGCTTGATGTTCTCCCAGGTGCACTGCTTGAGCGAGGCGCAATCAATTTCATTATCGAAGTGCCCAATGTTGCAGACAATAGCCTGGTCCTTCATGCGTTTCATATGGTCATAGTTGATCACGTGGAAGTTACCGGTCGCCGTAACGAAGATGTCCGCCTTGTCGGCGGCATATTCCATGGTGACCACGCGATAGCCCTCCATCGCCGCCTGCAACGCGCAGATCGGGTCCACTTCCGTGACCCACACCTGAGCGGAGAGGGCACGCAGAGCTTGCGCCGAACCCTTACCCACGTCGCCGTAACCGCAGACCACAGCCACCTTACCGGCGATCATCACGTCGGTGGCGCGCTTAATGGCATCGACCAGCGATTCACGGCAACCGTAGAGGTTGTCGAACTTCGACTTCGTGACCGCGTCGTTGACGTTGATCGCCGGAAAGGCGAGGGCGCCGTCCTTGGCCATCTGGTACAGGCGCTTCACGCCCGTGGTTGTCTCTTCGGTGACGCCTCTAACCTTGCTGAGGCGCGTGGAGTACCACTTCGGATCACGCTTGAGCATGTCCTTGATCGATGCGAAGAGTACTTCCTCCTCCTCGCTGCCCGGGCTCGAAAGAGACGACGGATTCGTCTCAGCCTTGGTGCCGAGGTGAAGTAGCAAGGTGGCGTCGCCGCCGTCGTCGAGAATCATGTTGGTGAAGCCACCGTCCGACCATTCGAAAATGCGGTGGGTGAAGTCCCAGTATTCTTTGAGCGACTCCCCCTTGTACGCGAACACCGATATGCCGTTGACGGCGATCGCAGCGGCCGCGTGGTCCTGAGTCGAGAAGATGTTGCATGAGGCCCAACGGATCTGTGCGCCGAGCGCTTGCAGCGTTTCGATGAGCACGGCCGTCTGGATGGTCATGTGCAGCGAGCCCGTGATGCGAGCGCCGCGCAGCGGCTGAGTGGGGGCGAACTCTTCGCGAATCGCCATCAGGCCGGGCATTTCCGTTTCGGCGATGCAAATTTCCTTACGACCCCACCCAGCGAGCGAGAGGTCGGCCACTCGAAAATCGCCCTGTCCGTGGGCAGATTTGATCACAGCGTTCATGTCAGGTCTCCGTTAATCTTTGGATTAAGATCGACGGGCGCCGTTGACACATCCGCCGCCCTGCGAGCCTGGTACCGGCCAACCCGGTGCTGCAGCGCCCCTCGCGAGGTCGGATCGTCCGAATTATGCCCTAAGGCTTCCCCGCTTGCCGAGTCCGGCGTCCGCGGCCAGTGCAGCAGCGCGGTCGGTCCGCTCCCAGGTGAAATCGCGATCCTCCCGGCCAAAGTGCCCATAAGCGGCCGTTTTGCGGTAGATCGGGCGAGCGAGACGCAGCATTTCGCGCAGGCCGTAAGGCGTGAGATCGAAGTGCCGATCGACCAGCTTGACTAGTTTCTCGCTGGCGACTTTGCCGGAGCCGAAGGTTTCGACCATTACCGAGGTTGGCTTCGCGACGCCGATCGCGTACGACACCTGCACTTCGCAACGGTCCGCGAGGCCAGCCGCGACGATATTTTTGGCGACATAGCGCGCCGCGTAGGCGGCCGAGCGGTCGACCTTGGAAGGATCCTTACCGGAGAACGCACCACCACCGTGACGAGCGAAACCGCCATAGGTATCGACGATAATCTTACGACCCGTCAGCCCGCAATCGCCGACCGGACCGCCAATAACGAAACGACCTGTCGGGTTGATGTGGAACTTGGTGCCACGATGCAACCACTTTTTAGGTAGCACGGGTTTAATTATTTCTTCCATTACGGCCTCACGGAGCTTCTCCGTGGAGATATCGTCGCTGTGCTGCGTCGAAAGCACGACCGCATCGACAGCGACTGGACGATCGTTTTCGTAACGCAGTGTGACCTGGCTCTTCGAGTCGGGCCGAAGCCATTTGAGCTTGCCCTGCTTGCGCACCTTAGATTGACGCTCGACGAGTCTGTGCGACAGCGTGATGGCGGCCGGCATGAGCACGTCCGTTTCATTGGTGGCAAAGCCGAACATTAGGCCCTGATCGCCTGCACCCTGCCGACGCGGGTCTTTGCGATCGACGCCCTGGGCGATATCCGGCGACTGCTTGCCGATGACGTTGAGGACACCGCACGAGGCGCCATCGAAGCCCATCTCCGAGGAGGTGTAGCCGATATCGAGTACGGTATTGCGCACGATCGACTCGATGTCGACCCAGGCGTGGGTCGTGACTTCACCCGCGACGATGGCAACGCCGGTCTTGACCAACGTTTCGACGGCGACGCGGCAACGCTTATCCTTCGCGAGGATGGCGTCGAGGATGGCGTCGGAAATCTGGTCAGCAACTTTGTCCGGGTGACCCTCGGAAACCGACTCAGACGTGAAAAGGTAGTGGTTGCCCATCGCTCGGTGAATTTTGCCTAAAGAACGTATCCATTCAAGTATAGCCGTTCGTGACGGATGATCATCCGCGGAGCCCTTTTTTCGTTGAAAAACTGTGCTTCGGTAATGGACAATTGCGGTTTGCTGTAAAAAAACGGGTTTTTCGATGTACCCACGCCGTCTCCTCGCGGACGCCGTTCGCGCGCTTTCTATGGATGCGGTGCAGCGCGCCGCTTCTGGACATCCCGGCGCGCCGATGGGCATGGCAGACATCGCCGAGGTTCTTTGGCGCGAAATCATGGACTACAACCCGGCCAATCCACGCTGGGTCGATCGTGATCGTTTCGTTCTCTCGAACGGGCACGCCTCGATGTTGTTGTACTCCGTACTTCATCTGACGGGTCATCCGCTTTCCATCGACGATATCAAAGATTTCCGCCAACTCGGCTCGCGCACGGCAGGTCATCCCGAATACGATCCAGCGATTGGAATCGAGACGACCACCGGTCCGCTCGGACAGGGCGTTGCGACGGCTGTGGGTATGGCGCTCGCCGAGCGTTTGCTCGCGGCAGAGTTCAATCGCCCCGGCCACGATATCGTTGATCATTACACCTACGTGTTTCTCGGCGATGGTTGCATCATGGAGGGCATTTCGCATGAGGCGGCTTCGCTCGCTGGTACGCTTGGCCTTGGTAAGCTAATCTGCGTCTATGACGACAATGGTATTTCGATCGACGGCAAGGTTAAAGATTGGATGGCCGACGATACGGCAAAGCGCTTTGCATCCTACGGTTGGCAAGTCATCAAAGATATCGATGGTCACGACGGGCAGGCGGTCGTTAAGGCGTTCAAGCGCGCCAAGGGCAACCGAAAACAGCCAACGCTGATCTGCGCGCGCACCGTTATCGGTTTCGGTGCCCCCAACAAGCAGGGCAGCAAGTCGACTCACGGTGAACCGTTAGGTGCAGCCGAAATCGCTGCCACCCGCGCTGCCATCGGCTGGAACCACGAGCCGTTCGTCATTCCCGCCGAAGTTAGCGAGGCTTGGGATCGGCGCGAGCGCGGAGCTCAGGCCGAAAAAGCCTGGCGCCGTCGCTTCGATAAATACAAGTGCGAGTTTCCGGAACTCGCCACCCAGTTCGAGCGTCGCATGCGCGGCGAGTTGCCTGCGACCTGGGCGCAGCTGCGCGATTCGGCCATGGCCGCTGCGGCCGCTGTCGATGGCGGGCAAGCCACGCGCGCGTCGTCGCAAGTGGTACTCAATGTCATCGGACCGGGCATGGGCGAGTTGCTCGGCGGCTCAGCCGATCTTACTGGCTCAGTGAACACCTTGCGCAGAGATTCCAAGCCCGTCACGCCGACCGATGTGTCGGGAAACTACGTCTTTTACGGCGTTCGCGAGTTTGCGATGACCGCGATGACGAATGGTCTCGCGCTACATGGCGGCTTCGTACCGTATGCCGGCACCTTCCTTGTGTTCTCTGATTACGCGCGCAATGCTGTGCGGCTCGCAGCACTCATGCATCAGCGCGTGCTCCTCGTTTATACGCACGATTCCATCGGCTTAGGTGAAGACGGACCGACGCACCAACCGATCGAACACTTAGCGAGTTTGCGTGCGATGCCGAACCTCGCACTGTGGCGTCCTTGTGATGCCGCCGAGACAGCGGTCGCTTGGATTGCCGCCATCGAGCGGAATAATGGACCCACTTGTCTCGTGCTGACTCGTCAGGCCGTGCCGCAACAATCGCGCAGTACCGCGCAAGTTGAGCAGATTCGTCGCGGTGGTTATGTGCTTATCGAACCCGAGTACGCGGCGGGCACGCTGCCTGAGGCGATCGTCATCGCGACGGGTAGCGAGGTGGCCGCGTCGGCTGAGGCTGTGCGACTGGCGAACGCAATGGGTAGGCGGGTACGTCTCGTCTCGATGCCCTCGACCGACGTGTTCGATGCGCAGGATGCCGCCTGGCGCGATCAAGTGTTACCCAAAGCTGTGACGCGCCGACTCGCCGTCGAAGCTGCTGCCTCGCAAAGCTGGTGGAGGTACGTGGGCGGCGGGGGTTGTGTGATCGGCATCGACCGCTTCGGCGCCTCGGGAAAAGCCCCGGCGCTCTTCGAACACTACGGGCTTACGTCGGCGCACATCGGCCGTGCGCTCGACAACCTGCTGCGAGGCTGAATAAAAGGGAAATCAGGAGAGGGCATCGCAACATGGCAATCAAGGTAGGCATCAACGGTTACGGTCGTATCGGACGCAACGTCCTGCGTGCGCTTTACGAGGGTAATCGCCGCAAGGATATCCAGATCGTTGCCATCAATGATTTGGGTGATGCGAATACCAACGCCTACCTCACACGTTACGACACTGCGCACGGTAAGTTCCCCGGCGAGGTCAGCGTCGAGGGTGATTTCATAGTGGTCAACGGCGACCGCATCCGCGTGCTCGCGCAGCGTGATCCGGCCAAGCTACCCTGGGGTGAGCTCGGTATCGACTTCGTTCTCGAGTGCACCGGTCTCTTTACGAGCAAGATAAAGGCAGGCGCACATCTCGCGGGCGGTGCCAAGAAGGTTGTGATCTCCGCGCCGGGTGGAGACGACGTCGATGCGACGGTGGTTTACGGCGTGAACCACGACGTGTTGAAGTCATCGATGACCGTGATCTCCAACGCCTCGTGCACGACCAACTGTCTTGCGCCGATTGCGAAGGTGCTGCAGGAGAATATTGGTATCGAGAGCGGCTTGATGACCACCATTCACGCCTACACTAATGATCAGGTGCTCACGGACGTGTACCACTCCGACCTGCGCCGTGCGCGCTCGGCGACATTGTCCATGATTCCGACGAAGACCGGTGCCGCAGCAGCCGTCGGCCTCGTGCTGCCGCAGCTCAAGGGCAAGTTCGACGGCTTCGCAGTGCGCGTGCCGACGATAAACGTATCGATGGTCGATCTCACCTTCACGCCGAAGCGTGCGACTACCGTCGTCGAGATCAATAGCCTCATGAAGGCTGCAGCGGCAGGTCCACTCAAGGGCGTGCTCGCTTATACGGAAGCGCCACTTGTTTCTGTTGATTATAACCATGATACGCATTCATCGACCTACGATGCGACGATGACTAAGGTCATCGACGGTAATCTCGTCAAGGTGTGCGCGTGGTACGACAACGAGTGGGGCTTTTCCAACCGTATGCTTGATACCATGCTCGAGTGGTCGAGGGCGGCTTGAGAAGCGCGTATCGATGAACGTGATCCGGATGACCGATCTCGATCTCGCGGGTAAGCGCGTGTTAATTCGCGAGGATCTCAACGTGCCGATCGACAGCGGGTCGATCACGAGTGACGTGCGTATCCGTGCTTCGCTCCCGACCATTCGTCACGCCATCGGAAAACGCGCGCGAGTCATTCTGCTATCTCACCTTGGCCGTCCCAAGGAGGGCGAGTTTTCAGCAGAAAACTCGCTCGCTCTAGTCGCCGAGCGTCTCGCCGAGCTCTTAGGTCAGCCTGTGCGGCTGGTGGGTGATTGGCTCGACGGCGTTAACTGTGAGCCGGGCGAAGTGGTGCTCTGCGAAAATGTTCGCTTCAACAAGGGCGAGAAAAAAGATGACAGGACCCTGTCACAGCGCATGGCTGCACTTTGCGACGTGTACGTGATGGATGCCTTTGGTGCGGCGCACCGCGCTGAGGCGAGCACTCATGGCGTCGCGCAATTTGCGCCGATTGCCTGCGCAGGGCCCGTACTCTTGAACGAGCTCGAAGCACTCGAACGTGCACTTTCGAAACCCGCGCGTCCGCTCGTCGCGATCGTTGCCGGTTCAAAGGTGTCGACGAAGCTCACGGTGCTCGAGTCGCTGCTTGCCAAGGTCGATAAACTCATCGTTGGCGGTGGCATCGCGAATACTTTTCTTGCCGCGATCGGCGTTAACGTGGGCAAGTCGCTGCACGAGTCCGATATGCTCTTTACAGCACGGCGTTTGTACGAACAGGCGCGTGCCCGAGGTGCCGAGATTCCGCTGCCGAGCGACGTGGTCGTTGCGCCGGAGTTTTCGCCGTCGGCGTCGGCAACAGTGCGCGCCGTTGGCGCCGTCGGCGCGTCGGAGCTTATTCTTGATATCGGACCCGAGACCTCGGCGACGCTCGCGACTGTACTCAACTCCGCGGGCACCATTCTTTGGAATGGACCGGTCGGTGTCTTTGAGTTTGATCAGTTCGGTGCAGGTACGCGTGCTATTGCTGAGGCCGTCGCTAAGAGTCGGGCATTCTCGCTTGTCGGAGGAGGCGATACGCTGGCCGCCGTCGAAAAATATGGCGTGGAGAGTGGGATTTCCTTCATCTCGACGGGCGGTGGTGCTTTCCTTGAGTTCGTCGAGGGCAAGACGCTACCCGCCGTGGGTATGCTCGAAGCGAGGGCGGCACAAGGATACATTTCAATTCATTGAGAATGGTTTTATGACTAACCTGCGTAGAACGAAAATTGTAGCGACGCTCGGACCCGCCACGGACGACGTCGATGTCTTAACGCAGATGTGTCATGCGGGTCTCGATGTGGCGCGCATCAACTTTTCGCACGGCACCCATCAGGACCATTTGCGCCGAATAGAATTACTGCGGGAAGCCTCGGTGAGAGCGGGGCGGTATGTCGCTGTGCTTGGTGATCTTGCAGGCCCAAAGATTCGCATCGAAAGTTTTGTAGACGGTGCTGTACAGCTCGTCGACGGGCAGCCGTTCGCTCTCGATACCGCGCTCGATAAGAGCGCCGGCAATTCGCGCGAAGTGGGTGTGACCTATAAGGCGCTGGTCGCCGACGTGATGGCGGGCGATGCCTTGCTGCTCAACGACGGGTTAATCATTCTCGAAGTGCTTTCAGTAAAGGGGACCCGCATCGAAACCAAGGTCGTAGCGGGTGGCGAGCTCTCCAATCGTAAGGGCGTTAACCGCAAGGGTGGAGGCATTTCCGCACCGGCGCTTGCTGAAAAAGATCTCGAGGATATTCGTTTTTCCGCAGCGAACGGTTTCGACTACCTCGCGTTGTCCTTCGTACGCGACAGATCGGACATTCGACAGGCTCGCGAGTTGCTGCGTGAAGCCGGTGCGCCGCATATGCGCATCGTCGCCAAGATCGAGCGTCACGAGGCCGTTGCGCAGGTAGCCGGTATCATCGAGGCGACCGACGTCGTGATGATCGCCCGAGGCGATCTCGGCGTGGAGATGGGGCAGGCAGCGCTCACCGGTTTGCAGAAGACCATCATCCGCGAGACGCGAAAGAGTAATCGTTTGGCGATCACGGCCACGCAGATGATGGAGTCGATGATCCAAAACCCTCTGCCGACGCGCGCTGAGGTTAGTGACGTTGCGAACGCCGTACTAGATGGTACGGATGCCGTGATGCTTTCGGCGGAAACGGCGACGGGCAAATATCCGGTGAAGGCGGTGGCAGCCATGGCAGAAGTGATTCTCGGCGCCGAGACTTATCACCACACCATAAGTATTCCTCCTGAGCGATCTAGTCTTGTATTTTCGCAGACCGAGGAGGCGATTGCGCATGCAGTGATGTACACCGCTAATCATCTCCACGTTCGTGCCATCGTTGCTTTGACCGAAAGCGGCTCGACGACACTGTGGATGTCCCGTTTACGGTCGGACATTCCCATCTACGCCTTCACTCGACACGAGGGTACGCGGCGTCGCGTCACGCTATATCGAGGCGTTTACCCGGTCTCCTTTGATATTCGACCCGTCGATAAAACGCCGTTGCATCAAAGAATTTTCGATCTGTTGCTGAGTCTTCGGCTTGTCGATGAGGGCGATCAAATCATCCTGACCAAGGGTGCGCTGAGAGGCGTACAGGGAGGGACCAACTCGCTGCAGATACTTAAAGTTCACCGCGCCGACGGCTGAGTACTCTCAATGAAAAAATGGATTATCCGGGGTTCCGCGGCGCTACTCATCTTTGTGACATTGATCGTGGGCGCAGCGTGGTGGGTTTTGCGCGGGTCGCTCCCCGCGCTCGACGGCGAAGTCGCCGCTGTGGCGATCAGTCCAAAGGCGGATGTACGTATCGAGCGTGATGCCGACGGTGTCGTCACGATTGTCGGGAATGATGTTTTCGACGTCGCGTATGCGATCGGTTTCGCGCATGGTCAAGATCGTTTTTTTCAGATGGATCTATCGCGCCGTCTCGCCGCAGGCGAGCTTGCCGCGCTGGTCGGTAGGGGACTCGTCGCGCAGGATGAGTTAGCTAGAATATTCAGGCTTCGTTTGGTGGCGCGGCAGGTGATCGCCGATGCCACGCCAACAGAGCGTAACTGGCTCGACGCCTATACTCGAGGCGTCAATGCCGGACTCGGTTCGCTGTCGGTACGTCCCTGGGAATACTTTATATTACGTGCAACTCCGGAGGTTTGGCGTGCCGAAGACTCCGTACTCGTCGTGCACTCGATGTGGTGGTCCCTCCAGTACAAGTCGTTGGTCGATGAGGTGGCGCGGCGCGATATATCTGCGCGCACAGAGGAACGCGTGGAGACGGCCACCCGCGGCGAAGCCGACGTTCGACCCGCTGGCGAAGTCACGCGATTCCTTTTCCCGCGCGGCGACGAATGGGACACGCCCAACTTCCAAACGCTTGCCGAGGAAGCGGCCGCAAATGGCGGTGAGGCGTATCGCGCCCCTGAGGTGCCGCCGCCCGAGTTACTCGATCTGCGCAGCGCGCGAGTGGCGCAGATGCCGTTATCCGAGGAGCGTGAGATTCCTGGCAGTAACGCGTGGGCTGTTTCGGGGCGTTACGCCGCAGGCGGTGGAGCGCTCGTCGCCGGCGACATGCATCTCGGGCTGCGTGTGCCGACCAATTGGTATCGTGCTCGATTACAGATCGCGAGAGATTCTTTGGGTCGCACGCGGGAGCTTAACGGCGTCACGCTACCAGGATTGCCCGCAGTCGTCGCTGGCAGTAACGGCGAGATCGCCTGGTCCTTCACGAACAGCTTCGGTGACTGGAACGACGTGAAGCCCGTCGCCTGCGAACCTACACGTAACGTTTATTTCACCGCAGAGGGCGAGCGACGCTTCGAGATCCAACGCGAGACGATCACGGTAGCCGGTAGTGATCCGGTCGAACTTGAGGTGCGTCAATCGCCGCTCGGTGTCGTCATGCGTACCGATGCGCCAAGGAAGCAGGCGAGCGGAGCTACGCATATTTGCTGGCTCGCGCGTTGGCTCGTGACGGAACGCGGGGCGACCACACTCGCGTCGTTCGAGTTACAGCAGGTGAGCGATGTCGCCTCCGCTCTTGAGCTCGCACCTCGCATGGGAATCCCACATCAAAATTTCATTATTGGTGATCGGTCAGGTCGCATCGCTTGGACGATCATTGGTCGTATCCCTCGAGGTAATCTCGGTCCTGAAACGCCACGCCCCATCGCCTGGCGGAGTGTGGGCGATACGCCCGTTATCGCCGATCCGGAAGTGGGTCGCCTTTGGAGTGCAAACGCCCGACATGTCGAAGGTCCCTTCGAAGAATCGCTGGGTAATGATGAGGCGGATGGTGGCATGCACTACGATAAAGGTGTGCGTCAGCGACAAATTCGTAATCGGTTGCTCGCGATCAATCATCCGGCGACGCCCGCCGACATGCTCTCGATCCAGCTCGACGACCGAGCTTTGTTGATTGATCGATGGCAACGACTGTTACTCGCGACGCTCGACAATGATGCTGTCCGTAACCAACCGACGCGAGCCGAGCTACGTCGACTTGTAATTGACTGGACGGGGCGTGCTGCCGTGGATTCGGTAAGCTATCGACTTGTGAGAGACTTCCGAGAGAAAACGCGCAGCGCCGTGTGGTCGATGATTACGGAAGCGATCGGCGCAGGACAAGGTTCAACGGCCTTTCCGCTCTTCGAGGGATCTTTGTGGCGACTCGTGACCGAGCAGCCACCGCATCTACTGAGTGCCAACTATAAAGATTGGCACGTGTTATTGCTCGCTCAGGCCGATGCAGTGATTCGGTCGGCTGAGGAATCCTGTGGGACGCTTGCGACCTGTACTTGGGGCCTACGAAACATCTCGAGGATTCGGCATCCGTTGTCGCCCTCGCTCGGCCCACTCGGTCGTTATCTCGATATGCCGGCGCGAGTGCTCGCCGGTGACACGAACTCGCCTCGCGTCGCGGGACCGACATTCGGCGCCTCTGAGCGTTTTGCCGTGTCTCCGGGTCGGGAAGTCGAGGCCTACATGCAGTTGCCGGGTGGTGCGAGCGGACATCCGTTGTCGCCGTTCTATCTTGCGGGATTCGATGATTGGGCGGAAGGTCGTATGCGTCCGTTATTGCCAGGACCTGCCATGCATACGCTGACGCTCAAGGCCGTGAAGCCAACGGGTGCTGCGCTCCGGACGTCCGGATGACTGATTAACGATTCTCCGGAACCGATTGCTATGTCGCGACGGACGATCTGCGCATGGCCGTCAATGCGGCCGTCATACTGGCTCGGCCTTTGCTCATCAAGGGAGAGCCCGGCACGGGTAAAACCCAACTCGCACTCCAAGTGGCGCAGGCTCTGAATCGTCCGTTGTTTGAGTGGCATGTGAAGTCGACCAGTAAGGCACAGCAGGGACTCTACGAGTACGACGCCGTCTCGCGACTGCGCGACTCGCAGCTAGGTGACACGCGAGTCGCCCACATCCGCAACTACATCGTGCGAGGTAAGCTTTGGGAGGCCTTCGAGTCCGAGGTACAGCCTGTCTTGCTGATCGACAAGATCGATAAGGCCGACATCGAATTCCCGAACGATCTTTTGCGAGAGCTTGATCGTATGGAATTTTACGTCTACGAGACTCGCGAGCTCGTGCGTGCGCGGCACCGACCAATCATTATAATCACGAGTAACAACGAGAAGGAGCTGCCCGATGCGTTTCTTCGTCGATGCTTTTTTCACTACATCCGCTTTCCCGACGAAAAGACCATGACCCGCATCGTTGGTGTGCACTATCCGAGGCTCAAGCGGGAGTTGCTGGCCGAGGCGCTCGGTGCGTTCTATCGCGTGCGTGATATGCCGGGTCTAAAGAAAAACCTTCGACTTCGGAGTTGCTCGACTGGATCAAGCTGCTGTTAGCCGAAGAGATCCCGCCGGAAGCCCCGCGCAGCGAGGATCCGAAAAAGGCTATCCCGCCGCTTTACGGTGCCTTACTAAAGAACGAGCAGGACGTGCACTTGTTCGAGCAACTGGTGTTCCTGAACCGACGCGTGCGCTGAACGGATCGCGCGCGCGCTCGTTCGGTTTTTCTTCGAGGTACGCGCTGCCGGGATCCCGGCCTCGATCACGGAATTTTTGTCGCTCCTGCAGGCGCTCGAGGCACGAGTGGCCTCGTTTTCAGCCGAGGAGTTCTATTGGCTCGCGCGGCTTTCACCGGTCAAGGACGAGCGACATTTCGACCGCTTTGATCGCGTGTTTGCGGAGCATTTTGCTGGCGCTGAACGAATCTTTAAACGCTTGCTCGCCGAAGTACCGTCGGAATGGTTGCAAGCCATGGCGCAGAGGCTCTTCTCGGACGAAGAGCGGGCCAAGGTCGAGGCGCTCGGCAGTCGGGATAAGCTGCTCGAGACGCTCAAGCAACGGCTCGAGGAGCAAAAATTGAAACACGAGAGCGGCAACAAGTGGATCGGGACCGGCGGCACGTCACCGTTCGGCTCGGGCGGCTATAACCCCGAGGGTATTCGGATCGGTGATACCGGTGCGAGACAGCGTCGGGCTTTATAAAGTGTGGGAGTCGCGAGAATATCGCAACTTCGACGATCGCCGCGAGCTTGGCACCCGCAACCTCAAGATGGCGCTACGCCGCCTGCGTAAATTCGCGCGTCAGGGTGCGTCCGATGAGCTGGATCTCGATGGCACTATTGAGGCAACGGCGCGTAACGCCGGGTGGCTCGATCTCAAGCTGCGTCCATAGCGTCGTAACGCCGTCAAAGTATTGCTGCTGCTCGATGTCGGCGGATCGATGGAAGATCACGTGCGGGCCTGCGAAGAGTTATTCTCGGCGGCGCGCTCGGAGTTCCGGCAGCTCGAGCATTTTTATTTCCATAATTTAATCTATGAGACTTTGTGGAAAGATAATCGACGACGCGAGTCCCAGCGTGTAAGGACTTCAGAGCTACTACGCACCTTCAATTACGACTATCGGGTGATCTTTATGGGCGACGTGGCGATGAGCCCCTATGAGATCGTGCAACGGGGTGGCAGCGTCGAGCACTTCAACGAAGAGACCGGAAGCCTTTGGATGCAGCGCATGCGCGCGCATTTTCCCCATCTCGTCTGGCTGAATCCGGAGCCCGAGGAGCGTTGGGACTGGACGCCCTCAGTCCGGCTGATTCAGGAGCTTGTCGGAGGCCGCATGTTTCCGTTTACGCTCGAGGGTCTCGATCGCGCAACTGCTGCGTTGCATCGCAAACACGTCAACGGAGGAAGTCGATGAGCACACGCTGTTGGGTGATGCCGTCGTTGTAGCCCAATTCTATGAGTTCGCGCGTGTAGGGCGCTTCGAACATGAGGTAGCTCGCGAGCAGACCCCCCGACTCCCCATGAGCGCCGATCGCCGACAGCAGCGTGCGTAGCGATCTTGGCAACGCACCGATATGTCGAACTGCGCTCAACCGGGGATCAGCACCCGGTACTAGTCGTAGGGCGCTGATCTGTCGTAGTCCATCGAGTGACGAGTCCGCCTGACGAATCATACGGTTGGTACGTTCGAGTTGATGGAGATCGGCATCCACCTGATCGCTAAATAGCGTATCGAGCAGAAAGCCAAAGATTTCTCCTGATGAGGGCGTGTGGTGCAGACCGATGGCTCCGCTTAGACCTACGGCATTTTGGGCGCGTACGCCGATCACGAACACTCGATCGGCTCCGAGGTGGATCGCGGGAGAGAGCGGCGCGAGCTGACGCATGGAACCGTCGCCGTAGAACACATCGCCGATCCGCACCGGTGGAAATAAAAAAGGGATCGCGGCGCTCGCCATCAGATGATCGAGATCGAGCGCTGAACGGGTACCCGCGCGACGGACCCCGCACCACTCCGACACGTTAGCGGCCGCCTCGAAGAAAACGCGATGATGACCGCCAGCGTACGTCGTTGCCGTTAAGGCGAGCGCGCGTAGTTTGCCGAGGAAGATGTTGCGGCGGATCGCCCCCCAGTCAACCTGTTCCTTCAGTAGGGCACGTAGTGGAGAGTTGTCGAATAGCGCAGGCGGTGCGGTGCCCAGTCGACCTCCCGTCAGAGCAGAGCTGGCCCACCGAAGACCTGCGCCGAGCATGGCGGCAAAGTCGGCACGAAACACCTGCTCGACGGTGAAGTTGGCCCAAACGTGCTCGAGACGCCGAATACCCTCGCGCCAGTCGGCGGCGTACGTGGCGAGCACGGCGGCGCAGACGGCACCTGCCGAGGTACCGACGACGACGTCGAACGGGGCGGTGTCCCTAGGCCAGATTTTAGCGAGAGCCTTGAGAACGCCCACTTGGTAGGCCGCGCGTGCGCCGCCGCCCGAGAGCACAAGGGCTCGACAACCCCCTGTGGTCGGGGTGTCGGTCACGACGTGGTCATGGGTACGCTTTATCACCTCGCCTATTGTGCCGCAGCTGAGCAGTCTAGAAGATACGATCACGCCGATTGCATAAGGAGTTTCCACGATGACACCCCGCAAACGCCTCATGACGGTGTCCGCTACCGCCGCAATCATCTTAGGTATTGCTTTAGGTATTGCTCAATCGCTGCTCGGCCTTGCCGACTCGCCCAAGGCAGGGCAGCCCGCTCCCGACTTCCGCTTGCAGGATCAGACCGGCAAGTGGGTCACGCTCAACGACCATCGGGGCAAGTGGGTTGTGCTCTACTTTTATCCCAAAGACAACACGCCGGGTTGCACCACGCAGGCCTGCGAATTTCGCGACGAAATCTTTGCCTTCCGGCGTGCCAACACGGTGATCCTCGGGGTCAGCGTCGATGACGTCGAATCGAAGAAAGCGTTTGCCAAGGAACACAGCTTGCCGTTCCAGGTGCTGGCCGATCCGACCAAAGCGGTCACCAAGCAGTACGGCGTGCTTACGAGCATGATGGGTCTGATGGAGTTCTCGCGTCGCGACACGTTCATCATCGATCCGCAGGGCCGCGTCGTACGTCACTGGGAAAAAGTCGAGGCCACAGGGCATTCGCAACTCGTGCTGAACGAGCTCAAGAAACTGCAGGTGCCGGGCGCCTGAAGCGCAGCACGATTCCAAAGAAAATCTGGTCTCTGGGGGTTACTGACATGTCGAACGAAGACAATTTGCTCCATCCGGCTCGCCGGGATTTTCTCACCACCGCTGGCGGTCTGGGTGGCGCGTTGGCCATCGGCGCTTCAGGGGTTGCATCGATGACGCTCGGTGGCCCGATGGCCATGGCCTCGGCTCTCACGAGCTCGCGCTACGGCATGGGCCCGGGCCTCAAGGGGCCGTACCTCGATCTGTCGACGGGCAAAGGCAACCAACTCGCGTATGCCCGCATTCAAGGCGACCTCGACTTCGGCAAGCCCAAATATTTTTGGTTTAAGGGCTACCTCATGGGCGTTGAGCCACACAAGAAGGTCGTCGACCTCATGGGTACGTCGGGTTTTGGCGTCATTCGTCTTGCGCCCGGTCCGGACGGTTCGATCCGTCGCATGTGTCGCGAGATCATCGTCTACACCGATCTACGCAGCGGCGAAGTGCTCGACGAGTGGAAGAACCCGCTCACCAATGAAGCGGTGAAAGCGGTTCATGTCGACAACGATCCGTTCAACTATCTCATCGAGGAATTCTTCCCGGCGCCGCCGAAGTTTGGTGGACTCAACCAAGGACCGCCACCGCCGCGCGTGCCGTTCATCATGCCGTGGTACCAACACGCCGGATGGGCAGATATGGAAATACACATCCATCTTGCGTACCCGAATGCACTGCAACCAGACAAATGGCCGCGCGAGTCTTCAGGTCCGCTCGTACAGGTGTCCGAAATGTTCGCCCACCACGTCAAGGTGGAAGATTTGCAAAATCCAAAACTCACCACGCTCGATTACACGGGTACTTGGAACCGCGTCACGCCGTGGTTGCCGTGGATGCTCATGGATCAGCGTCCGGGCTTCTGTCAGTATGCCTGCTTTATGGGTACCATCAGGAACCTCGATGAGGTGCTCTCGCGTTCTGTGCTAGATTACGCTGAAAAATACTACGCCAAGTATTTCGATGCGCCGACCGAGTGGAGCGAGGATCGCAGTCTCTCGAGCCTCGAGCACTACGCGCTGCGGCAGAAGCCCGCCCCGGTGAAGTAACGCACCGGGTAAAAAAACAATATAAAAAGGTATCTTGGATTTCGCAGCGAATCATTGCAGCACAGTGCTCTAATGGAGCGGGGGCAACGTTGTACTGAGGTCTCGGTCAGTCGCGGTTCCAACGGATAGATTTTCGATGCTCGATGAATGCGGAAGCGACAGGCTCAAGGAATGCGTCGCCGGATTTCCCCCGCATCTGTATCACGCCTTTCAGACCGTGACCTATATGCTCGAAGGTCATACACCACTCAAGAATGATCTCAGACATCGCAGGCACGTCAAAAGCGGCGGCGTTTAGTTTAATGGATGCCGTCGGTTGCGGCATCGCTTACTCAGGAATGCTACGACGAGATAAGGGTTTCATGCGAAATCTTGCTCTTTTGAGTAACCCCCCGGTACAAGAGAAGATGTGTCGAGCCGGCTATGAAGACATCCAGGCCGAACGCATTCCAGAGGTCATAGCCGACTGCGATATGATGAAAATTGCGCCGGACCGAACGAGTATCACGGTTAAAAGTCGAGTAGCCCGGTGGCGGGTGTCACGACTCGACCGTATTCTTTGATTGCTCCCTCAATCCCGAAGCGTATTTTTAGAAAATGTCCCTCGCGCATATAGCGTATAACTCTATGTATTCTCGGGTGTGCGATCGATCGCGTTGAGCACGCGAGACTTGCCTGCTAACGCTATACGCTTACCGAGGCGATACGGCGGCGTGCTCTCCGAGGGTGATACGGTCCTCATGAAGGCGGGCAGCGCCGGTGCCAGATTTTTCTTGCTCATAGCGGTTTCGATCTGTAAACCGATCGTGCGGTACCGACCTTTCGTGATGAACCCCCGCGAGGAAATCGATCAGGGAATCCGCAACTCCCAATCCAGACGGCTGGTTGTGGCAGGGTGTCTTGGAGCAGCGTAACTTAGACGAGGAAGATTGCGCCTAGACCGAGTAGCGTCGCAAAGCCGATGCAGTCGGTGAAGGTGGTAAGAATAGCGCCCGCCGAAAGCGCCGGATCAATGTCGAAGCGTCTTAGCGCAAGCGGCACCAGAACGCCCACGGCTGCAGCAGCCAGCAAATTGATGAGCATGGCCGCGGCAATGATGATGGCGATCTGCCATGAGTCGAACCAAATTACAGTCACGACGCCGACGACGAGAGCCCAGAGCAGACCATTTGCGCCCCCGACAGCGACCTCTTTGAACAGTAACCACCGAGCGTTTGACCACTGTACTTGACCGAGCGCGAGGCCGCGGATGATGAGTGTCACGGTCTGTGTTCCAGCGATACCACCCATGGACGCGACGATGGGCATGAGGGCGGCGAGCGCTGCCACCTTCTCAATGGTCCCCTCGAAATTTTTGACCACGGCCGCGGCAAGGAACGCCGTGAACAGGTTGACACCGAGCCAAAATAAACGGCGTTGGGTGGAGGTAACGACGCCGGCGAAGAGATCTTCGTCGTCCTGAAGGCCGGCCATCGAGAGCACTGAGTGCTCGGCTTCCTCGCGAATAACGTCGACGACGTCGTCGACGGTAACACGACCGAGTAGTTTGCCCTCGGCGCTAACCACGGCGGCCGAGACGAGGTCGCGATCCTGGAAGAGCTGAGCCACTTCGTGCGCGGAGGTCTCCGGTTCGATACGCGGGGCTTCGGTATCGAGACTCTCGCCGACGAGATTCTCAGGGCCGCCCGTGATGATGCGCGAAAGCGGAACGGTACCGAGATAATGATCGTCCCGATCAACGACGAACAGGCTATCCGTGCGTGTTGGCAAGTTGCCGCGCATCCGCAGGTAACGCAAAACTACTTCGAGCGAGACGTCGGCACGAACGCTCACGGTGTCGGTGTTCATCAGACCGCCGGCGCTGTCCCCGGGCCAAGAGAGTACGTTGCGCAGTCGTTCGCGGTCGCGCTGGCCCATTAACCGCAACACCTGACGAGTGACCGTTTCTGGTAAATCTCCGACGAGGTCCGCTAGATCGTCGAGTTCGAGATTTTCGGTGGCTGCGACGAGTTCCTCAGCCTCCATTTCCCTGATGACCTCCTGTCGAACGTTTTCACTGAGCTCGACGAGAACGTCGCCTTCAACTTCGCAGTCGACCATGCTCCAGACGACTTCGCGCTGTCGTGGCGGCACGGATTCGAGGAGTAGGGCGATCTCAGTCGGATGCAGCGCGGATACCATACGCTGCGCAGGCCGCAACGTACCCGAGTCGAGCGCCTCTCTAAGCGCGGCGAGGCGGACTTCTTTGCGACTAACGACGCTCACGGTATAACTGGAAGAGCGAGCGAACTGTGACGTAACGCCAGCGTCGGCGATTTAGCACGCAAGCGCTCAGCCAGACGATCGACGAGATACACGGAGCGGTGTTGCCCGGCGGTGCAACCAATCCCGACAGTGAGATAACGACGTCGTGCGGAACTATGATCTTCGATTCGACGCGAGATAAATTGCTGTAGTTCATCGAGCATGGTGCCGACGACCGGCTGATTATTGAGGTAATCGATGACGGGCTGATCGCGACCGGTAAGCGCTCGCAGCGGGACCGACCAGTAGGGGTTAGGCAGCATGCGGACGTCGAAGACGAAGTCGCAGTCGCCCGGCACACCATGCTTAAACCCGAACGATACCAACGTTACCGATAACTCCATGCCGCGACGCTGATCGATACGCTGGACGATGGCATCGCGTAGTTCATGTACTCCCATGTGCGTAGTATCGACGACGAGGTCGGCGGCTTGAATGATCGGATCGAGCAGTGTGCGCTCACCTATCACGGCATCCTGCAGATTATGTCCCTCTCGCGAGAGCGGGTGACGTCGCTTAGTCTCGCCGAAGCGACGCAGCAGTTCAGCGTCGGACGCGGTAACGACGAGCAGTTCGCAACGAACGCCTCCGCGTCTTAGCTGCCCGATGGTAGTGGGGATACCCTCAAAATCATCAGTGTTATCGCGTGCATCGATACCGATCGCCACGGTCTGCCCCGAGGCACCCTCGCGGAAAACGTGTGACACGAAGGACTCGAGCATCGACGCCGGGAGATTGTCTACGCAGCGATAGCCGAGATCTTCGAGCGCATTTAAAACGACGCTCTTACCCGCCCCGGAGAGCCCGCTGACCAGAATGAGTCGCAGCGGAGCAGACAAGAATAGGGCGGAACTCGGACGACGTCAGTGACGCGCCCGTCGTCCTTCCTCGGCGTGATGATCGGTGATTTTTTCTTTACGCTTCTTGACCAACCGATCGAGTTTGTCGACCAGCGCGTCGATGGCGGCGTGCATGTCTTCGGCATCGGCATCGGCGTGGATGTCACCGCCGCGGACCTTCAGTGTGGCCTCCACTTTTTGACGAAGTTTTTCGATCGACAGCACGAAGTGAACGTCGACGAGGTGATCGAAGTGGCGAACGATGCGACCGATCTTTTTATAAATGTACGCACGCATGGAATCGGTGACGACGACATGGTGGCCGGTGATGGAGATCTGCATGACACCCTCCTGACGACGTCAAGATTAACGCTAATTAGCCCTTTTGCGCTCGGCCGAAGACTCGATTCCTAACCCCTCTCGATACTTTGCTACTGTGCGGCGGGCGACCGGGATTCCCTCGCCCGACAGAATTTCCGCAAGACGGCTATCCGACATCGGGTTGACCGGGTCTTCCTCGCGGATAAGTTTGCGGATTTTTGCCCGAATGGCGGTGGAGGAGGTCCCCTGACCATCGCCACCCTCGACTTGGCTCGAGAAGAAGTACCGCAACTCGTAGACGCCCCGAGGGGTATGCATGTATTTCCCGGACGTCACGCGCGAGATGGTCGACTCGTGCATGCTGATGGCGGTGGCAATATCCTTCAGGATCATCGGCCGCATGTACTCTTCGCCTTGGTTGAGAAAGTCGGTTTGCCGCTGAATGATGGCGCGGGTGACCTTGATCAGCGTGTCGTTACGAATCTCAAGGCTTTTGAGCAGCCAGCGTGCCTCCTGTAGCTGCGTGCGCAGGGTAGTGTGGGCGCCGCTTCGCCCAAGTAGGCCAGCATATTCTTGGTTGACCCGAACCCGCGGCATCGTGCCCGGGTTGAGTTCGACCGCCCAGCCCTTACCTTTGCGTCGAACGAATACGTCGGGGATAACGTACTCAGGGCTCGAAGCGCTAACCAGCGAGCCGGGGCGTGGATGACAGGAACGCACGAGTGCGATTGCTGCCGCGAGTTCGTCCTTTTCGGCACCTGCGGCATTAAGTACCGCCGAGGGGTCGCGCTGCGCGAGCAAGTCAAGGTTTTGTTCGGTGATGCGGCGCGCGAGTGCGAGCCCTGGCGTGGTCGGATCGAGCTGAGCGAGTTGAATTCCCAAACACTCGGCGAGATTACGCGCGCCTACGCCGATCGGCTCGAGCATCTGCACGAGTAATAGCACACGCTCGATTTCTTCCTCGTCCCAGTCGATTTCAGGTCGAAGTGATTCACCGATATCGGCTAAAGATTCAGCAAGGTACCCATCATCGTTCAGCGCATCGACGAGCGCGGCGGCGACAGATAGATCGTTGTCAGAAAGTCCGGCGAGTTCGAGCTGGGCGAGCAGATGATCGCGCAGAGACTCGCTTCTTTCGTCGGCGATATCTCTATTGGCTTGTTCGTCATCTTCGGCGTGCGCTGAATCACTGCCGGTGCCGGGGCGATCGGCCCACGGTTGCTCTACGACCTCGACTTCGACGGGTTCGGTCTGCGATGTGTCGGGGGTGTGCTGAGCGGCCGTGAAATGCGCTCCGAGATCGATCTCGTCTTCGGGGTCTTCCTGCTCGAGCATGACGTTGGTCTCGAGCACCTCGGCGATGTGTGCCTGCAGCTCGAGCGCGGGCATCTGCAGGAGGCGTATGGCCTGCTGCAACTGCGGCGTCATGGTCAGCGAATGACCGAGCTTGAGTTGCAGAGATTGCTTTAGCATCGGGGTATTTTGCGGTACCGGGCGGCGCTACCGGCGCCGCGAGAACGATCCTAAAGGTGGAAGGACTCGCCTAAGTACACCTCACGCACGCATGGATTGGCAAGGATTTCCGCAGCGGACCCCGAAGCGATTACCATCCCGTCGCTGATAATGTACGAGCGCGCGCAAACGCCCAAAGTTTCCCGGACGTTGTGATCGGTGATGAGGATGCCGACTCCCCGATTGGCAAGACCGCCAATAATACGCTGGATATCAGCGACCGACAGCGGATCGACGCCGGCAAAGGGCTCATCAAGCAGCAGAAACTTCGGGTTTGCTGCGAGGGCTCGGGCAATTTCGACACGCCGCCGCTCGCCGCCCGACAGCGACATGCCCAGGGAGAGTCGCACGTGGTCGATACGCAGGTCTGACAGAATCTCGTCGCAACGCGCTGCGTGTTCCTTGGCATTAAGGTCTGTGCGCATTTCGATAATGGCACGCACGTTATCTTCGACCGACAGGCGGCGAAAAACCGAGGCCTCCTGCGGCAGATAGCCGATACCGGCTCTCGCGCGCAGGTGGACGGGGGCGTGCGTCAGGTCCTGATCGTCAATGGCGATGCGTCCGGCGTCGGTGGGCACCAGACCGACAATTATGTAGAACACGGTGGTCTTGCCGGCGCCGTTTGGGCCGAGAAGGCCGACGATTTCTCCCGATTTGACCTCGAGCGACAGGTCCCGAACGACGAGGCGCTTTTCAAAAGATTTGGCGAGGTGCGAGGCGCGAAGGAGATTCACGGGCTCACCTTGGGTCGAATGATGATGCGGACACGCTCATTACTGCCCACAGGTTTACCCGCCTGCACGCGTTCCTCGCGCGTGTAGTAGACCAATTGGTCGCCGCGGATTTCGCTGCGCCCATCATCGCTAAGCCAAGCCTCCTCGCGAAGCGTAACGATCGAGGCTGTCACGTCGTATAAAATGCTACCCGCACGCCCGCGGGTGCGACTGCCGTCCTTGAGTAGCTGCGAAAACTCCGCGGGCTTCCCGCGAATGCTGGCGCTGACGATGCGGTTGCCCTGGAAGGTAACCGAAGCTTCATCGGACGTCAGCACCCCACCGTCGACCTCGATCCGCACAGTGCCGCTTAGCATCCATGTCGAGTCGTCGAAATCGAGGCCGGTCGACCGGGCTCGTTGCGCAACGACGCGAACCTTCCCCTGCGAAATGACTATGTTGCGAAAGAGCACGATGTTAGCGCGGAAGTCTACTTCGGAGGAGGCGGCATCGAGCGTGATGTCGCCGCTCTCCGCTTGAGGCTCATCGGCGCCGACGAGAGAAGGCACCATAATAATTATTGTAACGAGCGTAAATAGCAGGCTCATCAAAGGAATTTTTCGTGTCGGGCAATCGTGAGTGCGATGCATCAGTTCAGCGCGAGAAGCGTCCTTGGACGTTGGATCGCAGTTGCACCTGCCGAGTGCGCAGGTTGGTATCGAGACCAGTGGCCGATAGTTCATAACCTTGTATGGTCAGTCGCACCTCGCCATTTGTTCGCACGAGTAACGAACCGAGGTCATATTGCAACGCACTGGTATGCATTCTCAGTGGCTCGGCCGCACCGGGGGCGCCACCTTCGAGCGCAACGCCACCCTCTAAGTCGATCAGTCGCGAGTCACGCGACAGCACGCCCCTCGGTGCCGAGACGCGCCAGACGTTGGCATCCCCCGTTCGCGTTTCGATTCGCAGTTCTTCGATGCGGGTTTCGAGCGAAACGGGATTCTGTTCGATGCGTGCCGCCTGCAAGCGATACCTCGGTTGACCGTCAGCATCCGTCTGGATAATTTCGGCATCGGTTGCCGAATAACCCGGGTCACGAGCGTCATCGGCAGAGACCGTGGTGCCGTCCGTCTCCGAGCTACACCCGACTAGAGTCGCCGCGACGATCGCGAGTGCCACAAAATTTTTGAGGGCTGAAGCGCGCAAGCCGAACCGTCCGTTCACATCACGCCGCTGCGGAGCAGGTCGTGCACATTTAGCGCACCGACCAGCACGCCGGCCTCGTTCACGACCGGCAGCGAGGTTATCCGATGGGTATCCATAAGATAGACAGCCTCCGCGGCAAGTTCGCGCTCACCGATGCTTTTGCACGGCGTCGTCATCACTTCGCGCATTCGGGTCGCATGAACGTCGATGCGCCGATCGAGCGAGCGGCGGAGATCGCCATCGGTATAGACGCCGACGGCACGACTCTCGTCGTCCACTACTACAGTCATACCTAAACCCTTGCGGGACATCTCAAGCAGGCCATCGGCCATGACGGTATCGGGCCCCACACGCGGAACTGCTTCGCCGGTGCGCATTACGTCGGAGACGCGCAACAAAAGCCTGCGACCGAGCGAGCCGCCCGGATGCGAACGCGCGAAATCCTCAGCCGTAAAGCCTCTCGAATCGAGGAGTGCCACCGCGAGGGCGTCGCCCATGGCAAGCGTAGCGGTGGTGCTTGCGGTGGGCGCGAGGTTGAGTGGACAGGCTTCCTCGGCAACCCCTACATCGAGGTGGGCACGCGCTTCGCGAGCGAGCGTTGAGCTGGCATTACCCGTGAGCGCGATGAGCGGCACGCCGAGTCGCGCGATCGGCGCGAGCAGCGCGAGAAGCTCGGGGGTCTCTCCAGAGTTGGAAAGCGCGAGCACTATGTCGTCGCGCGTGATCATACCGAGGTCGCCATGACTAGCTTCAGCGGGGTGCATGAAAAACGCCGGCGTGCCAGTGCTCGAGAGGGTCGCGGCGATCTTGCCGGCGATGTGGCCGGACTTACCTATTCCCGTCACGACTACGCGGCCCCGGCAATCCAAGCAGATCCGGCAGGCTGTAGCGAAAGCTGACCCGAGTCGAGCCTCGAGGGCAGCGACGCCCCGGGCCTCAGTGACGAGGGCTCGTCGTCCAGCAGCGATGAGGCGCTCGATCTCGCCGGGCGCCGCGGGCTGATGCGCAGGTTTGTCCATGAGGTGGCATCATACCGATCCATGCATCCGGAAAAAGTAGCCGAACTCATCCGCGCCGGTTTGCCCGGCGCCGAGGTCCTGGTCCGATCCGATGACCAGACCCATTTTGAGACCCGAGTGATTTCGGCTTTTTTCGAGGGTCGGCGCAGCATCGCCCGTCACCAAATGATCTACCGTGCGCTCGGTGGGCTCGTGGGTCGCGAGATTCACGCTCTGTCGATTGAGGCGCTGACCCCTGCCGAGGCGGACGCGAGTCCCCACGGAAAAGCCTAAAGGCAGCGACCGACTTGGACAAGCTTCAAACAGAGGGCGGTGCGCCGCTCGAGGGCGAAGTAAGGATTTCCGGTTCGAAAAATGCAGCCCTACCTATCCTCGCCGGAGCTCTACTCGCCTCTGAACCCGTAATAGTCGGTAACGTACCGCACCTCCAGGACGTCACCACCATGATTGAGTTGCTCGGTCGGATGGGTGTCACCGTGACGCTCGATGAGCGTATGAATGTCGAGGTCGATGCGAGCTCGCTTGCGAGGCCGTTCGCGCCTTACGAGCTCGTGAAAACGATGCGCGCCTCAATTCTTGTGCTCGGACCACTACTTGCACGCTTCGGACAGGCCGATGTGTCGTTGCCCGGGGGCTGCGCCATCGGCGCACGGCCGGTCAACATTCACGTCGCGGGTCTGCAGGCGATGGGCGCCGAGGTGTCGATCGAAAACGGTTACATCCGCGCGCGGGCCAAGCGACTGCGCAGCGCGCGACTTGTACTCGACACCGTCACGGTGACAGGTACCGAAAATCTCATGATGGCGGCCGTGCTCGCCGACGGACAGACAGTGCTCGAGAACGTAGCGCGCGAGCCGGAGGTTGTCGATCTTGCCGACTTCCTTAATACGCTCGGCGCACGCATTCGTGGTGCGGGCACCGACAAGATCATTATCGACGGTGTTGAGCGTCTGCACGGCGGCGAGTTTCGTGTTGTTGCCGATCGCATCGAATCTGGAACGTATCTCGTGGCGGGCGCCATCACGCGTGGTCAGGTTCGTCTGAAACACACGCGTCCCGGGCATCTTGATGCCGTCATCGCAAAGTTACAAGAGGCGGGGGCCACGATTGAGGTGGGTAGCGACTGGATTGAAATCGACATGAGGGATCGACGACCGCACGCCGTCGATCTACGCACGGCACCTTATCCCGCGTTCCCGACGGATATGCAGGCGCAGTTCGCCGCGCTCAATGCTGTGGCTGAGGGCGTGGGTACCATCATCGAAACGATCTTCGAAAATCGGTTTATGCACGTTCTCGAAATGCGTCGCATGGGTGCCGAGATCCGTCTAGAGGGCAACACCGCTATCATAAAGGGCGTGCCGCGCTTGCAAGCAGCGCCGGTAATGGCGACCGATCTTCGCGCCTCGGCGTCGCTGGTGCTCGCGGGTCTCGTCGCGGAGGGGCGCACAGAAATTGATCGCATCTACCACATCGATCGCGGTTACGAGGCCATCGAAGAAAAATTTGCTTCGATTGGTGCAGCAATCAAGCGCGTACCGGGGTAGTCACCCGTCAGCGTGATTGAACTTTCTGTGGCGCTTCTTCGACGCGGATGCTGATCGTGCCGCGTTGGTTCCTACGCTGAACTTCGATCGAAATCGTTTGGCCCGGTGGGGTGCCGGCGATGCGCAGCTGTGCTTCGCGTGAGCTGCGTGGCACCTTGTTGTCGATCCCCAAAATAATATCACCCGACAACAGACCGGCTCGCTGAGCGGGGCTACCGACGGAGATACGCGTCACTCGCACGACCGGACGGTCGAAACCTGCGCTGCTAGCGCGCGCTTCGTCAATAGTCTCGGTACTGATTCCTATCCAACCACGCAAAACTTTCCCGCGGGTAACGATTTCGTTGACGACGCCACGAACGAGATTTACAGGGATGGCAAACCCGATACCCTCTACGCCAAGACTCTTAGCGATTATGGCGGTGTTGACGCCGACGAGTTCCCCGCGCGTGTTTATGAGCGCGCCGCCGGAGTTACCCAGATTGATGGGCGCATCGGTCTGAATGAAATTTTCGAAGGTGGCGATGCCGAGTTGGTCACGCCCTGTCGCGCTCACTATGCCTTGCGTCACGGTTTGTGAAAGCCCAATCGGATTACCGATCGCGAGCACCACGTCGCCGACGCTCAGCGTGTCGGAACGACCGAGGCGGATGCTCGGTAGATCGGGCAAGTCGATTTTGAGTACCGCCAGATCGGTATCCGGATCGCGCCCGACGATTTCTGCTTCAGCCGATCGACCATCAGCAAGTTGCACGCGGATCACAGCTGCGTCGTCGATGACGTGGTGATTAGTGACGATCTGGCCCGAGGGGTCGAGGATGACGCCTGAGCCGAGTGACTGCTCGACCCGGCGACGGTAAAACGGTGCGAATTCGCCGAATGGATCGTCCAGAAAGCCGCCGAGCACCGGCTCGGAGGCAACCCGAGTCACGTACAGGTTCACAACGGTAGGGGCGGCGATTCGGACGGCCGACGAGTAGCTGGCCGCGCCCTCCCGGCTTGCAGGCGGAGCAGCAACGACAGGCGTGGATGCAGTTCCGGTCGTTAAAGTTTTCGCCGGATCGGCGATGTCTGGGCGTACTGCCAGGGCGTCTGGACCGCCGGTAGTCCATTGCGCTACGAGTTCCGGACGCAAGACGTAAAGACCGATCACGCCTAAAAACGCAAGCGCAAGGCTGCCGATGACTGACCCGCTGACGAAAATTGCTGCCTTTTGCCAACCGCTCATTGCGACTGTTCAACCCCGGGCGGCGGCGCCCTGATCGACCCCTCGCGTGTATAATGACCGTATGCCCAGTAGCACGGATAGGGGTCCGCTTAGCGGTGAGGTTAGGAGAGACCTAGCATGAGTGACGAGAGGGTGAATGCCGACGACATCGACGTCAATCGGCGCAAGATCCTGACAGTGGCGACGGCGGCGACGGGCGCGGTAGGCGTCGCGTTCACGTTAGTCCCGTTCCTCGCCTCTTGGAAACCCTCGGAACGCGCTCGAGCCCTTGGCGCTCCGCTTGAGATCGACGTATCGAAGCTCGAGCCTGGCCAAATGATCACCCAGATTTGGCGCAAACAGCCGATCTACGTCGTTCGTCGCACCCCGGAATCGGTCGCGAAGCTCGGCGGCGTAACGCCGAACCTCAAGGATCCGAATTCTGAGGCCTCCGATCAGCCGAGCTACGTTAAGAACGCGATTCGCTCGCTCAAGCCCGAGATTCTCGTTCTCTACGCAGCCTGTACTCACCTCGGCTGTCTGCCGAAACAATATTTTACCGTCGCTGATCCGGAGATGGGCGCTGACTGGCCGGGCGGCTTTTTTTGTCCGTGTCACGGCTCGCGGTTCGACCTTGCCGGTCGCGTATTTAATGGCTCGCCAGCCTCGGCCAACCTGCGCGTGCCACCGCACAAGTTCGACTCCGATTCTCTCCTTGTCATCGGCGTCGATGCCGTACAAGGAGCTGCCTGATGGGCGCAGTATCTGACACTGCCGCTAAGACCGGTTTTCGCGTCTGGCTGAACAAGCGCCTGCCGGTCGATGAGTTCGTCGACTCTCAGCTTATCGGTTATTTCGCGCCGAAGAACTTAAACATTTGGTACTTCTTCGGGGCGCTCGCGCTGCTTGTTTTTATCATTCAGATTTTCTCGGGCATCTTTCTGACGATGCACTACAAGCCGAGTGAATTAGAGGCGTTTGACTCGGTGGAGTACATCATGCGCGAGGTTGAGTTTGGTTGGCTCATTCGCTACATGCACTCGACTGGCGCTTCGTTCTTCTTCATTGTCGTTTACTTGCATATGTTCCGCGCGATGATTTACGGCTCGTACCGTGCGCCGCGCGAGTTGCTGTGGATCCTCGGCATGCTGCTCTACCTCGCGCTGATGGCTGAGGCCTTTCTAGGCTACGTACTGCCCTGGGGCAATATGTCTTACTGGGGTGCGCAGGTCATCGTGAATCTCTTCGGCACCATCCCGGTTATTGGGCCGGGCGTCGTCGAGTGGATTCGTGGTGACTACGGTATTGCTGACTCCACGCTCAACCGCTTCTTCGCGCTACACGTGATCGCGCTGCCGTTTGCCATCGCCTTCTTGGTACTGATGCACCTTGTCGCGCTGCGCCAAACGGGTTCGAACAACCCGGACGGCATCGAGATCAAGGAAAAGCTGGGAGCTAACGGTAACCCGATCGACGGCATCCCGTTCCATCCGTACTACACCGTCAAAGATACCGTTGGTGTCGGCGTATTCCTGGTGTTCTTTTGCGGTGTCATTTTCTTCGCGCCGACGGTCGGCGGTCTCTTCATTGAGAAGCCAAACTTCGAACCGGCAAATGCGCTATCCACCCCGGAGCACATCGCACCCGTGTGGTACTTTACGGCGTTCTTCGCCATGTTGCGCGCCGTGCCTGATCAGCAGCTCGGCGCATTACTCACGTTGCTCGCCATCGTGGTGCTTTTCTTCCTGCCGTGGCTCGACCGCTCGCCTGTCAAGTCGATCCGCTACAAGGGCATCCTCTCCAAGATCGCCCTGACATTGTTCGTCATCGCCTTCGTGGTCCTTAGCTATCTCGGCTTACAGCCCGTGAACGATCTTTATGTGATCCTTGCGCGTATCTTCACAGCGGTCTACTTCGCGTTCTTCCTTCTCATGCCTTGGTACACGCGTATCGAGCAGTACAAGCCGGCTCCCGAGAGAGTCACGTACCATGCGTAAGTCTTTGATCGCCGCCGCGCTCGGCCTCAAGCTCGTGTTCGCAAGTCCGGCCGTTTTTCCCGCCTCGACAAGTCCGAATGCTGCCTGGATGGAGTGGAAACCGGGCAACGACGTCGGTAACATCGCATCGCTACAGCGCGGCGCCGCTAATTTTATGGGCTACTGCTCGGGGTGCCACTCGCTCAAGTACGTGCGTTACTCTCGCGTGGCCGGGGATATCAACATCCCCGAAGAGCAGATGGAAAAACTCCTGCTGCTTCCGGGTACGAAGAAGGGCGACTACATCACTGCGCCGATGTCGAAGGCCGACGGTGAGGCTTGGTTCGGGAAGGCCCCCCCCGATCTCTCTCTTATCACCCGCTCAAAAGGTCCCGACCACGTCTATCAGTTTCTAAAGACGTTTTACGTCGATCCGAAATCGGTGAACGGTACCAATAATCTCGCGCTGCCCAACACCGCTATGCCGTTCGTGTTGTCGGCCTTGCAGGGCGTGCAGGAAGCAAAGTTCAGGACGGTCGAGAGGGCTGTCGATGGAGAGACCCTCACCGAGCGGCAGTGGGATTCGTTCGAGCTCTCGTCGCTTGGACAGCTTTCGCCCGAGGAATACGATGCGTTCGTTCGCGATACAGTCAACTTCCTCGAGTATGTCGGCGAACCCGTGAAGGCCAAGCGCGAGGCGCTCGGCATTTGGGTCATCCTGTTTCTACTCGTCTTCACGGGCCTTGCATACCTGCTCAAGCAGGAATTTTGGAGGGACGTGAAGTAAGGTGTGAATCGGGTCTTTGCGGACTGCGGTTCGCGAGGCATATTATTTGACCGGATCTCGTAAACCTCGTCGCCCGTATCTGGTTCGGGCAATGCATCAATGGATGAGCGACAGCGGCCTCACTCCGCATCTCATAGTCGATGGGACCGCGTCTGGAGTCGAGGTGCCCGTTGCACATATACGCGAAGGGCGAATTGTGCTTAACGTGAGTTACGGCGCGACGCGTCACCTCGATATCGGTGACGAATGGATAAGCTTCGAAGCGCGATTTTCTGGGGTGCCGCGTCTGCTTCGGTTTCACACCGCAGCGGTGCGGGGAATTTACGCGCACGAGACCGGAGAGGGGCTTATGTTTCCGGAGGGCGAGGACAACCCGCCGCCGACCACACCGATTGATCCGCTACCTAACGGTCCGGTGCCGGATCGGGGCGTGCCGCCTATGACGCTTTCAGGCAGCAAGCGTCCGTCCCTTAAGATCGTCAAATAAATCATTGATCGGATAGTCGCACGCTCAGCCGCGCGATTGGAAAGTACGCTTCATCCAACCGAAGTTTTAGGCCTCAGACTCCACAGCACCGGAGCGTTCGCGCTATAAAGAATTACGTCTAATCGTACGGAATAGCGCGTAACCTCGCGCCTTTGTTGCAGTACTTACTTTGCTGCAGCGATGATGTCTTGCCGCTTGTGTCGATAGATGCTCGCTGCGCTGTAACCGTGTGTGTCGGAGGAGCGTGGTCGCGCCTCAACGATAGGCGGAATAACGGGATGCAAAGCTACGATGCCGACCTCGCCGTGCTAGGGTTGATAGTTCGCAGGACGGTTTCCGCGCCCACTGCCGATGGGGACCGCACGGCGAGTCTCTCCGCATCACAGCCGAGGGCGAGGTATCGCGAGAGGCCGTCCTCGGCCGCCACCACCGGACGGGTCGATAAGTTTGGGCTGACCGTCATTTATCTGCGCAAAACGTAGACTGCGTTTCACGCGCCCTTGCTCATCGATGGAGAGCGTGCCGACGACACCCGTGAGCGGAGCAGCCGGCGAGGGTGATCGCCCAATCCGCAAGGCGGTATTGAGCAACCAAGCATCATGGCCTAACGCAAACAGGCGACTGCGGTTCGTGGGATCGTTTACCGCGGCGCGCAGCGCGACGACAGCCGGTGCTTGTGGCGCGATCATCCAGTCGATGTCGGGAAAGATAAGGCCTTGCAGCTCGTCGCCACCACCACCGTCGAAGGCGTCCGATGTGGCGTACGCCGGAATGTCACCCGCGCCCTGAAAGCGAAGCTGCGGCCGCCATTGGCGTAGCGATGAAGCCGTTCCCGGCATAAAGATGAAGTCAATATCCGCTCGACGCCGCGGCCGGAACGCGAGCGGTACATTGAGCATAGCCTCGAGGCGTCGATGACGCGTGATACTCGAGTCGAGGCGCAGCAACGACCGCGCGGTCATTCCAAGTTCCCGTCCCGCGAGTGTATCGCTGCCGAGCAGCTCGCCGCCGCCGGCTTTGAGCTCTTCGTGGAACGCTTGCAGCACTCGCGCGCCCCAATCCCCTGAAGGAACGAGCGCGATGGCGCGGCGAAGACCTTCCGCGAGCGCATGACGCGCCACGGCACGAGCTTCGTCCTCAGGCGATAGGGCGAACTGACGGAAGTTCGCTGGTGCCGACTGACTCGAGGGCAGTGAGTTGAGAGCGATGACGGACAGTACGCTTGACGAGCCCACACTCGCGGCCGCGGCGATGACCTCTTCGCAAGTAAGGGGGCCGATGATCGATACGGCGCCGCCTTGGGTCGCGGCTACCAAGGCATCCGCCACCGATTGCCGCGCCGTATCGTAAAAGCGCAGAGGCATACGAATCGCCTGCGGCTCCGAAAAATAACCGCTGAGCAGTCCCTCGCGGATCTTCGATCCTGATGCACCACTGTGCCCGCTGAGAGGCAGCAGCACGGCCACGTGTGCCGCGCGCGCTATCGCTTGTTCGAGCGGCAGAAACGCTGTGCTACCCGACTCACCGTCGGGCAGCAGCGTCTTCGGCGCTGCTCGTGCGGTGGTTTCGCTAGAGACAGTTGTCGCAGTCGATTCACCCAGCATTGCGAGGACCTCAGCTGCTGGGTGAGAGGGATAGCGCTTGCGCCAAGCTGCGGTGATGCGGGCGTTTGACTCCTGCGGTGCACGCGCTGCGCGTGCGGCGAGCGGCGCTGCTTCGAGCCACCCGCGAGCCATGGCATCACGACCCGCGACGCGCGGGTCGAGCAGGATGCCGCGATCGACGGCAGCCATGAGTTCTCGCAGAAACTCCTGTCGCGTGCGTAGTGTCGTGGCGGCATCGGCGGCGGACGTCTCTCGATCAACTTGGCTGCGTATGGCTTGTACGGGACGACTGGTGGCGAGGGCGAGCCGCTGACGCAGGGCGTTGTACTCATCGACGCGCGCCGCTCCGACTGGAACGTCCATCTGGCCGAGCAGTTCCCAGCCACGTGCCGCTTCGCCGCGGAGGAGGTGAGCTTCGGCGAGCATCAGATTTAGTAAATCGGTCTGGTCCGCCTGCAGCGGCCCAATGAGGCGGGCGAGTACGCTTTCAGCCGCTGCCGTGTCGCTCGCACGCAGCCATTCCTTGGCGGCTGCGAGAAGCGCAGGGTTGTTGGGTGCGCGGGTGGCTAGGGCGAGGGCTTCGTACTCACGCGCTGCTGCAGTGTGATCTCCGCGCATCGAAAGTGCTACGGCGCGCTCGAGGCTTACTGGCGGGCGGGTGTTGGAGTTACAGCCGATGAGCAGAAGCGAGAGAGAGCTCAGCTGCAGCAGGATGGGAAGATGTCGGAAGGTGATCATTGAGAAGCGCTCCAGCCTAGTCTGCTCAGCGCCGATTGAATACCGGAGCACAGCCGGGCACGATGCCAGCGCTCAGTATAGTAGGGGGGGAAATTATAGTGCCTGTGAGGGGATCGACGGGTGGGCGACTCGATGTGGTGGCGACGCCCATCGGTAACTTGGCCGACGTCTCGCTAAGGGCGCGCGACGTGCTTGCGGCTGCCGACGTAGTGGCTGCCGAGGACACGCGCCGCAGTGGTCGGCTGTTGTCCGCGCTCGGTCTACAAAAACCCCTGATTTCGCTTCACTCGCACAACGAGCGCGAGCGCAGCGAGGCCCTGCTTGGTCGGCTACTGGCGGGCGAGGTGGTTGCGCTCGTGAGTGATGCTGGCACTCCGCTGCTTTCCGATCCGGGCCTCAATCTTGTACGGCGTGCGGCGGCGGCGGGGGTGGAAGTGCGCGCTATCCCCGGTCCGACGGCCATCGCAGCCGCACTCTCTGTGGCCGGTATAAAAACGGATCGGTTCTGCTTCGAGGGTTTTCTGCCAGCCAAGGCCGGGGAGCGGCGAGTGCGGATGCAAACGCTGGCGCTCGAGCCGCGCACCCTAGTTTTTTTTGAGGCGCCGCATCGCATCGTGGAGGCACTCGCTGATTGTGCAGCCGTTTTCGGAGGCGAGCGCGAGGCAGCTGTCGCCCGCGAGCTCACTAAGCTTCACGAGAGCGTTTATCGCGGCACACTCACCGAGCTTGCCCGCCGCGCTGCGTCGGAGGCGGAATTCAAGCTCGGAGAGATCACACTCGTGATCGCCGGTGCATCGGTAAAAAGTGTCGATGAAGAGGATCCAACCGCAGCTCTCGAGCGGCGTATGCTAATGGAGCGCTCGCTGCGCGCCGCCTTGGCGCATTTGCCAGCCTCTAAGGCTGCTTCCATCGCCGCTGCCGTGAGCGGCGTGAGTCGGGATGAGGCCTACGGACGAGCCGTCGCGCTTGTAGCCGAGCGTCGCTGACCGTACGCCCTCGAGGGGCAATCTTTATGGAGATTCGACAGCGAGTTTGTGGTTAAGGCCATTGGACGGTATCTTGGGTCTCGGAGTCGGCCAGACGATCGCTGTATTTCTTGGAAGGTACAGAGGAAAGTCCGGGCTCCTTCGGATACGGCGCCAGGTAACACCTGGGGGGCGTGAGCCTACGGAAAGTGCAACAGAGAGAATACCGCCGACGCACGAACTCCCCTCGTGGGGAGGGATCGCAGGCAAGGGTGAAATGGTGCGGTAAGAGCGCACCGCGCGGGTGGTAACACCTGTGGCATGGCAAACCCCGTCGGGAGCAAGGCCAAATAGGGAAGTCGCAGGGAAACCTGCAGCGCGGTGTCCGAGCGTGACTTCCGGGTAGGCTGCTTGAGGCATTCGGTGACGAATGCCCCAGACGAATGATCGTCCACGACAGAACCCGGCTTATCGGCCGACTCCCCCTCTTAACGCGCCCGCAGAAGCATTCGCGGACAACCGTCGAGGAACGCCAAAATTTCTCCAAATTCGACTGCTGCGAAAAAGCTCGGTCGACTTTGAGGCATTAGTTTTCAGTATTTAAAAAAATTACCGCTAACCCGTTGACACTCTTACGCGCCGATTCCTATAGTGGTGCCAAGTGGTAAAAAGTGGGGGGTAGTGGGCGTTCCGATGCCCGTCGAGTTATGTTCCGGGGTGCAAGCAAAGTCACGTTGGACGACAAAGGACGGATGGTTCTGCCGACCCGTCAGCGGCAACGTGCGCTCGAGCGCAGCGAGGGGCAACTCGTCGTCACGATCGATCGTGACCCTTGCCTACTGATTTATCCGCTGCCCGACTGGGAGCAAATCGAACGCACGTTAATGAGCCTGCCCACGCTGCAAGAGCGCTCGCGCCGTTTGCAGCGACTGATGGTAGGGCATGCGACCGAAATCGATCTTGATGCCCAAGGGCGTGTGCTGCTGCCGACGGAGTTGCGCGAGTACGCGGGACTTTCGCGGCACGCGATGTTGATCGGTCAGGGGAACCGACTCGAGCTCTGGGACGAAACGCGCTGGAACGAGCGACGTGACTACTGGGTGAAGAGCGAGGAAACCGCCACCGATCTGTCGACAGAGCTCGATTCGCTTTCGCTTTGAGGCGGATGAGCACGTGGATGAGCACGTGGAAGAACACGTCCCGGTACTTGTTGAAGAGGTGCTGGAGGGACTGGCCCCTCGTACTGGCGGACTTTACGTCGACAACACGTTCGGGCGCGGTGGCCACACGGCACGATTGCTCGAGGTCATCGGTCCGGAAGGCGCCGTTCTCGCGCTGGATCGTGATCCTGCGGCGATTGATGCAGGCCGACGTCGTTTCGTCGATGAGTCGCGACTCACACTCGTGCAGGCAGATTTCGCTGAACTCGCGCGTGTTATCGATCAACACTCGGGAGGGCGGCAGGTTTTTGGGGTGTTACTCGATCTCGGCGTCTCCTCGCCGCAGCTCGATCAGCCGCAGCGGGGTTTCAGTTTCGCGAAGGACGGACCGCTCGATATGCGAATGGATCCAGCGCATGGCGAGTCGGCGGCTGCATGGCTTGCACGAGTGGATGAACGGGAGTTAGCGAGGGTGATTTACGAGCTCAGCGAAGAACGCTTCTCGCGCCGTATCGCTGCGGCGATCGTCGCGGCGCGCGCAAAAGCGCCGATCGAGCGTACTGCGCAACTCGCCGCCATCGTCCAGCATGCCATACGTACGCGCGATGGTAAGCATCCCGCGACGCGCACGTTTCAAGCGATTCGTATGTTCATCAACGACGAGCTTGGGCGGCTGCGCAAGGCGCTCGACGCCGCTTTCGCCGTACTCGCACCGGGCGGACGCCTCGTCGTAATTAGTTTCCACTCACTTGAAGATCGTATGGTCAAACAATTTATTCGGACGAAGAGCTCCGTCGATCCTGTTTTCGCAGGGCTTCCGGTGATCCCCGATGCAGCTCGTCCGGTGATGCGCGAAATCGGTCGGAAGCAACGTGCTGCCGATGCAGAAATTGCGCGTAATCCGCGCGCGCGCAGTGCGGTGCTGCGCTGCGCCGAGAAAATGGGAGGTGCGGCATGAGCTTGTCGAGTCGTCGTTCGATCGCAATGTTGATTCCGCTATTGTGGTTGGTGGTGCTTGCTTCGGCTGCCGGTGCGATCTTCGTCAAGCATCGAGCACGCGAGCTGTTCGTCGAGCTCGAGAAAGTCAATCGCCAGCGTGATCGACTCGAAATCGAGTGGGGTCAGTTACAGCTTGAGCAGAGTGCTTGGTCAGCCCATGCCTTCGTCGAAAACGTAGCCGCACATGATCTTGGTATGCGCACGCCGCCGCCGAGGCAAATCGAGGTAGTGGCACCGTGATCCGCTGGCCCTTTGGAAAGTCTGAATCGCGTCGACCGTCGGCAGGCCAGCGGGGTGGTGCTCGTGGCTCGCGCAACGGATTATCGCGAAAGTCGGAGACGCCAAATCCTTCATTTATGCCGCGCGCGATGGTCATCGTTGTACTAATCGGCTGCGGTGCGAGCGTGCTTATTTGGAAGGCTGCGACGCTGCAGCTCGTCGAAAGCGCCTTCCTGCGCGATCAAGGCGATGAGCGTTTCACGCGCGTTGCGTCCGTCGTCGCACATCGCGGCAGCGTCACTGATCGTGCGGGTGAGCCGCTCGCCGTTAGCACACCGGTCGATTCGGTGTGGGTGAATCCGCGCGAGCTTACGCTCGCGAACGACCAGATCCCGAATCTCGCCCGAGCAATCAATCGTGATCCGGCAGAGTTGACTCGCTTCGTCACTACCAAGCTTGACCGTAAGTTCGTTTATGTTGCGCGCCACTTACAGCCGGCCGATGCAGTAAAAGTCCGCGTACTCGATATCCCCGGCGTACACCTCACGCGTGAATATGGTCGCTACTACCCCGCGAGCGAGGTGACAGGCCACGTACTCGGTTTCACCGACGTTGACGATTCGGGCCAGGAAGGGCTCGAGCTCGCTTACGACCACTGGCTCGCGGGCGAGAACGGCGCCAAGCGTGTGATTCAGGATAATCTCGGGCGTACCGTGCAGACCGTCGAGAGTATCCGTCCGATGCGGCCCGGTCGAAATATGTATTTATCGATCGATATGCGCCTTCAATATCTTGCATATCGAGAGCTGAAGGCCGTGATTCAGGCAAATCGCGCACGTGCTGGTTCGGTCGTCGTAATCGATGTGACAACGGGCGAAGTACTCGCCATGGTTAATCAGCCGACCTTCAATCCGCACAATCGGGCGCAACGAAAACAACCCGCTGCATACAAGAACCGTGCGGTGACAGATCTTGTCGAGCCCGGTTCAACCATAAAGCCGTTCGTTGTCGCGGCTGCCTTGTCCTCGGGAAAGTTTACGCCGACGAGCATCGTCGATACCAACCCCGGCATGGTTAAGGTCGGTATCAAGATGATCGAGGACAAGTACAACCTCGGTGCCATCGATCTTGCCACGGCCCTCGCTAAGAGCTCGAACGTCGCCATGACGCGTATTGCGTTGACGCTCGGGCCTGAGACGCTGCACGGCACGCTCTCGCGATTCGGGTTCGGTCGCGTGACGACGAGTGGATATCCGGGCGAGTCGGCTGGATTGCTCACCCAGCACATGCATTGGCGCGCGATCACTACAGCGACGGTCTCCTACGGCTACGGTCTGTCGGCGACGCCGCTGCAGCTTGCACATGCCTACGCCACTCTCGGTGCTTATGGACTGCAACGACCGGTGTCCTTCACGCGAGTTGATCACGCCGTCGAAGGTGAGCGCGTGCTCTCCGAAAAAGTCAGCCGCGATGTCGTGCGAATGCTGCAGAGCGTGGTGACCGATGTGGGTACCGGCAAGCATGCCTCGATTCCCGGCTACTCCGTCGCCGGGAAAACGGGCACCGCCTGGAAGGCGAGTGCGGGTGGCTATTCAACCAATCGCTATCTTGCCGTGTTCGCAGGGCTGGCACCAGCGAGCAATCCGCGCCTCGCCGCGGTGGTCGTGATCGACGAGCCAAGTGCAGGTCTCTACTACGGCGGCGACGTAGCGGCGCCCGTATTCTCTCGTGTCGTCGGTGGTGCGCTGCGCCTGCTCGCAATCGCGCCGGATGCACCGATCGACATGCCCGTCGACGAAATGCCTGAGTCGGCACCGATGCCGGCCGATCTGCCGCAGAACATTGCCACGGCCGACGCCTCGCGTCGCTTGACCACGGGAGGTCTGCGCTGATGCGCGCTGGAGCGCGCCATCTTGCCGATCTTTGCCGAAGTGTTGCCGAAATTCCGAGCTCGATCGGCGTTACTGATATCAGTCTAGACAGTCGTACGGTGGTCGAGGGCGGTTTGTTTCTCGCCTGCGCGGGCCGACGTACCCACGGCCTCTCAGGGTTATCGGAGGCGCTCTCGCGCGGTGCGAATGCCGTGTTGTGGGAGCCTGCGCAGGGCGTTGTCGCGCCGAGCATTCCTGCTGGCACATATGCTCAGCCGATCGAGAAGCTATCGAGCGTCGCGAGCTATATTGCTGATCAATTCTTTGACCAGCCTTCCGAAATTTTACGCGTAGCCGGCGTCACCGGAACCAATGGTAAGACGACAACGACCTGGTTGCTCGCGCAGGCACTCTCTCATTGCGCATCGCCCGCAGCGTACATCGGGACACTCGGTGTCGGTATGGCCCCAGATGCGGTCATCCCGAGTGAGTATACGACGGCCGATGCTGTCAGCGTGCAGCGTCAGCTGTCGGTCGTGCGCGAAGCGGGCGTGCAGTACGTCGCGATGGAGGTGTCCTCGCATGCTCTCGATCAGCATCGCGTGGCTGGTGTTCGTTTTCGCGTCGTAGCCTTCACGAATTTGACCCGCGATCATCTCGACTATCACGGTACGATGGAGGCCTACGGTGCTGCGAAGGCTCACCTATTCGATATGCCTCGACTCGAGGCCGGCGTGATAAATGTTGATGATGCATTCGGCGCCGAGCTTGCCCGTCGTCATGCGACGCGACTGTCACTCACGTTGATTGCATGCAGTGCGGCTGGTGCGGCGGTGATCGATGACATCCGTTCGCGTGTTCCCAGAACTCGGTCGCTCGTCGCATCTAATATCAAGGCGCTGCAGAACGGGCTGTCATTTATCATCGAGTATCGTGAGGTGGGTGCCGAGCCGGCGATGAGGTCGGTGATCTTTCAGCTCATTGGCGAGTTCAATGTCGAAAATGTGCTCGTTACGCTCGGGCTATTGCGTGCGCTTGGCGTCGCGTTCAACACCGCACTGCTCGCCCTCGGTAAATGCAGTGCGCCGCCGGGACGCATGGAAGCGCTCACTGCGCCTGGTAAGGCACTCGCGATCGTCGACTATGCGCACACGCCTGATGCACTTACTAGATCTTTGCGTGCGGCGCGTGCTCATTGCCGCGGTAAACTGCATCTGGTCTTCGGTTGCGGTGGAGACCGCGACCCGGGTAAGCGACCGATGATGGCGGGTGTTGCAGCAGCGATGGCTGATGGCATCGTCATCACCGACGATAATCCGCGAAGCGAATCGCCTGTGCTTATTGCTGCCGACATCGTTGCGGGCTTTCCGAAAGGAATTCGCGCGACGGTCATCCATGACCGGGCCGAGGCTATCCGTCACGCACTCGTAGGTGCGCGCGAAGGCGACGTGGTACTCGTCGCCGGTAAAGGCCACGAGAGGTATCAGATCGTCGGCGCCGAGCGTCGTCCCTTCAGCGATCGCCAGATCATTCAGTCGGCTTACAGGCAGTCGACCGATGGGATCCCCGATGCGTCAGCTCGCTGATATCGCTAAAGATTGCGGCGGACGCTTGGTCGGCGCGGATCGCACGTACTCGTCGGTCAACACCGATACCCGTACGCTCGCTGTCGGCGAATTGTTCGTCGCGCTGCGTGGACCGCGATTCGATGGAAATACATATCTTGCAGAAGCTGCAGCGAAAGGCGCAGCGGGTGCGATCGCCGAGGAGCAAGGTCCTACCGATTTTCCTGTGGTACTCGTAAACAATACGCTCGTTGCCTTGCAGCGGGCAGCCAAAAACTGGCGCTCGCGCTTCGCGATACCGCTCATTGGTGTCGCTGGCAGCAACGGAAAGACGACGAGTAAGGAATTGATCACTGCGATTCTCTCTAGCCGCGGCGCTACGCTTGCCACGGCGGGTAATCTTAATAACCATATCGGGGTGCCTCTGACGCTATTGCGTATGGAGGCCTCGCATCGCCATGTTGTCATCGAGATGGGCGCGAACCATCGGGGTGAGCTTGCGCAGCTTGCGGATTTTGCAGCGCCTGTGATTGGTATCGTGACCAACGCAGGCGCTGAGCATCTCGAGGGTTTCGGAAGCGTCGAAGGCGCTGCGCGTGCCGAGGGCGAGTTATTCGCAGCGCTCGGTCAGGACGGCATCGCGATCCTAAATACCGAGGACAGCTTCGCCGGACTGTGGCGTGACATGACGGCGGCACGCATCCTGACCTTCGGTCTCGGCTCCAAAGCAGATTTCAGCGCCCGAGACATCCACACGGAGGTGGGTGAGCGGGGATTTATCACGCAATTCACGCTGGTCTCGCCCGAAGGCGAGAGACCCATCTCGCTGCACCTCGCCGGTAAACACAACGTACTCAACGCACTCGGTGCAGCGGCCGCAGCGAGTGCGGCGGGCGCCACGCTTGGGGACATTGCGACGGGACTTGCACGCATGCGTTCGGTCAAAGGTCGCCTGCAGTTACGTAGCGCCCGTAGGGGCGCCTGGATTATTGATGACTCATACAATGCGAACCCAAGTTCTTTGCGAGCCGCGATCGATGTACTTGAAGCGATCGAAGGCCGGCGAATTGTTGTCCTCGGCGAGATGGGCGAGCTCGGTGATTTTACGCGCGAGGCGCATTTGGAGGCGGGTCGCTATGCGCGCGCCCATGGCGTCGAGCGTTTGTTCGCCGTCGGCGAGGCGGCAAAGTATTCCGTTGACAGCTTCGGCGAGGGCGCCGCTTGGCATGCCGATACCGCAGCGGTAACGGAGGCGGTCGGTCGTGAGCTCGCCACGGATGTACGTGTACTCATCAAAGGTTCTCGCAGCAACGGTCTCGAGCATGTAGTTGCTGCCCTCGAGTCCGAACCCTCGGCAGGGGGTATGCACTAAATGCTGCTTCAGCTCTCACAGCTATTATCCGAGTCGATCTCATTCTTCAACGTTTTCTCGTACCTCACTTTCCGTGCGATTTTAGCAGCAGTCACGGCGCTCATGATCTCGCTCGCGCTAGGTCCGTGGATGATCACGAAGTTGACCAGAGATCAGATTGGACAGGTTATTCGTGACTACATCCCCGCAGCCCACCAAAAGAAAGTCGGTACGCCAACGATGGGTGGTCTGCTGATTGTCGTTACCATCATAAGCTCGACACTTCTTTGGGCGGACCTCAACAATCGCTTCATCTGGATCGTGCTTGCCGTTACGTTCTTCTTTGGCCTCGTCGGGTTTTGGGACGACTACCTCAAGCTCATCAAGAAAAATCCCAAGGGGTTGATCGCACGCTATAAGTTTTGTTGGCAGTCCGTCGGCGGGCTCGTTACGGCCATCGCGCTCTGGGGGACTGCGACGGCGTCCGTCGATACCACGCTCTACCTACCACTTCTAAAGAATTTCACTCTGCCACTCGGCGCGTTCAGTTTCATTCTAATGACCTATTTGATGATCGTCGGTATGAGTAACGCCGTTAATCTCACGGATGGGCTTGACGGTCTTGCCATCATGCCAGCGGTTATGGTGGCTGCTGCGCTTGGCGTGTTCGCCTATGTGGCAGGTAACGCCGTATTTGCCGAATACCTAGCGATTCCAGCGGTCCGGGATTCGGGCGAGCTACTTATTTTCTGTGCGGCGCTCGTCGGCGCAGGTCTCGGGTTTCTTTGGTTCAACACCTACCCGGCACAAGTTTTCATGGGAGATATCGGTGCGCTATCGATCGGTGCTGCACTAGGAACAATTGCCGTGATCGTGAAGCAGGAGGTCGTGCTGCTCATCATGGGCGGCATCTTCGTAATCGAAACCGCGTCGGTCATATTGCAGGTGGTGTCTTTCAAGCTCACTGGTAAGCGAATCTTTCGGATGGCGCCGATTCATCACCACTTCGAACTGAAGGGTTGGGCTGAGCCCAAGGTGATCGTGCGCTTTTGGATCGTCACCTTTTTCCTCGTTCTCGTGGGCCTCGCCACACTGAAACTCCGATGAGCTACACCCAAGAACATCGCAAGGCGCTGATCGTTGGCCTCGGTAAGACCGGGATCTCGGCGGTGCGCCATCTTGTCGCGCGGGGTTGGCAGGTTGCGGTGACTGACAGTCGTACAGAGCCGCCAGGTCGCGAGGAGCTCTCCACGCTTGCGCCGACGACCAAGTGCAGTTTTGGTCGACTCGATGCGTCGCTGCTTAAAGATTCGCAGATCGTGGTTGCATCGCCCGGCATTGCACTGAGCGAGCCGGTGATCTCGGAAGCACTATCCAAAGGAATCGACGTCGTGAGTGATGTCGAATTGTTTGCGCGCGAGGCGAAGGCCCCAGTCGTGGGTATCACGGGGACGAACGGCAAGAGCACTGTGACGACGCTGGTCGGTCGTATGGCAACACGCGCCGGACGCGCGGTGTCGGTCGGCGGCAATCTTGGTACGCCGGTGCTCTACCTGCTCGAGGCGCTGGTACCACAGTTGTACGTGCTGGAGTTATCAAGCTTCCAACTCGAAACAACATGTTCGTTACGTCTGCTAGCCGCGACGGTACTTAACCTTTCCGAGGATCATCTCGATCGGCACAGTACGATGGACGCCTACGCCGCCGCAAAAGCTCGCATCTTTCGTCACTGCGATACAGCGGTTATCAATCGTGACGATGCTTACGTGAAAGGCATGTCATGCGGAGCCGCGCAGAAAGTCGTCGACTTCTCCATCGGGGGCACGATAGGTGCCGAGTATTCATTGATGGAGCAGGGCGGGGAGCGTTGGCTCGCGGTTCGTGGCCGGCCGGTACTCGCACTGTCGGCGATGCGTCTTACGGGACTCCACAATGCGGCTAACGCGCTTGCAGCCCTCGCGCTCGGTGAGGCCTGCGGTCTGCCCTTGCCACCCATGCTCGATGAGCTGTGCGAGTTCGCAGGACTTCCGCACCGCTCGCAGTGGGTGGGTGAGAAGCGCGGCGTGCGCTACATCAATGATTCTAAGGGCACGAACGTCGGTGCCACGGTCTCAACGATATCTGGGATGTGTGGCACCTTACTGCTTATCGCCGGAGGTGAGGGAAAGGGGCAAGATTTTGCTCCCCTCGCCACCGCGCTTGCGGGACGAGCGCGGGTCGTATTACTCATCGGTCGCGATGCACCGCAGCTCGCCAAAGTTCTAGAAGGTATTTGCGAAATCGTAGGCTGCGCTTCGATCGAAGAGGCGGTCGATACGGCTGCAAGTCGCGCCAAGGCTGGGGAGATCGTGTTGCTCTCGCCGGCCTGCGCAAGTCTCGACATGTTTCGTGATTACACCGAGCGCGGCGACCGTTTCGTTACAGCCGTTGGGAGGTTGCCATCATGAGTACATTTACGCTTCCGGCCCCCGGCGGAACTCGGCCGACGTCCGTGCACCTCGATCTCGTCACACTCGGGATCGTCTTTTCGATTGTACTGCTTGGTCTCATCATCGTCACTTCCGCCTCGATGTCGATTGCCAGCAAGGAAGCCGGCGATCCGTTCCTTTACCTCGAGCGTCAGTTCGTACTCGTGGTAGCCGGCGCTATTGCAGCCTCATTCGCGTTTGCGATCCGTACGGAGTGGCTGGAAAAATCTGCGTTACTACTGCTCGCAATCGCGGGCGTGCTGCTTATCGCCGTGCTAATACCCGGCGTCGGATATTCGGTGAACGGCAGTCGTCGTTGGATCCGACTCGCGGGTTTCAACTTCCAGGCCTCTGAAGCTGCTCGCTTGATGGTGCTTATCTTCATTGCAAGCTACGCGGTTCGTCGCGAAGCAGAGCTACGCAGTTCTTTGGTGGGGCTCGTCAAGCCCTTACTCGTGGTCAGCGTATTCTTTTGTCTTTTATTAATGGAGCCTGACTTCGGCGCGGCCGTCGTGCTCACGGCCACGGTCCTCGGCGTGCTCTTCGTCGCCGGTGCGCGTTGGCGCGATATTATCGGTTTGGCGGTAATCGGTGCGGGCCTTCTCGCTGCGGTGGCGGTGTCCTCGCCATACCGACTGCGTCGTCTCACCTCGTTCCGTAATCCTTGGGAAGATCCGTTCGACAGCGGTTTCCAGCTCACGCAGAGCTTGATCGCCATCGGTCGCGGCGGCTGGACCGGCGTTGGACTCGGTGAGAGCGTTCAGAAGCTGTTCTACCTGCCTGAGGCGCACACCGACTTCCTTTTCGCCGTGCTCTCGGAGGAGCTGGGTCTATTCGGTATTCTATTTACCATCGGTTTATTCGTCGCGCTCGCTTGGCGTGCGCTGTACGTCGCGCGACTCGCTAACGAAGCGGGACTCAAGTTCCAGAGCTACCTCGCGGCGGGTTTCGGAATCTGGGTGGCGATCCAAGCGTTCATTAATATGGGCGTGAACATGGGTGTGCTGCCGACCAAAGGTCTGACCCTGCCGCTCATGAGCTACGGGCGATCGAGTTTGATCGTCACGCTCGCGTGGGTTGGCGTGCTGCTACGCGTCTATCACGAGGCGGTTCAGGCTTCGCGAGGCACGACGGCGGCAAGTCTCCGTGGCGGTAGCGCCGTGCGCGTACGCGGAGGAGCAGGGGAGGCGATCGACGCGTGAGCAAGCCCTGCGTCATGATCATGGCAGGCGGAACCGGCGGACACGTGTTCCCGGCGCTCTCGCTCGCAGGTCTGCTGCGCGCGCGCGACATCGAGGTCGTATGGCTCGGCACGCGCGCAGGCATCGAAGCGCGGCTTGTGCCGGCTGCAGGTATTGATGTCGAATGGATTGACATCGGTGGCTTGCGCGGTAAGGATCTCACTACGCTTTTCGATGCACCGATCCGACTCGCGCGCGCCTTATGGCAGGCGCTCGCTACCGTAAGACGTCATCGACCGCGTGTGGTCGTGGGGCTCGGCGGTTACGTCACAGGCCCGGGTGGGCTCGCGGCCTTCCTCGCACGCTGTCCGCTCGTGATCCACGAACAAAACGCCGTCGCGGGTTTCACCAATCGTATTCTTGCACGACTTGCTACGCAGGTCCTCGAGGCGTTCTCCGGAAGTTTCGGTTCCGGCGTGAAAGCGACGACGGTCGGTAACCCGGTACGCACCGAATTCTTTGCTCTGCCTGACCCGACCGCGCGCTACGCCTCGCGTCAGGGTCCGCTACATGTGCTCGTAGTCGGCGGCAGTCAGGGTGCGCAGCGTCTCAATTCGGTCGTCCCCGAAGCCGTGGCGGCACTTTCTGGAAAAGTAGATCTGCGTATTCGTCATCAGACCGGCACCCGCACGCTGGAGGCGACACGAGAGGCTTATATCGCGCGCGGTATCACGGCCGACTTGAGCCCCTTCATCGACGACATTGCAGCGGCTTACGCTGACGCAGACGTCGTCATTTGCCGCGCCGGTGCTCTGACGGTGTCCGAACTCGCTGCTGCAGGCGTCGCCGCGATTCTCGTACCGTTCCCCGCAGCCGTCGACGATCATCAGACGCGTAACGCACGCTTCTTGGTCGAGCGCGAGGCTGCGGTATTGCTGCCCGAGTGCGAACTCACATCGCAGCGACTCGCATCGGAGCTCAAGCGATTTGCAGCCGATCGAAAGATGCTCTACCGCATGGCCGAGCGTGCGCGCAGTCTTGCCCGTCCGAACGCGACCGACGACCTCGCTCGAGCTTGTCTCGTGGCTGGAGGTCTTACGGCATGAATATGGAACGCATGCGTCGCATCAACACTATCCACTTCGTCGGTATCGGCGGCAGCGGCATGGGCGGTATCGCCGAGGTATTGCTTAACCTTGGTTATCGCGTGCAGGGCAGCGATCTCAAGCCGAATGCCGTGACCGAGCGACTGTCGGATCTTGGCGCCAAGATTACGTTCGGTCACGCCACCGAGAACGTCAAAGGTGCCGATGTCGTAGTCGTCTCGACTGCCATCTCCAAAGAAAACCCTGAAATCACCGAAGCGCTCGTGCATCGTGTGCCAGTTGTGCCGCGTGCGGAAATGCTCGGTGAACTCATGCGATTCCGCTCCGCGATCGCTGTCGCCGGAACGCATGGCAAGACGACGACGACGAGTATCGTCGCCTCGGTGCTCGCCGAAGGTGGCGAGGATCCGACCTTCATCATCGGCGGTCGTCTGAAAAGTACCGACAATAGCGCCCGACTCGGCACGGGTCGTTATCTCGTCGCTGAGGCTGACGAGAGCGATGCCTCGTTCCTGCATTTGCAGCCGCTCATCGCCGTGGTGACCAATATCGACAACGATCATCTCGGCACACACGATGGCGACTTCAATCGACTGCGTCAGAGCTTCGTCGAGTTCCTGCACAACCTGCCGTTCTACGGTCTAGCGGTGCTTTGCGCTGACGACGCCGAGGTGCGCGGCATCCTGCCCCGTGTCGGTCGTCCGATTTGGACGTACGGCATCGAAAAGGGTGCCGATGTTCGCGCCGTCAACGTGGTGCGAAGAGGACCGCAGACGACGTTCGACGTGATTCGACCGGGTCGGGCAGATTCGCTTGAGGTGAGGCTTAATCTTCCCGGCCGACACAATGTCCAAAATGCGCTCGCGGCTATTACCGTCGCGAGTGAGCTCGGTGTCGACGATGCCGCGATACAGCTTGGTCTCGCCAAGTTTCAGGGTGTCCATCGTCGCCTGCAGCAAGTGGGTGAGGTGCGCATGGGTACGGGCACCGCAGTCATCGTCGACGACTACGGCCATCACCCGACCGAGATCCTCGCGACGCTCGATGCCGTACGACAGGCTCATCTTGATCGACGCATCGTGCTCGCCTTCCAGCCGCATCGCTACACGCGTACCCGTGATCTGCTCGATGACTTCGCCAGCGCGCTCTCGACAACCGATGTGCTGCTCGTCACCGAAGTATACGCAGCAGGCGAGGCGCCGATCGCGGGCGCCGACGGTCGCGCCATTTGTCGCGCCGTGCGCTCGCGCGGACAGATCGAGCCGGTCTTCGTATCGCACGTCGAAGAGCTCGCCGCGAGTCTTCGGGATTTGCTGCGTGCGGGCGACGTGGTACTTGCGATGGGCGCCGGCAGTATCAGCGCTGTCGCCCACGGACTGGCGAAGCAACTCGGGGAGGGTGGCCGATGAGCCCGCAGCGGCTCGATCCTTCGGTGTGCACGTCTCTGCAGGCGCAGTTCGCAGGACGACTCGCGCTCGAAGAGCCAATGTCACGACACACGTCCTGGCACGTCGGCGGCCCTGCGGAACTGTTTTTCGAGCCGCGTGATCGCGCGGATCTCGCTGCATTCCTCCGTATTTTACCCGCAGATGCGCCGCTCTGGTGGGTGGGTCTCGGCAGCAATTTATTAGTTCGTGACGGCGGTTTGCGCGGCGCCGTCATTTCTTTGCATGGTGCATTGAGCGATCTCGAGCGGCGTAGTGAGACCGAGGTTTGGTGCGAGGCGGGCGTGCCCTGTGCGCGGATCGCGCGTCAATGCGTCAAGTGGGGTCTGGGTCCTGCCGAATTCTTTGCCGGGATTCCCGGTACGCTTGGTGGAGCGCTGGCAATGAACGCCGGCGCCTTCAGCGGCGAGACGTGGCGTCACGTGCGCAACGTCGAAGTCATCGATCGCAACGGCATGATCCGCATGCGTGATGCGTCCGAGTACCGCGTGTCGTATCGGCATGTCCAAGCGCCCGTCGCTACAGAAGCTTTCTTGGGCACGACGCTGCATTTCGAGCAGCGAGAGGGTGTGAGCAACGAGGCGATTCGCGATTTGCTCGTGGAACGCAAGCAGAAACAACCGATCGGTGAGTGGAGCTGTGGCTCGGTGTTCACCAATCCTCCGGGTGATCACGCTGCGCGACTCATCGAGGCTGCGGGCCTCAAGGGCATGCGTATCGGTGGCGCTCTAGTGTCGCCGAAGCATGCCAACTTCATCGTCAACGAGGGTAAGGCCACGGCCGCCAATCTCGAAAAATTAATCTACTGCATCCGCGACACCGTGGCGCTGCGATTCGGTATCCACCTCAATACCGAGGTGCGTATCGTGGGGGACGTCGCCTAATGCGTCTCACCCACGATCCGTCGGCCGTTCATCTGGTAAGCGACGCCTGTGAATTCGGCAAGGTCGCCGTCATGCTTGGCGGGCAGTCGAGCGAACGCGAAATTTCTTTGCTCACCGGCAACGCCGTGCTCGCAGCTCTCGTTCGCAAAGGCGTCGATGCGCATGCCATCGATCCGCACGAGGTACCGCTGTCTGCGCTCGTCGAGCAAAGGTTCGACCGCGTATGGATTGCTTTGCACGGTCCAGGCGGCGAGGACGGAACCTTGCAAGGAGCGCTCGAGTGCTTGGGGTTACCTTATACGGGCAGCAGCGTGCTCGGCTCTGCCGTCTGCATGGATAAGGTCCGCACCAAGCGTCTCGCTGCGGCCGTTGGTATCTCGACGGCGGATTTCATGGTGCTTCGCAACCCGTCGGACTTTGAACAGGCGCTCGCGCGACTTGGTTTACCCATGTTCGTGAAGCCGGCTACGCAGGGCTCATCGGTCGGAATCTCCAAGGTCGAGCGAGCGGAGGATCTTCCCGCCGCCCACGCCGCGGCGGCCGCCACCGACGAGGTGGTGCTCGCCGAGGCGTTTATCCCAGGTTTTGAATACACCGTCAGCGTGTTGCACGGTAAGGCGCTGCCATCGATTCGGATTGCAACGCCGAGGACGTTCTACGACTACGAGGCGAAGTATCTGCGCTTAGATACCGTCTACGATTGTCCGTCGGGTCTCTCCGCTGAGAAGGAGAAACACCTCGGAGCGCTGGCGATCGGCGCTTTCACCGCGGTCGGCGGGGAAGGCTGGGGACGAGTCGACTTCATGATGGATGCAACCGGTCGACCGCTGCTTCTTGAGATCAATACGGTTCCCGGAATGACCGATCACAGTCTCGTGCCGATGGCGGCCAAGGCGAGCAACATCGACTTCGACACCCTCGTGTGGCGCGTACTCGAGACGAGCTTCATCCGTCGGCGCAGGGATTGAGGGCAGGAGAGTCAGCATGAGTCTGTTTGCAAATCGAAAAGCCCGCAACCGCCGTCGTAAGGAGAAGTCTTGGCAGGTACCCGAGATCCACTGGCGTCGACTCATGTACGGTATGTCGGGTTTCGCTGCCGTCACTGCATTTCTTTGGTTGATCGTCGCCGCGCTCGATCAGTCGATCGATCGCGTCGTACTGCAGGGACGTTTCCAGCGTGTCTCACCGATGGATGTCGAGCAGGCCGTACGTGATCTTATCCACGGTGCCGGCCTCGTGACCGTTGATCTAACTACCGTACAGCGTGCGATCGAAAAATTACCCTGGGTCGATGCGGCGAGCGTGGGTCGCGCCTGGCCGCGCGGTCTGCAGGTTCGCGTAGTCGAGCAAGTCGCAGCCGCGCGTTGGGGTACGAACGGTCTGCTAAACAATCGCGGCAAACTTTTCCTTTCTGAGGCGCGATTCATTCCGCCCGAGTTACCGCGGCTCTCTGGCCCCAAGGACACCGAGACCCTAGTCGCGGAGCGTTACTTTGCGATCCAAGGTCGGCTCGTCGAGGGCGGAGTACGCATTGCGGCGCTGCGTCTCGATGCCCGCGGCGCGTGGGAGATCGATCTTGATAACGGTGTACGCATCCGTCTCGGACGTCGGCAGGTCGATGAGCGCTTCGAGCGCTTCGTCGCTTCGGCTCTGCGCATCGTGGTGCAGCGGTCCGCCGAGATCAATTACGTAGATATGCGCTACACGAACGGATTTTCGGTGGGCTGGCGGGGCAGCACTAAGGTTGCATCGGTCGACGAGTTGGGCGACACCCCGGAGGGTTGATGGACGGACGAGGAATATGGCGAAAAAACTAGAGAGACAACTGATCGTCGGGCTCGATATCGGCACCTCCAAGGTGATGGCACTGGTCGGCGAGACCGCACCAGACAATAGCATCGAGATCATCGGTTTAGGCTCGCAGCCTTCGCGCGGACTCAAGCGCGGTGTAGTGGTGAATATCGAATCGACCGTGCAGTCGATACAGCGTGCTGTAGAGGAGGCCGAGCTCATGGCGGGCTGCGAGATCCACTCCGTGTTTGCCGGCATCGCGGGCAGCCATGTCCGCAGTCTCAACTCGCATGGTGTAGTGGCGATTCGCGACAAGGAGGTACAGCTCGCCGACATCGACCACGTGATCGATGCCGCAAAGGCTGTCGCGATTCCGGCTGATCAAAAAATTCTGCACGTGCTTCCACAGGAATTTATCATCGACGGTCAGGAAGGCATTCGCGACCCCGTCGGCATGTCGGGCGTTCGGCTCGAAGCTAAGGTGCATATCGTTACGGGCGCCGACAGCGCCGCGCAGAACATTGAGAAGTGCATCCAGCGCTGCGGTCTCGACGTCGATGACATCGTGCTCGAGCAGTTAGCCTCTAGCTATGCCGTACTGACTGACGACGAAAAAGACCTAGGTGTGTGCCTCGTCGACATCGGCGGTGGCACGACTGACATTGCTGTTTTCTCGTACGGTGCAATCCGCCATACGGCGGTAATTCCTATCGCGGGGGATCAAGTCACAAACGATATCGCCGTATCGATGCGTACGCCGACTCAGAATGCTGAGGAGATAAAGCTGCGCTACGCCTGTGCGCTCTCGCAGCTTGCAAATCCTGACGAAACCATTGAGGTTCCAAGTGTTGGCGACCGCCCAGCGCGTCGACTCGCTCGGCAGACTCTCGCTGAGATTGTCGAGCCGCGTTACGCAGAACTCTTTAGTCTAATTCACGAGGAGCTACGACGCAGCGGATTCGAAGAAGCGATCGCAGCGGGCATCGTACTGACCGGCGGCAGCGCAAAGATGGAAGGTGCTATCGAGCTCGCCGAGGAGGTGTTTCACGTGCCGGTAAGACTCGGCATTCCGGTCGGCGTGCGCGGCCTCGTCGACGTCACGAGCAATCCAATTCATTCGACGGGAGTGGGGTTGCTGCTCTACGGCCGCGATCATCTCGTGCCGCGCGCGATCGCCGGTAATGCACGAAGCATGGTGCAGCGAATGCGGGACTGGTTTCAGGGCAATTTCTAATTTCGATTTTTAATTTTGTTAACTTCGACCATAGGAGCGACGAACAATGTTTGAACTCATGGACTCTTACAGCCAAAACGCGGTGATCAAGGTGCTAGGCGTGGGTGGCGGCGGCGGAAACGCTGTATCGCACATGGTACAGACCGGTATTGAGGGTGTGGATTTTGTATGTATCAACACTGATGCGCAGGCTTTGAAGAATTCCAATGTGAAGAGTTCGCTACAAATCGGCATCAATATCACTAAGGGACTCGGTGCGGGCGCAAATCCCGATGTCGGTCGTCAGGCCGCAATGGAAGATCGTGATCGCATTATCGAGATTATCGAAGGGTGTGACATGCTATTCATCACTGCCGGCCTGGGCGGTGGCACAGGCACGGGTGCCGCGCCGGTCGTTGCGCAGATTGCCAAGGAACTCGGTATTCTCACCGTCGCTGTCGTCACGCGACCGTTCATCATGGAGGGCAGTAAGCGCTCGATCGTCGCAGACCAGGGGATGACCGAGCTCGCGAAGCACGTTGATTCGCTCATCACCATCCCAAACCAGAAATTACTTACGGTGCTCGGTCCGAAAACGACGCTCCTCGATGCCTTCAAAAGAGCGAATAGCGTGCTGCAGGGTGCGGTACAGGGCATTGCGGAACTTATCACGCGACCAGGTCTCATTAATGTCGACTTCGCCGACGTGAGAACAGTCATGCGCGAGACCGGCATGGCGATGATGGGTTCGGGTCATGCAACGGGCGAAGATCGCGCTCGCATCGCTGCCGAAATGGCAGTCTCCTCGCCGCTCCTCGAGGACGTCAATCTCTTCGGCGCCCGCGGCATTCTCGTCAACGTTACAGCAGGTCTCGACCTCGGCATCGGCGAGTTCGAGCAAGTTGGTAACCTCGTCAAGGAATTTGCCTCGGAGGACGCCACAGTCGTTGTGGGCACGGTCATCGATCCTTCGCTTACCGACGAACTGCGCGTCACGGTGGTGGCAACGGGTCTTGCACGCACGCAGGCCCAGATGGCTGCGCGGGGCGCGTCGTCCCCGAGCGGGGTGCGCGCTACGTCGGCTCGTTCAACCTTCGACGCGCCCCGCGTCGGGCGTCGTCCGGTGGTCGTATCTTCCGACTACAGCAAGCTCGACGTTCCGGCTTACGAGCGCCTCAAAGTCGCTGCGGGTGATGGCCTGCGCCACAACGAACCGATCGTCGGTGCCGACGACATCCTCGACATCCCGGCTTTCCTGCGACGACAGGCGGACTAATCGGCGGCTTGGAGTACACTTGAACCTCTTCGATGACTTCTCGGACATGTTGCTAAAGAGCGGCATACCTCGGGGGTTTCGGGGGTAATGATGGTCGGTCAACGCACGATAAAGAACGTCATTCGCGCTAGCGGGGTGGGTTTGCACACCGGCAAGCGTACTCTCATGACCGTCCGTCCGGCGGCTCCGGATACTGGCATCGTCTTTCGGCGCACCGACCTCTCAGTTCCCGTCGATATCCCAGCTCGCGCCGGCAACGTCGGAGAGACCATACTTGGTACGTCGCTCGTCAAAGGTGAAGTACGCGTTTCGACTGTCGAGCACCTGTTGTCGGCGTTTGCGGGTCTCGGCATCGACAACGCGCTCGTCGAACTCGCTGGACCAGAAGTGCCCATCATGGACGGCAGCGCTGGCCCCTTCGTGTTCCTGCTGCAATCGGCCGGTCTTGAGCAGCAGCGTACGCCAAAGCGTTTCGTGCGTATTCGCAAACCTGTGAAGGTTGTAGACGACGACAAATGGGCACGCTTCGATCCCTTCGATGGCTTCAAGGTCAACTTCGAAATCGAATTCAACCACCCGATCTTCAAACGTCACGGCCAGCGCGCCACCATGGATTTTTCCACGACGTCATTTCTTAAGGAAATCAGTCGTGCACGTACTTTCGGCTTCATGTGTGATCTTGAGTCCATGCGCGCCCGTAACCTTGCTCTTGGCGGCAATCTCGATAATGCGATCGTGCTCGACGACTCAAAGGTACTCAACGAGGGGGGTCTCCGTTACGAGGACGAATTCGTGAAGCATAAGATCCTTGATGCGATCGGCGATCTGTATCTGCTTGGTCACAGCCTCATCGGCGAGTTCTCGGCCTTTAAATCGGGTCACGGACTCAACAACCGTTTGCTGCGTGCACTACTCGCGGACGAGTCATCGTGGGAAGCCATTGTGTTCGAGCGCCCCGAGGACGCGCCGATTTCTTATGTACGCGCACCTGTGCTCGCCGCCACCGGCTGAACCTTCACCACCACTTTTTTTACCGCATCACGAAAGGTCCTAACCTCATCGGCAAGATCGGGGAGGGCGAGGCGCAATCGCGCCGCCCATGAGGCTGAACTGACGTGTATCGTGAGAGTGCCGTCGCGCTCCACGAAGTTCACGATGGCTGCGAGCAAATCTGCCGCGAGCTTCTCGGAAAAAAAATCATTCCAATCCCGTTGTTGACCGGCAAATTTTTGAGCGGCCTGAGCGAGCCCTGATCGGGTCAGCAAGCCCCTGATTTCTTCAGGGCGCCCTGACCGCGCAGGCGATTGTCCTGCCTCAAGCGTTTTTGGGTTGAGTTGGGAGGTGAGTTTAGGCATAGTTTCAATTAGTTCGTTATGGTACTCCATTGCGGATGAGAGGTAACATCCTCAACCTTGAGCGGTATGGGGATTTTTCTAAGGAGGGTAGCGATGAAATTCGTCGTGCTACGGCGACGTGCCGCGCAGATTCGCAGCTTCGATCTACCTGGTCATTGGGTTCTCGGTATCTGCGCGACCGTGTTGGTCGTGTTGCTCAGTCTCTCCTTCCTTGCGGGCTTCAGCGTCTCCGAACGCTCATCGGGTGAAACAACCTCTCTGTTCGCACAGCTGACCGCAACCGATCAAAGCGAGATCGATGAGCTCCGTGCGCGACTGCAAGAGCGCATTGACGCCATGTCGGCTCGCGTCGGCCAGTTGAACGCTCACATCATTCGTCTTGATGCACTTGGCATGCGCCTTGCCGAAATGGCCAACGTCGATTCGCACGAGTTCGATTTTTCGATGGCACCTTCGGCGGGTGGTCCCGAGTCGAGTTCTACCATGCCCGTTCAAGCGCCCGAGCTTGCGGCGTTGATCGATGATTTTGAAATGCGACTCGTACAGCGCGATGCGCAGCTCAACATGCTTGAGCAAATCATTCTGCAGCGTGAATTGCGCGAGCAGATTCTCCCCGACGGTCGACCCGTAGAGCGTGGTTTCATGTCCTCCGGCTTCGGCAATCGACAAGATCCGGTATCCGGCGAGTTCAGTTTTCATCGTGGTGTCGACTTCGCGGGTAACACCGGCGATCACGTCATCGCCGTCGGCGCGGGTGTCGTTACGTTTGCTGGCTATCGACCCGACTACGGTTATGTCGTCGATGTGACGCATGGCAACGGTTACGTTACGCGCTACGCTCACAACTCAGAGGTGCTCGTGCGCCAGGGCGAGACCGTGTCCCGTGGGCAGCGCCTGGCGATCATGGGCTCGACCGGCCGCTCCACCGGTCCGCATGTGCATTTCGAGGTGCTGCGTAACGGCGCTCCAGTGAACCCGCTCTCCTATCTCGGGGGTTGAATTCGACCGTCCGGACCTTAAAACGACGTAAGATGCCGGCCTGTAAATCGGCTGTTGTCCAGGGATCCCCCGGGTGCTTAATTTTCTTCAGCGTATTTTCGGCAGCCGCAACGAGCGGATGGTCAAGGCCATGGGCCGCGACGTCCGCGTCGCCAACGCGTGCGAGCTTGGCATTCAAGCTCTCCCGGACGAACAGCTCCGCGCTAAGACCGACGATTTCCGCGCCCGGTTCAAGGTTGGTGAAACCCTCGACGCGCTGCTGCCTGAAGCCTTTGCCGTAGTACGCGAGGCGGCTCGACGTACGATCGGTCTGCGTCACTTCGACGTGCAGTTGCTCGGCGGCATCGCGCTGCATCGCGGACGCATCGCCGAAATGCGCACGGGCGAAGGCAAGACTTTGGTCGCTACGCTGCCGGCCTATCTCAATGCGATCACGGGCGAGGGCGTCCATGTTGTCACCGTCAACGAGTACCTCGCGCAGCGTGATGCCGACTGGATGGGTCCGATCTATCGATTCTTGGGGCTAACGGTCGGCGTCATTCGCGGCCAGCAGCCGTCCGCTGAGAAGCGTGAGGCCTACGCCTGCGATATCACTTACGGCACCAACAACGAATTCGGTTTCGATTATTTGCGTGACAACCTCGCCTTCCGGCTAGAGGACCGCGTGCAACGCGCACTCGCGTACGCTATTGTGGACGAAGTCGACTCCATCCTCATCGACGAGGCGCGTACGCCGCTCATCATTTCGGGCCCGGCCGAGGAGAGCACGGACACGTATCTCTCAATCAACAAACTTGTGCCGCGACTCGATCGCGCCGAGGGTCCACCGCCGCGCACGGGTAACATACTCGCGGGCGAGTCGGAACCTGAACCGGCTGGCGACTACATGGTCGATGAGAAGCAGCGACAGGTTCACCTCACCGAGGCGGGTCACGAAAAAGTCGAAGCGCTGATGATTGACTCGGGGATGCTCCGCGGAGGCGAGAGCCTCTACGATCCTTCAAACATTCGTCTCATGCACCACCTTAATGCAGCGCTACGTGCTCACGCACTCTATAAACGTGACGTGGAATATATCGTTCGCGGCGGCGAGGTCGTAATCGTCGACGAATTCACCGGTCGCACGATGCCCGGCCGTCGCTGGTCCGACGGACTGCATCAGGCAGTAGAGGCGAAAGAGGGTGTGCGGATTCGGGAAGAGAACCAGACCATCGCGTCCATTACGTTCCAAAATTACTTCCGCCTATACCGCAAGCTCTCCGGCATGACTGGCACGGCTGATACCGAGGCGCCGGAGTTCTTACAGATCTACAACCTCGAGGTCAACGTCGTTCCGACGCACCGCCCGATGATCCGTGAGGATATGGCGGATCTCGTGCATCTCACGCAGGAGGACAAGTTTAAGGCCATCGTCGAGGACATCCGTAATTGCGTGGCAAAGCAGCAGCCTGTGCTCGTCGGTACCACCTCGATAGAGGCGTCCGAGCTCATCTCGGGCGTCCTCAAGACAGAAGGCATCGCCCACGAAGTGCTGAACGCCAAGCAGCACGAGCGAGAGGCGCCGATCGTCGCACAGGCCGGACGTCCGGGCGCAGTTACCATCGCCACTAACATGGCCGGTCGAGGTACCGACATCGTTCTTGGCGGCAGTCTCGAAGCCGAACTGAACGGCTTACCGGCGGAGACCACCGGCGAACAGCGTGCCGCCGTCCGTTCGGCCTGGCAGCAACGCCACGATCAAGTGCTCGCAGCCGGTGGACTACACATAATCGGCACCGAGCGTCACGAGTCACGCCGCATCGACAACCAGTTGCGCGGTCGTTCTGGTCGTCAGGGTGATCCAGGTTCCTCGCGCTTTTATCTGTCGATGGAGGACAATCTGATGCGCATCTTCGGTGATCCTGACTTTACCAAGCGGTTGCTTTCGGCCGCCGGTATGAAGAAGGGCGAGGTCATCGAAAGTCGTATGCTGAGCCGACGTATCGAAGTAGCGCAGCGCAAAGTCGAGTCGCACAACTTCGATATCCGTAAGCAATTACTCCTGTTCGACGATGTAGCCAATGACCAAAGAAAAGTCATCTACCAGCAGCGTACCGAGATCATGGGCGCTACTGAGTTCGCGACCGCGATCCGCGGTCTTCAGGCCGACGTCGTCGGTCGGTTACTCGATGATTATCTGCCTCGCAACGTGCCGCACGAGGACTGGGACCTCGGCGGTCTGCGCAACGACTTGCTTAAGGATTTCCACACTGAGATTGACCCTCCGGGTTTCCTCGAGGCCGAGCCGGAGCTCGACGAGTCAGCGCTTCGTTCGCGGGTGATTGAGGCCGTCGCTAAGCGTTACGATGAGAAGTCGTTGCAGTATGGCGTCGAGCTTATGCAGCAGCTTGAAAAGGATATTATGCTGCGTACCCTCGATCAGCACTGGCGCGAGCATCTAGCCGCCATGGATTATCTGCGTCAGGGCATCCACCTGCGCAGCTACGCGCAGAAGGATTATCGCTACGAATATCGTCGCGAAGCGTATGAACTCTTCAGTAACATGCTCGATCGCGTCAAGTTCGATACGGCCTCATTGCTCGCTCGCGTTGAGATTCGCAGCGAAGTCGATCTACAGCGGGAAGAGGAAGAGCGTCAAAGAAAACTCCTCACCGCACTGCAGACTCGACACACCCAGGCGCAATCGGCATTCGGTATCGTACCGCCGGAGGAGCGCGAGGCCGCTTCTGCCGTGCGCGTTGCTCCGGGAACGACAGTACGACGCGAGCGCAAGGTTGGGCGGAACGAGCCGTGTCCATGTGGATCGGGCCGAAAGTACAAGCAGTGCCACGGCGCGCTCGAGTCCTGAGTGGTGTGTTGGACAAACCGCACGTCGTCGTCGTTGCGGCAGCGCTGATCGACGCACAGCATCGCGTGCTCATCACCGAACGTCCGCCCGGCAAACACATGGCGGGTCGCTGGGAGTTTCCGGGTGGTAAGGTCACAAACGGTGAATCACCGGGAGCGGCCCTGCGTCGCGAACTTAAGGAGGAGCTCGGCATCGACATTGAGCACTGTCGACACGAAATGTCTCTCGTCCATACTTATCCGGATCGGGAAGTCGAGTTGCTGTTCCATGTGGTAGAGGTCTGGCGCGGCACCCCGCGAGCTCTCGATGGTCAGGCGCTGCGCTGGGTGGCCATTGGGGTGCTCGAACACGAGGATATCCTCGAAGCGAACCTACCGTTCATCCGTGCTTTGCAGCAGCATCTTGGCAGCGCAAGATAGTGTCATGACCGTCCTCAAGACTCTGCAAAACTCTGTAATCGGCGAGCGCATCGAGGTACATAATCCCCGCAGTGGGCGGATCGAATTCGCATTCCATGCACCGAGCTCTTCAGAACTTGCAGCGCGCCTGACGGGGCTTCGGGCCGCTCAGGCGCGTTGGCGTGCGCGTTCGATCGATGAGCGCATCGAGATACTTCGTCGCTGGCAGCACGAATGGATGATCCGCCAAGGCGAGATTATCCGCGCCTTGTCCGAGGACACCGGTCGGTTTCTGATCGCCACGAGCGAAGTCACGGCAGTGACGGGCATAGTCGATCGTTGGGCGGCACTCTCCCCGTCGCTCGCGCTCGAGGAGGAGGCGCGCTCGGCGACTATGCCGCAGTTTTCCTACCGCTCACAGTTCGTGCCTTACGAGCTTGTTGGCATTATCAGTCCTTGGAATCTTCCGGCAATGCTGTGTTTCATCGATGCCATTCCTGCACTGCTCGCTGGCTGCGCGGTGTTCATCAAGCCGAGCGAGGTGACGCCGCGTTTTATTGCCCCTGCGATGGCCTCTATCGCGGCCGTCCCCGAACTTGCCGAAGTGTTGTATCTACAGCCTGGCGGTCGACAGACCGGCGAGCAACTCGTCGAAAGTGTCGATGTGGTGTGCTTCACGGGCAGCGTGGCGACGGGTCGGCTCGTGGCTGCTAATGCTGCAAGTCACTTCATCCCCGCGTTTCTCGAGCTGGGTGGTAACGATCCACTGATTGTAACAGCGAGTGCCGATCTCGAGCGTGCCACGGACGTAGCCTTGCGCTCGACATGTCTTGCCACCGGGCAGGCTTGCCAAAGCATTGAGCGGGTCTACGTAGACCGTAAAATCTTTGAACCCTTCGTGGCTCGACTCGTCGAGAAAGCGAAGGTCATTGAGCCTAACTGGCCCGACATCCATCAAGGTACCATCGGACCATTTATTTTCGGTAAGCAGGCCGACGTGGTCACCGCGCAAATCGCTGATGCCGTCGCTAAGGGCGCTCGCGTACTCTGTGGTGGTCAGGTCGAAGATCATGGCGGCAAGTGGCTGCGACCGACGGTCATCGTCGACGTCGATCACCGCATGGCGCTCATGACTGAGGAAACATTCGGACCCGTCATCCCCGTCATGCCCTTCGATTCGGTCGATGATGCTGTGGCGCTCGCAAACGATGGAGTCTACGGACTGTCAGCCGGTGTAATCGCCGGTACACTCGAAGAGGCGGAGGCGATTGGTCGTCGCATCGATGCGGGCGGTATCAGTCTCAACGACGGCGCGCTCACAGCGGTTTGCCACGAAATGGAAAAACACTCGTTCAAGTTGTCTGGGCTCGGCGGATCGCGCATGGGTCCTGCCGGGTATCTGCGTTTCTTCCGCCGCAAGGTGCTGATCCGTCAGCACAGCCAGCCGGCGACGCTCGCGAGCGCCGCCGAATCGAATCTCAGCAAAGGAAAGTCCCCATGAGCGATCAGGACCTTGGTTTACCTGAAATTAAAATTGATAATGCGAATCTCTATCGTGAAGACGTATTTACCGATCGGCGCGCTGGAACGTTGCGGCGTATGATCCCCGTGCTGCCGGACGGTTCCCCCGATACGTCGCGGCCCGTCCTGTGGCTTGGACAAACACAGCTCATGACGCCGAGCGGGGTGCTGCCGCTTGGTTTTGAGATCGATGCCAAAGATCTCGGCGAAGCCGTTCAAAAATTTCCGGATGCAGTAAAGAAGGCTGTCGGGGATGCCATCGAGGAGGCGCAGCAGTTACGTCGTGAAGCCGCCTCGCGCATCGTGGTGCCCGAGTCGGGCGCAGCGCTCGGACAGACGCTCAGCGGTAAGATCAAGATGCCCTAGCGCTCGGCGGTCTGCCGATAGACTTCGGTGAACTCGGCATACGACTTGACGCAGACCGAGAGGTCCCTGAGTAGCCCATCGTGCAAATCGTAGATTACGCCATGGATCTCAAGGGCCTTGCCGCGGTCCCAGGCCCCTTGCACGATGGTCGTCTGCCCAACGTTAAGCACCTGTTCGACCACGTTAAGTTCGCAGAGTCGGCGGAAGCGGGCCGACTCATCGGGTAGCTCAGCGAGGCGTTCATGGTGCTTTTTCATCACGTCCTGTATGTGTCGCAACCAGTTGTCGATGAGTCCGAGTCGATCGTTTCTCATCGCTGCGTGTACGCCACCGCAGCCGTAGTGTCCGCAGACAATCACATGCTTTACATCGAGGACGTCGACGGCGTACTGCAGCACCGAGAGACAATTCAGATCGGTATGTACGACGATATTTGCCACATTGCGATGCACGAAGAGCTCACCTGGTAGCAAGCCGACTATTTCATTAGCCGGCACGCGGCTGTCGGCGCAACCGATCCATAGATAGTCGGGCGATTGCAGTCCCGCCAGCCTTTCAAAGAATTTCGGGTCACGCGCTTTGATGTCTGCAGACCATTTGCGATTACGATCAAAGAGCGGCTTCAGGCTAGGCATAAGGATTGGTACTCTTTGCGGAACGAATTCATTCTGCGGCGATCGGCTCGCCCGTCGGTCCTTCTATCTTCGGTCGATCCGGGCGCAATGTGCGCGAAAAGAATTGCACGACCAACTCGTAGGCATGCGGACCCGTCGTGCTGAACCGAAGCAGCGCATGCTTACTTCCGGGGTAGGGCATGACCTCGAAGGATTTACGCAGATCTTGTAGTCGCTTAAAAAGCGCCGTGCTGTGTGTGAAGAGTACGTTGTCATCGGCCATGCCGTGCAGTATAAGCAGCGGTCCAGCGAGATTGGCGGCGTGGGTCATGACGTTCCCGTCGCGATACCCTTCGGGATTATCTTCGGGCGTGCCCATGTAGCGCTCGGTGTAGTGCGTGTCGTAGAGGCGCCAGTCGGTGACCGGCGCACCCGATACGCCCGCAGCGAAATGCCCCGGCGCTTTTGCCATACTCATCAGCGCCATGTAGCCACCGTAGCTCCAGCCAAAGACGCCGATGCGCGTACCGTCTACGAAGGGCAGGGTACGAAGAAATTCGACTCCCCGCACCTGGTCCTCGACTTCAACCGTACCCATACGCCGATACAGCGCACTCTCGAACGCCCGTCCGCGGAATGCCGAGCCTCGATTGTCGACGGTGAACACCACGTAGCCTTGCTGTGCAAGATATTGACGGAACAAACCGCCCCAGGCGCGACGTACGTTTTGCACGCCCGGACCGCCATACACTTCGACGATCACGGGATAGCGTCGCCCAGCCTGCATCCCTACGGGTTTGGAGAGCTGGTAATGCAGCGCCTGACCATCGCTTGCCGTGAGCGTGCCGAACTCTGTCGGTCGATGCAACGGCAGGTAGGGCATGTACGGATGCGAGTCGTCGAGTCTGTTCGCAACGAGTACGTCGACGAGACTACCATCGGCTCGGCGCAAGCTGAGCGAGGGCGGCGAGTCGGGGGTTGAGAACGTATCTAGCCAATATTTTCCATCGTCAGACACGCTATTGACGTGCCAACCCGATTCTTCGCTTACGCGCTTTATGCTGCGCTCGATACCTGCGACGTCCGACGGACCCTCTAACGGTGCCACGTAAAGATGGCGCTCGAGCGGCGTATCGCGATTGGCTGTGAAATAGACAAGACCTCGCCTCTCGTCGATTGTCTCGATGGCGCGCTCCCGACCATTGCCGACAACCATCCAAGGTCCTGCCGTAATCGGCCTCAGCAATCGTCCGTCGTGGTTGAACAAATAGAGATGATCGTTACCGCTGCGCGCGGACGACCAAATGAAGGCTTGACGATGCTTGAGGAAGGTGAGTTCGTCGTGCAGGTCTACCCAGGTGTCGCTGCGCTCTTCAATGAGCAAGCGTGCCGCACCTGAGTTTGCATCGACCCGCCACAGCTGCAGCAATTTTTGATTGCGGGGCTGACGTTGGACGGCGATGGCGGAGGAATCCGGGAACCAGTTGATACGTGCGAGATAACCATCGCTCGCCGAAGCAGCCGTCAATTCGCGATCGGTCGACTGCGCGAGCTCGTGAACGAATACGTCGACACGCGCGTTTGGGCGACCGGCTGCAGGGTAGCGCTGACGAACGACTTTCACCGATTCGGCGTAGATTTCGAAGCGCTCGAGTTCGTCGATGGTCGACTCATCGACGCGCGTATAGGCGATGCGGCGCTCATCTGGCGACCACCAATAGCCCGTGCTACGATCCATTTCCTCTTGGGCAATAAATTCTGCGACACCGAAGGAGATGAGGCCGCCGCCTTGTCGTGTGATCGCCCGTTCACGCCCGCTGGCAAGCTCGAGTATGAAAATATTTTTATCGCGAATGTAGCTCACGTAGCGACTACGCGGCGAGAACCGTGCGTCGGTCTCGGCGCCGGGCGTTGCGGTGAGTCGGCGTATGGCTTTGGAGGCTGCGGTTGCACGCAGATCGTAAAGGTACAGGTCTCCCGCTAAGGGAATGAGCAGATAACGCGAATTCGGCGAGAACTCGTAATCGACGATCCCGGCGAGAGAAGACGTGCGCGCGCGTTCGCGTCGGGCTTCCTCCTCGGGCGACAGCTTGCCCTCATCGACTACGAGCAAGGCAGAATCGACGAGCAGCCGAGTGCGACGCGAGGAGGTATCGTAGACCCAGACGTCGAGCTGGTCCTTAGCGTTGGGCTTACCCTGCAAAAAAGCGACGAGCGTACCATCCGGCGAGAATCGGGCTCCGCGCAGCGAGGGTCCGGAGAGGTCAGGCGCCGCGAACAGACGGTCGATCGTGAGTCGCTGCGGCGTTGCGGCCGAGGCCGTCACCGACAGGGTAAAGAGGGCAAGTGCCCCGTAAGTGAGGGTGTTGAAGGTGTTGCGCATCATGCTCCGGTGTCCAGTAACATGCATCCCGATGAAACCCAGTGTAAAGAGGAATATGCCCCATCGCTACTCGCTACGCCTTGCGTTCGCCACCGCTCTGATTGCTACGATCAGCGGCCAGGTTGCTATGACTGCAAACAAAGGCGCCTCTGCTTCGCTGTCCTACCCTGCGGTCGCGCGGGGATCTGTCGTCGATGTTTATCACGGCAAGTCGGTCGCAGATCCTTACCGTTGGCTTGAACAGCCTGAACTGCCCCCCACCCGTGGGTTCGTCACGGCGCAGAATGCACTCGCCAAGCCTTGGCTCGAGTCCTTGCCGCAGCGTAACTGGATACAAAATCGTTTGACTGAACTCTGGAACTTTGAGCGGATCGGGTTACCGCGCAAAAAGGGTGGTAAATATTTCTTTGTTCGTAATGATGGCCGACAGAATCAAAGCGTACTCTACGCCGCCGACTCGCTGTACGGCACGCCGCGCGTGCTCTTCGATCCCAATGTTGTTAGCCGCGACGCTACGGTCGCACTCGCACGCTACGAGCCGTCACCTGATGGCAGTCTTATCGCGTACTCCCTTTCGGACGGTGGCACCGACTGGGAGATCTGGAGATTCCGCAGAACATCTGATAGCGTCGACTTGCCCGACGAACTGCGCTTCACCAAGTTCTGGGAACTTTCCTGGGAGCCCGGTGGTTCCGGCGTTTACTACAGCCGCTATCCACGCCGCGCTGATGATACCTCGCGTGGCGATGATCAAGGTCAGCCGGTGGTCTACTTTCATCGTCTCGGCGAGGCACAGGACCGCGATACCGAAATCTATCGCGTACAAAACCATTCGCATCGCACGCCAACGGCCAGCGTATCGGACGATGGTCGCTGGCTTTTCGTCTCGATGTTTGATGGCTATCGCACCAATGGCATCGATCTCATCGACCTACGCGATCCGAGAGCCCCGCCAGTCACGATTTTCGGTGCGTATGATGCGCGCTACTCCATCATCGGCAGCGAAGGCGATACGCTCTACGTCGTCACCACCAACAACGCGCCGCAGAGTCGCATAATCGCCGTCGACGCGCGTGATCCTTCGCCTCAACAGTGGCGAGAGCTCGTGCCGCAAGACACGTTCGCACTCGATGAGGCGAGTTTCGTCGGCGGTTGTATCATCGTGCGCTACGTACGCGATGCGATCGGTGTGGCGCGAGTTTTCGATCGCGACGGGCGAGTACTCAGCGACGTTCCGCTGCCGGGCCTTGGCACTCTCGCAGGTTTCGTCGGTAACGCTACTGACACCGAGACGTTCTTCACTTATTCCGATTATCTTCGCCCGGCGCAGGTCCTGCGCCTCGATCTCAGTAATCTCACGACGAGTGTCTGGTCGAAGCCCGCCTTCGGTGCTGACACCTCACGCTACGTCACACGACAGGTGTTTTATACCAGCAAGGACGGCACGCGCGTGCCCATGTTCGTCACGCATCAACGCGATCTCGTAAAGAATGGTCAGACGCCGACGTTGCTATATGGCTATGGCGGTTTCAACGTATCGTTAACCCCGACCTTCCGTCCCACAGTCATCACTTGGCTCGAGATGGGCGGCATCTACGTTGAAGCTAACCTGCGCGGCGGCGGCGAGTATGGTGAGCCCTGGCACGAGGCGGGTACCAAGACGCGCAAGCAAAACGTGTTCGACGATTTTATTGCTGCCGCCGAATACCTCATTCGTGAGGGTTATACCAATCCGCGTCGGCTTGCGATCTCCGGGCGCAGCAACGGCGGCTTGCTGGTGGGTGCGACCTTGCTACAGCGACCAGATCTCTTCGCAGCCACTCTGCCTGGCGTTGGCGTGCTTGACATGCTTCGCTACCACACGGCGAGCGCGAATGCGCGTCAGTGGTCGTCGGATTACGGCCTGTCGGAAGATCCCAAAGAATTCGAGGCGCTGCTGGCTTACTCGCCCGTGCACAATGTAACGTCGGGCACGTGCTATCCGCCAACGCTTATCACTACGGCGGATCGTGACGATCGCGTGGTGCCCTGGCACAGCTACAAGTTCGCTGCAGCATTGCAGCACGGACAGGGCTGTGTCTCACCCATCCTATTGCGCGTCGAAACGCGTGCGGGTCACGGTGCAGGCAAACCCATGTGGATGCAGATCGAAGATTTTGCGGATCAGTGGGCGTTCGTAGCTGAGATGCTCGGCGTCAAGACGCCCTGAGGAGGGTTAGGCCTTGGCGCTGGGTCGCGCGGCGACCGCCGCATTCCAGCGCCCGAGACTTAGTTGGTTTGGCTGCACCCGAATGCCTGAAGGCTTGCCGAACTCCAAGGTCGTGAAGGCGACGATATCGGCAAAACTGAACGCATCACCCGCGACGAACTCCTGATCCGCGAGCAGAGTATCGAGACGCCGCCATTCGGCGAGAACCTGCTCGCGCGCGAGCGCGCCGTACTCCGCAACCTGCGTCGCGCGACCCTGCCAAAATTTGTGCCCATGACGAAATGCATGAGTGGTCGGCAGGTAAATTCGGAACATCAGTTCGAGCGTCACCGCTTCGATACGAGCCCGTTTAAGTGGCGTGGTTCCAAACAGCGCAGGCTCCGGATACAGCGCCTCGAGATATCGACAGATCGCAAGCGACTCACGCAGACGAGTGCCATCGTCGAGTTCAAGCACGGGGACTTCGCCAAGAGGATTTACCTCACGAAAGGCTGCACTACCGGTTTCATTGGCGGCGATGTCGACGGGTACGCGAGTGATGACCACGCCATGCGCCTCGAGACCTTTTTCGGCGATGAACATGCGCACACGGCGAGGACTTGGAGCAACGACGTTGTCGTAGAGCTTCATTTAATGACAGCAAATGAGGTCGAACGGCACGTCTCTCTCAACCTGCCGCGCTCGCTCGCTTACACCTTGCCAGCTAACGAAACGAACGCTCGCGCGATAGTGACTGCCACTAATTTCAGGGAAAACGCCGAGTTCTGAGGGAACCGATACGCGTAGCAACAGTACCGGCGGACCACGATCGAAGGCGATATGGAAGGTGCCGTTAGCAGCCACGACGGCGCGTATTCGACCACTTTGTCGAGTTAGCCAGAGCAACTCTGCGATCGAGTCGCAAAGAGGACGCAGTAGCGCAAGCCACTCACTAAGCGCATATTCACGTGCAGCGCAGGATTGCGCGAGCCAGAACGACAAATCCGGTAGATCAAAATTGCAGGTGCCTCCGGGGACGGAGCTCCGGTGTCGGATCGCTGCGAGGAAAGGCGAGTCTCGCAGCGGTTGCAACCACGCGGAGTTTGCGTCGAGGAGCTCGGTGCGTAGACGCGAGAGGTTGGCGACGAGTGCTTGCAGTCGATCGACATCGATGTTGGGACGCCTTTGAAACTCCGTGTACACTACTATCTTGCGTTCGAGTTCTTTGAGCACGTCGGCGCGAACATCGCTGCGAGTGATGATGGCGATGATGTCGATCAGAGTTGCGATCGACGCTCGACTCGCCCACTGCGAGTGCGAGTGAGCGTGGAAGAGAGCCTGCGTGAACAGAAAATCGAGACGCAAGTAGGCTCGCATCCGCTCGTTGAGCGGTTGCTCGAACACCAAGGGCTCGCCGCTGCCGGCTGGCGACACGGCTACCCTCTCTGCAGCTGCCTCGGACATCTAGGCAGACATTCTCCACCAGTACGCCCCCGATCGCTACCCAGAGCGTTCCGTCGTGGACGCTCGGTGAGCGGGCGACGAGAGTGCGAGATAACGCTCGTGCAGTACTCGGACGGCAGCCTCTAGAGCTGCAAGATCCCGGTCGTTCACGATAACGTCATCTGCGATCGCGAGTCGGGCGGCCCGACTCGATTGCGCGGCGAGCAGCGCGCGGGCTGCCATCTCATCCACCTGATCCCGCGCCATGACCCGAGCCAATTGGATGGATGATGGGCAATCGACTACAAGCACGCGATCGAGATCGCGTTGCCTGCCGGTCTCGGCAAGCAACGGGATCGCATTAATGATGTAGGGACCCCGGGCCTTTTGATTGAGCGCTTGCATCCGCGCCCGAATTTTCGGGTGGGTAATCGCCTCGAGGTCGCCCCGCGCTGACGGATCGGCAAACACGATCGCCCGCAGCGCTCGTCGGTCGAGTTGACGCTTGGCATCTAGCACCGCTGGACCGAAGCGGGCGACGACCTCGGCAAAACCCTCACTGCTCGGCGCAACCACCTCCCGGGCGATTATGTCACTGTCGATCACGGGCACGCCGAGTGCAGCAAAGAGTTCGGTGACTTGTGACTTGCCGCTGGCGATACCTCCTGTGAGCCCTACTCGAAACATCACTCAGTACCCGGCCCAATCTTTTATGATCACACGGCCGGCGACGCCTTCGCCGAGCAGCATCACAAGCCAACCCGCGATTGCGAGAAACGGACCGAAGGCGAGGGGTTGTTCGCGAGATCGTGAGAAGAAAAAGACGAGCGCGAGCCCTACTACCGCGCCGGTAATGGACGCCATCAGGATGATGGGTATCAGCGCCATGGGGCCGAGCCAGGCACCGAGTGCCGCAAATAGTTTGAGGTCACCCTGACCTATACCCTCCTTGCCGGTAATTATTTTGAACAGGCGATAGATTAACCACAGCGACAGGTACCCGGCGATGGCGCCGATCACTGCGGTACGCACATCACTCGTGAGGCTCGCCGCGAGTCCGATCCACAGCAGTGGCAGCGTGAGTTGGTCGGGTAGGTAATGCGTGTCGTAGTCGATGGCTGCGAGTGGGATGAGAAACGCGGTCACGAGCAGCGCTGCCCAGGCCTCGATGCTCGCGCCAAACTTCAGTGCAACGAGAGCGAAGGCGACCGCGGTTCCGATCTCTATGACTAGATAGCGCCATGAGATGCTAGTCCCGCATTCTGCACAGCGCCCGCGCAGTACCATCCAGCCAATCACGGGCACGAGATACCGCATGCGAATACTCGTTTTACAGGTGGGGCAGTGTGATCGCGGCGCAATGAGGTCGTAGCGTGCAGAGGTGATCTGGCGACCCTCGAGTTCGGCGCACTGCTCGCGCCACTCTCGCTCGAGCATGCGCGGCAAGCGATAAATAACGGTGTTGAGGAGGCTGCCCACGATGAGGCCGAGCAGAGCCGCCATCACAGGAAACACCTCCGAAGCGGCCAACGCATTGAGGCTCTGAGTCATCGAGGAGAGCACGTCCGACATTAGCGGTTCCCTTAACCTAGGGTTTCGACGAAACTATCAGTTTAGTCCAGCAGACCGGGGGATCTCGATGAATCTTCACGAGTATCAGGCGAAAGAAGTCTTCTCAACGTATGGAATACCGGTTCCGACCGGCCGGGTAGCGGCCACGCCCGAGGAGGCGGTCGATGCAGCGCAAGCGCTCGGCGGTCAGGTGTGGATTGTGAAGGCGCAGGTTCACGCCGGCGGTCGCGGCAAGGCGGGCGGTGTCAAGCTCGCACGCGACACTAACGCCGTTCGCGAGGTTGCAAAAGCCATGCTCGGCACGCGTCTTGCGACTAAGCAAACAGGACCCAGAGGTTTACCTGTCGATCGCGTCTACGTCGAGATTGGTTCAGCCATCGATCGCGAAATCTATCTCTCGCTTACGCTCAATCGAGAGAAGGGCTTCATCGCGATGGTGGGTTCTGTGGCTGGTGGCATGAATATCGAAGAAGTTGCCGAACACTCGCCCGAAAAAATCACTACGGTGAATATCCACCCGGCAGCGGGCCTGCAGCCTCACCAGTGCCGACGTATGGCGTTCGCGCTTGGCTTAAAAAACGCGCAAATCATTCAATTCCAAAAAATTGGTATGGCGCTCTACCAGCTTTATCTCGACAAGGACGCGAGTCTGCTCGAAGTTAACCCACTCATCGTCACCAAGACCGGTGATTTGGTCGCCCTCGACGCCAAGATAAACATTGACCCGAATGCCATATACCGCCAGAAGGCACTCGCGGCGATGCGTGATACCGCACAAGAAGACCCGATGGAGTTACAGGCGAGCCAGTACGACCTCAATTACGTCTCACTTGACGGTGATATCGCTTGCATGGTCAACGGCGCGGGCCTTGCCATGGCGACGATGGATCTCATCAGGTTGCACGACGGATCGCCGGCGAACTTCTTGGACGTTGGTGGCGGCGCGACTGCCGAACGCGTTACCGTGGCGTTTAAGCTCATTCTCTCGAATCCCAAGGTGAAGGCGATTCTCGTCAATATCTTTGGAGGTATCGTGCGTTGCGACCTCATCGCGGAGGGTGTCATCACGGCTGTCAAGAACGTGGGCGTTAAAGTGCCGGTGGTCGTTCGCTTGGATGGTACAAACGCCGAGAAGTCGCGTGAGATGTTGGCTGCAAGCGGGCTGCAGGTCATCGTCGCCAAAGACCTCACCGACGCGGCGCAAAAAGTCGTCGTCGCCGCGCGCTGACGCACATCGTGGTTTGCGCACGCACCGTAAGCTGACAGGATTCTAGTCATGGGCATTCTCGTCGACAGGAACACCAAGGTGATCTGCCAGGGCTTCACCGGCAAGCAAGGCACTTTCCACTCCAAACAATGTATCGCCTACGGCACACAGGTCGTCGGTGGCGTCACGCCGGGACGAGGTGGTGAAAAGCACCTCGATCGTCCGGTGTTCGACACCGTTCACGAAGCTGTCACGGCCACGGGCGCCAACGCCTCAATGATTTACATACCGGCTGCTTATGCAGCCGATGCCATACTCGAAGCGGCTGATGCGGGCATCGAGCTCATCGTGTGCATCACCGAGGGCATTCCGGTGAACGACATGGTGCGCGCGAAAACCGCGCTCGCGGGCTCAAAGTCGCGACTCATCGGTCCGAACTGTCCGGGCATCATCACGCCGGGCGAATGTAAGATCGGCATCATGCCAGGCTTTATCCACGAGCCAGGCTGTGTCGGTATCGTCTCGCGGTCGGGCACGCTCACGTACGAGACCGTGTTCCAGACGACCAACAACGGGCTCGGTCAGAGCACCTGCGTCGGCATCGGCGGCGATCCGATCCGCGGCATGAGTTTCACTGACGTACTTGCGCTCTTTCAGAACGACCCGAAAACCGAAGGCATCGTAATGGTCGGCGAAATCGGCGGTAGCGACGAGGAAGCCGGCGCGGAATTCATCCGTCGGTACGTCACGAAGCCCGTTGTCGCTTACATCGCCGGTGTCACGGCTCCACCGGGCAAGCGTATGGGTCACGCGGGTGCGGTCATTGCGGGTGGTAAGGGCACGGCGACCGATAAATTCCGTGCTCTTGAGGCGGCCGACGTACGCACGGTTCGATCACCAGCCGGAATCGGCTCGGCGATAGAAGAGCAGTTGCGTAAGCGCCGGAAGGCTTGAAAAGCGAGTCGCTGCGAATTGCCCTCGCGCAGGTGAATCTCCTCGTGGGCGATGTAGGCGGAAACGCGGCTCGCGTAATTCACTCCTCTGCCGACGCGAGCGCGTTAGGTGCCGATCTTGTCGTCTTTCCCGAGCTCACGCTCGCTGGCTACCCGCCTGAAGATCTGCTCTTTCACCGCGGATTTCATCGACAAGTCGATAGAGCCCTAAAGCGCTGTGCCAAGTTGAAAAATTCTGCCGCGCTGCTGGTGGGCTTCCCCGAATACACTGACTACGGTATCTACAACACCGTCGCCTGGATCGAGGGCGGCGCCGAGCGCGCACGCTATCGGAAGGCTTGTCTGCCTAACTACGGCGTCTTTGACGAACAACGTTATTTCGTGCGCGGTGGTACGCCCTGCGTGCTCGAACACCGTGGCATTAAGATCGGCGTGCTGATCTGCGAAGACATTTGGCAAGAGGCGCTCGCAAAGGCCGCTCGTACCGCTGGCGCAGAGCTTCTGATCGTAACCAACGCTTCACCCTACGAGCAAGGCAAACAAGCCTCGCGCGAGTCTGTCCTCAGGGCGCGTGCCGTCGAGAATGTACTGCCGGTGGTGTACGTCAATCTCGTGGGCGGTCAGGATGAACTCGTTTTCGATGGGCAGAGCGTCGTCATTGATGCGACCGGCGAGGTCGCGCATCGCTCATCCGCGTTCGTTGAATGTTTGGACTACATCGATTTCGTGCGCGTAGCTTCAGGCACGATCGTGCCCGCACGCCTCGGCAAGATCGCTGAGCCGCAGGACGATACCGCCGAGATCTATCAGGCACTCGTCCTCGGCGTACGCGATTATGTCGGTAAGCATCGGTTTCCGGGCGTAGTTCTCGGGCTCTCAGGTGGCATCGACTCCGCGCTCACGCTCGCCATAGCCGTCGATGCGCTCGGCGCCGAGTGCGTGCAGGCGGTGATGATGCCGTCGCGTTACACCTCGCAACTCAGCCTCGATGAAGCAGCGATGCAGGCCGTTCGTCTCGGTGTCAAATATTCCGTGATCCCCATTAAAGACATGTTTGACGCGACGATTGGTGCCTTGCGCGAAGACTTCGCGGGTCGCGAGCCTGACACCACTGAAGAGAATATCCAGTCGCGCTGTCGTATGCAGTTACTCATGGGTATTTCCAACAAGACGGGACGCATGCTGCTCACGACGGGTAACAAAAGCGAGATGGCCGTGGGGTACGCCACGCTCTATGGAGATATGGCCGGAGGCTTTGCGCCCATAAAAGATTGCAGTAAGTTAGTTGTCTATCGGCTCGCGGCGTATCGCAATGCCGTGGCGCGCGCAGCGGGCGAGGCGCCGATGATTCCGGTCAAGGTGATCGAGCGTCCGCCCTCGGCAGAGCTGCGGCACGATCAAAGAGATACCGACTCCTTGCCACCCTACGAGGTACTCGATCCAATCCTCGAGGCCTTCATTGAGCACGACCTGTCGGTCGATGAGATCATCGCGCGCGGGTTCGATCGCACGACGGTGGGTCGCGTGCTCGATCTCGTCAAACGTAACGAATATAAGCGCCGACAAGCGCCGCCTGGCGTTCGGGTGAGTCGTCGAGGGTTCGGACGCGACTGGCGCTATCCGATCACGAGCGGCTATCGCCGCTAAGCTTAGCCTTCAGATCCGCGTCCGCCCATCAACGCCAGAGCTTCCACCAAGGTCTTTTGATCGGCACCACTTTCTCGGCGACGCTACCCTCGGCGACGCTACCGTAGTTTACGGCATAGAGCTCGCGAGTTTGATCCGCCAGCTCTCGCATGCCGAGGCGATCGTAGCACTCGATCATGACTTCAAGCGCGTCACGTACCGCAGGCGCACCGTCGTATTGATCGACGGTTTCTTTGGCGCGTCGTGCTGCACCGACCCAAGCGCCGCGTTCCATGTAATGACGCGCGACATACATTTCGTAGTCAGCCAGTCGATTACGCAGAAAGATCATGCGACGACGCGCATCGTGTGCATATTCGCTGCGCGGATAGTCTTCAACCACCTTGCGGAACGAGTTGAAGGCTCGCAGAGCAGTCTGCGGCGGACGCTCGTCAAGGTCTACGTTGAACCAGCGCTCAATAAAATTGACGGAGCGTTCGAAGTCGACGAGACCTTTGATGTAATAGGCGTAGTCGAGGCGCGGGTGGGTCGGGTTCTCGCGCATGAAGGTGTCGGCCTGATCGAGCGCGGACTCGGTCTCGCGACCCTTATAATAGGCGTAAATGAGATCAAGACGGACCTGACGCGCTTCGGCGCCAAACGGATAACGCGCAATGAGCGCCTCATAAAGACGAATGGCGTTGTCATAGTCCTGGTTGTCAAGCGCCTTTCTGGCCCGCTCATACACTACACCGGCCCCTCCGCGGGCGGGATCGAGCTCTTCGCGGCCTGCGGCGCAGGCACCGATCGCGAGCAGCAGGCCGAGAACGAGACTCGTACGCAGCACACGCTGCCAGGACCGCATTACAGAGGACTCGCCGTTCGGCTCGCGCATCGGGATTATTGGATTCCGAGTCTTAAAGGCAGGCATTATATCCTGGCACATGCCTTCCCCGGAGATTCACGAACTTACGCTCCCCGATTCCCTTGCGGGTGAGCGACTCGATGTCGCCCTAGCACACTTGCTACCACAATACTCGCGGGTGAGATTGCAACGGTGGATCGATGAAGGTCGCGTCCGTATCCGGGGGGTTGTCCCTACGCGGCGGGCGCCTGTTCGCAGTGGCGTCAAAGTGCGGATTGAGACCGAGTTCGTTGCCGATGATCGAGTGAGTGCGGGCGCGCCGGCAGTACCGTTTCGTATCGTGTACCGAGACGCAGCGATTTTCGTTATCGACAAACCTGCGGGTCTCGTGGTGCATCCTGGCGCCGGCGTTAAGGGTGGCACGTTGCAAAATGCTTTGCTCGAGCTTGACCCGAAGCTCAATCGAGTCCCGCGCGCTGGCATCGTTCACCGGCTCGACAAAGACACCTCGGGGCTACTCGTCGTTGCGCGTACGCCAGCGGCGCAGGCGACGCTCGTGCGCGTGCTCGCGGAGCGCAACATCGGTCGTGAGTATCTCGCGCTCTGCCAGGGCGTGATGACGGGCGGTGGTACCATCAACGACCCGATCGGTCGACATCGTACGCAGCGCATACGCATGGCTGTGCGTAGCGATGGACGTGAGGCCATCACGCATTACCGCATCGAGCGTCGTTTCGGCGCACACACGCTCGTACGCGTACAGCTTGAGACGGGTCGCACGCACCAGATCCGCGTGCATCTTGCGCATATCGGTCATCCGGTCGTGGGTGACCCGATCTATGGTGGAAGGCGCGGTATTCCAGCGAGCGTCACGCCTGCGGTGCGCGGGGCGGTGACCGCTTTTACCCGACAAGCGCTGCACGCTGCGCGTCTGGGGCTTAGGCATCCGACGACGGGGCGCGAAGTCAGTTTCGAATCGCCGCTTCCTAAAGATTTGACCAAGCTGCTCAAAATATTAAGCGAGGGCGGGGCGACGACCGAGGGCGGCGCATGACGGTGCCCATGCTCGAACCGCGCTGGGCCGCGCCTGCGAATGTACGCGCCGCGTTTTCTTTGCGTAGCGGTGGGATGAGCGAAGCGCCTTGGGAAACGCTGAACCTCGGCGCTCACGTCGGCGACGATCCGGCGGCTGTAATCGAGAACCGACGTCGACTCGTTAACGTCCTCCATCTGCCCTCCGAACCGGTGTGGCTCAATCAGGTTCACGGCCGAGAGGTCCTCGAGGTTAACGAGCACTCGCGCCTAGCCTCAGATTCAAGGCCACGCGCTGATGCCCTCGTGACGCGCTCCCGGGGCGTTGTGCTTGCCATTCAGGTGGCTGACTGTCTGCCCGTGCTCTTCTCGAGTCGGGACGGTCGCGTGCTTGGCGCCGCCCATGCAGGCTGGCGCGGCCTTACCGCTGGAGTGCTCGAGGCCACGGTAGCCGCCACAGCGATTCCAGCCGCCGATCTGGTCGCCTGGCTCGGCCCATCCATCGGGCCGGCGCACTTCGAAGTGGCCGACGACGTCCGTAACGAGGCCTTGCGGACAGCTCCGCAAAGCCATGCGGGGATGCGCCGGGCGACGGAAGAGGCTTTCCAGCGCAACGCGAAAGGTCGCTGGCAATGCGATTTGCCCGCGCTTGCGCGGCAGCGGTTGGCGGCGCTCGGTATCGGGCAGGTCGACGGCGGGGAATGGTGCACGGCTGCCGATCCGGTCCGGTTCTTCTCACACCGGCGAGATCAGTTGACGGGTCGGATGGCAGCCCTGATCTGGCGCCCCTGATACGGTGTTAGGATATAACATCCATGGACACCCTCACGGCGATCCTCCTGTTCACCGCGCTCAGTGGGGTGCTCTCTGCGCTCATTGCCGGCGCGCTCCTGTTGCTCTCGGCAGAGCGTCGGGATCGGATCCTGCCCCACAGCGTGAGCTTCGCGACCGGTACGCTGCTCGCCACAGCGCTGCTCGCGCTCATCCCCCATGCCTTGACCGAAGCCGGCCCACTCAATGTGTACGGCGTCGGCGTGGCGCTGCTCTGCGGCATTGCACTTTTTTTTGTGCTCGAAAAATTCTTGTTGTGGCGACACTGTCACACCGAGGCGGTGGAGACGGCCCACACGCACGAGCATCATCGTCGCGAGGTCTCAGGTTGGCTCATCATGGTGGGCGACAGCCTGCACAATTTCATTGACGGCGTGCTGATCGCCGCCGCATTTTTGACCGACTTTCACCTCGGCATGGTGACGACCTTCGCCATCTTGGCGCACGAAATCCCGCAAGAAGTCGGCAACTTCGCCTTGCTGCTATATGGTGGGTTCAGCCGCTTGCGCGCGTTCACTTGGAACGTACTCTCGAGCCTCACGGCGGTGCTCGGCGGACTTGTAGGCTGGTACGCACTGCGCGATGCCATGACCCTATTACCCTATGCGCTCTCGATCGCAGCGGCGACTCTGCTCTACGTAGCGGTGGCCGACCTGATCCCCGGCCTGCACAAGCGGACCGATCTTCGTGCGAGCGCCTTCCAGGTCTTGTGGATCGGGGCGGGCATCGGACTGATTATCCTCGCCGAGTCGCAACTGCATTGATTGCGGGGGATCTAGGCCCGCCGCACCCTTGAAAGCCTTGCCGATGCCCTAACGATACAGGGGGCCGCAACGGCTTACGCGAGGGTAGCGCACATGCGCCAAGAGAGGCTGACCGAAAAATTCCGACAAGGCCTCGGTGAGGCCCAATCGCTCGCACTCGGACGCGATCATCAAATCGTTGAGCCTGCCCACGTGCTGCTTGGGCTGCTCGATCAACAGGGCGGTACTGTACGACCCTTGCTCGCCAAGGCGGGCGGCAACTCGCAGCGTCTGCGGAGCGATTTACTTGCCGCTGTCGATCGCTTGCCCAAAGTTGAGGGCACGCCGGGCGAGATTCATATCTCTAACGATTTACAACGACTGCTCAATGTCACTGACAAGTTGGCGCAGGGCAGAGGCGACCAGTTCATCTCGAGTGAACTTTTTGTGCTTGCAGCCTTCGAGGATCGCGTATTGCTTGCCCGACTCCTGAAAGACGCTGGTTTTTCGAAGTCGGCACTCGAGAGAGCGATCGATGAAATTCGTGGCGGCGAGAAGGTGCAGGACCCCAATGCCGAAGAGGGCCGACAGGCCCTTGAGAAGTACACTATCGACCTCACGAAGCGCGGGAGCGACGGCAAGCTCGATCCGGTGATTGGTCGCGACGACGAAATTCGTCGCACCATCCAGGTGCTACAGCGTCGCACTAAAAATAACCCTGTGCTTATCGGTGGGCCGGGCGTCGGTAAGACTGCAATCGTCGAAGGTCTCGCTCAGCGTATTATCAACGGTGAGGTGCCTGAGAGCCTGCGTAACAAGCGCATTCTGGCACTCGACATGGGTGCGCTCATCGCGGGCGCTAAATTCCGGGGCGAATTCGAAGAGCGTCTCAAAGGCGTGGTCAATGATCTGGCCAAACAGGAAGGACAGATCATTCTTTTTATTGACGAGCTGCACACCATGGTGGGCGCCGGCAAGGCCGAGGGTGCCATGGACGCCGGCAACATGCTGAAGCCTGCGCTTGCGCGCGGCGAGCTACACTGCGTTGGCGCCACGACGCTCGACGAATATCGTAAATACATTGAGAAGGACACAGCACTCGAGCGGCGTTTCCAGAAGATTCTGATCGACGAGCCCTCGGTCGAAGACACCATCGCTATTCTGCGCGGTCTGCAAGAGCGCTACGAAGTACACCACGGCGTTGACATCACGGATCCGGCCATCGTCGCCGCGGCAACACTCTCGCATCGGTATATCGCTGATCGGCAACTACCCGATAAAGCGATCGATCTTATCGATGAGGCCGCGGCGCGCATTCGCATGGAGATCGACTCCAAGCCTGAGGCGCTTGACAAACTCGAGCGGCGCATCATCCAGCTGAAGATCGAGCAGGTCGCGCTCCAAAAGGAAAAGGACGAGGCTACGCGTAAGCGGCTCGCTGCGCTCGAGGACAATCTCGTGCAGCTTGAGCGCGAGTACGCCGACCTTGAAAATATATGGAAGGCCGAGAAGGCGACGCTGCAGGGCGCCTCAGGTATTAAAGAAGAACTCGAGAAAGTACGTACCGACCTCGATGCAGCGCGACGTCGGAGCGATCTTACGCGCATGGCGGAGCTGCAATACGGGCGTATTCCCGAACTTGAAAAGAAACTTGCCGCCGCGCAAGCAGCCGAGGGGAAGACCACGCAGCTCGTACGTAACAAGGTTACCGATGAGGAAATCGCCGAGGTTGTCTCGAAGTGGACCGGCATCCCGGTATTTAAGATGCTTGAAGGCGAGAAGGAAAAACTTCTGCGCATGGAGGAAGCGCTATCGCGTCGCGTCATCGGGCAAGACGAGGGTGTACGGATCGTCTCGAATGCCATTAGACGCTCTCGTGCAGGTCTGTCGGATCCGCGCCGACCGAACGGCTCGTTCCTGTTCCTCGGGCCCACCGGTGTTGGCAAGACCGAGCTCTGCAAATCCCTCGCCGAGTTCCTCTTCGACACCGAGGAGTCGATGGTGCGCATCGACATGTCGGAGTTCATGGAGAAGCACTCTGTCGCGCGACTCATCGGTGCGCCCCCGGGTTACGTCGGGTATGAGGAGGGCGGTTACCTCACTGAGGCCGTGCGTCGTCGTCCTTATGCGGTGATCCTGCTTGATGAAGTCGAGAAGGCGCATCCCGACGTATTCAATGTCTTGCTGCAGGTGCTCGACGATGGACGCCTTACCGATGGGCAGGGTCGTACCGTTGACTTCCGTAACACGGTTGTGATCATGACCTCGAATCTCGGCTCGCAGGTCATCCAGGAATACGCCGGTGAGAAGAACTACGTTCGGATGAAGACGGCGGTACTTGAAATCGTCCAGCAAAATTTTAGGCCCGAATTCGTCAATCGCATCGATGACATCGTCGTCTTCCATCCGCTCGGAACTGAGCAGATTCGCTCCATCGTGGATATCCAGCTTGGGCAGTTGCGCAAGCGGCTCGCAGAGCGCGGACTTGATCTTGCACTCAACGAGAGGGCACGCGACCTACTCGGCGAGGCAGGGTTCGATCCGGTGTACGGGGCGCGCCCGCTCAAGCGCGCGATTCAGCAACAGATCGAAAATCCACTTGCACAGCAGCTGCTGCAGGGACGTTATGCGCCGGGTGACCACATCCACGTGAGCCTCAGCGAGGACGGCCGCCTGGCTTTCGGGAAAAACGCATGATCGAGCGACGAGTGACTAAGCCGCTATAATAGAGCGCCATGCCGTTTTATGAATATGAGTGCCGGGCCTGCGGGGCGCAGACCGAAGTCCTGCAAAAAATCTCCGATAAGCCGCTGCGTAAATGTGGGAAGTGCGGTAAGAGCTCGTTAGTCAAACTCGTCTCCGCGCCGATCTTCCGTCTGAAGGGCGGCGGATGGTACGAGACTGACTTTAAGTCAGAGCAGGACCGGAAACGCAATCTCGTTGGCGAGAGCGATGAGACGCAGAAAGCTCAGTCTCAGGATACCGAGGGCTCGAAGTCCGACGCCGCGCCGGTGGACGCCGCGAAGACCGACGCTGCAAAAGCCGAAGTTGCGAAGTCCGACGCGCCGAAGAGCGAGAGTTTAAAGCCGGCTGTTGACCAAGCAGCGTCCACCAAGTCGACGCATAGTAAAGCCGCCGCTAAACCCTCACGCGCTAAGCCTCGCAAGGCTAAGTAATGACTACCGCGCTGTCCCGACTCCTCGAGAGTGAGCGGGCAGCCTTCGTTGCGAGGCGACCGCGATCGCGTGCGTTAGCCGAGCGTTCGCGAGCGCATTGGCTCTCCGGTGTGCCGATGCATTGGATGACCGACTGGGGCACGCCACATCCGATGTTTGTCGCGCACGTCGAAGGCGTGACGCTGACCGATGTCGACGGTCTGCGCTACACCGACTTTTGTCTCGGTGATACAGGCTCGATGTTCGGTCACTCGCCGCCCGCCGTGTCCGAAGCCATTGGCTTGCAGTCGGCGCGCGGTCTCACCTGTATGTTGCCTGATGAGCGCGTTGCAACCGTTGGTGAGCAACTCGCTCGAAGATTTGGATGGCCCTTCTGGCAGGTCATGCAGACGGCGACCGACGCCAACCGCGCGGCGTTACGTTGGGCGCGTGCCCTTACCCAGCGATCAAAGATTATGGTTTATCAGGGTTGTTACCACGGTATTGTCGAGGAGACGATGGTTCGCCGCCGAGCGGGGCGCACCGTAATGCGCGAGGGGGCTATCGGCTCCGCGCTCGATTATTCGCAGGCGAGCGTTGCCATCGAGTTTAATGATGTCGCCGCACTTGAGCAGGCGCTTCGCGCGGGCGACATCGCCGCCGTTATCGCTGAACCCGTGATGACCAACATCGGCATGGTGCTCCCGGCCCTAGGTTATCTCGAAACCCTGCAGTCGCTGTGCCAGCGTCACGGTACGTTACTCATCATCGATGAAACCCATACGTTGTCCTCGGGTCCCGGCGGCTATGCCGGTACGCACCAGTTGAGCGGCGACTTTTGGGTCTGCGGTAAGGCAATCGCCGGCGGATTACCATGCGCCGTGCTCGGTTTTACCGCCGAGGTCGAGGCGCGCATGCAGTGCGTACTCGCCTCGCGCGCGGGCGGCCACTCAGGGATGGGTACTACGCTCGCGGCGAACCCGTTAGTTTTTGCAGCCCTCGAGGCCTCCCTCGCGCACTTACACACCGAGACGACACATGCGGCGATGCAGGCGGCGGCGACGCGCCTCGAGCAGGGGCTTCTGAAAGTATTCGCCGTGCATAATCTCGATTGGCATGTCTCGTGCGTCGGCGCCAGAATCGAATTTGGTTTCGGGCCGGCGCCCCGTAATGGCAGCGAAGCTGAGGCTGCGATGCGGCCTGAGTTCGAGCACACATTGCATCTTTGGTTACTCAATCGTGGCTTGCTGGTGACCCCGTTTCATAACATGATGCTAACCGCTCCGATGCTTCAGGCGTCGCAGGTTGAGGCGCTGTGTACAAGTATCGAAAGTTTTCTCGATGCCGTAATCGTTAGCGAACAACCTCAATGAGTAACGAACTTAAAGAATTTCTCGCGCAGCAACCTGACATCGAGGCCGTGCAGCTCTATATCACTGATTCCTCCGGTGTCGCGCGGGGCAAGACGGCGAGCGTCGGCGAGCTTGAGCGGCTTTATCTGCATGGCCGTCCCGTTGCGGGCTCCATTCTTGGACTCGACATCACGGGGACGGACGTCGATGAAACCGGACTCGTCTGGGATACGGGTGATGCCGATCTCATCTGCCGACCCGTAGCGGGGACTCTCGCACGTGCGCCATGGCTTTCGCGACCGACGGCGCAAGTCATGCTGTCCATGTACACACTCAATAGCGAACCAGCGCCCGCCGATCCGCGTCATGTGCTGGCGCGTACGATTTCTCGGCTACAAGGTCGGGGCTTACGTCCCGTGCTCGCGGTGGAGCTCGAGTTCTACGTGCTACAAGAGACCGATGCCTCACCTGCAGGTGCTATCGCGCGCGACCCAGGCCACATCGAAGCCTACAGCCTCGCTCGACTCGAGGAACTCGCACCCGTGTTCGATGAGGTCTATGTCGCGGCGCGTGCGCAGGGTATACCCGCTGAAACCTTGATGTCCGAGTACGCGCCAGGGCAATTCGAAATCACGCTCGCTCATCGCGACGATGCGATGCGGGCCGTCGATGAGGCCGTCATGCTCAAGCGATTACTGCGCGGCGTCGCGGCGCGTCACGATCTGCTCGTAACGTTCATGGCTAAGCCCTACGCCGATCTTGCTGGTAGCGGCATGCATGTACACGTGAGCCTCGCCGGTGGTAACGGCCAAAATCTTTTCGCCTCTGACGATCCATCGGGCACGCCGCTACTGCGACACGCCATCGGTGGACTCAAGGCCACCATCGCCGAGAGCCTGCTCGTCTTCGCGCCCAACGGGAGTTCCTATCGACGGTTCCGCAGTCAAAGTTATGCGCCGACTGCGGCGAGCTGGGGCGTCAACAATCGATCGGTATCGCTGCGCGTCCCCGTCGGTCCGCCGGACTCGCGTCATATTGAGCATCGCATCGCCGGCGCCGACGCCAACCCCTACTTGGTCGCTGCCACCGTATTGGCCGGCCTCGAACGAGGTATCGATCGAAAGCTCGACCCGGGCCCGCCGGTCACCGGTAATGGCTATCGCCAGAACTCGGGTCCGCGCGAGCTGCCCCAGACCTGGCACGAGGCCATCGACCGGGCTGCCGCATCGGAGTTTTTACGGGGCACATTGGGAGAGGGGTTTTTGAAGGTGTTCCTCGCGATCAAGCGGCAGGAGTGCGATCGATTCTCGGCGCAGGTCACCGAACTCGACCGCGCGTGGTACCTCAGATCGTAGTGGCGGCAGGCCGACCGAGTTTGTAACATCCCCGCCCTTTATGCGCACACATTACTGCGGTCACGTCAGCGAAACGCTCATTGGCAGCACGGTCACCGTCGCAGGCTGGGTCCACCGCCGTCGCGATCACGGTGGCGTGATCTTTGTCGATCTGCGCGATCGTGAAGGTCTCTTACAGATCGTCTGTGATCCCGACGCTGCTGAGGTGTTCGCCGAAGCCGAAAAACTGCGTAACGAATCCGTCGTCAGTATCACAGGTCTCGTGCGTGCACGTCCCGAGGGTACGACCAATGCGAATCTCGTCTCAGGCAAGATCGAAGTACTCGCTCGAAGCATCGAGTTGCTCAATCGTTCCGAGCCGCTGCCGTTTCAGCTCGACGAAAACGTTTCCGAGGAAGTACGCCTCAAATACCGCTTTCTTGATCTGCGTCGCGACGAGATGAGTCAGCGCTTGCGTCAGCGGCATCAGATCACGCGCGCAATGCGCCAGTATCTTGACGACGCCGGCTTCTGCGATATCGAGACGCCGATGCTTACCAAGGCGACGCCCGAAGGCGCACGCGACTACCTCGTCCCCTCGCGTACGCACCCCGGCAAATTCTTTGCGTTACCGCAGTCGCCGCAGATCTTCAAGCAGTTGCTGATGATCTCCGGTTTCGACCGCTACTACCAGATCGTACGTTGCTTCCGAGACGAAGACTTGCGCGCTGACCGGCAACCTGACTTCACGCAGCTTGATATCGAGACGTCCTTCCTCGGTCAGGACGAGATCATGTCGATCATGGAAGGGTTGATTCGCCACATTTTCACGACCGTGGCGAAGGTCGAATTACCGAAGCCTTTTCCGCGTATGAGCTACGACGAAGCGATCCGTCGCTACGCGAGCGATAAGCCGGATCTGCGCAATCCGCTCGAGCTCGTCGATATTGCTGATCTCGTCGCATCCTGCGACTTCAAAGTGTTCGCCGTGTCCGCTAAAGACCTGAATGGTCGAGTAGCGGCGCTACGCGTACCAGGCGGCGGTAAGTTCACCCGTAAAGAAATCGACGACTATGCTGCGTACGTTGCCCGTTACGGCGCCAAGGGCCTAGCGTACATTAAGGTCAACGCGCGCGCCAAGGGGCGGGATGGTCTGCAGTCGCCCATCATCAAGTTTCTCGACGATGCAGCGGTGGTTGGCATTCTTGAGCGCACGGCTGCAGCCGACAACGACCTTATTTTCTTTGGTGCCGATTCCGCGAAGGTAGTCAACGATGCGCTCGGAGCGCTGCGCCTTAAGGTCGGTCACGACCTTGGGCTCGTGCAGGGCGTGTGGGCACCGTTGTGGGTCATCGACTTCCCCATGTTCGAGTTCGATTCGGATGAACAGCGTTGGGGTGCGAGGCACCATCCGTTCACTTCGCCGAAGAATCTCGATCCCGAGACCCTGCGTACCGACCCCGGTAAGGCGCTCGCTAAGGCCTACGACATGGTGCTCAACGGCTCCGAAATCGGTGGCGGCTCAGTGCGTATTCATCGTCAGGATTTGCAGTCCACCGTATTCGATCTGCTTGGGATAGACGCCGAGGAATCACGGCGTAAGTTCGGCTTCCTGCTCGACGCTCTTAAGTTTGGCGCACCGCCGCATGGGGGTATCGCGTTCGGTCTCGACCGACTCGCCATGCTCATCTCCGGCGCCGACAGCATTCGCGACGTCATCGCATTCCCGAAGACCCAGACCGCCGCGTGTCCCCTGACCGATGCGCCGACCGAAGTTTCCGATAAGCAGCTACGCGAATTGCACATTCGTGCCCGCCAGCCGTAGACGCCCGCAAGCTGATAGAACTGTCTGCGTTTAGTTCAGCAGTTTTTGAGTTCGTAGAGTTTTTGCAGCGCGTTACCCGGACTCAGTGAGTCGGGATCCAGCGCCTCCAGCGCGTTCAGCGCCGCGCGGACCGAAGCAAGTTCGTCGCTCGGCTCGACCTCCCTCGCCGTGCCCGAGGCCGAATCGAGCTCAAGCATCCCTTGGGACCCCAACGATTTTCGCGCTTGGTCCTCCAAAGTATTCAGGTAGCGCCGCGCTTCGGTAAGCACCTCACGTGGTATTCCGGCAAGTTTGGCTACAGCGAGACCGTAGCTCTTACTCGCCGGTCCTGGTTTCACCGCGTGCATGAACACGATACCCTGTCGATGCTCGGTGGCATCCAGGTGTATGTTCAGTACGCTAGGAAGTTCAGCGGCGAGTGCGGTCAGTTCAAAGTAATGTGTGGCAAACAAAGTAAACGCACCAATCTTTGATGCAAGATGACGGGCGATGGCCCAGGCGAGCGATAGGCCGTCGAAAGTGCTTGTGCCACGACCGATTTCATCCATGAGTACCAGACTGCGCATCGAGGCGTTGTGTAAGATATTCGCCGCTTCAGTCATCTCGACCATGAACGTCGAGCGACCTCCTGCAAGATCATCTCCTGCACCAATCCGCGTGAAAATGCGGTCGATCGGACCAATCGTCGCAGAGTGTGCAGGGACATAGCTGCCGATGTGTGCAAGCAGAGTGATGAGTGCAACCTGCCGCATGTACGTGCTCTTACCGCCCATATTTGGGCCGGTAATGACGAGCATCCGGGTGCTGGCATCGAGAGCGATGTCGTTTGGTACGAAAGGCTCGGCGAGAAAGCGTTCGACTACGGGATGTCGACCACCCGTGATCCGCAGTGCCGCCTGCGAAGTCAGCGTCGGTGCCGACCAACGTAAACTGACCGCTCGTTCGGCGAGTGGCCCAATCGCATCGAGTTCCGCGATGGCGCCTGCGGAGTCTTGTAGCGCAGCTAGCTGCGCGCAGAGCTCATCGAGTACTGCCTCGTAAAGAAATTTCTCGTGGGCGAGTGATTTTTCGCGCGCGCTCAACACCTTATCTTCGAAGACTTTGAGCTCAGGCGTAATGAAGCGCTCCGCATTCTTAACGGTCTGACGGCGAAGGTAATCGTTCGGGACGTTATCTGCCTGGCTGCGCGGGATCTCAATGAAAAAACCCTGCACCAGGTTATAGCCGAGCTTGAGCTGCGAAAGGCCGGTGCGTTCGCGCTCGCGGATCTAAAGTTCGAGCAGAAACGCGTCGGTGTGCGTCGAAATCCGACGTAGCTCATCGAGCTCGGTATCGTAGCCAACGGCGATGACGTCACCGTCGCGGATCATGGCTGAGGGCTCCTCAGCGATCGCGCGCTGCAGCAGGGCAACTTCGGCGTCATGGCCCGACACAGCCGCCGCGATCGCCGTCGAACGAGGCGAGGACAGCGTTGCGAGAAACGCTCGAAGCGTCGGTAAGGCGGCAAGGGCGAGGCGTAGACCTGTCAAATCCCGTGGTCGTGCCGAGCGCAGCGCGACTCGAGCCAAAATACGTTCGACGTCGCCGATCGGTCGCAGCGCATCGCGCAGCAAGGCGTAACGTCCGCACTCGACCAGCTCGACCAGTATCGCGAGCCGCGCGCGCAGTTCTTCGTGATCGTTCACCGGACGGTTGAGCTGGCGCCGCAGAGCGCGCGCACCCATCGCCGTGACCGTGCTATCTAAGAGCGCGATCAGCGTCGCGTCCTCGCGCCCGCTTATGCTGCTGTCGATTTCGAGGTTCCGCCTCGTTACCGCGTCAATCTGCAGCGTCGACTCGCGCCGCTCCACGCGCAGCGTACGCAGGTGGGGGAGCGCCGTACGCTGCGTCTCTTTCGGTGTATTGCAGTAATGCGCCTGCCGCTCCAACTGCCAGCGGCATCGACTCCACGCCAAACCCGTGCAGACCCAGCGTGCCAAGTTGCTCGGTGAGCGTGCGGGTCGCGGTCTCTTCCTCGAAATGCCAGGGCGGTCGAGCGCGTCGCATCCACGGGGATAGCACTGTCGTCAGCGATTCCGGCAACCTGTAATCGAGCGTCACGGCAAGCGTCTCGGGCATCAAAAGTTCAGCCGGACGCAAACGCTCAAGTTCTGCGGCGAGCGCCTGCGCGTCAGTTGCCTCGAGGACTGAGAATCGTCCTGCGCTGAGATCGAGCCACGCGAGACCAAAGGGTCCATCGAGCGCCTCGTCGTTCGATGCAGCAAGCGGCATCAGTGCAGCGAGCAGCGTCTCACGCCGTTCATCGAGTAGCGCTGCATCGGTCACGGTGCCGGGCGTCACGATGCGCACGACGGCACGTTCGACCGGACCCTTCGATCTAGCCGGATCACCGATTTGCTCGCAGATTGCGATCGACTCACCTTTACGCACTAGACGTGCGAGATAATTATCGACCGCGTGCGCTGGTACGCCAGCCATCGGGATCGGTACGCCCGCCGACTGGCCGCGGGCCGTCAAAGTAATATCGAGTAGTTGTGCCGCACGACGCGCATCGTCAAAAGAATAGTTCGTAAAAATCCCCCATCCGATAAAAAAGGAGGGCATCTGGATGCTGTCCCTTCAATCGAAGGTATTGCTGTATGACCGGGGTGTGATCGGCGGACCCTGTCATCATCGACACTCGGGAAATTCAGGCCGGCGAGTTTACCTTTTTGTTCGGCGGCGATACGGCCGGTGAGGTCATGGGCTGAGGGGCTTCGGGCCGATCTGTTATCGTCCCCCCATCATGGAACAGGACATTCGACGACTCGCGCGCCGACTGCACGCCACCGGCCTCACCGTGGCGGCGGCCGAGTCCTGCACGGGAGGGTGGCTCGCCAAGTGCCTGACGGATCTGCCCGGCAGTTCCCAATGGTTCCTCGCTGGTTGGGTCTGCTATCGCAACGAATCCAAAAATCGTCACGTTGGTGTGCCGCTGTCGGCATTGCGCCGTCACGGCGCCGTGAGCGAGCCCGTCGTACGCGCGCTTGCGCGAGCGGCCCTTCGACGTAGTGGTGCCGATCTCGCCGTCGCCATCAGCGGCATTGCAGGGCCGGGCGGCGCGGTGCCAGGCAAACCGGTGGGCACGGTGTGGTTCGCGTTTGCGCGCAAGCATAATCATCGAATGTCGATCACGGCGGTCGTCAAGCGCTTTCGTGGCGATCGCAACCGCGTGCGTCGGAAGGCCGTCGTGTTCGCGCTGCGCGGTTTATACAGTTGCGCTTCCTGACCGCCCCTGTATATCGGGTGAACGTCACGCGAAATAAACGCATTCACTCAATTTTACGGCGCTCCGCGAGGGTTTTCATGTGGGATAATTTATCTGCTGCGCTTCTACCTGTCAGTTTTTCCTCGTGAGGGATTCATGGACGACAACCGTAAGAAAGCCCTGTCCGCAACGCTGGGCCAAATCGAAAAACAATTTGGTAAGGGCTCCGTCATGCGCCTTGGCGACGCTTCGGCCGCTTACGACGTCGAAGCCGTCTCGACCGGCTCGCTGGGTTTAGATATCGCACTCGGCATTGGCGGTCTGCCGCGCGGCCGAGTCGTCGAAATCTACGGTCCCGAGTCTTCGGGTAAAACCACGCTCACCCTTGAAGTCGTCGCTGAGATCCAGCGCAACGGCGGTACCGCTGCCTTCGTCGACGCCGAGCACGCCCTCGATCCCGTCTACGCTGAAAAACTCGGCGTCAACGTCAACGACCTCCTAGTCTCCCAGCCCGACACCGGCGAACAAGCCCTGGAAATCACCGATATGCTTGTGCGCTCTGGTGCCGTCGATGTCGTCGTCGTCGACTCGGTCGCCGCGCTCACTCCCAAGGCCGAAATTGAGGGTGAAATGGGTGAGCTGCAAGTCGGTCTGCACGCGCGCCTTATGTCCCAAGCGCTGCGCAAGCTCACGGGTAACATTAAGCGCTCGAATACCATCGTGATTTTTATTAACCAAATCCGCCTCAAGATTGGGGTAATGTTCGGTAACCCCGAAACCACCACGGGCGGTAACGCCCTCAAGTTCTACGCCTCCGTCCGCCTTGACATCCGCCGCATCGGCGCCATCAAAAACGGCGAAGAGGTCACGGGTAACCAAACTCGCGTCAAGGTCGTTAAGAATAAGGTTGCACCGCCGTTCCGCGAAGCCGAATTCGAAATCATGTACAGCGAGGGCATTTCGCGCGAAGGTGAAATCATCGAGCTCGGCGCTGCCCAAAACATTATCGACAAATCAGGTGCTTGGTACTCGTACAAAGGCGAGCGCATCGGCCAAGGTAAAGAAAACGTTCGTGAGTACCTAAAGAACAACTCGAAAATCGCCCGCGAAATCGAAGACCAGATCCGCGCGAAGCTGCTGGTCGTCAAGCCCGGGCGTGCGGCCACCGAGTCCTCCAAGGATTGACCGACCACCCCGACCAACCCGAGTCCGCGCGCCGAGCAGCACTCATGCTGCTCAGCCGTCGCGACTACGTCTCCTCTGAGCTCGCCGCTAAACTTACGGTGAAGGGCTACACCCGGATGGCCATCGACGCAGCCCTCAAGACCTTGCGCGCCGAGCGACTGCTTGATGACAGTCGCTTCCTTGAGAATTTCGTGCGGGCTCATACATCGCGCGGGCAGGGTCCAGCCCGCATGCGCCAGAAATTGCAGCAGCTTGGGTTCGGGGGCGAGGCTATCGAGGCCGCCATCGAGTCAGGGCCAAACTACATTTCGCTGTGCCGCGAGGTTCGGGCGAGGAAGTTCGGTCAGAAAGCCCCGGCTACCTGGGCCGAAAAGGGTAAGCAGGCGAGATTTTTGCAGTATCGGGGCTTTTCATCGGATCATATTCGTCTGGCGCTGGGTCAGGACCCCGAGACACTCGAAAATCCCGCCGATGAGCACAGCTAAGCCAGGTAAACCGCCCGTCATGAGCGCCACCGATGTGCGCGGCGCATTCCTCGACTTCTTTAAGGCTCGTGGCCATGCGGTCATCGCCTCAAGTTCACTCGTGCCGGGCAACGATCCGACGCTACTGTTCACGAACGCAGGCATGGTCCAGTTCAAGGACGTGTTCCTCGGCAAGGACCACCGCGACTACGTCCGCGCCGCGACCTCGCAGCGCTGCGTCCGCGCGGGTGGCAAACACAACGATCTAGAGAACGTGGGTTACACCGCACGCCACCACACCTTCTTCGAGATGCTCGGTAACTTTTCGTTTGGCGACTACTTCAAGCGTGACGCGATTCGCTTTGCTTGGGATTTTGTCACCGGCACGCTGAAGCTCGATCCAAGTCGTCTCTGGGTCACCGTCTACAAAGACGATGACGAAGCCGCAGATCTCTGGATCAAAGAGATTGGCGTCCCGGCGGATCGCCTGGCGCGTCTTGGCGAACACTCCAACTTTTGGGCCATGGGCGATACCGGCCCCTGCGGTTCCTGCAGCGAAATCTTTTACGATCACGGCGAGCACATCCCGGGCGGCCCGCCAGGCTCGCCTGACGAAGATGGCGATCGCTTCGTCGAAATCTGGAACCTCGTGTTCATGCAGTACGAGCGTTCAGCAGACGGTGCGCTCACGCCGCTGCCGAAGCCCTCGGTTGATACTGGCGCCGGTCTCGAGCGTTTGTCGGCGGTGATGCAGGGCGTCACCAACAACTACGATATCGACCTGTTTCGCGACATCATTCGAGCTGCGGCGGATCTGGCTGGCACGAAAGACCTCTCGAACCCGTCGCTGCGCGTAATCGCGGACCATATCCGCGCGTGCACCTTCCTCATTGTCGATGGCGTACTGCCGTCGAACGAAGGTCGCGGCTATGTGCTGCGTCGCATTATCCGACGCGCCATCCGTCACGGACACAAGATCGGCATAAATGACGCGTTCTTTTATAAGCTTGTTTCGGCGCTCGACGCCCAGATGGGCGAGGCTTACCCGGAGCTGCGTGCAGGCGCTGAACACACGCGTCGAGTGTTAAAACAAGAGGAAGAGCGCTTTGCCGAAACGTTGAGCACGGGCATGGTACTGCTTAACGAGGCACTCGATCGCCTCATAAAGCAGCCAGCAAAGTCGGGTGCCATGCGCGTGCTTGACGGCGAGACCGTGTTCCGGCTCTACGACACCTTTGGCTTTCCTGTTGATCTTACCGCCGACGTTGCTCGCGAGCGCCGATTTGGTATTGATAGCGCAGGCTTCGAAGTCGCCATGGAAGCACAGCGCGAGCGGGCACGAGCTGCGAGCCGCTTCGGCGTCGATTTACGTGTCGAGGCGCAGATCGATATCGCCACGAGTTTTTGCGGGTACGGTGGCACGCGAGACCAATCACGCGTGATCGCGCTACTGCGCGGCGGTGATCGCGTCAAAGAATTAAAGTCGGGTGAGACCGGTGAGGTCATCCTTGAGCGCACGCCTTTCTATGCTGAATCCGGTGGTCAGGAGGGCGATGTCGGTGAGTTACGAGAGTTGGGCGGTAACGCCCACTTCGTCGTGGAGGATACGCAGAGGCGCGGCTCTGCCGGCGCCCACTCGCACATCGGTCGCGTTACCGCAGAGGGCGGTGCCATTGTTGAGGGAATGACGGTTATCGCCGAGGTCGACGCTGACCTCCGTCGTGCTACGACGCTGAACCATTCGGCGACGCACCTGTTGCACGCGGCCCTACGAGAAGTATTGGGCACTCATGTTCAACAAAAAGGCTCGCTTGTCGCGTCCGATCGTCTACGTTTCGATTTCTCGCATTTTCAGGCGGTGAGCGCCGAGGAGCTACGACGTATCGAGCGTCGCGTCAACGAGCAAATTCGCCTTAATGCCGTCGCTGAGACGCGCGAAATGGCCTACGATGATGCGGTCGCGTCGGGCGCCATGGCGCTATTTGGCGAAAAGTACACGTCCAACGTACGGGTGCTGCGCATCGGCGATTTTTCGATGGAACTTTGTGGTGGCACGCACGTCAGTCGCGCCGGTGATATAGGACTCTTTAAAATTATCGCCGAAAGCGGCATAGCCGCTGGCGTTCGTCGCATCGAGGGTGTGAGCGGCGAGGGCGCGCTCGCTGAAGTCGAGACGGGCGATGCCGTGATCCGCGAGCTCACCTCGCTCGTACGCGGCAGTCGCGATGGTCTCAGCACCAAGGTGCGCGACGCGTTCGAGCGCCTCCGTCAACTCGAAAAAGAAACTCGCACGCTTCGCGAGAAGCTCGCCTCGGGGCAGGGTACCGATCTTGCGGCCGGTGCTGTTGCGGTCGGTGACCTCAAGATCGTGTCCACTACGGTTGACGGCGCTGACGCCGGCGCGCTGCGAAACGCGGTCGACCAACTCAAAGATCGCCTCAAAAAAGCTGTCATCGTTCTCGCCTCGGTTGACGCTGCGGGCAAGGTGCTCTTGGTCGCAGGTGTGACAGCAGGCGAAATCAGTCGCGTCAAAGCGGGTGAGATCGTCGGTCACGTTGCAGCCCAGGTGGGCGGTCGTGGCGGCGGTCGACCCGACTTTGCCCAAGCAGGCGGTTCCGACGCCTCCAAGTTGCCGGCCGCCCTCTCGAGTGTGGCCGCCTACGTCCGTCAAAAGCTGGAATAGCGGTAGACGTTGCCGTCTTTTTCTTCTATCTTCGGATAGGGAGGCGCCGGCCATAGACCACAGGCCGGCGGCGGGACTCCTGTGGGGTGTGGTGTCTCGGGTTCGACGGTCAAGAGCGCCTCATTGGGAGGTCACATGCTCATACTCACTCGACGTGTTGGCGAAACCGTCATGATTGGCGAAGAAATGTCGATCACTATCCTCGGCGTTAAGGGCAGTCAAGTGCGCGTGGGTATCAATGCGCCTAAGAACGTCGCCGTGCACCGCGAGGAGATTTTCGAACGAATCAAATCCGAGGGTCCCTCGAATAACCCGCCGTGTGCACAGGGCAGCATGCGGGCCTGACTCGAGGGTCTGAGTTGTTCGTTTTGACCTGCTGGAGGGCAGTAAGTACCATCCTGCCTCCGCGTAAACGGAGAGATGGCCGAGTGGTCGAAGGCGCGCCCCTGCTAAGAGCGTAAGGGCCAAAAGCCCTTCGAGGGTTCGAATCCCTCTCTCTCCGCCAA